>JBDRPX010000022.1:0-62847 GCA_043826565.1 Candidatus Omnitrophota bacterium
ATAATATAATTAAATAATAATAAATAAGTTTTAAATTTTGAATTGAATTTTTGAATTTTGCCTTCTGATTTTTGACTTATAAAGCAGGTTAGTCAGCAAAACTTACTGATAAATATTGAATTAACTCGAATTTTGACAATATGTGTAAGATGCGCGAGAGGATGGTTATGAAAAAGATAAAAAATAAATTAATAATAATTTTAGTTTTTGCTTTTATGCTTTCGGGGTGTCTGGGGATTGAAAAAGAAGCCACAACTATATTTCGTAACCCGGACGGAAGCGTCAAAGTGATCTGGCAGGCTTACGGAGTGAAATCGGATCAAGGAAAATCAAAAGAAGAATTAGAAAAAGATTATCAGGCTTTGCTGAAAACCCTTAGTAAGGAAAATTACGAAGCGCAAAAGGTTCCTTCCTATGTAAAAATCTGGATCAATGATCGAGGTTTTTTGGAGGGGGTAGCTGAGTATGACTATGCGGATTTTAAGAGTGTCTATGAGGACGGAGAGATCGTTACCGTGGAAGGGGATATTATTTTATTGAAATTGGCTTCCGAAATAGATAATAAAAAAAATGTTCAGACCAATGGCAAGAAAATGATCAAGGAAAATGATTTCAGTATTCAGTGGTCCATGGATACACCGGTTTTAACCTGGTCGATTACTTATCCGGAAGAAGCTATGTATGATAATAAATTAGCGGAGTTGTTTAAAAAAAAGAATCCTAAAGGGATGATCGAGAAACGTTTTGATGCTGAATGATTTAAAAAGGAGGTCAGATATGTGCGAAGATAAAGATAAAAAATTTGAATGTCTGGAAAAAAAAGCCGGTGTTTTAGGCTGGTGCTTTGTTCTGAGTATGGTGCTGGTATTTTGGTGGTTTATCATGATGGTATTTGCCGGTGATTTTATTTATGGCATGCATTCTAAATTCTTTGCCATGTCCCGGGAAACATTTAATGCTATCCATTATTCCGGAATAGCCATTTTGAAAACAATGATATTTATTTTGTTTCTGGTTCCCTATATAGCGATTAAGATTGTCCTGAAAAAAAAGAAATGAATAAAAAAGCATTTACCATCGCGGAGTTGATCGTTGTCCTGTCCATAATGATCATTATTTTAGGTATGACCGGAGCCTATATATTTAATTACCGCTCCGGCAGTGCCTTAAATCTCTGCGCGAAAGAGATCGCCTCTGCGCTGGGGCAGGCCCGGGATCTGTCGATTACTACGCAGGAACAACACAGCGTTATAGTTGATATCGCTGCTGAGACCTACCAAATCAGAGACAGCGCTAATGGTTTGGTAGATTCATTTAAAGCCGAGGACGGAATAGATATTGTAAGTGTTACCGGGTATGCTTCCGACACAATTACTTTTAATACTACCGGCAGTGTGGGCGACGGCAGCGGTAATATCCAGCTGCGGAATAATCAGGGGAAGATCTGTACGATAAATATTTATAATGTTACCGGCCAGATAAAAATTCAGTGAAAACCTTGTGAATAAAAATATCTTACTTGTAAATCCTTGGATCTGCGATTTTGCCGCCTATGACCTGTGGATAGTTCCTTTAGGCCTTTTAAATATTGCCGCGTGTTTAAAAGCAAAAGGCATAAACCTGCAGCTGCTTGATCTGCTGAATAGATTTGAATATCCCGCAACCGATCATAAAAATGATAAATCCATAACCGCAGCTTTCGGCACCGGGCATTTTTTAAAGCGGGAAATCCCGAAGCCAAAAGTAATCAGCGATATGCCGCGCAAGTTTTTCCGCTATGGGATACCGGAGCCTGCCGCCCGGGAAAAGCTGTCCAAGATAAAGCCGGATATTATTTTAGTTACATCGGGTATGACTTATTGGTATGTCGGGATTCAGCAGACGATCGATCTAATGCGCAGTGTCTATGGGAATGAATGCCCGATCATCTTAGGCGGGACATACGCGACATTATGCCCGGAACATGCTCAGGCAAACACAAAAGCGGATATTGTTTTCCGCGGTACGGATATTCCAGAGATCATTAAATGTGTAAATCAAAAGCTGGATATCAAGATCAAAGAGGATCACAATGAAAATATATTTCCCGCGTTTGAACTGCTCACCAATACTCAGGCTTTGCCGGTGCTGGCTAGTTTGGGTTGTCCGTTTCAATGCACATATTGCGCTTCCAGATTACTTTACCCGGAATTTAAACAGCGCCAGCCTGGTGATTTAATTGCTTATCTTCAAAGATGCGTATCCGAATTTAAAACCAAAGACTTTATTTTTTATGATGATGCCTTGTTTGTTAATAGTGATAAGTTTATAAAACTAGTCTTAAAGGGTGTAATTGAAAAAAAACTTGAGGCGCGTTTTCACACCCCTAACGGATTGCATGCCCGATTCATTGACCAGGAGCTGGCCCAGCTGATGTATAGATCCGGATTTAAAAGTATCCGTTTGTCTTTAGAGTCCAGTGGAGATTTTTTGAAGACAAAAAGCAGTAGTAAGGTAACTAATGAACATCTAAAAAATGCGGTTAAACTGCTTCAGAATGCCGGGTTTACTAAATCTCAGATCGGAGTTTATACTTTGGCGGGATTTCCCGGGCATTCCCCGGAAGATATTCAAAATGACATGGAGTTTGTGTCTTCTCTGGGAGCAAGTGTCCATTTGTCCAGTTTTTCCCTGGTCCCGAGAACAGAGGAATGGGAATCCTTTATTAATAAAGGCATGATCACCAAAGATACCGATCCTTTGCGCTTAGGTCATACCGCTTTTCCGGTATTATATGCCGGGTTTGAGGAAGCGCAAATGCGTCAGTTAAGACGCCGGGCCGCGGAGTTTAATCGAAAATAGTTTTTGCAATATTATACTAGGTAAGTTAAAATAAAGATCTTAATACTTATTTAAGTAAAATTTAATATTTAATTGATCGGAGAAAAGCCAATGCTTAGTTTTGACGATTTTAAAAAAGTAGAACTGAAGACCGCTATGATCATAGAAGCTGAGGACCATCCGAACGCGGATAAACTCTATGTCCTGAAGATCCAGGTCGGCGATGAGCAAAAGCAGATCGTTGCCGGTATCCGGGCTCATTATGCCAAGGAAGATCTAGTCGGTAAGACGATTGTTGTGGTAAATAATCTGGAGCCGGTTATTTTAAGGGGGCAGGAGAGCCAGGGTATGCTGCTTTGCGCTTCCAACGGAGAAAGCCTGGCTTTACTTACTCCGGAAAAAGATATGCCTTCGGGAGCTCAGATCAGGTAAAGGACAATTATCAATTAGCAATTATCAGTTATCAATTAGCAATTATCAGTTAGCAATTAGCAATTATCAAGGGGCATTGATATTCAATACTCAATAAAAACTATTGACTTAGGAGATTTTTTTTGTATAATAATATATGTAAAATCAATTTTAACAGGAGAGGGATCTTGAAGCTAAAAAAAGGATTTTTAGTCATATCACTTCTTTTCATCCTTTGTGGTTTATTCTGTCCAAAAGTATTTGCCCTTGAAAAGATAATTACTGTTAATGCCGAGCATACAGATATTGTCGCGGTACTTAAAACCATCGCCGAGCAGGCCGGGAGTAATCTTGTCGTCAGTAAAAATGTTATCGGGATCGTTACGGTTAACTTAAAAGATGTAACCCTGACCCAGGCCTTGGACTCAGTTATAAAATCCAATAATTACCTCTATACTTTTGAGGAGGGGATCATCAATGTTTATTCTTATGAAGAGGTAAAGCAGGAAGAGCGGTTTTCTAAAATCGCTACTCGTGTTTACACTTTAAAATATGCCGACGTAGCTGACCTGCGCCGTATATTGCTTTCGATGAAATCAAACCGCGGACGTATTGAACTTAATGAAAAAGCCAATCAGGTGATTGTTACCGATACTCAGGAAAAAATCGAGGATATTGAAGTGGCTATTTCACGTTTGGACCAACAGGCGGTTTTAAAAAAATACCGTTTATTATTTGCCAAGCCCAGCGATGTAAAGAGCAAGCTTCAGCAGGTTATCCCGGATGCCAAAGGAGAAATCTTTGTTGATGACCGCACAAATAGTCTGGTGGTAAAAGCAACTCCGGTGATCCTAAATGATGTGGATGAGCTGATCAGCGGATGGGATGTGCAAAGCCGTCAGGTATTGATCGAAGCTAAAATTCTGCAGGTAACTCTGGATAAGAACCGGAAAACCGGGATTGACTGGCAGTATTTAAAAGGAAAGTATAATCTTAAGGGAGCATTTTCCCAGGATATTACCTCCGGCGGTATTTTTCAGGTCGGGATGATGGGACGCCGGGATTATCAATCAGTATTAGAACTTTTGGAAGCTTCCTCGGATACGGATGTCTTATCCTCGCCGCGCATTGTGGTCATGGACGGAAAACAGGCGAGTATATTAGTCGGCAGCAGCGAACCTTATGTTGTTCAGCAGAAAGACATCGATACCGGATTGATCACGACCGAAACTAAATTTCTTGATGTCGGGATTAAACTTAAAGTTACTCCGAGTATTACCGAAGACGGATTTGTGATTATGAATATTCAGCCGGAAGTCAGTTCCGCGCGCCGTGTCGCGGAAGTTGATAATGCTTTGGCTGTAGATACTACCGAAGCAGATACTACGATGATGGTAAAACACGGGGAAACAGTACTCCTGGGCGGCTTGATCAAGGACTCCAATAAATTAACAACAAATAAAGTTCCGATACTCGGGAATATTCCGCTGATCGGATTGTTTTTTCGTAATGATGTAAAAGAAAAAGTCAAACAGGAATTAGTTGTCTTTATCACGCCGCATATAATCGGAACTAGAGGGGATGATGATATATTGCTGGAAGAGGCCAAAAGGGTAGAAGAGCTGACGAAAAGAAGTATGGAATTACGTGAAATTGTAAATAGTAGCACTGTTAAGGAGTAATATAATTTTTTGTGAAAGAATCTTTTTCCAAATCCCAGGCAACTGTAAGAGATTTTCTCTTGATCTTATTTCACCGCAAGAAGTATTTTTTACTTCCGGCCTTAGTTGTTTTTTTTACCGCGTCATTCGGCAGTTTTTTTCTTCCTAAATATTATTCTTCGTCGGTATTACTCTTAGTGCAAGAAGAAAAAGTCATTAATCCTTTATCTAAAGAACCGGAGTACCTTCGTACAGCTCCTCAGAGTTTAGGAGAACAGCTTAGAACTTTGAGCGAAAAAATTCTTAATTATCCGCAATTAGTTCTTGTAGTTAATAGCCTTGACCTTGGGGATAAGATTAAAAACCCCTTAGAACAAGAAAAAATGGTTTTTTCCATACGTAACCGGACGAGGATTAAATTACGTTCTTCGGAAGTTATCGAGATTAGTTATGAAGACAAAGATCCGAATATGGCGAAGAAACTGGTAAATATTCTAGTAAACAGTTTTATTGAATATAATCGTTTTAAAAAAGAAAAACTTGCTTTAACCGGAGTTACTTTTGCCGAAGAGCAGGCTGAGGTATATCGGGAAAAACTAGAAGAATCGGAAAAAGTTTTGTATGAGTTTCAAAGCAAATTTCTTCTGCAAAAACCTGGTAAAGATACTGATATTAATATTTCGATGCTGGTCAATTATCAGACTATCCTTACGAATACCCAATTAAGTTTAGAAGAACTGCAAACTCAGCTAAACAGAATTAATGACCAGCTAAGCGGTCAGGAGCCGGTTGTGCTTAGTGAAGAACTGCTGAATTCCAGTCCGATTATTACTACGCTTAATGAACAGCTGCAGAACCGGCAGATATATATGGATAATTTGATATATAAAGATCCGTCTTCTTCCCAGGTTATGGATGTCGAGCTGGAAATAGATAATTTGCGCGGCCGGTTATCCGAAGAGACCGATAAAATGGTCGACAGTCAGACCAGACAGACTGCCCCGCTTTTCTTTAAACAGCTTGAACAGAAAAGAGATGAATTAGAAGTAAGGGTTAATGACTATAAAAAAAGAGAATATGATTTAAGACTGCTGGTGGATAAGTACGAAAGCCGGATAGCCAGCTTACCTGAGCAAGATAGAATTTATGTTAATTTACAAAGGGATAGCCGGGTAAATAGTAATATCTATGAAATGCTTCGTTTTAAAGTTGAAGAAAATCGTTTGGATACAATTGAAATACAACAAAAAGGTACACAGTATGAAGTGATCGAAGAAGGACGTGTTGCCTTAAAATCGTCTCGTCCAAAAAAGCTGATCATATCTATTGTTGCGTTTATTTTGGGTATTCTTACTGGATTTGGTTGTGTTTTCCTCGTTGAAATGGGTGATCATTCTTTCCGCAATCCAGAAGATGCTCTTAATTTTTTGAATGTGCCGGTAGTTTTCTCCACGATGAAAATTTTGACAAGAACGGAATATTTTAATCAAAAACGGAAACAACGTAAAAATGTTGCAATTTTGGTCGTTATCTTTGCGCTCTTTTTTATTGCTGCCTTAATGACTTCATATGTTCAGGAAAAGAAACTGACAGAAAAGGTTATCAGAGAGAAAATTCAAGATGGCGATTGAATCAGGAGATAGGATGTTTACAAAATATATAGCAAAGGAAAAAGATGAAAGTCAAATAGATTCACGTATTGTCGCCTATTATGATGCTGGTTCTACGATAGTTGAGCAATATCGGAGTATTCGTACATATATTAATTCCCTAAAAGGAGAGAATTTAGCTCGTTCTATAGTGATTTCCAGTGCCAATCGTTTCGAGGGAAAAACTATTACAAGCATTAACCTTGCGATTGTGATGGCAGAGGAAAGGGGAAAACGTGTTGTTTTAGTTAATGCTGATTTTCGTTTTCCGGCTGTTGAAAAATTATTAAATATATCAGATTCATCAGGATTGTCAGAATACCTTCAAGATAAAATAACTTTAGATGAAGCCTTGAGTAAGGCTGATATTAAAGGGGTAACTGTTTTACCCTCGGGAAGGCTTCCTTTAAAACCAGCTGAACTTTTAGCCGGACAGAAAATGAAGGATCTTATTGAGGCACTGGAAAAACGTTTTGATTATGTTTTGATAGATACTCCGGCAATAATACCTGTAGCCGATGTCCGCATTTTAGGTTCGTTGGTTGATGGTGTCATATTGGTAGTACAGGCTTCGAGAACGCGCCGGGAAGTGGTATTGAGAGTTCAGGAGCAGCTGAACAGTCTCAAGGCAAGGCTGTTGGGTGTTGTCTTAAGTAATGTTGAATATCATATCCCCGAATATATACATCGCCATTTGTAATAATTTCGGACTTCCAGCAGAACATCCACATACCTGTCTGAGGATAATTAAACCAATTTCTGAATAAATTAATGAATATTATTTAAGGGATGAATCATACAAAATGAAATATAAGAGTATAAGCTTAGAGGAACAGCCCTTATTTGAGTTACCACAGCTTATCATGTTTTGTATTTTACTTTTCTCGTTTTTTTTGGGTTTGAGTTTACTTGTTGTTCCCTGGTATTTAGTAGTATCTATTTTTCTTGTGATGGTTACCACGGCAGCAATTTTTTTAAACCTATATGTGGCGTTGATAATCTTTCTTATTGGGGCTTTTTTCCACCCTACATACCATTTTCCGATGCTGCAAGGACTGCACATAGCTCGTAATATGTCTCTTTTCATAATAATTATCTGGGCCGGACACTCTATGGTCTATCGTGATTTAAAGTTTCCCAAGGATGTTCAGCATCTTTATATAGCGGGATTTTTAGTATTTGTTTTTCTCGCTTGTTTTAAGTATTTTGATGTGAGTTTTTCGTATTTTACGGAATTTGGAACCAAAGCTATTGTCCTGTATTTTGCGATCATTTGCTTATTGAATACTCGCGGCAGAGTAATAAACTTTGTTTCCTTTTTAATTTTATTTAGTACGATTTCGGCTTTAATTGGGATCTATCAGTATATAAATCATATCGGTCTTTATTATGCTCAAGAAGGGATATTAAGAATATCCGGTCCTGATGAAGATGCTAATATTTTTGCGACGAATTTAACTCTTTCTGTTCCGATAGTCATTAATGTGTTTATGGGAACTAAAAGAAAGGTTATAAGAAGTGTATTGTTTTCAGTACTGACAGTACTTGTACTTACAATTATTTTAACTTTTTCCCGTGCCGGCATGATTCAGCTGGTTGCGGGTTTGTGGCTTACAATAGGAATTCGTATGATAAAAAAATATAAGGCGTTGGGAGTGATTGTTTTTCTTGTGCTTTTTATGTTTATGCTTCCTTTTGTCCCGTCTAAATATTTTGATCGTATGGGAACTATTCTTAATTTCCAGGATCAAGCAATTGCTGCCCGCTTAGAAGGATGGCGTCTCGGAACAACAATGATTGCGGATCATCCTATTCGAGGAATTGGGTTTGCAATTTTTCGGTTTGAATTCTTAAAAAGATCTGTAACCGGAATTGATACGCATTTTAAAAGAGCATTGGATGCGCATAATGTATTTATTCATACCGGAGCTGAAGTAGGACTGATCGGTTTGGGATTTTTGCTCTTACTTATAAGGCAGAGTTTCATTAATCTAAAATATGCTCGAGATAAATTAAAGCGACAGGGTGATATCCTATTATCAAACATAGCCGATGGTCTAAGGATAGGCCTATTAATTTATCTTATCGGAGGTATTTTTATATCATATTTGGAGTTGTTAATCTTTTGGATAATAATTCCGACTTCTGTAGTTTTAAAACATTTAAGTGATAAATTGGAGAATCAGCAATGCCCAGAGATATGAAAAAGATCAGCATAATGTATTTAAGAAGCGGCGTGCGTGATGCTGATGTGCTTTTAGGCGCTGATACGGTTGTTTTAGGTATTGCCCGGGGATTGGACCGAGAGCGATTTAATCCGGTGATTGTTTATTTAACCGATACTGAAAAACAAAAAACACCAATACTTGCAGAAGCTGCAAAGTACAAAATTGAAAATGAGAGGGTTTGCCTTAAGTTTAAATTCGATATTATCAGAGCTTTTTTACAGATTAAAAATCTTATAAAAAAACACGATATTGATATCCTGCACTGCCAGGAATACAAAAGTAATCTAGTGGGCTTTTTGGTTGTAGTCTTTATGAAGAAAAAGGTAATTACTACAGTTCACGGGTGGGTTGGCTGTGACTGGAAAGTGAAACTATATGAATTTATTGATTCCTGGGTGATTAGATCATTTGCCAAAATAATCGCTGTTTCAAAAGTAATGAGTGAAGTTTTAAAAGAAAAGAAAATTTCAGATAAAAAAGTGGAAGTTATTAATAACGGAATAGATAGTGAGGCTTGGGCTCCGGAGAGAGAAAAAGCAATAATAGCAGATCTTAAGTCTCAGTTGAAGATTGCTGATGATTTTGCGGTTGTCGGTACTGTGGGACGTTTAAGCATTGAAAAAGGCCAGGATATCTTTATCCGGGCGGCTTCTGAAGTTTTTCAGGAAAATCCCCGAGTACATTTTATTATTGTCGGCGACGGTCCGTATTTGGAAAAATTTAAAAAATTAGCTCATGAGTTATTGATGGCTAAGCATATAACTTTTCTGGGGTTTAAAAAAAATATTTCCGAGTATTTGAAAATGATGGATGTTTTTGTACTGCCTTCCCGCAAGGAAACATTTGGATTGGCGTTACTGGAGGCATTTTATATGAAAAAGCCTGTTGTTTGTACGCCGGTAGGGATTGCCAGCGAAATGGTTATTAATGGGAACAATGCTATATTGAGCGAAATCGGAGATATTAAAAGCATGTCTGGGGCAATCATCAGCCTTTTGAACGATAAGGAATTTGCCTCTGAATTAGGAAAAAAGGCATATATTAAGGCAAAGGACTGCTTTTCCTTAAAAAATATGGCGGAAAGCTACTCGCGGCTCTATTGCAGACTTATGGAAACGGAGGATGTTTGAAAATAATACGATCTTTGAATATTTTATTGGTTACTGATTCATTTTATCCTGATGGGTTTGGCGGGTGTCACACTTACGTTTACTATTTGGCACGTGGATTAATAAAAAAAGGTCATAATGTAGTTGTGGCTACAATAAAACTTAATGATAAACTGCCCACAGAAGAGATAATTGATCAGATAAAAATATTTCGCTATAATACGCCAGTAAAAGGAAAGCTGCTTTTTTTATTACGGCCGTTTAATATGTATCTAAACTTGGGGGTAAAAGCGCCCTGGAAGGTGTCAGATTTTGATATTGTTCATCATCATGATCTTATTGCCGCTTCGGCAATGTATCAACTGAGCCGCTTAAAAAGTGTCCCGGCGTGTTATACCTTCCATTCTTCGGTATATGATGATGTAACACATCAGCTAAAGAGAAAATCTTATGGTTTAAAACTCTTTAATAAATTAGTACTGGCAGCAATAAAATCCATGGAAAATTATGTACTAAAAAAAAGTAAGAAAATTATGGTGTTAAGTGACTTTAGTAAAGGTTATGTTCTTGATAATTATCCAAAGACGCTACCTAGTAAAATTGAAAAAGTCCCGGGTGGGGTAGATGGGAAGAACTTTTATTATATCGATCGTAGTAAAATGAACTGGGATGAGCAGAGAGATAGATTGGGACTTCCGAAAGATAAAAAAATTGTTTTTACCGCTCGGAGGTTAGTTGCAAGGATGGGGATTGAGAATCTTATAGAAGCAGCAGTCTTATTGCGCAAAAAGAGAAACGATTTTTTTATAGCTGTTTTTGGGGACGGCTTTTTAAAGGGGCAACTCCAGGAAATGATTAACCTTAAAGGGTTGCAGGATAATTTTAAGTTAATGGGAAGGTTTGATTTTAAGGAATTGCCGTCTTTTTATCATGCTTGTGACCTTTTTATTATGCCGTCTGAATTTTCGGAATGGTTTGGGTTAGCTACCATTGAAGCCCTTTCTTGCGGACTCCCGGTTATTGGAACTCCCGCAGGCGCAACAGGTGAAATCCTTGAAGGCCTGGATAAGCGTTTAGTTATTTCCGGAGTAACTTCTGCTCATATCGCTGAAAAGATATCTGAGTTTTTAGGGATGAATAGAAGTGAACTGCTGGAGTTAGGCCGAATCGGCCGGGAATATGTTGAGGCTAAGTACTCCTGGGAAAAAGTTGTAGATGGAGTAGAGGCTGTTTATTTAAAGATGTTGGATACTAATACAAATTAAGTTATGAATTTAAAATGAATATTAAGAAAATAAAAATTCTATTAATATGCGGAGTGTTTTTGTTTTTAAAGGTGGATTTATATGCCGGAGCACAAAGCATTATTTCGGATATTAATATTGAGCCGGAGCCGAAACAAATTACTTTTAGTGAGGAACTGATTGTCCTTGATGGGGCCTGGCGAGTTGTAGTTGAGGATGAGCTGTTAAACATAGCGCAGATACTATCCCAAAAGATAAATGAAAAATTTAAGGTGAACATACCTGTAGAAAAATTTTCCCCCGGCATGCAGGGTAAAAATATAGTTTTAAGCTTGATTCAAAATGACAGCTGGCTGGAAAAAAATGGAGTGTTTTCTGATGCAGATCAGGTGGTTATCGGGCAGCAGGGATATATTTTAACGGTGTCGGCGGGTAAGATTGCCATCTTTGCTAATACCGATAGAGGGGTTTTTTACGGGGTCCAGAGTTTGCTGCAGCTTTTTAATGAAAATAATTCTCGCTTATGTGTGCCGGGAGTTACTGTGATTGATTATCCGGACACTAGCGTGAGGGGTATACACCTTTGCGGATTAGATTATAATACTATTTATAAACAGATTGATCGATTGGCAGAATTGAAGATCAATATGCTGATTTTTGGAGCATGGGATTTCTTTTATCTTGATGATTTTAAGAAAAAGATGCAGATGGAGAAAGTATTCCAATATGCCCGGGAACGTTACATTGAGCCGGTTCCGGAGATTCCCGGGTATAGTCATGTGATTCCGCTTTTGGAAAGAAATCCTAATTGTGCTGAAGGCCGCTGGATAAAGGACGAAAAATATAGGTTTAAAAATAATATTGCGGAGGCAGAACCGGATAATAAATATGATTTGAATAATGTTTTAATTTCAGATAGTTCTTCGGTTGTACTTATCTCTGAAGTGACCGGGCAGATATTTGAGCCGGGAATTGATTATGAGATTATTCCGGCAGAACTTAGCTATCCTTATCGTGAAGATAATCCGGAAATTAAAATTAAACGTCTTGTAGGAAGCCGGATAAAAGATAAGGAAGTTGTGTTTGTAGAATACAACTGTGTTCCGGAGGATTGCGAATGGATCCCTTATTGTCCATCGGAAAAAGCAACTTATGAGATTATGTTTTCAACAATTGATCGTGTAATTGAGTTACTTAAGCCTAAGTATATAAATATTGCACATGATGAGATCATGGGAATAAATGCCGATAGCCGGTGCCGAAAAAGAGGATTAAGTAATGCTCAGCTCTTGGCTGAAGATATTAATAAAATATATGCCTATATTAAAATGAAGGATTCTTCAATTAAAGTTATGATGTGGGATGATATGCTTAATCCATGGCATAACGGTGGTAATGAGAATCTTCATCTTGTCGCTGGTGGTAAGAAGGGGGGTACCGCCCAGGCGATTAAAATGATTTCTAAGGAAATAAGTATATTATTATGGTGGTATGAGGGGAATGACCGCCTGGAAAAGCTGAGTAAAAGCCCGGCTTTTTTTGCCGATTATGGTTTTGAGTTTTTTGTCTGTCCTTGGAAGAATAAAAAGAATATTAACGAATGGGCAGAAATATCACAAAAGGAAGATATGTGTGCCGGGATTATTGGAACGGCCTGGGAGGGATGGGATAAGAACCTTTCTTCCATAATATATGTGGCAAAAAAGGCTTGGCGTAATTAAGAAATGAATAGCAAAAGGAGCTTTAAATGAAAAAGAAAGTACTTGTCGTAGCCGGCGCGCGTCCGAATTTTATGAAAATCGCGCCATTGATGAAACAATTTGCCAAGAGCAGTAAATTCCAGGCTTTGCTGGTACATACCGGCCAGCATTATGATTATAAAATGTCTAAGATATTTTTTGAGAATCTGCATATTCATGCTCCGGATATCTATCTGCGGGTGGGCTCAGCTTCCCATGCGGTACAGACAGCAAAAATTATGGAGTCATTTGAAAAGGTTCTTATAAAGGAAAAGCCGGATCTGGTTATGGTTGTCGGTGACGTTAACTCCACGCTGGCTTGTTCTTTAACCGCAGCTAAATTAGGCGTAAAAACAGCGCATGTCGAAGCAGGATTGCGCAGTTTCGACCGCCGAATGCCTGAGGAGATCAACCGGTTGGTTACGGATGCTCTGTCCGATTATTTATTTGTCAGTGAAGAGAGCGGGCTTAAGAATTTAAAAAAAGAAGGTGTGAGCCCGGCTAAGGTTTATTTTGTCGGTAATATCATGATTGATACTTTACTTGATAATATGCCGGCAATTGAGCGGTCATTGATTTTAAAAAAACTCGGGATAAAACCAAAAACTTATGGCGCGATGACTTTGCATCGCCCGGGAAATGTAGATTCCCGCAAGGCTCTGGAACAGATTTATACGATCTTAAAAGAGGTTACCCGTAAGACAGTTATTATTTATCCCCTCCATCCGCGGACGAAAAAGATGATTGAAAAACATAAATTCTTAGCGAAATTTAAAGCGCTTAAAAATCTGCGCATGATCGAGCCCCTTGGCTATATTAATTTTGTTAAACTGGTTAAAAACTCCTGTTTTGTTCTTACTGATTCGGGTGGAATTCAGGAAGAGACTTCAGTTTTAAATATTCCCTGTTTAACGATGCGGGAGAATACCGAGCGTCCGCTGACTATCACAGAGGGAACTAACTATCTTGTGGGAAGAGACAAAAAAGAAATTATGGCAAAGATTAACATAGTATTAACGGGAAAGGCAAAAAAGAAAAGGACTCTTACCTTATGGGATGGTAAAACTGCCCAGCGTATTATGGGAGCCCTTAAGAAATTATGAAGATAGACTCGTTAGGTACAATTATGTTAAATATAAGTAAACAGTTTTTTCAGCAAATACGGTATTTCTTTGAATACATATTTTATTGTTTTTTCTATTTTCGGCCAAAAAACGTGGATTTTCCCGAGATAAAAAATATACTGCTTTGCAACGGTGCCGGCATCAGTGAGATAGAGCAGGACTTTAAAATAATTTTTCCTGAAACAGAGGAAAAAAAAATCAAAGATGCGGATTTAATATCTAAGCATGTATTTGATGTTTTAGGAAGCGGCTCTCAAAAGGTAAGCGCTGACGGTCAAGAATATCAGTTAATTAATTGGCAGAGTGATTTCAAGTCTGGTTTTAAATGGAATCCCAGAACTTTTTTTCGGTATGTTAGGTTTGGCGATAAACGTGGAGTTGATATAAAAGTTCCCTGGGAATTATCGAGGTTCCATCATTTGCATAGTTTGGGTCAGGCATATGTTTTAACTCATCAAAGCTGTTATGCCCGTGAGTATGTGAATCAGATAAAAGATTGGGTAATGCAAAATCCGGTAGGGTTTGGAGTGAACTGGGTTTCCCCTATGGAGGCATCTATTCGGGCTGTAAACTTATTGACATCCTTAGAATATTTCTCTCAAGCCAGGGAAGTCCAGAACCGAGAATTCCTGGGCGAGTTTTATCAGAGTATTTGTGAACATGGCTTATTCATATACAGACACCGGGAATACTCTTCTTGTTTGAGAACAAATCATTATTTAAGTAATCTTGCAGGCTTATTTATTATTTCCGTGTATTGCCCGTTCTTTTCTCATAGTAAAAGTTGGCTGCAGTTTGCTATTAGAGAGCTTAATCAGGAGATGGTACATCAAATTTATTCTGATGGATGTGACTTTGAGGCGTCCACAGCATATCACCGGTTAGTGGTAGAGATGTTATTTTACGCGGAACTGATTGGAAAAAGGAAAGGGGTTGAAATAGGGACATTTTTTAATGAAAAACTTAAAACTATGTTTGAGTTTATTCTTTATGGAATTAAACCGAAAGGAACAATACCTCAGATCGGGGATAATGATAGTGGCCGGTTTTTGTGTTTTAACCCGAGATCTTCTTTAGATTGTGAGTATCTATTGTTGTTGGCAGCAGTCTATTACCGGATGAATGATTTTAAATTGTCTGGCGCGGTGTTTGACGAAGAAGTTTTTTGGGTTTTTGGCGGCTCAGGAAAGAAAATTTTTGATGAATTGTCCCCTCGTCGTCAGGAGCGTTTATCCCGGGCTTTTTCTGATGCGGGGTGGTATGTGTTACGGCATAAAGATATTTATTGTTTTATTTCGTGTGGTCCGAATGGGCAGGATGGTATTGGTGGGCATGCGCATAATGATAAACTGAGTTTTGAGTTAACAATAAATGGCGAAGATGTTTTTGTGGATCCGGGAACCTATGTTTACACTGCTTATCCGGAACAGCGGAATGATTTCAGGTCTACAGGATATCATAATACCATTGTTTTTGAAAACATAGAACAAAATAGAATTTCTGACAAACATATGTTTACTTTATCCGACAGACTGATCAGAAAAAATATTATTTTAGAAGAAAACGATTCGACAATAAATTTTTCCGGTGAAATTTATTATGCGGGGTGTAGCCATAAAAGAAAGCTGGTAATTGAGAAAGATAGTAGTGAGATAAAAATACTGGATGTTGTTTCTCCTGAGAGAATTAAAACGGCAAAGCTGATTTTGCATTTGTCTCCGGGGGTTATTTTCTCCGAAGGGATTATTATGTCTAAAGAGACCAAACAGAAAGTGCTGTCAATTTCTGCGCCGGAGTGTTATTTTAAAATAGAGAACTATGATTATTCTCCAGGTTACGGGAAAAAGATAAATGCTCAGCGATTGGTTATTAGTAACTTTACTAAAAATTTAATTCAGATATCTTTCATAGTTTAAGGAGGTAATGTGAAACAAATTCTTATCAAAAAAGGTAAAATCTATGCGGAGGATGTTCCTGTGCCGACAGTGAGTAAAGATTCCGTATTAGTTGAAGTTGAGTATTCGTGTATTAGCGCCGGGACTGAGCTTTCTAATATTTATAACTCTAAGCAGACGATTATGGAGGCGGCCATAAAGCAGCCGAAAAAAATAGAGAAGGCTATAGATACTCTGAAAAATGAGGGTTTTTTGAAAACAATTCGAAAAATTAATAATTTTCAAAAAAATTCTGAGCAGGTCCAACAATTGGGCTATAGTGCAGCAGGAAGAGTAATCGAGGTAGGAGAAAATATAAGCGATATAATCGTGGGAGATATGGTTGCTTGTGGCGGAGCCGGAGTGGCAAATCATGCCGAATATATAGAGGTTCCGAGAAATCTTTTAGTGAAACTTTCCGCGGGAATTGAGCTAGACTTGGCTTCAACTGTGAGTTTGGGAGCTATTGCGTTGCAGAGTGTTCGACGGGCTGACGTTAAAATTGGAGAATATGTTGCGGTTATCGGTCTGGGGATTTTAGGGCAAATTACGGCTCAATTACTTAAAGCAAATGGCTGTAGAGTGATGGGAGTCGATATAAATCAAAGGCGTATCAAAAAAGCCCTTGCTTTGGGGCTGGATAAAGCAATTGATGCGTCATGCGAAGATGTTGTAACTGCGGCAGTTTCTTTTGCGAATGGATTGGGGGTTGATGCGGTAATTATTACTGCTTCGGATAATTCCAGTACTTTACTTAATCAGTCTTTTCAAATTTCTCGGAAAAAAGGGAAAGTAGTGGTCGTGGGGGCGGTAGGGATGGAAATAGACCGTGAGAGAATGTACAGAAAAGAATTAGATCTGCTTATTTCGACTTCTTATGGCCCAGGCCGTTATGATGAAAATTATGAGCAAAAGGGGATAGATTATCCGTATGCCTATGTGCGATGGACGGAAACGAGAAATATGCAGGCGTACCTCAATCTTATTGCCGATGAGAAAATCAATATTAGGCCTTTGGTTGAGGAAGTGTATGAGATAGAAGATGTGGAGAAAGCTTATGCGTGTCTTTCAAGAGCCGAAGATAAACCACTGATTGTTTTGTTGAAGTACAGTCGGAGACACAATATATCTAAAATCATTGAGGTTCAACCGCGGTTAGTGAAAAAAAACGGCTTAATTAATATTGCGGTTATTGGTGCGGGTAATTTAGCGAAGGGAGTGCATTTGCCCAATTTAATGAAATTAAAAAAATTATTTAATATATATGCCATAGTAAGCAAAACCGCCAGTAATGCGAAAATTACCGCTCAGCAATTCGGAGCACAATATGCGACTACTGATTTCCGAAAAATAATAGAGGACGAAAAGGTTGATGCTGTGTTGATTGCGACAAGACATGATTTGCATGCGGAAATGGCCAGGGAATCATTACTTTCCGGAAAGGCAGTTTTTTTGGAAAAACCCATGGCTATACACAAAGAAGAGCTCGATAAATTGGTTAAATTAATCAAAGACAAGAATCTGCCTTTTATGGCAGGATTTAACCGAAGATTTTCTCCATATGCGCGGGAAATAAAAAAACATATTCTATCCAGAGTTAACCCTCTCATAATTAACTATCAAATGAACGCTGGATATATTTCTCCGGAACACTGGGTCTATTCCGAAGAAGGTGGAGGCAGAATCATTGGCGAAGCTTGCCATATATTTGATTTATTTACCTATTTTACCGATTCGACAATTAAAACTGTTTCACTGGACAGATTAACCCCCAAGACAGATTACTATAAAGCGCAGGATAATATTGTTATTACGCTACAGTTTACTGACGGCAGCGTGGGCACATTATTATATACTACTCTTGGCCCGGAACAGTATCCTAAAGAAATGTGTAATGTGTTTTGTGACAACAAGGTGTTTGTTATTAAAGATTATAAACAGTTGGAAGGTTATGGAATTTCCGTGAAAAATGTTTCATCGGCTTATCCTGATAAAGGACAGTATGAAGAATTGATAGAATTTGCTCGCTTTGTTAGAGGTGATATTGAACAGCCGATACCTCTTTGGCAAATGGTTCAGACAACGGAAATTAGTATAGATATAGAAAAAAATAAATATTAAGGATGGGGTTATATTAAATGTGCGGAATTGTCGGAATTTTGAACTGTTCTAATAACACACCGGTTGATGAAGAAGTCCTGAAGAAAATGCGTGAAACCATGATTCATCGCGGTCCGGACGGGGCCGGGATTTGGATATCTTCTGATAAACGGATTGGTTTTGCGCACCGCAGGCTTTCTATTATTGATTTGTCAGATGCGGCTACTCAGCCAATGTGTAATGAGGACCGGTCTGTCTGGATAGTGTTTAACGGAGAAATATATAATCATGCGGAATTAAGGCAGGAATTACTGCAAAAGGGTCATAAATTTAAAACCGACCACAGCGATACGGAAGTGATTATTCACGCATATGAACAATGGGGTAAAGCCTGTGTGCTAAGGTTTAGAGGCATGTTTGCTTTTGTGATTTGGGATGAAAAATCCCGAAGCTTGTGGTTTTGCCGTGATTATATCGGGATTAAACCGTTATATTATACTTTTTTTCAGGGGAAATTTATTTTTGCTTCGGAGATTAAAGCTATTTTGGCATACCCGGGGATGCATAAAACTGTTGATGAGGTAGCTTTTTATCACTACTTATCGTTTTTAACAACTCCTGCCCCGCAGACTTTATTTGCCGGAATCCAAAAACTTCCTTCAGGATGCTCCGGAAGCTTAAATAGTGATGGGCAGGTTATCGTAGAGCGTTATTGGGATGTGGCAGATAATAGAGAGTCATTACACGGTGTAAGTGAGCAGAAAATAGCAGAAAAGTTATTAGCGGAATTAAGAACATCTGTTGCCTATCGCAAAGTTAGTGATGTGCCCGTAGGAATTTTTCTTTCCGGGGGATTGGATTCCAGCACTAATGCCGTGCTTTTTGCTGAAGGAGAGAGGAAAAAGATTAAAACCTTTTCTATTGGATATGACCAGGAATACGCTAGTTATACTAATGAATTTGCTTATGCCCGAACAGTAGCTAAACTTATCGGGGCAGAACATCACGAAAAAATTCTTTCTTCCTCTGACCTTCTGGATTTTTTACCGCAGCTTGTTTATTACCAGGATGAACCGATTGCTGATCCGGTATGTGTGCCGATTTATTTTATCTCCAGGTTAACCAGGGATCAGGGGGTAATTGTTGCGCAAGTAGGCGAGGGGAGTGACGAGTTGTTTTGTGGATATCCTTTTTGGAAAACTTTTATCAAACTTCAAGAGCTAAGCAATTTGCCTTTTATGAATTCTTTAAAAAAGATGGGGATGTTTTTTTTAGAAAATAGTGGGCAGGAGTTGGATATGAAATATGAATTGCTTCGCCGGTCAATTCATCAGGAACCAGTTTTTTGGGGGGGCGCAGAAGGTTTTAATGAAAATGAAAAAAAATATCTTCTTTCTGATCGACTGAAAAAAAAGTTTAAATCGTACAGTTCGTTTGAGGCAATCAAACCTATCTGGGAACGGTTTAACGCAAAAGTCGAAGAAAAATCACCTTTAACCTGGATGGGGTATCTTGATTTGAATTTGCGTTTGCCTGAACTCCTGTTAATGCGTGTGGATAAGATGACAATGATTGCCTCTCTGGAGGCGCGGGTTCCTTTTCTTGATCATAAATTTGTGGAATTAGCTATGAGCATTCCGCAGTCCCTAAAAATAAAAAAGGGGGTGCTTAAATATATTCTGAAACAGTCAGTAAAAAAAATTCTTCCTGCGGAATTAGTTACTAGAAAAAAACAAGGGTTTACGGTGCCGGTAACCGAATGGTTTTTAGATAAGCTCGGCACTTTCGGGAGGGAAAAAATTTTTACTTTTTGCCGAAGAACAGATTTTTTTAATAAACAGTATATTGAGAAACTGTTTCAAATGAATAATGGGTATAAACTTTGGTATATATTGAATTTTATTTTATGGCATGAATTTTGGGTCGAAGGTAAAAACGAAAATGATTGGTTAACTAAAAAAAATAATTATTAGCAATAAAATGTTTGGTACAAATATCTATAAAAAATCAAATCTAATCCGTAATTTGAGTAAAGTATATAGTGGAGACGTTCTCTCAAAAGTTATCGGGGCGTGTACAACACTCATAGTTATACGCGGCTTGGACAAAACTGAATATGCCATGTTTACGGCATTTTACGGGGTACTGGTTTTAATCCCCGAATTAATCGGCTGCGGGATTAATTTTTCCTTGGTAAGATTTTCCACAGAATTAATTTTTAAGACGAAAAGACGGCCGATTGAATTATATGTTTTTAGTTTTTTATTTCAAATAAGTCTCTATTTGGCAATCGGCTCGATCCTGTTTTTCTTAGCCGCTTCCGTGAATAATGTTTTGTTTGGCAATAAGGATTTTGTTTTGCCTTTGAAATACGGATTAATTGCCGGATTTGGATATTTGATTACACAAGCTGCCCGGGGGACTTTTCAAGCGGAGGAAAAGTTTAACTATTACATTAAAACTTTGTTGGCTAGGCAGTGCGTTACTTTTTTGATTATTTTGTTGTTACTTAAAATCCGACAGTTTGGTTTCTATCAAATAGCGAAGTCTATTATTATCGTGGAAATATTTATCGGCAGTTTGGTCGTATCCCATATGTTTCGCAAATTTAGTTTTAATGGAGCAATAGAAATTTTTAGGGAAAATCATGAGCTGCTAAAAGGGTTTTTTTCGGCAACGGGATGGTTGATGGCATATTTCTTTGCTCTATCCAGTTTTCAAAGGCTGGATATCTTTATGCTTGCGCATCTTTCTACAATGGAAGAGATTGCTAACTATGGTGTTGCTTATAAATATTATATGTTGGCATTATTGCCGCTGGCTTCAATTCATACGGTACTTTTGCCAAGGTTTTCCAAAGAAAATATGCAGGATTTTGCCTTACAGCGCAAATTTACCTATAAGTGGCTTAAAATATCTGTTTGGGTTATAATCCCTATTGCAATTTTTGATATTTGGGGGAAAAATCTTTTTGTTTGGCTAAATGGCACACAATATGAAAAATCATTTCCCATACTAATTATATTTTCAATTGGGATTTGGCTTAGCCTAATGTTTAGTCCTCTAGTTAATATAATGATCAGCAGAAAAAATTTTAAACTTCTTTTTGTTTTGGGATTAAGTGCATTAGTTCTTAACTTCGTCGGGAATTATTTCCTGATTCCTGTTTGGGGTGGAGGGGCCGCGGCGATAGTTACGGTTGCCTCTTATGCTTTAATAAATTTAATTTCCGGAATGAAAATATTATTTTGGGCAAAGTAAGATGCAGGATAAAAATATAATATTATTGATAAGGTCATATGAAGATGAATCTGATATGGGCAGTTTGCGCTGGCAGAGGTTTCGAAAGTATTTAAGCCGGGCTGGATGGACTATCCACTGGGTTTGTGTCCGTTTTCCGGAAGCTAACCGGTCAGGATGGGGGCTCAAGCGTGTTTTTGTAACTCTTGGGGAGTTGCGTAAAACGTATAAGCAGGCAAAGGCTTTGATTGTCTCTCAGAATATTTCGGTAGTGATCGCGACAATTCCTTATGTTAGTCCGATGATTCTTGGGGTAATTTTGAAGTTTAAATTAAAAAATAAAATAAAACTGATAATGGAACTCAGAGATATATATGCTCGTAATATGCTGATATGTTCCGGGGGGCTTGCCGGGGTAATTAATCAAATAAAGGAAAACTTGTTTATTAGAAATGCCGATGTGTTCTGGTTTTTGACACCGGGGATAAAAGAACATTATTTGAAATATTACCCTGGAATTGATAAAATTAAGCGTGGTGATGTCGTAACTAATGGTTTTGATATTGAGGAATATCCGGAAGTCCTGGAGTCTTCGGGGGGTAAGAATAAATTAGAAATAAATTATTTTGGTACTTTTTACGGTTCCCGTAATCCTGAGTCATTATTGGAGGCATTGAATGCAATGAAGGATACTCCATTTATTAAGGATGGCAAGCTTAAATTAAATGTTTACGGCCGTATGCTAAAGTATCCTTTAGCGGAAAGAATAAAATTTTTTCAGCTCGAGACAATCGTAGAGTTTCATGGATTAAAATCGCATGATTTTATACTAAATAAATATAATGAATCGGATGTGCTTCTTATTATTACGCATAAGGCGGGAAGTGAATATGCTTTGCCGGGAAAACTATTTGAGTATATGGGGTCAACTCGACCGGTATGGGTAATAACCGAGGATAAATTGTTGGTTGAAGCTATTGAGAAATATAAGCTTGGTTTTATAAGCGGGCATGAGACAGACCTAATTCGTAAAACGCTTGAGCAAATAATACACAGTTATATCCAAAACAAGGGAAACCTTAAGGCGATTGAGTCTCCGGATGAATTTAATGTTTGTAATATTTCAAAAAAGATTGATAATTTATTGGAAACATTGCTGATTTAATATAAAATAAATCTATTCAAAATAATTGAGAATATGGACAAGTTGAAAGTAGGGAAGAAATAAATGTGTAGTAAAACATCGATAAGGATAGATAAGGTATTATTTGTAATTATCGTTCTTACGCATATTTTTTTAGGAGTAATACCGGCGTGTGCTCAGGAAGTTCCTTCTCAGTATGAAGTATGGGGTAAACAAATTTCCCGGATGAATATCCCCAAAGGCTTAAAAGAGGTTCAAGACCGTGAGGATAGTGAATATTTATTCACGAATGCCGAAAGAAAAAATGGGTATGTGATATTTTTTAATAACTACCTGGACCTGGTATATTATCATACTCTGCCTAATGCGGATTCGATTAAGAAAAAACTGGAAACTTCCATAGCCCTAGGTGAATATGAGCCGATGACTTTTAGTGTAAGGTCTTTGGAAGATTTAAAAAATGTTACGGTAACCGCAAGTGATTTAAAAGGCCGGGGAAAGGATTTAATCGCCAAAGAGAATATAGATATCCGGGTTGTCCGCCATGTGCCGGTTTTAAAAAAGAACAAAGCGGACAGGTTTTCTTATAAGCCGATTGTTTTAGAGAAAAGAGAAACCTGTAACATTACAAAAGGCAAGACCAAGCGTTTTTGGATCACGATTTATGTTTCCCGGGATACTGCTCCGGGAAAATATACGGGAAAGATAAAATTTCAGCCGGAAAAAAAGAAAGCGGATTATATCCCTATAGAGGTGGAAGTATTACCGATATTGTTAAAGGACCCCCAGAGGCGCTACGGGATTTACTATAATAATGATAATCGCTGGGAAGGTTTTTATCCGGAAAATATTAATAAACATTTTGCCGATATTCGCGAACACGGCCTTTCTGTAGTTACACTTTATGGTGTGCCGGAAATAAAAAAAACAGAAGATGGTTTGGAATTGGATTTTTCTACTCCGGGTTTTACTTCTTCCTGGTCGATAGAGACTTTTTTGGAAAACTATACCCAGGCCGGCTTAAAAGGCCCGCTGATATTTATGGGGCTTGATTATCTGCTGCGCTTTAAAATAGCGTCGGCTTTAGAATATGAAATGTATACTAAGGAGTTTGACCAGGCTTATAAGGAATTAGTTAAAAAAATTCAGGAGAACGCGGGGATCGAAAGCTGGCCGGAACTGATTTTTTCACCGGTTGATGAGCCGGCAACGGATTCGGAAAAGATGCGTACCGCCCGCTGTTACCTGCAGTTACTAAAAGAAGCAATTCCTGATGCTCAGACTTATATTACTTGTTACGGCGGCTGGAAAGGGATTGACGATGCTAAGGTTCTAGATGAGTGGCTGGATATCCGATGTTATGATTGGCTCAATGAACAGTTTATTCAGCAGACCAGAAAGGCCCGGGATAAGCTCTGGGTTTATAACGGAGGTTCTTTCGGCAGGAATCCGGTATTGGATAGATTTTTTTACGGATTTTACGCGGAATGTATCGGAGCGGACGGAGTAATGCAGTGGGGATACCAGTGGCCTAAAGAGCTCGGAGTTAGTCCTTATGACGAGCTTAAAGTGGGAGCGCAGGGATGGTATTATACCTATCCTACGGCCTGGGGTCCGATTCCTACGGCCGGCTGGGAAGGCGTAAGGGAAGGCGTCGATGATGCCCGCTATGTCGCTACCTTAAAGGCCTTAATTAGCGAGGTGGAAAGAGTGGGTACTCCGGAATTCATTGAAAAGGCAGAAGCAGCGAAAAAAATAATAAAGGACATCCTAAAGAATATTGATATTGATTCACAAACCGCAAAACGTTATGAGATTGCTATAAATATTACAAATAATTCCGCGCAATTTGACCAGTGGAGACAACAGATAATTACAGAAATTATTAGTTTACAGAAGGCATTAAAAAAAAATAAACCTAAGGAGAAAAAGTAGTGAAAAAAAAGATAAAAGTATTCACGATTTTAGGTACCCGGCCGGAAGTTATAAAACTGGCTCCGGTAATCCAGGAACTCAAAAAACATCAGAAAACGATTATTTCCAAGGTTGTGCTTACCGGACAGCACCGGAGCATGGTTGATCAGTTTCTTGATCTCTTCGGGATAAAGCCGGATTTTGATCTGGATATCATGCTGAAAAACCAGACGCTTTTTGATGTTTCCAGCCGGTGTATCAGCCGGTTGTCGGTTATTTTGCAGAAAGAAATGCCGGACATTATTCTGGTGCAGGGGGATACGACAACGGCTTTTATCGCGGCTCTCTGCGGTTTTTATTTAAAAATACCTACCGGGCATGTGGAAGCCGGATTGCGCACTTATGATAAGTTCCGGCCGTACCCTGAGGAAGTTAACCGTCAGCTTATTTCCGTTGTCGCGGACATGCATTTTGTTCCGACGAAAGTTTCCCGGGATAATTTGTTAAAAGAAAAGATAAGCAGCCGGAGTATCTATCTTACGGGTAATACGGTTGTCGACGCATTATACTCGATCGCTAAAAGAAAACATGAATTTACTGATCCGGTGCTTAAAAAAATCGATTTTAAAAATAAAAAGGTTATCCTGGTAACCGCGCATAGAAGGGAAAGTTTCGGCGGGCCGTTTCAATCGATCTGCCGGGCGCTCGAGAGCATTGCGGATATTGAAAATACCGAGATCATATATCCGGTACATTTAAATCCTAATGTGCAGAAACCGGTGCATGAGCTGTTAAAGAGTAAGAAGAATATTCATCTCTTAAAGCCGTTGGATTATTTATCTCTGGTGCATATCCTGAAGGATTGTTATTTTGTCTTAAGTGATTCCGGCGGGATACAGGAAGAAGCTCCGACTTTCGGAAAACCGATTCTGGTTATGAGAGAAGTTACCGAACGTCCGGAGGGAGTTTCTTCCGGGATTGCCAAATTAGTGGGCATGGATCACGAGAGAATTATCAAGGAAACAAAAAAACTTCTCAATTCTAAAGCAGCTTATGATAAAATGGCCCGGGTGGTTAATCCTTACGGAGACGGAAAAGCGGCAAAACGGATTGTCTCGGCGATACAAGGGAGATTTAGCGTATAATGATCAAAATAATATTCTGGTTTATTTTTGCGCTGGTGTTGTTTATCTATTTCGGCTATCCTCTGGTAATGGCGGTTTTGGCGATACTGTTTAAAAAAGAACATCGCTATGACGATGGGTTTACTCCCAGCGTTACAATGCTTATCCCCGCGTATAATGAAGAAAGTGTGATCAAAGAAAAACTGGAGAATACTCTTATTCTGGATTATCCCAAAGACAAATTAGAAGCGATCGTTATGATCGACCAAAGCAGTGATAAGACCGAAGAGATTGTGAGAAGTTTTGCGGGTAAAGGCATAAAAATGTGGGTGCAGGTCCCGCGCCAGGGAAAAATGTCGGCTTTAAATTATATGCTGCCGAAGGCTCAGGGAGAAATAATCGTATTATCTGACGCTAATTCCATGTATAAGCCGGATGCGATCAAAAAGCTGGTGCGGCATTTTAGTGACCCGAAGATCGGACTGGTTTGCGGAGAGCTGCGGCTGATTGATCCGAATACTCTGGTGGGATTAGGGGAGAATTTTTATTGGCGGTATGAGAAGTTTGTTAAAATCAGAGAAAGCCTTATGCATCAGTTATTAGTTGTGAACGGTTCGATTTATTCAATAAGAAAAGAGTTGTTTTCCGAAGTAGATCCGGCTTTAGCGGATGACTTTGTTCTGCCGATGCGCATTGCCGTTAAAGGATATGGATTGATCTATGAACCGGAAGCAATAAACGAGGAAAAAGTTTCCGATACGGCTCAGGACCAGTTTAACCGTAAGGTAAGGATCATCAGCCAGGGTGTGGGTGCTTCATTTTCGGTGATGGGTATTTTGTTTAAATCTTCAGCTTTAAGGATATTTGAGTTTTTCTTTCATAAATTTCTGCGCTGGTTTGTTTTTCTTTTTACCAGCATACTATTCGGCCTGAATATACTCTTATTATCATCACCGCTTTATCTGAAGATATTTATCGCGCAGATAGTGTTTTATCTGTTTTCCCTGATCGGCTATATTTTACAGAAAAAGGGAAAGCATATTAAAATATTCTTTGTACCGTTTTATTTTTTTCTGGTTAACTTTGCTTCTTTTTGCGGGGTATTGGGTTTCTTATTTGGTAAGAAAAAAGCAACTTGGGAGAAGGCGGAAAGCACACGATGAATAATATTACTGCGTATATACTGTTGTTTATTTGCGCGTTTTTAGGAGCATATGGCGCTACTTTTATTGTGCGTAAGTGGGCAGAGTCTAAGCAATTATTTGATAAGCCCGCTCGGCGCAAGGTCCATACCCGCAAGATTCCTACCCTCGGCGGAATAGCGATTTGGCTGGGATTTAATCTGGCTATGTGGCTGGCTTTTTTTCTGCTGCCGGAATTAAGAGCCGGGTTCGGCTTTCAGTTTATGGGGATCAGCATCGGATTATTTGTAATTTTTGTTACCGGGATTGTCGATGATCTGCGGGATTTAAACGCGAAATTTAAGCTGGTTATCCAAATCGTCGTGGCCATAATGCTGATCATTTATGGTTTTGAGATCGACCTGATCACAAATCCCTTAGGTGACGGCAGTCAGGCTTTGGGGATCTTAAGCGTGTTCATAACCATAATCTGGATAGTCGGCATGATCAACGCGATCAATTTATTGGACGGTTTAGATGGTTTGGCCGCGGGAGTAAGCGCGATCGCTGTTTTTTTTCTTTTTATCGCGGCTGTTCAGATGAACATGCTCGCGGTAGCGGTCTTGAGTATATGTCTTATCGGAGCTTTAGCCGGATTCCTCCCTCATAATTTTTTTCCCGCGAAGATATTTATGGGTAATACCGGAAGTATGTTCTTAGGCCTGATTCTTTCGATTATCGCGATTGCCGGGTTTCAAAAAAGAACCGCGGTGTTTACATTGTTTGTACCGTTTATGGCTATGGCCATTCCTATCCTCGATACTTTTTTATCCATCTTTAGGCGTTTTATGAGAAGGCAGCCGATCTTTAAAGCGGATAAAGAACATATTCACCATAAATTGCTCAAGCTTGAACATTCTCAGTCCCGGGTCGTGATCTCGCTTTATTTTCTCACCGGGTGTTTCGGATTGATCGCTTTAGGTTTTTCCCGTTTACAGGGAGGGTACGCGCTGATCGCTTTAGTTATTGTTGCCGTGGTTACGATCAAATGGCTCAAGAGCTGGGGTTTTCTTGACTTTAAATAATACATGAGATAAACTTTTAAATACGTTCAAACGAGGGTAATGTCAAGAGGAGGGAATTCAAAAGTCAAAGGTCAAAACTCAAAAGTGCCAGCCTCGCCAGCTCAGCTAGGCGGGCAAGTTAAAAGTAAAAATAATCAGAAAAGATTTTAATTTATATTATTTTTAATAATATGAATTTATGATAATAAATAAGTTTTAAATTTTAAATTGAATTTTTGAATTTTGCCTTTTGATTTTAGACTTATAAAGCAGGTTAGTTAAAAAAACTAATAAATATTGAATCAACCTTGAATTTTGACAATACGCTAATGAGAAATAGGGGAATAATATTATGGAGCAGGGTAAAAAAAGTTTAATAAAGGTCTGGGGCAGCAGTATCGGTTTGATTTTAAAGCATCCGTCTGTGGTTTTGCCGTTTTTTATTTTGTTTACGCTGGAAGCATTATGGTTAAGCATGTCTTATTATGCTCCGCGGCCGCCGGTTTCCATATTTATGGGGCCGCTCATAAAAGCGTTTATGGGCGAACAATTCCTTCATTATCCGTTTAATTTTCTCACTTTGCCGCGTTTGCTTATTATTGGAAGGGTCTTCGGGCATCTTAGTTTCGGGGTTATTGCTTTGGCGATGACAGCTTTGGCAACTCAGCAGCTTACGCAGGATCACAGCGGAGTGAGATTATTCGGAAACTTTAACCGGTCATTTCGCCGATATCCGTCGCTGGTATCCGTCGGATTATTATTCGGTTCGGGATGTCTGATCTTTCATAAAGTACCCCGGATAATTTTCGCGAGATTCATTGCCGGGGGTGTTGATGATCAATTCGGGATTATTTTTGTATTTATTCTTTCGTTTTTACTGATCGTACTGCTGGAGATGTTTCTGGTTTACGCGCCGATATTTATTATAATTATGCGGCAGAAACTCTGGACAGCAGTGAGGAATTCAATTATGTTTTGCCTTGAATTTTTTTGGCAAACGCTCTCATTTGTTTTGCTTTTTAGAGCGTTGAATCTTATAACTATTTTTATGAAGAATAATCTAAAGGTGATTATGCAGGTTCAGTTTCCGCAGTTTCCGGAAGTGGCATTGTTTATTATGTCTGCGGATATTCTGCTATTATTTATAACTCATGTCGCGATCGCGGTAATGGCGGCGCAGCGGGTATTAACACATAGGGAAATCAAATCATGAAGAGAAAAATAATTTTAGTTACACTTATGGCTGTCATTGCCGGAGTTTGTTCGGGCTGCGGAGAGGGCGAGTATGTCGCGGAGAAAAAGTATTTTCATGCTAACCGTAAGCTGGCCATCCTGGAAAAATCGGCGAAGGAGGGTAAAGAACTGGATAAAGCCTTGATCAATGAATTGGTCTTTGCTTATAAAGAGATTATCTTGCGTTATCCATTTTGGGATAATGCGATACCAGCGCAGTTTAATGTGGCTTTGCTTTACCGGATGAAAAACGATCTGGAACAGGCGCGCAAAGAATATGAGCGTATTTGCAAGGATAATAGTAGGGATAAGGAAAACTGCGCCAATGCCTTAAGGCATATCGCGAATATCTGGGAACAGGAAAACAATTGGGAGGAAGCGGAGAAAGTCTATAAAAAGATCCATGAGGAATATAGATTTACGATCGTCGGCACATTAGTGCCGATCTATCTGGCGCAGAAGTATTATATACGCGGAGAAATTGAAAAATCAAAAATTGCGACGGAATACGCTTATAATTTTTATAAGGAATTTATCAGCTCACAGCCGGAAAATATCGCTTCGATAACAGCGATTGATTTTCTTATCGAATGCGCCCGTAGTTTGGGCGCAACCGATGATATGGCGGTCTTCATCCAAGCATTGGCGGATAAACATCCGAATACTGTAATTGAGCTTAGATGCTTATATAAATTAGGCCGGTTTTATCAGGACGTGGAAAAGCAGAGCCAGGCTGCGCTTAAATATTATACGGAAGTTTTGCAAAAATATCCGGATTCAAAGATCGCGCAGGATTTGAGTAAAGAAATTAAAACTTTTTCTAAGGAATAAACAGAATATGACGATTACCAGAGCTAAGTTAATAATCCTCGCCGCATTATTAATCGTAATTTTTCTTCAGGTATTTCATTGGATGAATTTGCGGTTTTCCGAGCCCGATTCTTTTTACGCGCATGGTTTTCTTATACCCTTTGTT
This sequence comes from Candidatus Omnitrophota bacterium, assembly GCA_043826565.1. Classification (GTDB taxonomy): domain Bacteria; phylum Omnitrophota; class Gorgyraeia; order B26-G9; family B26-G9; genus JBDRPX01. The sequence goes on from JBDRPX010000022.1 coordinate 29,836, forward strand.
GTGGGGTATCTGGTATTTTCTAAGAAAGAGGAGATTAAATCCGTTAAGCCGCATTCGCAAAAAAACGGATTATTCATATTAATCATTAGTTTATTAATACATGTATTTGCCGGATTTTTTGAAATTAATTTCTTAAGCGGGTTCGCGCTTATCGGCGTACTTTGCGGCCTGGTGATCTATAATTGCGGATTTGAGATTATCCGCTTAATATCTTTTCCTTTGTTTTTTATATCATTTATGGTGCCGATTCCTAAGGTTATGACTTTAGGAATTAGTTTTTATATGAAAATATTCGCCGCGAATGCGGCCACGGCTTTAATCGGGCTGGTTATTCCGCTTAAAAGTGCCGGAAGCATGGTTTATTTGCCGAATGGCGTATTGACTGTCGGCGCTCCCTGCAGCGGATTAAAATCATTGATCACTTTAACGGCATTGAGTTTATTGTTTGCTCATCTGACGGGGTTTTCTCTTAAAAAGAAGATATTATTTTTCATCGGCACTATACCGATCGCTCTAATAGCTAATATCATCAGAATTATGCTGTTAATTCTGGTATTTTATGTTTACGGCTCGGAAGTGGCCATGGGAAAATTTCATGATATATCCGGATTTTTATTGTTTGTGATCGCGTTTGTGGGATTGGTTTTATTAAGGAAATTGTTTTTACTATGGGAAGAAAAAAATTAGATAGTCTAACTATAAGCATTATAATATTAGCTGTTTTTGCTGTTGTGGTCAGCTTTCTGAACACCAGCCGGGCTAATGTCTCTGCGGAGGCGGAAAAACCCGCTTTACCGCTGCAGCTTAGCGACTGGAAATTGCTTAGAGATGTGGTTATCCCGGAGGATATTCTAGCTGTTCTCGGCACCAAAGCTGCTTCACTCGGTGAATATGCTAATGCTCTGGGTGAGAAAGTTAATCTTTATATTTTAAAAAGCTCAGGAAGGAGATCGACAATACATCCTCCGGAATATTGTTATTTAGGCTCCGGCAAGAATGAATTGCTTAAAAAGGGAAAATTTCCTATGAACATCGACGATAAACAGACAATTAAGGTTAATTATATGTTTATCCAGATCGAGGGTGGATTTCAGACTGTAGTGTATTTTTATACCGCTAATGAGCTGATCACCAATAATTACTACAAACAACAGCTATTTTTCCTCCTAAAACGATTGAAAAGCGCAGAAGTGCAAGGGAGTTTAATAAGAATTTCAAAATTTTCCAAAAATAATGATTTTTTAGCAGAAATCAATTCTCTCCAACCTATTGTAAAATCTATAGTTAACACACTTACCTACTAGCATTTAAAAAACTTTTATAAAATCTTGATTAATGCTTGACAATACCCATTTTGTGTGATATACTTTCAATACCTTTTTTATTATGCAGCTAAAGCACTAATGTTAACAGCTACTTACGAAGGTGATGAAAATGAAGACAAAAACCAAAAGAAATTCACAGATCGCTCTGATGGCAGTAGGAATACTGTTTATCAGCACTAATTTGTGGGCTGCCAGTTGTGAGATCGGGGCTTTCTTGGGTAATGGAAATCACACATCACCAACAAGTTATGAAGTTCAATCTTTTGAAGATCTCGTTGGCCAGCATTTAAGCACAGTTCAGGTTTTTTGGGCATGGAACGACGGAGCTTTCCCCGGAGCAGATTTGACCTCCGGTATTATTAATCATGATGGATACAATACTCAGACCAGTTTACAGCTTACCTGGGAGCCTTGGACAAGAAATCCCAGTGAAGATCCTTATTCGCTCTCTAAAATTATAAATGGTGATTATGATTCCTACATCACTGAATTCGCTAATGATTGTTATGATTATGACGCGCCTATCCGTTTACGTTTTGCCCATGAAATGATCACCCCTGACGGTGTGGATACCTGGTATCCCTGGCAGAACAAGCCGGTTGAATATGTTCAGGCCTGGCAGCATATTTACAATATTTTTGAAAATGAATCCGCTAATCACGCGGTAGATAATGTTGATTTTGTTTGGGCGCCTTTAGGAGCGGTTGGCGACCTGCAGACTTTTCAGGCATATTATCCGGGACAGGATTATGTTGACTGGATCGGAATGGGCGGCCATAATGCCGGAGAGGACGGAGAACCGGGATTTCCTTACTGGCAGAATTTTGATGACTTATTCGCTAATTTATATAATAGTGTTATAGATCATCCGGAAGTTTTTGGTGATAAAGAAATGATGATCGCGGAATTTTCTTCCGCGGAAGATCTGACTGATCCGGCGCGTAAGGGTGAATGGGTCAGCAGAATGTTTATGGCTTTAAAAGACAGATATACAAAGATCAGTGCTATGTACTGGTTTAATGTAGATAAAGAATATGATTGGCGCGTGGATTCAAGTGAAGCGAGTTTGGCGGCTTTTCAGTACTGGCTGGCTGATGAATATTTTACATCGCATGTTGTTCCTGAACCGAGTAGTATGATATTATTCTTTACAGGTATTGCTTATATCGCAGCTAATTTTAAAAAAAATAATCTAAGAAAGGGGGGAAATACGTTGAATAAGAAGTTATTGGCATTATTAATAGTTTTAATTATGGTAAGCACACTGGTGATTCCTGCGGCTGTTAAGGCGGTTGAAGAATTTACATCTTTCGGAGTTTATTTAGACCGCGGCAGCAGATCAAACCATTATTGTCCGTCTGGATACATGGGCGATTATGGTGATCTGCAAGTTAACAGCGCGGCATCCAATGACCCATATTCCGGAAAGACTTGTCTTAAGTTTACTTACACAGCTGAAGGAAAACAGGGCGCGAATTGGGCCGGTATTTACTGGCAGTGGCCGCCGAACAACTGGGGAGAAAAGAGTGGAGGTTTTGACCTCACGGGAGCGACAAAATTGACATTCTGGGCAAAAGGTGAAAAAGGCGGAGAACAGATCATTGAGTTTAAGATGGGCGGTTTGACCGGAACCTATTCTGATACTGATTCTAATAGTATTGGACCTGTTGAATTAAGTACCGAATGGAAACAGTACACAATCGATTTGACTGATCTTGATATGTCCTACATCAGTGGCGGTTTCGCGTGGGTTACGAATTCTATGGCTAATCCAAATGGGTGTACATTCTATCTCGATGATATAAAGTATGAATAACTTTTAACCTAAGAAAAGGGGTGATTGGGATGAAGACTTTATTATTAAATAAAATGAACGAAAAAACGAAAGGAGGTGAAATGATGAAGAAATTAATCGCAATTATAGCTGTTATAACATTGTTAGGAATACCGTGTGTTGCTCAGGCAAACATGCTGACCAATGGTGGTTTTGAAACTACGTCAACAGCTAACACAGCAACCGGTAAGTTTCCTGGATGGACTATTCTGTGGGGTGGAGCTGCTCCTTCTTACAATAACTGGCAGAGAACAGCTGCTGCTCCGTTTTCAACTGAAGGAAGCTGGTATGCTAAGTGTTGGTGGGATGGCGGAATCAGCCAGGTTGTTAACGTAGTTGGCGGAACAACTTACTCATTGGTAACGGATGCGTTTTTGAATGGTAATGCTGGTACTCTGGGAACTTGGGAAATGTCCGCGAAAGTTAATTACTACAACGCTGCTGATGTATTGATCGAAGAGCAGACAGTATTATATCTCAATGATATTACCAAGAATGTTTGGCAGATGAATCTGACAGGTTCTTCTTTAGCTCCGACACCGGCTGTTAAAGCAGAAATCATACTTTCCACATATTGGGAAGACCCAGGCATATTATCTACTGACCCGAGATTTGATGACTATGCGCCGGCTAATCCAACAGCATGGGATGACGTAAACTTTGATGTTATTCCTGAGCCGAGCAGTTTGTTACTGTTAGGAACTGGTATCATGGGCATGATCTCAGCAATGAGAAAGAAAAAAGCATAACATAATAGTATTATTTTATAGGTAAGACTAACGGGGCAGGAGAAATCCTGCCCCGTTTTCTTTGGAGACAATATTGGTTTTTGACATCTCAAAAACACGTCTTTGAGCTAAGTTCGCTGCGGCATCGTGCCTTGCAGACGCGCGTTCTCACTATTTTGACGTCCTTGTCAAAATTACCGCGCCTAGAAACTTTTACATCCTGTAAATCGGCCCGATTATTTCGTCCTGAAAATACGTTCGAAAGCGCCGCTCAAAGAGAATCTTTGTGCTGTCCTGAACGCTAGACGCTCTACGCTAAACGCTAATAAGGGGATGAAAATAGCTGATTAGTGTGGTATAATTTTTCTAAGAGAAAAAACATGAAAAACAAAAGATCCGGAATAGCCTTAATCTTAGCTGTGGGAATACTCTGCATCCTGGCCATGGTGGCCGTGGGATTCTCCGTGGTTACCAAGGTCGAACTTAAATCATCGACTAATTTTGCCAGCCAGCTAAAAGCCCAATATATTGCTGAAGCCGGGATTGCTCGGGCTATTGAAGAGCTTAAATACGGAGCAGCCGGGGTTAAACAGCATCCTTATGATACGGAAATGGAAAACTGGTTTTATAAGGGGAATAATAATCCGGACCCGGTAGGTATTGATTTAAAAGATGCAACACATCCTTCTTTTGATAATTTAAATGGTGCTTTGGGTGATAGTATTTCACAAAAAGATTTTCTCCCCACAAGTATTTTAAAGTTAAAAGTTTTAGACTGCGCCAGCCTGATAAATATAAATACTTCTTTAGCCAGTACCAGCGCGGAAACAGGCCTTAAAAATATGCTCATCGAACTGGGCTTAAATTCCACTCAGACTCAGGAGCTTATTGATTATCGCAATGCCGGCAATAAATTCAGTACTAAAGAAGAAGTAAAAAATGTTTTTTCTTCCGGCGCTGTGCCAGCGTATAACCGGATAAAAGATTTTATTACTTTATATGGGGTTGAAGATACCGGAGCTGATCATACGGAAATGACTTTTGTAAATATAAATACCGCACCGAAAACTGTATTAAGGGCGGTGTTAAATCCGATCATGAGCTCTTCTGATCCTGAAACTTTAGCAAATGCGATCATTGCGCGAAGACAGGCTAATCCTTTTGACGGAGGCCCGGCGGGAAATGCCGCATATTCCTCAGCTTTAGGCGAGTATATAGATTTTTTAGAAAATCAGGGATTAATTGCCGCTGATCTAAAGGCTTTAAAAAACTATACTAATCCGAATAGATTTGAAGCCGGTGTTTTGGTTACTCCGAGTACATATTTTTCTTTTGACGGGGGCGGAAATTATGAAATTGAAGCCTTGGCTTCTTACCGGGGCGCGAATAAGCGGGTTAAAACCGCAATAAAAATATTTAAGAAGATATATAAGACGACTACTGCTGAATTTGATGCGGGAGGTGAATTTGCTAGAGTAACATCAAAAGATACCTGCCCGACAAAATATTCCAGTTTTAATCAGTTTAATTATGATCCTGCCACAGCCGATCCCATTAAAGGCGCTCTTAAACCCGGATTTTGGGATGATTTTGAAGATACGGCTTATTCAACATCAGTCTGGAAAAAAGTTTCCGGGTTATTAGGATTTTTTCATGATGATATTAATAATATATATTATTTGACTACCTTGGGAGCTCTTGATGCAAATCCTGTTATAACTATTGGGGATAAGGATGATTTAAATAAAAAATGGTTTTTTACAGATTTTTCGGGAGTAATGAAAATTAAAGATGATGGAGGTTTGAGAGCCGGAGTGCCGCGTAATTGGAGAGAGCCTATAACTCCCGGCCCTCCCGGACCTGTTGAAAACAGTAATTACTATGACTTTACTACTAATGAGGCGAATATACATCAAAAGTATATGTGTGCGGGGCATTTCATTTATAGGCGTCTTGGTGAAAGCGAAGGAACAGCGTTTATATCTAATATTCAGACCTCTACGGAATCAGGCTGGACGTCGTATCATAAACCACCACTACCAAGTCCACTTGCTATAGAATATTGGATGTATTACAAGCCGGATCTTTATAATTTAAGTAATAAATTTCTTTTGGATTCAGAGGCAGATGCGAGCCCTCCTGCTAGTGTTGATTGTACATATCAAGTCGATAAAACAATTAGATTGACTTGCAAGGGATCTAATGTTGATGCAACTGCGTATTTAAACCCTTCAGATTCTTTATCAATAACTAAAAATTTTACTGGTCTGCCTGGAAATGGACAAGTAGCTATATATGGTTCCGCAAATAGGCCGTGGGTAGAACATATTCGCATAATTCCTGTACAGGGTATATATACATCACCTACATATGATTTTTCCACTTTGGGTGCTATAGAATGGGGAACGATTTCCTGCGGTGTTGCTTTGCCTGACGGAGCTTCAGCTTTAAGTGAGCAGGTTGCAATTCAAACGAAATCTGAAGCGTTTGCAGCTATTCCTCAACCAAATGACATTGCTATAGGAGGGTATTATAACCCGAGTGGAGGTATTATTGCAGGAACTAATTCAATAATTGCCTACAGGGTTTGGATGCTTTCCGGAGCAGGTACTAATTTTGAAAAGATTCCGGTTGTTGAGGATGTGACAATTACTTATATGCCAAAGACGGAAGTATTGTTTCAATCTTATAACTAGAAATCTTATAAAAAACAAGATTTCTTGATTACAAAGATTAAACAGGAGATTACAGTGATTAAAGAAAGTGATCCATTAACTGAAAGGATAATCGCCTGCGCTTATAAAGTACATAGTGAACTTGGCCCGGGGTTTAATGAGAAGATATATCATAATGCTTTAAAAATATCCTTAAAAGATCAGGGTTTGAATTATGAAACTGAGAAAAGTTTTAATGTTTCTTTTCAGGATGAAAAGATTGGTAACTTCAGGCTGGATTTAATCATAGAAGACAAGATTGTCACTGAACTGAAAGCTCTAACCGGGAATATCCCGGCATTATGTGAATTGCAGGTTTTATCGTACTTGAAAGCATCAAAATATAAAGTCGGACTATTAATAAACTTTGGTAATAAAAGCTGTCAAGTTAGAAGGTTAATGATTTAATCTTTGTAATCTATACATAATCACTGTAATCAGGTATAATCTTAATTTTTTGTGAAGATTATACCGGGGAGAACAATATGAAAGAGAAGAGAAAATATAACCGTTTACAGCAAACAGTTCCCGTCAGGCATAGCCTGGAAAATGAGGAAAATATCCGGAATTCCCAGGCTAAGGATATTTCCACCGGCGGTATGCGCATTGCTTCAGATTTTGCTATGGATATCGGCAGCCGCCTAAACCTGGAAATGCATGTAACGCCCACAGGCATGCCGTATTATGCGCGGGGAGAAGTTGTCTGGTGCCGGGAAAATGGAGATAATAAACAGAAATTCGATATTGGTGTAAAGTTTGTTAAATTAATTCATAAAAAGGATGTAAAGGGATTTTGATTCTCAGATGACAGAAGTCAGAAGACAGAGGACATACGACAGAATGTTTTAAGTCACAAGTCACAAGCTGCAAGTAGAAAACCGGAAAACAAGTAATAAGTGGTAAGGATTAAGAATTTCTGGGTCTTGAGACTGGTTTATGAAAATGGATTTTAATAAAAATATATATAAGTTTATAAGTGTTTCGATCATTGCCTTCTGGCTGGTAATGATGGGAATATTAATTTCCCGCAATGTTATTTTTACTAACCGGGTAAAAGATTATCAGCCGTTTCTTTCCAAAGATACACTTCTTTCCGATCAGTGGATGGGAATTTATTTTAATAATGCGTCTGTTGGTTTTGTGCATACCTCCATTGAACCTTTTCAGATAAAAGCCGGGGTTTCCGGATTCCGCATTGTAAACCGTACGAATATGAATTTTTTATTGCTTAGAAAGCGGCAAAAGGTCTGGTTCGGCGCCGAAGCTATTGTCGACGAGGATTATCAAATGCGCAGTTTTGATTTTAATCTGCGTTCCGGTGCGCACAGTATGAATGTAAAGGGAGTTGTTACGGGTGGAAGTGTAATGAATTTGGAAATTGATTCTCAAGGAAGGGTCATTAAAAAACAAATTATCCTGCCCCAGCGCGAAGGTGTGATCTTAGCGAATATAATCAGTCCGTTCAGTTCCTTTGGTAAGCTTTCGGTAGGCGCGCATTATAAACTGCAGGTATTTAACCCGTTCAGTCTGGAACTGGAGCCTTTGGAGATAGTTGTTTCCGGAAAAGATGAAATTGAATATGCGGGGAAGCTGACGGAAGTTTTTGTGGTAAAGTCGGATTACCGCGGTTATGAGCAGACCGCCTGGATCAATGCTCAGGGCGAGGTATTAAAGGAAGAAACAGCTTTAGGCTGGATCCTTGTTAAAGAATCTCCGGATACCGCCAGTAAAATGTTCAGCAGTTTTTCTAAAACAGATCTAGAGTTGGCGGATTTTGTCTCGATTGTTCCGAATGTCTTGCTGGAAAATCCGGATGCTGATTATTTAAAGGTTTCAGTTTCCGGGATTGGTGATGATTTTAATCTGGAAAGTAGCCGTCAGAAAATTTTAGAAACTACTGAGGATAACAAAAAAGTTTTGGAAATCATCCGGCAAACCATGGATATTACTCAGGCATTGCCTTTGCCGGTGACGGAATATCCGGACTTACTTAAAGGTTCTGAGTTTTTACAGATCGATGATGAAAATATTAAAAAAACCGCCCAAAAAATAATCGGTAAGGAAACCAATAGTTTTGTCGCCGCGAGAATGATCAATACCTGGGTTTATAATAATATCCGGAAAGTTCCGGTGGTAAGTATTCCTTCGGCTTTGGATGTTTTAATGACCAGAGAAGGCGATTGCAATGAACATACGATTTTGTTTACTGCTTTGGCGCGGGCAGTGGGCATTCCGGCACAGATCAATGTCGGGCTTACTTATACTGGAGGCCGGTTTTATTATCATGCCTGGCCGAGTGTGTATGTGGGTAAATGGATAGAGATGGACCCTACGTTTGGACAGGATTTTGTGGATGTTTCCCATATAAAACTTTTAGAAGGAGATCTGAATAAGCAATTGGACATTATTAAGCTTATCGGCAAGATTTCCGTGGAGGTGATTGAGTACAGATGATAAAAACAGAAAATCTTACAAAAGAATTCGGAGATTTAATCGCGGTTAATGATCTGTCCCTGGATATCAAAGAAGGGGAGTTTTTTGCGTTTTTGGGCCCTAATGCCGCGGGTAAAACCACAACTATTAAACTGCTTACCGGTTTATTAGCACCGACTAAAGGCCGGGCGTATATCTGCGGTTATGATATGCAGACTAATTATATTGAAGCGAAGCGCCTGATAAGTTATATCCCGGATTTTCCTTATCTTTATGAAAAGCTTACGGCCCGGGAATTTCTTAATTTTGTCTGTGAATTGTATTCACGTCAGGATATGAAGAAACAGCAGGAGGAGATTAGCGAACTTTTAAGTGTTTTTGGGTTAGAAGAGCATCAGCATAATTTAGTGGAGCAGTATTCGCATGGGATGCGCCAGAAACTGGTTTTTGCGGCGTCTTTAATTCATGATCCCCGGGTTATGATCATTGATGAGCCCATGGTGGGATTAGACCCTCATTCTTCAAGGGTGGTCAAAGATATTTTAAAGAAAAAATCTAAGGACGGGGTGACGATCTTTTTGTCGACGCATACGCTTAGTGTGGCTGAGGAGCTGGCCGACCGGATCGCGATCATTGATCACGGCAAGCTTCTGGCTGTGGGAACGCAGGCGGAATTGGAGAGATCTTCCGGGGCAAAAGGGAAATTGGAAGACATTTTCTTGAGATTAACGGAAGAGGAATAGAGACGAAAGACACAAGACACAAGACACAAGGGGGACGATAGGTGAATTATGAGGAGAAATTTTAGAAATATAAAAGCATGGCAGCGTTCAGATGATATGGTGATGTTGGTTTATAAGAAAAGCAGATCTTTTCCCCGAGAAGAATTGTATGGCTTGACTTCTCAGTTAAGAAGAGCAGCTTTATCGGTTCCAACAAATATTGCGGAGGGAGCAAGCAGAGACTTCCAAAAGGAATATCTTCAATTTTTAAATATAGCTAGTGGTTCAATTTCTGAGGTAGAGTATTTGTTGCATGTATCAAAAAGATTAAATTATTTAAATGAAAAAGATTATTTTGAGATAGAAATTGCTAGGAAAGAAGCAGCTAAACTTTTGCATGGACTTATTGTTTCTGTGAAAAATGACAAATAAATCTAGAATTTTTTATCCTGAGTCTTGAGTCCTGAGTCTTGAGTCTTATTTGTGAGAAAATATCTATGAATATAATTAATTCAATATTTAATCTTAGAATTCGTATTTTGCACAATAAATTCGCGAATGTGCGCAGCCATTCAAAACTGAAGATATTGTTTGTCCTGTTTATGGCTGTGGGTATTATCGCGGGGATATTCTATGTGCCGTACCGGGCTTTTTTATTTTTGCAGTCCATGGGGCATTTAGGTTCGGTGATCATTGAAAGATTGATGTATTTGTTGTTTATGGGCTTGTTCGTGATGCTCATTTTTTCCAACTGCATAATCTGCTATTCCACGAATTACCGGGCTAAGGAGACGGATTATTTCTTTTCTCTGCCCATAGATTTTCAAAGTATTTTTTTTATAAAATCTTTTGATTCATTAGTTATGAGTTCCTGGGCATTTTTGTGTTTTCTTCTGCCGATAATGGCCGCTTATGCTCTGGTGAATCATCTGGGTTTATTTTTTTATGTGTCTTTAATTGTATTTTTCATTCCGTTCGCAATAATTGCTTGCTGTATCGGCTGTACGGTTACCATGTTCATTGTGCGGTTTTTACCGCGTAAGCTGTATAAATTTTTAGCTATAATTATCGGTTCGGTATTTGCTGGGGGTATAGTCTGGATGATCATCACCGGTAAAGCCGCGGCCAAGACGGAAAATGAATTTATGTTTTTACTGACGAATATAATCCCGCAGTTCGGCTTTACCCAATTTGTGTTCGCGCCGAATTACTGGATCAGTGAAGGGTTGTTTAATGCTATTTCCTGTGATTATAAAAGCAGTTTATTCTGGTGGTTATTGCTTATGAGTAATGCTTTGTTTTTAGGCCAGGTAATGCTGTTTTTCTCAAAAAAATTCTATTATCCGGGATGGGTGGGAGCAGCGTCTGCAGGCTCGGTGAAAAAATATTTACCGGGAAAGAGTTTAAGCGAAAAGTTCTCGCGCCGGCTTTGGTTTGTGGACCCGTGGATGCGCAGTATTATTGTTAAGGATATTAAGGTGTTCTGGCGGGATCCGTTGCAGTGGACGCAGTTTTCCGTGTTTTTCGGCTTGCTGGCGATCTATTTCGCGAATATTCGCAATTTCGGTTATGAAAGCCTGATCCCGTTTTGGAAAAATATAATCAGTTTTTTAAATCTCTCTTCAACTAATCTGACTTTAGCGTCATTATCCGTGCGTTTTGTTTTTCCCCAGCTTAGTTTAGAAGGCAAGCGGTTTTGGATATTAAGGCTGGCGCCGATAAAAAAGGAAAGCCTTTTATATGAAAAATTCTGGCTCAATAGTATTATCGCGCTGTTTATCAGTTTGCCTTTAATCGTGCTTTCTAATCTGATGCTGGAAGTATCGGCGCAGTTAATGGTTTTATCGATCATTGTGGTGATCCTGATGTGTTTTTCTCTGATCAGTCTTTGTGTGGGCTTAGGAGCAATATTTCCTAATTTTAAGGAAGATAATCCAGCGCAGATCGTTTCCGGGTTCGGCGGAACCCTGGCTTTGATCTTATGCCTGTTATATATCGCGGTTAACGTGGCGGCTTTGGCCGCGCCATACCATTTATTAGCTACGGAGCAGATCGGGCCGGAGTTTTTCCATAAACTTCTGTTTATCGCCGGAAGTTTTGTGTTTCTCTTAAGCGGCCTAACCATCGGCTTATCCCTGTTTTTCGGCTGCCGGGCATTAAAACGGCTGGAATTGTAATCCCTTTAAATTTGCTTGAACTTGTGGTACACTATATCATAGAAAATAAGGGCCATTCTTATTCAGGGTGAAAGAGTGTAGAATGACCCTGATTACAGTGATTAAAAAATTGATTACACCGATTGGATAATTTATCTTAGGAGGCAGGGAGCGGTAGGAAAACAAGATCTTCTTAACTTTAAGGAGGAAACATGGGTTTACCGCGGATTTTAAGAACCGGACGGGTTATGGTCCGGAAATTACGTAATGAAATCAATAAGCGTAAAAAGAATTTGCTCTCGTTTCAGCAGGCAGCCGGTAAACATGTTCTCCAGAGATCAAAGGTTATAATTGACGACCGCAGGAAATATTTCCGGCTGGAAGCTTTGCTTGATGGAACCTTTAATACTGCCTCCGGGAATAAGGGCTTGATCATGCTTAAGGACATCACCCGTGATGGGATCCGCGCCTGCCTGGATAAAAAAGTTAATATCGGACAATTAATTAATATGGAAATATGGTTCCCGGGAAAGGTGGCTACAGCTTATGCTCAGGGAAAAGTTGTCTGGCTTAGGAAAAGCAAAAAGGACTGGGCCGGCAAGTTTGACGCGGGTGTTAGATTTGAAAGAATGGCTCCGGATGATAAATACCGCATATTAGATTATGCGTATGAATACTGGAAACAAGCAAAAATTTAGGGCCATTATTATTTCGGGTGAAATACTGTAGAATGACCCTGATTACAATGATTAAAAAATTGATTACACCGATTGGATAGAATAATATCTTTGTAATCCTTTAAAAATCTCTGCAATCAGGTTCTTTTATCCAATTTAAACAAAAAAGAACCAAAATTTAAAAATGAAACAATATTGGAATAAGACTAAGGTGATCTGCACTATCGGGCCGGCGTCTGCTGAGCCCGATATTTTAAAAAAGATGATTCTGGCCGGGATGGATGTGGCCAGGTTTAATTTTTCCCACGGAGTCCCTTCTGAACACGTTATCAAGATCCGGATGCTGCAAGCTCTGGCGGCTAAACTGAAAATGCCCACCGCAATTTTGCAGGATCTGCCCGGGCCGAAAATTCGTATCGGTTTATTAAAGGATAATGTTTTAGTGCTAAAAGAAGGCCAGAAGTTTTTCCTGACCAGTAAAAAGATCATGGGTACGGCTAGCGGCGTACACTTAAATAATCCAAAATTTTTGAAGTCCTTAAAGCCGAATAATCTTGTCTACCTTAATGACGGCCTGGTAAAGCTTATTGTTAAAAAGACCAGAAAAGATACGGTTGATTGTGAAGTTGTTGCCGGAGGAAAAATCTATTCTAAAAAAGGCGTGAACTGTCCGGGGAAAATATATGATTTTGACCCGGTAACTCCGTATGATTTTAAATGCCTTAAATACGGGATCAAGGCCGGAGTTGATTTTGTGGCGGTTTCTTTTGTCCAGCGGGCCGAAGATATCCTGAAAGTAAAAAAATATTTAAAAAAACACGGCAGTACGGCTTTAATTATCGCTAAGATCGAGAGAAAAGTAGCGTTTGATAATATTGATCAGATTATTAAAGTCAGTGACGCGGTTATGGTGGCGAGGGGAGATTTGGGGATCGAGGCAAATTTAGAAGAAGTTCCGTTTTTACAAAAAGAAATTATCAGTAAATGCAATGTTCTGGGGCGTCCGGTGATTACCGCGACCCAGATGCTTGATTCAATGGTGACCAATCCGCGTCCGACACGAGCTGAGGTTACGGATATTGCTAATGCGATAATTGATGGAACTGATGCTTTAATGCTTTCTGAAGAAACAGCTATCGGGAAGTATCCGGTAAATACAATACAGGTAATGCTGAATATTGCCTTAAAGACCGAGGGAAAAAGAAAAAGTTTTGCTAGGCCGGTTAGTTTTTCCGTGTGCGAAGATGCCGGGCTGGTAAAAGAACTTAGCCGTTCCGCGGTTTATGTAGCGAATAATTTAGCGGCTAAAGCGATTGTTGTACCCACGAATAATGTGCATTCTGTATCCTGGTTAAGCCGCTTGCGTCCGGATAGTGTGGTTGCCGGGGTTACCAGCGATAAGGAAGTGTTTAAGAAATTAATACTTTTCTGGGGCGTGTATCCGCAGTTGGTTAAAAAGTTTGGTGGTCTGCGGGATACATTGAAAATGAGTATTGATATTCTCAGACACAAAGGTATGCTTAAGAAAAAAGATAATGTTGTGATACTATTAACCGACGATAATCACCTGTTTTCGTCAAATATTATGGAAGTGCGAAGGGTGTAGGTAACAAGTTACAGGTGACAAGTTACAGGTGACAAGTGACAGGTTAAAAGCTAAAAATCGAAAATAAAATATATGAAATATAAAGAATGAAAAATTTATTGAGAATTTTTATTATAGTTGTTTATGTTTTTCTTAGTTTAAGTAATGTCTATGCCTCCGAAGAAGCTTTCCCGGTGATAACATCTGTATATCCGGAATACGGTGCTTCGAGTATTGATACAACGATTAAAATATCAATTTCTTTTAGCGGCCCCATGGATAAGCGTTCGGTTGAGGATATGTTTTATATTTTCCCGGAGATCAAAGGTAAATTCAAGTGGGATGGAAATACTCTGAAATTTGAACCTCAGAAGCCGTTACTGCCGTCAACCTCGTATTTTGTCAGCTTTACATCCAGCATTAAATCCAGCGCGGGTATGCCTGTGATCTTAACCTATTTTAGTACTACTCCCCAAGCGCTTTGTGTCGGCCCGGACGGGAATATTCAGATTGTCGGTCTGAATAAGCAGGTAGAGAAACTTGATGTGCAGGGGAATAATCCGGTGTGGTCGGCGGATAATAGCCGGATAGTCTATGATTATGAGGGAGATATCTGGACAGTTTACAGTAATGGTAAGCAGAAGGAAAAGCTGACGGAGGATGAAACGATTACCGCGACTAATCCTTTATGGAATCCTCATGTTGATCTAATCGCGTTTGTGGGAAATAATGCTGCCGACGTAGCTAATATTTATATGGTGGAGCCGGAATCAAAAATTGTTACTCAGCTTACGGCTTTTTTTCAGCCGACTACGATTAATGAAATTAAATGGTCACCGGACGGATTGTATTGTGCTTTTTTAAGAGACGGCCAGATATGGATCATGGATCCCGACGGAAATAATATGCGCCGGCTTACTACTGATGATTTAAACTGTAAAGGCAATTTTTCCTGGTCTCCGGCCGGGACAAAGATAGCTTTCTCCGGAGATCTTAATGTGTGGGTCGGGGATATTTATTCTTTTGAGTTTAGGAAAATGTCTTTTGATAATACGAAGACTGGTAAGCTGGATTGGTCAAAGAGCAATATGGTAGTTTTTGAGTCGGAAGGGATAACCATAATGGAAGCTGACGGAAGCAGTGAAATTCAGATTGCGACTGCCGGTAAAGAGCCGTTGTGGATCAATTCCGGAAAGCATTTAAGTTATATCCTGCCTTTGCATAATCAGGAAAACACATCTCAGCTGTGGCTGCTGAGTTCTGACGGACTGACTAAAGAGAAAATCGCGGTTATCGGCGCGCAGAGCAATTCGGTCGCCTGGTCTAAAAATATCGGTTTTAAACTTCCTCAAGCTAAGTAATAAAACTATCCTTTGCGCAGGTGCGCAGCCGGGATTTTTAACGCGTTGCGGTATTTTGTTACTGTTCTTCGGGAAATATGGATCCCTTTTTCAGATAATATCCCCATGATCTGCAAATCACTTAAAGGTGATTCCGATGATTCGGTTTTAACCAGCTCATCTATGGTTGCTTTTACTTTTTGGTTGGAAAGATCTCCGCCTTCGGAAGATATTGATTGGCTGAAGAAATTTTTCAAAGCAAATGTTCCGTAAGGAGTTTGAATATATTTATTAGCCACGGTCCGGCTGATCGTGGAAGGGTGAACCTCAAGTTTTTCCGCGATTTCCTTTAAGGTTAACGGTTTCATGCTGGCAGTGCCTTTTTCAATAAAATCCTGCTGATAATCAATTATACATCGGGTAACTTTTTCTAAAGTTTGTTCTCTTTGGGATATTCCGGAAATGAGATTCTGGGCGTTCTGCATTTTTTCCTTAATGAACTTTAGAGTTTCCGTAGGACAGGATTTATCTTTAAGCATTTTTTTGTATAACTGGCTAATGGAAAACTGCGGTAATGATTTGCTGTTTATAGTGATGTCATATCCTGAGCCGGTTTTCTCAAGCAGTATATCCGGTACTATGCGCAAAGCTATCTGGCTGAAATTACGGCAGGGTTTGGGGTCTAAACGTCCGATGTTTTCTACGTGCTTTTTTATTTGGGTCAGGGGAATTTTTAATGCCTTACTGATTTTGGCATATTTCTTGGCGGCAAGTTCCGGAAGAAACTGCTGGATTATTACTGCTTCCGTTGAATTTTCCTTGCCCTGGCGTCTTAACTGAATAATTAAACATTCTTTCAGATCTCTTGCGGCGACTCCGGCAGGATCAAGCTCCTGGACCATTTTCAGCACTTCTTCAGTGCGGGCAACTGCGCAGTCCAAGGTTTGGGCGATTTCTTCGAGTTTTACGCTCAGGTAACCGTTTTCTTCAATATTGCCGATTAATTGTTCGGCAATTCTCCAATCTTCAGGATTACTGTTAATAATATGAAACTGCTGGGTTAATTCATCCTGCAGGGTAGAAGATTTAGTTAGCAGGGACTGCTGATAGTCATGTTTTTCTGAACTAAGATTAGCTTTATTTTTATCCGTAAAATCAGTACTCCATATATTATCATTACTCATCCATTCCAGTTCTAATTTAGAATCAGCCTGACCCTGTTTTATTTTTTGATCTACGGCCGCGGAGTCACTAGCGGAAGAAGAGGGTATTTCCATTGCCGGGATTTCGGTTATTTCCAGGGTATTATCGGGAGTCTGAGATTCTTCGAGTAAAGGGTTTGTGGATATTTCTTCAGCGATAAGTTCATTTAATTCTATTAGGGGAAGCTGTAAAATATGCATAGACTGCTGCATCTTTACAGACATGATCATTTTTTGTACTTGTTTCTGCTGCAATCGCTGCTCCAATGCCATAAGTTGACTCCTTTCAATGATAATTATAGCTTAAGTTGAATTTTAAATCAAGATATAGTAAACCCAAAAGATCGAAAATTGAGTATTGAGAATTGAATGTTGTAAACTGTTTAAATATTTTCCAATTTTCTACTTTCAACTTTCAACCCTCATTTTTATAAAGTAATTCTGATGTTTTGCTTATGGTAAAACCGCGCAAGTTGTGTTATATTATAACTTAATGAAAAAGATACTTTTGCTTAATCCACCGGGTAAATATCCTTATCTGCGCGATCAGTACTGCAGTTCCGCGGCCAAGGCAGGGTATTATTGGCCGGCTGTGGATTTGCTGGTTTTAAGCGGTATTCTAAGCCCGCATTTTGAGCTAAAAGTACTTGATGCAATTGTCGAAAAATCAAATTTGGGTGATGTTCTCGATATATTACAGAAAGATAAATATTCAGCGGTTATTTCTCTGGCTTCTTCGGCTAGTAAAGACGAAGACTTTGAGCTGTTTAAACAAATCAAATTTCAACTAAATATACCGGTTATAGCAAACGGTGGTTTTTTACGTCTTAACCCCCAGGGCTATCTTCAAAATTTTAAATTTCTGGAAGCGGTTATTACCGATTATACCCAAGCCGGAATAGTAGATTTTCTAAACGGTCAAACTGTTGATCTTGAGGGTATTTGTATTCGCGGTGGTCAGGAAGTTAAGGGCAGTTATGATCCGCAAAAATATTTTTCTTATCCGGTACCCCGGCATGATCTATTTCCTTTAGAAAAGTATTTCACTCCCCAGTCTAAAGGGAGGAAGTTTTCCAGTGTTTTAACTTCTTATGGATGTTCATATAATTGCCGATTTTGCGCAAGTGCGAAAATTGAATATAAACTAAGGGATATCCCGAACCTTATTCAAGAACTTAAGAGCTTGACCAAGCTTGGTGTAAAAGAAATACATTTTCCTGATTTTACATTTACGGCAAATCGCTTGCACTGTTTTAAGGTGTGCGAAACGATAATCAGGGAAAGACTGAATATTAGTTGGGATTGTCTTACCCGGTCGGATTGTTTTGATGAGCAGCTTCTGCGGTCTATGAAAAAAGCCGGGTGCCACACTATTCAGGCCGGAGTAGAAACAAAAAACGAAAATGTTCTCAAAAATATGGGTAAGTATATTAGTAATAGCACTGTCCGCCAGGCTTTTGCTCTATGTCGAAAACATGAAATTGAAACAATAGGTTTTTTTATTATCGGATTGCCTGGAGAAGATAAAAAAAGTATTAAGCAGACAATAAAGTTTGCGAAGGAATTAAATTGTGATTATGCTTCGTTTTCCGTATTTGTGCCGGATTTCGGCAGTGATATCCGCCAAGAATTAGTCGCGGCTAATCCGCAGGTTGAATGGATATATGATTTTGACCGTACGAAATTTCCGGTTATTTCTAATGGATTTTTAAGCCCGAAGCAGATATGGAGTTTGCGTAATAAGGCGATACGGGATTTTTATTTTAGGTGGAGCTATGTTTGGAAGCGGTTAAGAGGCATTACTAATTTTAAAGCTCTCATAAATGCATTTAAAATATTTTGGTCGCTGTTTTATGATCAAATAAATGTTTGCGGGTCTCGCTACTTTAAAGGGGGGCAGTCATGAAAATAGCGGTTATCGGAGCGGGATTCAGTGGTTTGCTTACCGCATATTATCTGACCGGCAGGGCTGATGTTACGGTGTATGAAAAAGAAACATATACCGGAGGCCTGATCTCCGGGATTGAGTATGAAGGGGCAAGGATTGACAAGTATAATTTGTTTCTAAGCCGAAATGATCGGGAGCTTATCGGACTGGTCAATGACCTGGGGCTTGAAGATGAACTTCTCTGGGCTGATGTTAATCAGGCTAAGATAATGGATAGTTGTTTTTTTCGGATGAGCATGCCTTGGGATATATTTTCTTTTTCTAATTTAAACTTTGCGCAAAAGTGTATGCTGGGGAGATTTATTCTGAAGAATAAGCTGATTAAGAACGCGGATTCATTGCGGGAAACCAAAGTGAAGGATTGGATAATAAATGAGTGCGGAGAAAAGATCTTTGAAGTTTTTTTTGAACCGCTTTTAAAATTTAAATTTGGTGAGTTTAATGATGTCAGCGCGGCTTATTTATGGGCTCGCTTTAATGAAGAAAAGAGAAACCGGATCGGATATTTTCGCAATGGGACAAGTTTGCTGACGTGTGCGCTTGAAGATACGATTAAAAGAGCCGGGGAAAAGGTTATCCTGGGAAAACCGGTTAATGAAATAATCTTAGAAGATAATAAATGCCGGGTTATTACCGGAAGACAGGATGAATGCTATGACGCGGTGATTTCCTGTATCCCGGCAAATGAAACCGCGTTTTTGTGCCGGCAATGCCGGGAGCTTGAACCGCTGAAAAAACTGGAGTATTTATCAGTCGGTTCTTTTCTTATTGTCTTATCACAACCTTTAAAACCCGGTTATTGGCTGTTTACTGTGGAAGATAAAAACAATGGCGGCTTAAATGTGGTGGTGGATACTTCCGCGGTTAATGGCCGGAATATTATTTATTTTCCGGTATATCGAAGACAAAAGCCCGGACAGATGATCGATGAGGATGAGATCTTTCAGCAATGCCTGAAAGCGCTTAAGCGGATTAATCCGGAATTCTCGAAAGAATGGATTAAAGATAAATTCTTTTTTACTAACAGTAGTGTCGAGCCGGTATTAAGTTCTGAATTTTTCGAACAATTAACCGGTTCCGGCAAAAAAGGTATTTATATTCAGGAGATGGCGGCGCATCCGGATTTACTTAAGACGCTTAATACCGCGGTAATTAAAAGCAAGATCATCGCGAATAAAGTTTTGGCTCAAGGAAAGGTGAGTTAACGATGTACGGAACCGTGCAGGTAGATTTAGACGGATTATGGACATACTGCCGGTACTTAGGCCGGGAAGTATCTCCGGAAAAAACCGATCCGGTTTACACGGAAGGCCTTGTGCGTTTTCTTGAGCTTTTTAATAAATACAATATAAAAGCGACTTTTTTTATTGTCGGTAAAGACGCGCATAATCCCGTACACCGGGTATTGATCGAACAAATAGCCGGACAGGGACATGAAATAGCTAATCATACCATGACTCATCCGGAACGTTTTAGCTGTCTTTCGGAAAATGAAATCAACAAGGAAATATCCCTGTGTTCGGATGTATTGCAAAAGATCAGCGGCCAGGAACCCGCGGGCTTCCGGGCGCCGACCTTCGGGGTGAATGAGAAAGTGCTTTCGGTGCTTTCGGATCGAGGTTATACCTATGATTCTTCCTTAGTCCCGTCCGGGATTTTACCTTTAATTATGGATGCCGCGCATTCGTTTTGGCGTAAGCGGATCATGAGTGTTCGGGCCGGACGATTAAGTTTCGGCCTGGCGCCTTTAGATATCTACCGGCCGCAAAAAAAAGTTCTTTGGAAAAGGGGACAGAACAGATTAGTGGAAGTGCCGGTTTCGGTTATTCCGGGGCTGCGTTTGCCGATGCATAGTTCTTATGTTTTTTTGTTCGGTTTGAAGTATTTTGAATACGGGTTGAAAAAAATGCGAAAAGCTAATGTATCAATGAATTATTTATTTCATGGAATTGACCTGGTGGATCTTAGTACGCAGGATTTGAGATTGCCCGGAGCTAAACCGGTTAAAGACAGAATAATTTTGTGTGAACAGATTTTAAAAAAATTGCGGTTAGCGTTTGATCTAATGACCACAAAAAAACTGGTAACTAGGAGTGAGAAGAAAATATGATTTATGTGCTTTTGCCCGCGTATAATGAGGCTAAAAACATTAAGGCTCTCGTTTCTAAGATCAAGGAGGTTTTGACTAAAGAGCGTGAAAAGTTTTGTATTGTTATTGTTAATGACGGGAGTACGGATAATACCCAGGAGATTCTAAGAGAAACAGCGCTGAATATGCCGGAGCTTAAGGTGATTAACTTTGCGCAGAATAAAGGTGTGGGCGCGGTCTTTCGTGAGGGTATTGATCATATTTGCTCTCTGGCTAAAGATATTGATGTTATTATTTCGCTTGATTGCGATCTGAGCCATTCACCGGATGCTTTTCCCGGTGTGATCAAAGCCATAAAAGCCGGAAATGATATTGTTGTCGCGTCGCGTTATCATCGGATGAGTTCGACGGTCGATCTTCCGTTCAAACGGGAATTTTTAAGTAATAGTATAAATTTGCTTTTAAAGGTGATTTTTCCCATACCGGGGGTAAAAGACTATACGACTTTTTTCCGCGCTTACCGGGTAAGAATATTGAAAAAGGCGAAAGAGTTTTACCAAGACAGGTTTATCCGGCAGAAAGGATTTCCCGCGATGGCGGAGATTCTGATCAAATTAAGAAGGTTTAAACCTAAAGCTGATGAGGTAGCGATGTCCTTACGGTTTGATCTGCGTACGGGGGAAAGTAAGATGAATAAATTGGAAACAGTCATTGATTATTTGAAGTTGATCGCTAGGTGCGCTTTTCGAAAATAAGATAAGAGAGCAGGTAGACCCCCAGTTTCCCCAGATGCAGCAGTTCTCTGGGATTTAAAGCCTTCTTTAAGATCCAGCCCAAAAATGACAAACTTAATATATAGCGCAGATAAATTTTTTTTTGAAATTTAGTTAGATCAGCTGCTTTAATATATTTCGTGCCCCACTGGGGAGTAGAGTGCATAAAGTTGAATTTTGACCAGTCGAGGTCTGTAATCATACCTTCTTTTTTCATTATGGAATAGATCTCTGTTCCCGGATAAGGACAGATTATGCCTAATTGAAAGATATCCGGTTTTATCTCGCGGAGCAGTTCTTCGGTCATTTTTATATCTTCAATTTTTTCTTCCGGATGAGTACCCAGAATAAAAAAAGCGCAGGCGACGATCTTTGCTTTATGGGTTAGCGCAAAAGCTTTTTTTACCTGCTCTAGGGTGATATTTTTTTTCATAAGTTTAAGCATTTTCGGACTGCCGGATTCTACGCCGTAAGCAATTTTTAAACAGCCGCAAGCTGCCATCTTTTTAATGAATTCTTCGTCGACAAAACTGACTTTTGTCTGGCAATCCCAGGTGAGTTTTAATTTTTTTAATCCATCGCAGATCGCGAACAGTCTTTTTCTGTCTAAAGTAAAGTTAGTATCCTCAAAAGTAATATGGTTGTAACCATATTTTTCTTTACACTCACTTAATTCCCGGATAACGTTTTCCGCGCTGCGAAAACGTACGGTTGGCCCGGAGGTTTTTTTTACCGAGCAAAAAGTACAGTCTTGCGAACAGCCCCGGGAGGTGAACAGAACCGTAGACTTTTTCCCGGACATATTAATGCCCGCGGCATAAATATTTTTATAGAGACTGCGGTTTAATAATGAACGGTCGGGGAACGGCAGGGAATCTAAATCACTGATTGCTAAGCCGGGCTTATTTACTAAGACAGTATTATCTTTTTTATAAACAATGCCGGGGATATTTTCCAAAGGTTTATTTTCCTTAAGATGCCGGCAGAGAGCCAGAAGGGAAATTTCTCCTTCGCCAATAATACCGAAATCAAATTCCGGAAAACTTTGCAGGGTATCTTCGGGTAAAGCGGATATATGCGGGCCGCCGCAGATGGTTTTAATTTCCGGGTTTACTTTTTTTATTAATTGCGCTACGTTTGAGGCATTATGGACTGTCGGGGTCATAAAGGTGATTCCGGCTAGGGAAATATCCTGATCTTTGATTTTTTGCCGGATGATTACTTCCGTGCAAGGTTCAACTTCAAAGTCCCAAATGAATACTTTAAAGCCGTTATTTTGAAGATAAGCAGACAGGTAGAGTAGATTTATGGGTTCCTGAATAAGTATCTTTTCAAAAGCACCGCTGATCTTGGGAGGCCGAATTAATGCGATATTCATATCTTAGTTTAATGTAGATAATAAGTTATGGTTTTATATATAGTTGTATCTGCTTTGATATTGTGATAAAATCTAGTAGACTTTTATTCATATGTTACTATTAATTTATGGATAAGTCAACGTTGGGGGTATTTGATAAAATAACGCTAACTTTAGAGAATAAATCAAATTAGGACAAATTTCTTGAGAATATTACTGTTAAATCCCATTGATATAAATGTTGCTTGGCCGGTTAAAAATGATTTTGCCAAATATCTTTTCTGCAATCCTGGCGTTACTTTCCCTCTTTTGAGCGCGTTAATCCCCAAAAAGCATGAAGTTTTCTTTTTTGATGGTTTTTTTTATCAAATCAGTATCAAGAAATACAAAGCTTTGATAAAACAATATGATATTATTTTCCTGAGTATTGTTGATTCTTTGGTTTCTTTGAATTATGAAATAACCATAAAATTAATAAAAAAACTCTATCCGGAAAAAATAATTATTGCCGGGGGAATACATGCTAACATTTATGCAAAAGATTGGCTGCAAAAAGGGGTCGACATTATTGTGAAAGGAGAAGCTGAAAAGAGTTTAGCAAAACTAATTGAAGCTATAGAGCAAAAAAGTTCTTGGCGGGAAATTAATGGGTTGATGTATTTGGAAAATAACATGATTAAAGAAACTGCCTCTTTTGGATTGTTGGATAATCTTGATGATTCGCCAATGCCTAATTGGGATATTGTGAATTTTAAATTATACAATTTAATGTTTAGAAAAGAAGGATATACCGCGGCTTTGGAAACTTCGCGGGGATGTATTAATGGTTGTAATTTTTGTTTAGTGAATTCATTTTGGGGAAAGAAACAGAGATATAAATCAATACCACGCGTTTTAGAGGAATTGAAAGTTTTAAAGCGCTATGGTGTTTCTCAATTTGCTTTGCTTGATGATGGTTTTGCGAATGATGTTAATCGCGATGCGCAGCTTTTAGAAGCAATGTTAAGTGCGGGGCTGGATTTTAATTGGGGTGGTTTTTTAAGAATTGATACTATTATTGAGCATCCAGAGTTTGTTGATTTGGCCGCAAAGAGTGGTTTAAAACGGGTCGTTATCGGGTTTGAGCATACTAATGCCGATGTTTTGAATCGAATTAATAAAGGATTGAGTACTGTTATTGGCGATGAGCAATATGCTAAAGCTGTGGATGTATTAAAAAAGAATAATATATTCGCTGTAGGGCTTTTTATCTCGGGGTATCCCGGGCTTAAAAAGGATGAAAAACTTAAGTATAGTAAGGCTAGGAAATATTGTACAGACGCTCGGGCCGGTAATTATAAGGCTTTGCCCAGTACTTTTGGCTATAATAATATTTCCCGGGATTTTGAGATCGAGGATATGTTTTATCATGACGCCAGATTGACATCTTCACCGCAAGCTTCCAAAGAACATTTTATCTTCAATCTCTTGGCTACATTAGATCCGATTAAATACCTGCTTTTATTTGATCATCGTTATCACTTCCGTGAGTATTTTTATAAAAGTCTTTTACTGCTTTTTAAACAAATGTTTAATTTTAATTTGTCTAAAATTAGAGAGTTTATAGTTATGAAATTTTCAAAAAGGCCTATTAAAGAGAAGAAGCAGTACTTAATAAAAAAATATTTGTCAGATGAGTTTATTAATCGGCTAATTGCAAAATAAATCTAAAGTGTTTTCTATTATGAGTAATAAAGCAAATGTAGTTTTGATTTATCCTAAAATCGGGGGGCCGTTTGTTAATCTCCGTAAAAAGAGGCCGATGCCTCTGGGATTATTAAATGCCTCGGTATATTTAGTTGATGATTATGAGGTCAAAATATTTGATCAAGCCATACATCCTGACTGGAAACAAGCTCTTAAGAATATAATCAATTCCAATACTTTGATCGTGGGCATTCATGCCATGGCGGGATATCAGCTTCTGCATGCTTTAGAGGTATCCGAATTTGTAAAATCCAGTTGGAATGTGCCGATAATTTGGGGAGGTGTGCACCCATCATTAATCCCGGAAACAGTTTTAAAAGAACCTGTTGTTGATTATGTTTGCGTCGGAGAAGGGGAAAAGACCTTCCCGGAGTTGGTAAAAGCAATCCAGTTTAAAAAAGATATAAGTTCTGTTAAAGGGCTTTATTATCGAGAAAACAATAAGAATATTTTTACTGGAGAGCGGGAGTTAGTTAATTTAAATGATCTTCCGGAATTGCCATATCATTTGCTCTCAGTTTCTGATTACAATGTCAGCGGAGGGACGAGATTCGATGAAAACGAAATGAAACTAACTATCGAAACATCCCGCGGTTGTCCTAACGATTGCATTTTTTGTTACAATCCCGTATTTAATAAACGAAAATGGCGGGCTCAGGACGCAAACAGGGTCGTTGAGCGCATTGAGTACTTAGTAAAAAATTATCGCGTGACTTATTTAGATTTTATTGACGATGCTTTTTTTACAGATTTAGGCCGGGTGGAAAAAATTGCGAAAGCATTAATCGCTAAGAAAATCAATATCAAGTGGTTTTTGCAGGGAGTCGATATCCATAAGCTGATGCAGGCCGATGACGCTTATTTAGGCCTATTGGATAAAGCCGGCTGCCGCGTAATGCGCATGGGAGCAGAATCCGGGTCGGCCAGGCTCCTTAACCAAATGCGGAAGAAAAGCTCCATTGATGAGGTAATTAATGTCAATAAGCGATTGCGAAATACAAACATTGTTTGCTATTACTATTTTACAATTGGTATGCCTGGTGAAACAGAATCTGATTTAAAAAAGACGGTGGATTTAATGCTAACTCTGCTAGCGGATAATCCCAAGGCCCGAATAGTGTCGGCTTTTTGTTTAACTCCTCAGCCGGGTACTCGTTTGCTTAAAGAAGCCCAAAAAGAAGGTTTTTCTTTGCCTAAGTCAGTGAAAGAATGGGCTAAAATTGACGGGACGACGATTATCACTCCCTGGTTTGATGATCAGATGAAAAAAAAGCTGAATTTTCTTTTTTTTACAAGCTTATTTATTGATAAAAAAAACCAGGATATTGTTGATTCAGCTCTTGTTAGATTTTTATGCTTTCTTTATCGTCCGGTCGCCTTATATCGTACTAAGCATCTTAATTTTAAATTCCCGCTGGAATTTGCTATGTTTAACTTGCTTAAGAAGATGTTTTAAAGGCAAAAGACTTGATATGAGAATAAATTAAATATGAAGAGATGCACGGATTGGAGAAAAATGCATGCAGTTTAAGAAAAAAATAAAGAAGGTTATGTTGATCTTTCCCACGGGAAAAGTTATGAAGTGGCGTTTTCACCATTGCGAAATCCCCATGGGGCTGGCATATTTAGCCGCGGTTTTGCGCGAGGACTTTGAGGTTAAGGTGCTTGATGGCCGGGCTAAGTTTCAAAGGATCGTACCGAAAAACAGTAAATGGGAATATTTTGGATATACTCCGAAGGAGATTGTTGAGCAGATTAAAGATTATGCTCCGGATGTGGTGGGGATTAGCTGCCTTTCTTCGTTCCACTTTCCCGATGTTGTTGATTTGTTTGAGCGGATCAAGAAAATCGATAATGAGATTGTTACCGTAACCGGTGGAACTCATCCGACGTTTTTAGCTGATGAAGTTATGCAAAAGCATCCCGGTATTGATTTTATTGTTATGGGGGAAGGGGAGGAAACTTTTCATCAACTTCTTCTGAATATAAATTCTGAAAAAGAATATGATCAGCTTGATGGCCTGGCTTTTCGTAATAATGGTACTTATCAAATTAATCCTAAAACAAAATATATTAAAAACCTGGATGACTTGCCGTATCCGGCATTTGATCTTTTCCCTTTAGATTTTTATGAAAAGAAAAGCATTCCGTTTAGTGTGACTTTTCGCAGTAAAAAGACAATTCCGATTATAACCAGCCGCGGTTGTGCGGCCCAGTGTGTATTCTGTGCTTCAAAAAATTTCTGGGGTAAGCGTTACCGCATGCGTTCCGCGGAAAATGTATTAAATGAAATAGAATATGTTGTTAAAAAATACGGGGTCGAGGAGATCCAGTTTATCGACGATAATCTCACCTTAGATAAAAATAGATCCTGTAAGATTTTTCAAGGCCTGATTGACCGGAATATAAATATCCACTGGAATACGCCTAATGGCATCGCGGTCTGGACGCTGGATGAACCGATGCTGGAGCTGATGAAAAAAAGCGGATGTTATGAATTAACCGTTGCTTTTGAAAGCGGGGATCAGGAAGTCCTTAACCGGATAATTAAGAAACCGCTGGATTTAAAGTACGCGGCAAAGATGGTCCATAAGATGAAGGAGCTCGGAATACAGGTTCATTCATTTTTTATTTCCGGATTTCCCGGGGAAACTAAGGAGCAGATACTCCGGACTTTTTCTTTTGCCGAAAAAATGGATTTAGACAGTGCCTGGTTTTTTATCGCTAACCCGACCCCGGGATCGGAATTATACGAGATCTGCAAGAACGAAGGATATATAAAGGATGGTTTTTCGTTTGACGATATCGAATATAATATGTCCCATATAGAGACTAATGAGTTTACTTCCGGGGAAATGGAGAAACTTGTGGTGGCACAGTTCAATAGGTATAATTTAGGTCAGATGGCAAAACATCCTATACGTTTTTTTAAAAAATATCTTGGGGTGATTATTGCTCATCCGATCATGTCTTTGCGGACTGTTTTGGCTGACATCCTGAAAGTTACGGGTAAATGAATAAATTTAAAAAAAATATCAAGAAAGTTTTACTGATATTTCCGCCGGTCGTGTGTTCGAATGAAAGTCCTAAGCAGATCATGCCGCCGTTGGGAATAAGTTATCTGGGGGCATATTTAGAGCCTTATTATGAAGTAAAACTTCTGGATGCGGCATTAGAAGGGTATAATTATGAACGCCGGGTATGCCCGGGATTTTTTCAGTATGGCCTAAGTGATGAAAAGATCAAAAAAATAATATCCGAATTTTTACCGGATGTTGTGGGAGTGTCCTGCTTATATTCAAGCCAGTTTCCCGCGGTGGCCAATATCTGCAGTATTGCCAAAGCGGTGTCTAGTGAGATAATTACTTTTATCGGCGGTACGCATCCTACTTTTTTGCCCAGAGAGTGTCTGGAGTATAAGACAATAGATTTTATTACCTTAGGTGAAGGTGAATTGCCGGCGAAAGCTTTACTGGACGCTCTTAATCACGGAACCTCTTATGAAAAATTAGACGGCCTGGCGTACCGGTCGGACAATAGTATTTATGTTAATCCGCAGAAAAGAATTATTGAAGATATCGATACTTTACCTTTTCCGGCAAGGCATTTACTGCCTCTGGAAAAATATTTTCGTATCGGCTTGCCTATGGGGCTGGTAAGCCGGCAAACACCGGCAATCAATATCGTGACTTCCCGGGGATGCCCGTTTAACTGTTCATTTTGTTCCTCATGCCATTTTTGGAGTAGGCGATACCGCACCCGTTCAGTGAAAAACGTTTTAGCGGAAATGGAAGAACTTAAGAAGATGGGGGTGCGGGAACTAAAGTTTTTTGATGATAATCTAACTTTAGATAAACAGCGGGCCAAGGATTTGTTTAAAAGTATGATTGCCAGGAAATTCAATTTTACCTGGAATACTCCCAATGGAATAGCGGCCCAGACCTTGGATGAAGAATTACTTATTTTAATGAAAGACAGCGGCTGTTATGAAGTAACCTTGGCAATTGAGAGCGGGGATGAGCGGGTATTAAAAGATGTGCTGAAAAAACCGATTGATCTAACCCATACTTTAGCTATGGCTAAACTTATTAAAAAACACCGGATGGACACATATGGTTTTTTTATTATCGGGTTCCCTCAGGAAACAAAAAAACAAATATATAATACTTTGGCTTTTATCAATAAAATCAAGCTGGATAGGATTTCCCTGTTTATTGCCAATCCTTTGCCCGGTACGGAAATTTACGATATTTGTAAGAAAGAGGGATACTTGCCGGAAACAGTAACCGGCAAGTCTTTGGATTACTTTAGTTCGGTTTTTGCAACGCCGGAGTTTGATTCCGCGTTCTTAGAAAAAATCCGGCGCCGGTGGTATTGGGAGTATAATCTGAAACTCTTATTAAGAAATCCGTTTAAGTTTTTCCAAAAGTATAGTATATTTATAATCAAGCGTCCGCTGTTTATGCTGCGGATTTTAATTAACAAAATTATCATGCCGAGTATAAGCCATGCAAAATGCAGAACAGCAAAAAACAAAATTTAAACACACGGATCTAATCATTTCAATAGGCATTTTCTTTTTTGCGTATTTTCTGCGCATGGTTTATCTGCATCAGTATAAAAATAATCCTTTTTTTGACAGCCCGGTAATTGATGCTTTGACAAATTATTTGTTTGCCGTGCGGGCCAGCGCGGGAGATTGGTTTGTCAAAGGTGAAGTAGTCGGCCGGGGGCCGGTATATGTCTATTTTCTGGCTTTTCTATTTAAAATTTTCGGGACCGGTTTTAGTGCCGCGCGAGTGGCCCAGATGGTTCTAGGCTCAGTTAATTGTATTTTGGTATATTTTCTGGGGAAAAAGATTTTCCGCCGTTCGGTAGGCGTAATCAGTGCGCTTATCTGTAGTGCGTATGGAGTGTTGATTTATTTTGACGCGGAGTTCTTATATGTGGGGCTTTCAATATTTTTGAATTTGTTATTACTCCTATCTTTATTAAATACAATTGAAAAACCTAAGATTTGGAAATGGGTTGGCTGCGGCATGCTGCTCGGGGGGTGTCTTCAAACCAACGCGACCGTAATTTTGTTTATTCCGCTGCTTTTTGTGTGGATATTTCTATTTATTGATAAAAAGGAAAAGAAAGAAAAGGAAGCAGAGCCGGAAAGTAGGAAACTGCGTTTTAAAAAAGCTGTTTGTATATTCTTAATAGTTGTTTTGGGTATAGGCATTATTGTGCTGCCGTTTACCTTAAGGAATTACCTTATGGGCGGGGATTTGGTAATGATCGGTTCAGCTATCGGAATTAACCTGCATATCGGGAATAATCCGGAAGCTGACGGTAAGAGCGTAGCTGTACCGACACGGGATTTTTCTTATGATTCGAAATGGTACGATAATGTGCTGACGTCTGCTTTAAAAGCCGCGGAAAGAGATGTCGGCAGGGAACTATTGCCTTCTGAAGTTTCTAATTATTGGATGATGAAATCCCTGGGGTTTATTATAACTCATCCCATAGCTACTTTGGGTCTTGCGGCACGAAAGATTTTTTACTTTTTTAATGCTTATGAGATCGCGGAAAATCAAAGTATTTATTTTTACCGGATCTGGTCGCCGTTACTGAAAATATTGGTTTTTCACAATAAGGTATTGGCTTTTCCTTTTGGGATAATTTGTCCATTAGCTTTATTGGGGATCGCGGTTTCTTTAAAAAGGGATAAGGCAACTATGCTGCTGATTATTTTTATCGGGGCATATCTTATTCTGATGGTGATATTCTTTGTTTGCAGCCGCTACCGGGCGAGTGTTATCCCATATTTTATAATTTTTGCCGTGTCTGCTCTTGAGTGGTATCGACAGCAAATTATCGAACGTAAATTTAAGCTCATACTATTTTCGTTTATCCCTCTGCTTTGGTTTTTTGTTTTTTGCAATGCGACAATCTTTGAAGTTCGCCAAGAGGATAATTCCCGCTGGTTTTTGAATATGGGTACAGCTTATCGGAATAAAGGGCAGAATGAAAAGGCACTTAAATCTTTTAAAGCGGCCCAAAAAGTAAACCCGCATAATCCTGATGCGATGTATAATCTCGGTGTTTTGTATTTAGAAAAGGGAGAATATGAAAAGGCTATAGAGGAATTTAAAAATTCAATTAATATGGATAAGGATGATTCCGCGGCTTATTCTAATATGGGCTTGGCCTTGTTTAAACAAAATAAGCTGGAGGAGGCTGTTTCCAGTTTTGAATCAGCCCTGAGAATTGACCCTGCTGATGTGGGAGCAGCGGCAAACCTGGGAGCTGCTTTTATTGCCAAAGGCGACTTTCCGGCAGCGCTGCGGGTACTTAAAAACGGGCTGGCGAAAGATTCGAAGTTTCCGCCGCTTTACCTGCATTTGGGTATATTGTTTGAAAATACCGGTAAGTTTGCGGATGCCGAGAAGGCCTATTTAACCGCGATAAAATTTAACCAAAAATATTTTCAGGCTCATTACAATCTATATGAACTTTATGATAAAATGGGCTTAGCGGAACAGGCTCTGCAGGCAAGGATCAGAGCGATGGAAATATTTCCGGATATGTATAAATAAAATTATAATTTTTTAATCAAAGACCTTGAGAGTATCCATCCGGAAAGCATTGCCGTAGTTACTCCTGTTCCGGGAATAGTCCAATGCCCGGATAAATAAAGATTTTTAATCGGAGTGGTTTGCCTTAATCGGTATATTAACGACTGATCAGGAGTATTAGCCCAGCCGTACATCGCTCCTTGGTGGCTTGATGAAAAATTATTCAGGTCCTGCGGTGTGAATACTTTCTTAACCACAATATGATCAGATAGGTTTTTGACTTTTTGTTCTGCCATTTTAATCATTTCTTCGGCAATTTCCTCTTTTGCTTTACGCCAATCACGTTCTGTATTCCAGGGGAGAAAAGCGGTTAAGATCAAAGTACTGTGTCCCTTTGGCGCTAAACCTGGTTCAATATGGGTTGGGGTATAGGCACTTAAGCAGGAAATATAACCTTTTTCGAGTTTTTCAAAGCACTTGGTGAAATCAAGTGAATCGTAAAAAAAGTATTCGTGTTTATCAAGGCCGTTTTTTGCAATATCAAAATCAAGGCCGAGAAATAATTTAAAAGGTCCCACCGCCGGAGTCAGCTTTGACAGTTTTTTTATATATTTTTTAGGTGCGGCTTCAGGATCAATCAGTTTTGTAAAAGTCTGGGTAACGTCCGCGTTGGAAATGATTGTTTTAGCAAATAGCTTTTGCCCGTTTTCTAAAATTACTCCTTGGGCAGTATTGTCTTGAACGATTATTTTTTTAACACCCGATCTAAGTAAAACTTTGCCCTGGTTTTCCTCAATGGCTTGAACAAAGACATCAGCAATTTTTTGTGAATTGCCTTGCGGATAATACGTGTGTTCGCCATACAGGCCGCTCATGCACGACATTAACATTAATCCGGAAATTCTATCCGGCGGTAATCCCAGGTATGGCCAGCACGCTGTAAACAACGTTATTAAGTATTTATTTTTAGTTAATATGCTGAAAAATTTGTCCGCGGTTTTTAGAGAATTGAATAACCAGAACAAGCCGGTAAAAGGATAGGTTAGTTTTTTTAATAATCCTATTTTTTCATAATCACTCTTTTCTACTGCTTGCTTGCCCTGAAAAATCCGCGCGGTAATCATGATGTCCTGACGCCAGGCTAGCATTATCTTGAAAAATTTACGGATATCTTTCTTGCTCTTCGGAGACTGCGCAATCATGATTTTTTCAAGGTCAGCATAATTGCCGGGGAGGGGAATTTCCTGATCAGGTAAGATTAAGGTAACAAAAGGGTCAATTTTGAAAAATTTAAGTTTATCTTTAATGCCATAAGCCTCAAGGATACGCGCACAATTGCCTCGTTCGTCAATTCCGGCTAATTGGTGCACGGCTAAATCAAAAGTATAGTCGCCAAGCTGAAAGGCAGAGCAATTGCCTCCGGGAACCGGGTTGCGTTCACAAACAACAACTTTTTGTCCTGTCCGGGCTAAGCCTAAAGCAGCGGATAAACCGCCCATACCGCTGCCGATAACTATTACATCTACGTGATCCTGCATATGAATAAATGGGGCCTTGAATGTTAGATTTATTATTCTTTATCATTGAACACCTTCATTTTATGGAAGGAATTTATTTATATTACAGTAAGTTTCCGGCGTTGTCAAGGTACAAGGCCTGCTCCGGGCGCGGAAATTAAACTGTAGATTGTAATTACAAGTGCGACAAGAAAAAGCTCCACAGATCGTAAGAAACCTGTTATTTTGTAAGTGACAAACAAAACAAAAAACAGGAGATCATATGGAGCAAGAAAATTGTAGCATTAAAAGGCAAAAATATAA
>JBDRPX010000023.1:0-70251 GCA_043826565.1 Candidatus Omnitrophota bacterium
CATTAAAGAAAACCAGGAAGAATAATTGTCCGCCACTCCTCGTCGTATAGCTATGCAATTAGTCACTCTGTTATAAGTTCCCCCAATATAACATATCGAAGCCGGGTCATTACTATTAACAACATCTAAAATAAATCCATCCACACTAACATATGAACCTGATAGAAAAATAGGACAATCATAGTAGTTAAGTGTCGAAGTATTCCTTAATCTAACCGACAATCTATTTCTTGCTCTTATAATTGTTGGTTTTACAGAGCTCGCCCCGCTAGGTATACTATATTCCCTATCATTAATAAAATTTTCAAGATCGTAATATGTTCCATCATTAACAATTATCTCATCTCCGGCAGATGATGCCTCATTAAGGGCGCTGCCTATACTTCTATAACAATTTGAATTTGTCCAATCATCCGGAATAGAAAAACCACTTGTTTTTGCCCCTGTCTTACTTACATGGTAGGTCGCTGCGTACACATTTTTATGACAGTAACCTATTGCAATAATAGCTATTACAAAAAAAAGAATGCTTTTTTTCATCTGCGGTATCACTTCCAAAAATCTTGTAAAAATTTATTTTCCATCAAATCCTATATTAATTAAACCTATTTTTATTATAAAAGAATCCTAATAACAATGCAATCTTTTCTTTAAATTCTCTAGATTAGGACCCAATCTTTTCATTTAGCAAATCAATAAAATTAAGCACTATCTTTTTCCATGTGTATTTAGCCATAGTTTTCTCATATCCCCTTTGCGCATATTTTTCAGCCAACAGTTTATTCGTCAAAAGCATGTTTATAGTTTCAACCATTTCATCTGAAGTATCTGCAAAAAAGATAAAATCGTCATTAATCTTTACTACCTCAGTTAAACGGCTACTGATTACAGGCTTTTTCATCAAAAGATATTCAAATAATTTCAGAGGGCATGCATTATGAGCTACAGGTATATGCTTAAATACATTAAGGCAGATATCCATTTGTTTAATCTGATATTTTATTTCAGAATGCGGGATAGAGCCAGTAAATACAATATTTTTTAATTTACGGTTTTCTGCCCCTGATTTAACTTGTAGAAAATCCCTGCCACTTCCAACCATTAAAAAAGTCAAGCCTGGCATCTTCTGAGCCGTATCAAGAATAAGCTCAAAATCAATAAAGTATTCAAAGGAACCGATAAAACCAATCACGGGAGTTTTATATTTAACTTTTGGAACATGCGTCTCATCTATCTCAAAATCATCTTCTTCTGCACCATTAGGCAAAACGATAACTTCTGTGTTTTCCCGAGAAATAAGTTCAGCTAAGCCATGTGAAACCGACAATGTGCAATCAGCTCTTTTCATCATACCTTTAATAAACAAATCCGCAATTTCAAGAGTCAACCAATTGTTGAAAAATCCCAACTCATGTTTTAACATTTCCCTATAATCATCTGCATAGTCAAAAATTTTAAAACAATCACAAGCATTTAATAGATTGTATTGGGGAATATTATACACAAAAAGCACATCAATCTTATTTTTTTTAGCTATCTTGCGTACTGTTCGATATGAACAAAAACTATAATATCCTTTTTTCAAAAGCTTATTGAAAGGAAACTTCCTATTCCAAATAAACTTATTAACCTCAACGTCTATTAAATGTAATCTAGGCGGCAAATCAACTTCAATCTCCTGGAAATTTGTTTCAATCAAATCAGGCGCAGGCGGCGGCTGCAGCACATAAACATCATGCCCCATCTTAGCTAACCGTGTGAACAATTGATGATATCTAGTCCAATTGATTGCTTTCCAACGCGCCATATATGGAAATAAAAATTTCATTTTTGACTCCAATAATCCGTCTTTAGCAAATCAAAATAATTTGTAATCCAAAGATCCTGTTCTTTAGTCTTAAGAAAATCAAGCATTGATTTAAACTTTTTCAGTTTTATAACATCATAGGGATCCATATAAATGTTAATGTAAGATCCCGTTTCTAAGCCCAATTCAATGAGCACATTAAAGAGTTTATAATAGTCTTCTTCCGTCCTATGTATTAATCGATAAAACAACTTTGAAGAATTCAGTGAATGCCACGTGTCAAATACGGTAAATGGATGTTTTGGGCATGTACTTAACGGAATTTCTATAATACCGTGATTAGCCATATAAGGCAAGCTTTTTGATTTTGTGCTAGTCAGGCAGGTCGAAGACGAATATTTGTAATTCAGTTCCTTTAAAATACTATATATTTCTTCTGTAAACAGATTCTTAAAATGTGGAATCCGGCAACCTACTGGCTCATATTTAAGAATCCGCTTACATACATCATGACATTTAGAAATTTCCTCTTTTTTTTCTTTATATGGTATTTCTTTAAATTTACGCCCCGGAGTTAGTTCATCATTGTCCGGATGAGAATATGTGTGGTTTAAAATCTCATGCCCCTGCTCTAAAATTATCTTATGCTCATCAGGGTATTTTTCTATCCAATGCCCCACACAAGCAAAACTTGTCTTAATTTCATATTGAGAAAATAAATCAACAACATAGGGGATAGCTTCAGCATCACGGGAATAATCACAATCAAACGACACAGTTAAACAAGCACGCTTATTATTCCAGCGTTTTTCATCCGGCGCAGAATTCAACATACAACTCCGCAAAAAATGTCGCGGAAATACTATTGTAACCCCGCAGATTACAAAAATATTATGACTATGCTGGATTATATAATCAACAAATTTATTTTTCACTATTTTCACACTTTCTCACGAAACTAATTATCTTATCTGCATTGTGACGCCAAAGATGCCTTTTAAAGATTTTCTGCTTAGCATTCCGGGCTATTCTATTGCGTAAATTAATATCATTTAATAATTCTTTTAAACATTCACTTAACCGTATTATATTCCCAGGCTCGAATAAAAATCCGTTTTCCCTATCATTGATAACGTCCTCAATCGGACCAAGTTTCGGAGCAACAACCGGCTTTCCTAATGCCATATATTCAAAGATCTTCATTGGCGAGCCATAATTATTCGAATTAGGCATAACACAGATATCCATCTTCATTATAAATTTAGGAAGCTCAATAGCTTCGACAAAACCAGTAAAAATAACCTTGCTTTTTAAATCTCTGGAAAGCTTTTCCAACTTCTCTTTCATTGGGCCTTCTCCAATCAAAATAAGACTCAATGCCTCTTTTTCTTTTTCCAGTATTTTAATTGCCTCAAAAAGCAAATCAACTCCATGCCAAGGATAAAAGCCTCCCACAAAGCCAATCGTCTTCTCGCCATTTGTTCTATTTTTTTCCATATCAGCACATTCTAACTTATTTTGAAAAATGTCTTCATCGACCGCATTGGGAGTTACGCAAATTTTCTCTTCCGGCACCCCCATTTCAATTAATTGATCTTTCAAAAAAGATGAAACAACAAAAATCCCATCAGCTAAATCAAAAAGTCGCTTCTCCACATATTTAGCAAGGGGCAATAGAATTTTCGTCCTCTTCCTTACAAGTGGATTAAGCGAAGTATAGTTCACTTCCAGCATAAATGGTATCTTGTTTTTTTTTGCAAAAAAAACAGTAGCTATCAGAAAAAAGGCATACCGTTCATAAATAAAGTGATGTCGCTTTTTTTTAGAGATATTAACAATTTTAATCCATGCAATAAAGTTATAAAATACCTCAAAAAACTCAAAAATAATTTCAGGCAATTTAATAGCAGCCTTACTAAGCTCATCCTTCGACTTGTTACCACTAGACACTATAGGGCAAAGAACATCAACATCATGCCCCATTCTCAAGAAAGACTTTATTATCCCGTTTATATGGGTCTGTTCAACCCCCTTCCCCTGAGTACGATGCGAATATATAATGTTCATTTAATTCTTTCTTTAAACATATTTTTAAATTTGTAAAAATATTTATTCTTAAAATTAAACATTTTTATCACTAAAGGCGATCTTTTAAGAGCCCACTTTAATTTACAAATAAATAAAAAACATAAACCTGATTTTACGTCTCGCTTTACAACAACTACATGATGCAACTGTCTCTCTGCTTTAGCCCAATATGTTTTGTATTTTTCATCCCCTCTTAAAAAATCATACTCCGATAAATTGCGCTCAAATGCATCTTGAAATGCAAGCGCTGTAAGGTACGTCCCTGGGGAAAGCTTCCCATATGCTTTATTATACGCCACATTGTAGAAAAAAATCTTACCTTCAAAAACAAAATTAATAATATGAGCAACAGGCACCCCCGCAATCAGAAGAACCCAAACATTTAACCATTTTTTTTGATTAAAGCGTTTGATTATTTTCAAAAAAAACTCCTTAGAATTATCGCCTAGTATTCTAGGATTTCCAATATCAACTTTCCAACTATTGCTTTCAATTTTTAAAAGCATCTCTAACAAACCATTTACAGACATATCCTCACTATTTCTTACTACTGTTGCTTCTTTATTTTTCCCCAATTTGTTCAATAAGTACTTAATATTCTTTTTGTGTTTCGTAGTTTTTTTAGATAAATAATCTTCCCAGTCTCCAGTCAAAGGAACATAAGGGCAAATAGAATCTTTTTTTATAGTTATATACATCTTATGCTCACGCGCAACTTTAATAAATACATTTCTTATTGCCTCTGAGAAGAACATGTCTCTTAAATTAATTATATCCCACTCACGGTTCTGCCCCTCAAGGACACAAAACAATTCAGATAACACTTCACTTGTATCGACATCCCTATTGATAATGAAATTAAGATAATCCGACCTGCCCATTCCCCAAAACTCCAAAACAGTAAAAACACCAACTTTTCTTTTTACTAATGGGAAAACTGCGATCAATCTTTTCTGTTCTCTTAATGTTATAACATTCAATTCCTCATTTACAACAAAGCATTCCCACCAACTACACAACCACTCTAAAGTTAAAAAAGGACTTGAAATAGCACTGGAACACAAGAGCGCATCCCATTCTTTTTCAATAAGCTTGATTTCACTAATAGATCTGATTATATTAGCACTAAACTTTTTCATATGATTTCACTTACCTTGCCAATTACAAATTTTTCAGCTAATATCTTTTCAATAATTCTTGGCAATGCTTCTACTGTATATTTAGTTTTGTCATGCAATAAAATAATATCACCTTTACAAATTTGGAATTTTGAAAAAGTTTCAACTATAGCTTGTGCGTTATTTGCCAAAAAATCCTCCGGATCAACACTCCACAACACATGCCTCAAACCGAGGAATATGGGCACCATCAGACTGGCTAAATTAATCCTTCCATAGGGACTACGGAAAAGTTTCGGACGCACACTGGTTGTTCTTTTTATTAATTCATCAGTAATTCTTAATTCGTTATAAAGTTTCACCATACTATAACTAAGCTGATGACTGAATGAATGGATCCCGATTTCGTGTCCTTCTTCAAATATTTCTTTAGTTTCCACTTCTTTTTTCTGAATATTTGATCCATTCAAAAAAAAAGTAGCTTTTACGCTATAATTGCGCAATATTTTAAGAATATCTTCCGTGAATTCACTAGGCCCGTCATCAAAAGTCAATGAAACCATGCGTTTTATTTTTGCACCTCTTCTTAATAAAAAAGGCCCTGTTAAAAAATTACTCAATTTATCTCTTACTGGTTTTTTTAATAATCTCATAAAGCCCCTCAGCATTTCGCACCCAGGAAAAATCACTGCTTCTCTTAAATATCTCTTTTCTGTCCCATTCCTTAGTTAACCCCCTTTTTAATGCATTAACAAGGCTATCAGTATTGCCAGGCTTTATAAGGAATCCGCTTTCATCAGAACAAATAACTTCCGCAATTCCTCCCACATTACTAGCTATCACTGGAGTTCCACAAGAGATACTTTCTAAAACAACATTTGGCAATCCTTCATTTAGGCTTGGTAAACATAGAATATCCGCACCATTCATCAACATAGCTATTTCTTCAGGGGTTTTAACTCCAAGGAATTTTACAGTTTTGTCTAAACGGTTTTTTTTAACAAAATTTTTATATGAATACTCTAATGGCCCTTGCCCTACCAGAAAAAACTTTAGTTTAGGAAAATCAGCTTTTAACTTTTTTGCAGCTTCAAGCAAAAAATCAATACCCTTAATTCTCTTAAAATTACCAACGAAAAGGACAACCATATCTTCCCCCTCTATTCCTAGTTTCCTTCTTGCGCTATCTTGAGAAATAGGTTTAAAAATAGTTTTATCCACTCCGTTATACAATGTTGTTAATTTAGAGCTATTCACTCCTAATTCAACAACTTTTTCCTTCATATCATCACTCATCACAATAATCTCATCTGCTCTTCTCAGTGCAAATCTAATAAACTTGCCTCTTAAAAATTTTCTCGAGATTATATTCACATCACTACCAAGTAATTTTATGATATGTGGTTTTCTTAGAAATAAGGCCACCAAAGAACCCGCAAAAGCATCCGGATATCCATACATTGATACAATAGCCTCAATGGAATTTTCCTTATGCAACCGCTGGCACAAGAGAATAATGCTAAAAAAATAAAAGAACCCGTGCAAAAACCTCCCTATTTTGGGAATAGCAAAATACAAAGGGTGATAAACGGGGATATTGCCAATCATTTCTTTTCTCTGAACCCTGCCAGCGTAAGAGAACTCTGCTCTCTTGCCTAATACGGAAATTCCAGGAAACCATGGCAATGGCGCTATTACCTTTATACAACAAAATTTCCCAGCCTCTTCAATTTGATATTTATTAAAAAGTCCTCCTGTAGGTTCTAAGTGGTTAGGAAAAACATGTGTAATAATTATAACATTTCCTGCCATTATTATTTACTCCCCACCTTTAAAATTTGACAATAAGCCTTTGTATATTCCAACACCATTTTTTCAATGCCAAAATTTGTTTCTATCATAGCTCTGGCCTCTCTACCAAGCTTGCCAGTTAACTCCTTGCTAACCAGCAACTTGCCCATAGCTTCAAATAATTTATTTTCATCTCCCGCAGGAACAAAAACTCCATTAGTATTATCTTCAATAAGTTCTACATTACCTCCTACATTAGTCGTAACTATTGCGCAACGAGCAGCCATCGCTTCAAGCAAAGCAATAGAAAATCCCTCACTCATTGAAAATAAGACAAATAAATCTAGAATCGACAGAAGTTCAGGGATATCTGCTCTGTTCCCTAAAAACCTGACTTTGTCTTCGATCTTTAATTCATCTCTAAGCACTTCCAACTCATTTTTTAAAAAACCATCCCCAATTATTAAAAGTGTAACATTCGGAATTTTCGAAATTACAAACTTAAAAGCACGCAGCAAACCAGCATGATTTTTAACAGGAACAAGTCTTGCAACTACACCTACTAGTTTTTCCTCAGGAGCAATATCCAGTTCTTCTTTTTTGCGAATAACATCCACTTTTTTATCAAACCTTTCGCAATCAATACCATTATACACAACTCTAAGCTTTTCCTTTGATATTTTCACCACATCAATTAAAAAAGATTCGACATCTCTTGAATCGGCAATGACAAAAGAAAATAAAGATAACAATCTTTCTGCCATGATCAGCGCCTTTTTCTTCAAAGGCAGCTTAGAATGTTCCGTATGCACAAGCTTCACAGCAGGAGCCATAATCTTTGCTACCCCCACATAAAGCCAAGGAGAAACATTATGTGTGTGCACAAGTCTTATTTTCAACCGCCTTATTAGCCTACCTATCTTTATTGGCAAAGCCCAATCTATTCCCTCTTTTTTTTCAATAACATAAACCTTTATCCCATTCTCAATAAATTCTTGCTCAAGGTCACACTTTTTTTTAAAAGTGCAAACAAAAGGCTGAAATTTATCCTTATCCAATTTTTTAATAAGATTAAGGACGACCATTTCCAATCCCCCCACATCAATTGAATAAGTAACAAATAAAATATTAATTTTTTTATCGTTCATCTTCTAAATTATCTCCTTGACCGCAATTAGCCAGATTAATACAATCACAAAAACAAAGGAAAAAATAATTTTAACCCAGTCTTTTTGGGAAAGAAGGGTGATGTTTTCATTTATTTGCTCTTTTGCAATTAAAAACACATTAGCACATAGAGCCAAAATTATGAACAGAAGATCATGCTCCATAATCACAAAAAAAGTTGCCATGAAAAAAGCAGCGGATGCAGTAAAAACAATCAAGGCTAACGTTGTTATCTCTTCATTTTTAACATCATTACGTAAAGCTCTATATGCAATCAAACATCCTTTCAGAGATAAATAAACAATACTAACATATAAAAAAACACCTAAATACCCCATTTCTGCCATGCTACTAACAAAATTATTATGTGCAATTAACCCCGTGACTTCAACAAATTTCCCTTTTCCAATCCCAAAAAGTGGATTATCTTGAGCCATTGACAATCCTTGTTCCCAGAGCCAGGTTCGCTCATGAGCTGAAGACTCTGCACTGCTCAAGAGTGCCATTCTTCCTTTATTTAAACAGAGAATCCCTAAAAGTGTAGCACCACTTAAAAAAATACATGTTTTTTTATTGAACCTCAAAGCAAAAAAAAGTAACATTGAACCCATAAAAGCCAACAAAGCCCCCCTTGACCCTGTTGAGAAAATCCCCAAACAAAGCATACATGAAAATAAAAAACAAGAAATTTTCACCATTGGACTTCTATCTTTTCGAAACAAATTTATGATAAAAAAGGGAATAACAAATAAATAAACTAGAGCTAAAACATTTGGGCCGTCCCATAGACCTATCCAAAATGTTCGCCCCTCATCAATTAAAAATCTCTCTTTTATAGCCTCCTCCGAACTAATCTCAACTGAATTGAGAGTTTGCTTCGCCCACCCAATTCTGTTTTGCTGCTGATATAATCCTTGAAAACAAAGAACAACAGCTAAAACGCCAGAAAGAATAAAAATATTTCTAATTCTTTTTGGAGTATTAGCAATTAACAGAAAAATCAAGAAAACTATGTAGCGTTTACCAAAAGCTAGCAACTGTTCTATTCCTAAATCCATATTTCCATTCACAAAATTACTCATAAAAACCAACAATATCCAAAATATGATAAAATTGTGCTGGGGGATCTTAATATTTCTTTTCATTCGTGATTGATATATAAACGCACTTAATATTCCCCCCACAACTATAATATCATTTAAAGGATATCCATAAAAGGGACTCCCCGGAAAATCCTGAGGCCTAAGGAATAAAGTTATTAAGAAAAAGTAAATCCACATCATTTTAAAATCCTCATCCTTATTTTTTTAATAACCTGAATAATCATATTTTTTTCCCTTTGCTCAAAGATACCAAAAAAGTAAAGCACAAACGGAAAACTGATCAGCAAAAGCAGTTTTAATTGTATTATGATCAATAATGTACAATAGCAGAATTTATCAACACTTGCCCCCAGAAAATAAAAAATGACTGCTATTGAACAAATTTTAAAAATGCGCAGAAAATCGTAAGGCACAGGATAAATTTTGTTCGAAAAATAAAAGGTCAAAACACAACTTGAAATAGCAACTAACCAATTGGCTACAGCTGCTCCTTGTGCATCAAAAATAGGGATCATAATTCTATTTAAAACAACTGCTAATATTCCAGTACAAATAGAAATGTAGAAAAGATACTTTGTCTTTTTCTTTATTAAAATTCCTGTCTGAAGCACATAATTCATCCCCACAGTAATTACTGACAAAAGAATTATCGGAATAACAACACCCGCCCTAAAAAACTCCTCGGAAGAGATTATTTTTAGCACTTCCTTTGTAAAAATAGCTAACCACAGAGCGCAGTAAAATGTAATGACAATAAAGTAAGTCATAACCTTTGCATAAATTTCCTTAGCATTTTCCTGATACATGATTGCAAATCTTGATTGGCCAAAGTTCATCGAGAACGGCTCCACTATCATCTCTTTAATTATTAACCCAAAACGCAGTGATAATGCATATATCCCTACTGACGCCAAGGTCTTATAATTGCTCAATATTACTCTGTCCGCATTTGTAATTAAAATTGCCGAAAAAGTTGAAAATACAAATGGAAGACAATACTTTAAAAGAACTCTAAGTTTGGTTAGACTAAAACGGATCCCGCTATACTTCAGTGTAATAGTTATGATCACCGACCATACAACAATGGTGCTAATAAGATTCCCCGTCAAGATGCCCTGAACACCCCTCTTTAGATACAATACAAAGAAAAGATTGAATCCAACTTGAGTAACAAGTTGTGTAACGGCCAGACTTATATATAATAGAGATTTTTCTTTTGCTCGAAGATATGCAAGTCCAATTTCCTTCATTAATTCAAACAAAACAATAAAAAGGATCAGCTTTAAACCATCAGTATAACCTCCTATCTTAAAAATCAGAAGTGATAACTGCGGCAGAAAACCCCAGAGGATAAATATTCCAACCAAGGAAAGAGATAGCGAAGCAATTAGCGCAGTACTAATTATTTCCTTCCTTTCAACTTCATTTTTATATTCAAAGTAAAAACGAAGAGTAGCATGCGCAACCATCAAGCCAAGAAACGTTCTTAACACATTAGAAAACACATAAAACATTTCTAAGGCTCCATATGCTTCCACTCCTAATGTTTTAGTATATAGCGGAATAAGCATTAACGAACCCAGCCTATGTATTATATTGCCTACACTATAAATCATGGAATGCTTAATAAAATTCTTAAAATAATCAATCACTAGGTTCCTCTCCTATCTTTAGTGACCCTGCAAAATAAAAATTATAAATTAATCTCACCCCATTATTAATATTTGTTTGGAACCACTGTTCCTCTTTTACAAGCTGTTGATTTAGACGTCGTGTTATATGATTTATCCAAAACAGAATAAATAAAATTTTTATAAGGTTTTTATTTACCCCTATCGTTTTACAGTATCCCGATATTAACTTCTTTTCCCAATCCTCAATATTACCATCAAGAAAATCATTTAGAAATAAATTACTAACATCTTCCCCTTTAAAAATTACCTTCCCATAAATAATTAAGTATATAAGATCCATCAATGGCAATCCCTCCTTCACCGAAAGATCCCAATCAATAATCCCTTGAATCTTATGCGTCCGTTTATCTACAAGTATATTCTCAATTTTATAATCTCCATGAGACCATACAGATTGAACGGTTTTCCCTATCAGTTCCCTCTTAATTGCATCTGTCAAATCATTCAGCTTTTTTTTGCTATCACCGCTACAATACAAAATTAACCTTTGGGTGTCTCTAAAAAAAAGCCTTTTCATAATACTCTCATT
Source organism: Candidatus Omnitrophota bacterium (assembly GCA_043826565.1). Classification (GTDB taxonomy): domain Bacteria; phylum Omnitrophota; class Gorgyraeia; order B26-G9; family B26-G9; genus JBDRPX01. The sequence goes on from JBDRPX010000023.1 coordinate 11,298, forward strand.
TAAAACTATGCTATTACTTGTTTTCTTATGGAATCTAGTTAGTAATTCAGCAATAGCTTTAATAAGTTCATTAAGTTCTTTTCTTGGCAGATTATACGCTATCCCCGGAATCCTTGATTCCAAATAACAAGCCTTTCCGCAAATAATTTTACTATCAATCGGCTTTGGAACCAGTGAAGCTAGACTACTTCGCTGCAGTTGGTTCAAAATCCTATAATTTATCCTGCCTCTAACTTCGGTCAAATGATTTAAAGGAATTCTTACTACCCCCTTTTTACCTAAAATTACAGCCGAGAAAGGTTTCCCAATAATAATTTCATTAACCTCATCAAGAGACATTTTCGTTACAACATCATTTAAAAAATTTGATTGCTCCCTCTGGCCTTTGAATGCGATAACTGCATATGAATTATGAAAATTGGTCATAAATTTTCTACTTAAAAGCCAATTTTTAATACAGCTTTTCATATCAACCATCCCAGATAAGTCAAAAATATATTTCAGTCTTATCTCTTGCATAGATGCGAGTTCCGGAGTTAATACATAACTATCAAAAGCCTTAAAACCAATTCTTGTGCAAATTTTAAAAACATCTTTAATGAAAAATTTTCTACTCTTTTTTTTATCCTGTTTCCAAAACAATAAATTTCTATAACTGAATTTATTATCAAAAGATATACATAACTTACCATCAGAAGTTAATAGAGAAAACGCCCTGCATGCAATTTTCTCAAGGCTATCTGTTTCAGGAAACTTAAAAAGATTAAGGATAACCACTTCATAATAAACATGTTGCACACTTACCATGTCTTCAAGACAATTACATGTAATAATATTTTTGTCTTTGCCATTATTTAAAAAAAGTCCCCAAAGGCTTTTATGCATTCCCCACCCCTTTAAGCTCATATCGATAATTCATTGCTTCTACCAATCTTTCCGAATCAAATAAGCATTCTCCTGCCTCCAAAGCCTTTACTATATTTACTAGTTCCCTGGCTGTAACATAATGCAGCTTAAATTTCTCCCCATCATTGCAATGCTCTTCTAATAGATTATATAAGTTATCTAACCCTCCTTCTAAAAGAAATCTCATGTTTTCTTCTTGACATCCATGCGCGTGTAATTTAATAAACCGAAAATTAGACTCCCCTTCAACATGTATGTTTGTATCTATCCATAATTTGAGCCTATGCAGATCGACTGGATCTGTATATCCAATGTTACCGCTTTCAATTGTAGGGCAAAATGCCCCCTTTCTTTTTTTCCAATTAATTGCCAATGGCCCTTGGATCATCAACAATCTTTTCTTTTCCTTTGTATTAGTCTTAACATTTACCCCCCAGTTATGAGACTTCGGCAAATCAGGAATATCTTTAGCGTAATAAATACTATTTACTTTTGCAGTCTGGGTATCACTTGGCACAGACGGAAGAGTGAAATCCGCATAGCAACCCGTATCACGCAAAACTTCCAGCTCATTGTTTACCCCGCAGAATTTACCATCTTTTCTAGAGTTTGCAAGCGCCCAATCCCCATGAATAAACCCATATGCAATTTCTCCTGTTTGCTTGCATCTTGAAAGCATCTTATGATCCCTATTAAGTTTTTCTTTGAAATTTATAAGCTTTTCGGTAAGCATTTCTGGAGTATCATTATCATGATGCAAATGAATTTCCACCTCCCCATACCCCTTATTGCAAATATTCCCTAATCCCTCCAATAATTCCGGTGTGTATTCTTCTTCAGGGAAAAAAAATGTATATTTGGGGCTCTTTCCTAAAGAATCCTTATGTCTGGAAGCAATATCAGGATAATTTGCTACCCACTGATTAACTCTTTCAAGCCCCTCACTTTTGTTTACTCCATTCCACAGAGGCTCAAAATGATCACAGATACAGACAAACAAGTATATAGGTTTTTTTCTGCAGTTTTTTGTAAATTTATTTAACAGTCTCTCAAAAGCATATCCGAGAAGCCAATATTGAGCGTATCTTATTGATTCGTTAAATTTAAACAGTAAGTTATATATACCCGCAACATGCAAAGCAAATAAAAACAATGGCTCATGGTCAAAGCCTATTCTTCCAATTGCAAAATTGTCTACCTGAAAAGGATCATCTGCCGTAGTTACAGCAGATGAGAAACTAAGCTCTCTTACTATTGTCTTAATATGATCGTTATAATTACCATTAGGATAGGCGAATGACTCAACTCTACATTTCAATTGCTCCTCAATAGTAGATTTAGATTTTAGAATTTCCCTTTTCACTTTATCTAGTGGAATTTTAGTTAAGATCGGATGTGTTTCAGTATGCGCCCCGAATTCTACTAATCCAGATTCATGCATTTCTTTAATCTCATCCCAATTAAGCATCAGATCCTTGGATTGATTTTCACGATTAGCAGAAAGTAGTTGATCTATGATCTGCTTCAGGATTACTTCTTTCTTTTCCTCATTAAATTTCTTCATTTCATTTGAAACGATCTTATAAAAATTAAGTTTTTCATTAAGTGTTGAAATTTTAAAACTCCGATCAAAGATTTCAGGGATCGCCACCTTAATGTTCTCTGTTTTAGTAAGAGCATGAATTAGTTTATCCGACCATAACATTTTACCTGATCCAATTGTTTCAGTAGTCAGATAAATTATTGCGGGAATTTTATATTTTTTTAAAATTGGGAATACATTAGAATGAATATTTTTATATCCGTCATCAAAAGTTAGAACAACCAAATTTGCAGACCTATCCTCAGGTCTTATATTTAAACACTCTCCCAAAGAAACAAATTTATATTTTTTTAATAAAAACCTGATTTTTGCTTCAAATTCCTCCAGGGTAAGATGCCCCAGCCCCTGGAGAAATTCATAATAATCATCATCCTGGCTTATAATATTATGTGAAAACAATACCCTCGGAGGATTTTTAAAGATTTTACCAAAAATAAGCCTTACAAAATAACCTAATCCGGAATAATAGATCAGTAAAAGCATTAAATTCTTCAAAACGTTCCCTCCAATTGATGATTAATTTTCATTCCTTAAAATCGAATTTTTTAATAACCATTTTATTTTCATCCAGCGTGCCGATCCCCTGATTGCAGCATAATTCTAAATATTTTCTAAATGGCCCATCCATATTATCCGGATTATTAAGTTCTCGAACCAAGCCGCCCAAAGGATAAAGGATATTTTTAGCTCCGTAATAATCAAGCGCGACCGGGTCAGTGCTTACAATAACAGATCTTGTCCTGGCGGCAAGTTTTGGGTCTGTCCGGGAGGCAAATCCTACCCATTCTGCTGTTACAATATTCAGATCCGCTCTCCGTATTGTATTCATAAAAGTCCCCACTGCTCCGCCTAGTCCCGGAACACCAATACTATGAAAACTGCAATATCCTTCCGGTACCACATTCCCGCAGGTCATGTCGATAACACCTAGATAATTTTTTACCGAACTGGTAACTCCGGCAAAATCACTGTGATGGTTTAATCCGGCAAAATTAATAAACTTAACCGGCTGACTAGTATATTTCCCGTTTTTCCAGGCTCCGTTTTTAAAGTCTATCGTTATTCCGCTAAATCCCGAAGTAAAAACAGGGTAAGACATTTTTGTCTTTTTCCCTTTATATCTGTATTCAATATTCGTCCAAACATATCCATCACCCTGTCGAGGATGAACTACTAACTTTCTTTCCCGATATCCTCTAAGCTTCTTAACTGCCTCCTTTATGGGTCGTAAAATTCTGGCTTTTAAAGTATCATCTTTTCCAAAAGAACCACCACCTATCCAATGATATTTTGTTACATTAGCATGGCCTTTTTGTCGAAAGTATTTAATAAGTTCATTATAGTTAAACTCTCCGTTCCTCATCCGGGTATTCCATCCACGGATATTACAATTATTTTTTGGACCGAAACATTGATGATTTTCGGCAATAATTACTTCTCCGGTAAACCCCGGGATCGCCAGAACCAGCTCAATAAACGCCTTCATAGAATTAGTATTGGTCATCCCCTGGTTCCACCACTGGGCATTCGGTTTTAAAATAACAATATCATTCTTCCCGATAATCTTCTCTATCCCGCCGATCATTTCTATAGCTTTAAAAGTATTCTGTTCCGGAGATCCGTTTTTCGCATGATAAATAATCGATTCACCGCCTTTAGACTTTTCGGAATTCGCCGTCATGTCTACTCCCGCAGATTTACTAAAAGTCTCATCTTGAGCCCGGCTTTTAGATATTTTTAATAGCCAAGCAATACCTAAACAGCCGATAAAAGCCATTCCCAGCTTTTTAATCAATTCTCTTCTGGTCATCCGTTTAAACATCATTATCTCCCTCAAAGAAATACCAGTTTTCACAATCAAAAATTTCCTTTTTTACCAATCCCTCATGAGCAAAGACAAGAAATGGGTCATCGGCCTCTCTTAACCAATACCCTATTCTTTTTAATTGTTTTACTATTTTATTAGTCCCCATAAAACGGATGGCAACAGCCTTGGCATTTACACCTCGTGCATAAATTACAAATTTCCACATCAATGCTTCCCATGTTTTTTCATTTAAGGCCAATACGTCAACTATATGCATAGTACCATTTTCAAGGTAATACACTAAATAACCTTGAATTTCATTATTCTTCTCTATTGAAAATATTTTATATTCATTTGCTTGATAACTAAAATATCTCCAATTAAGGTATGCAGTTCCCCTCACCCCCATAATTTTGAACTGATGTTTAGTTTTCTCAAAAAAAGAATCAAATTTATTATCGAAAGATTCGTGAAATTTCATACTATAGCCGAGAAAATTTTTCGCAAAAGATTCCCTAAAACAAAGACATAAAAACACATCCAGAAATTTTGCTAGTGCTTTAGGCAATAGATCACCTTTTATCTTTTCCCTCAATTTATGTTCGGTTTTTAAAATTTTTACAAACCTGCAAAAATTGCCGATATTTTGATAGCCCGCTTTCTCTAGTAATTTTTTTGAAGATTTATTCGGGATTCCATACAAAAAATTCATTCCTTCCTTAGCACTATTAGTTATAATAGTCTTTTGCAATTTTAAAGCCGGGCCGAAAACTCTATCCTCTTTATTAACCCCAAAATCACCTGCGACTCCAAAAGTAAATATTTTCCCAGAAACTTCGAACTCTCTTTTAAAAAGCGCACCTACTCCGGAAACTCTATTTGTATTAATTTCCTTTGCTATCCAAGCAGCAGCTTCTCCAAAAGGGCATTTCTTGTATTTCCACTCAAATTTTTCCCTTAATACTTCAGAGTTGAAATTATTGTTTAATATTAATAAAATATCATCAACATCTCTCAGTAGATCTGCTTTTTCAATATAATATTTTTTCATTTAAATTCACCTACTAATAATTTTGAACTTATTGAGCATTTTCTTCAGAAATTTTCACAAAAACAGACAACCTGCTAATTAATGAGTTTTCCTTATTTTAGTAATTACTTTACAAATACAACTGTAGCAAAAAAATAAAAAAGGTTTTATGTCACAAAAGCGAAAATAAACAAAATCCTTTTTAAAGAATATTATTTTTTTAATAATCCCCCAATTAAGCGTTTTTTTAAAACCGCTTTTATATAAATTGTTTACTAATCCGTCCTCTTCCAACCAAAGGATACGTCCTTTACAGCTTGGTTCCTCTATATATCCCTGTCCGATCATTTCATAATAATATGCTAGAGGAATATTCACCCCGCCTGCGGCAGCAATAGAAGACTGCATATCTACACGCCCGGCAGTTGGCTCAATAATTAAAAATTTCCCGCTTTTTTGATGCCTTTTAAACTCTACAGACCCTATCCCCTGATACCCTACTTTATCAAACAACTCTATTGCCTTAGATCTTACTATTTCTGAATAATAATTCTCTGCTATACATGTATTACCGATTTGCGGCAACCATTGCATTAATTTTCTTCCGGTAAAGCTCAATCTACATCTTGAATTTTTATCATAATACATCAAACAAAAAAATAGATCTGAATCTTCCCCTGGAACCCACTCCTGTATTATTAAAGATACTTTGCACTCAATTCCATTTCTTTCAATTATCTCAATCAATTCTTCTTTAGAATTTACGTAATGAGCTTTATTCCCCTGATTATACTTATCCCATTCAAACGTTCTGTAGCTAGGTTTTACTACACATGGATAAGTAATATTATTAATAAAATCTAAATTCCTTCCCTCATCAAGTATAAAAGATTTAGGAATATTAAATTTTTCTTTTTGGGCAAATTCAGCAAATAATTCTTTTTTAGAAAAACAATCCATGATTGATCTTGCAGGCATATTAAAAACATAATACTTCTCTAATATATCTTCATTTTCAGAAACAATTTTTGCATTTTTGTCCCCGGTCGTAAAAAGAACCGGTTTATTTTTCTCTTGAACTGCAATATCTATTAAGGCTTCCACAACCAAATCTTGTTTATTTATATCCTCGCAAGTTCTCACCTGCCAATATTTACTATGCTTTCCCGGAAAGTCAGAGTCTGAATCCAAGCAGATTACCTTAATCCCTTTTTGGCCTAACCCCCTCGCTATGCCCAATCCCGCAGGATTTAACCCAATAATAACAGCACTGTGTTGAGAAAATATTTTATCTTTCATGTAAACTTTTCTTCGTTTTTTTTATCCTTTTAATATCTTCTTTTTTTATTATTATTTTCCTTAATTTTTTTAAGAAATTATAAATTCCTGCCTTTTTAATTATTCCCTTTAAAATCATTTTCCAAATAATCCCAAATCCAAGCACTTTAGATGAAACTGATAGGCTTTTTATGTCATTGCGAAAGATTACTAATCTATAATACAATGGGCACTTTTTTGTCCAAAGCTGTTTCCACTCATAAAATGGCCCTAAAAAATCATACCTGGTTATTCGACCTGTCTTAAAAATATATTCCAATGTATTTTTTCTAAGCAATATTCCCGGGGAATACTTTACGAATTCCGGGTCATAGCCGATTTTCATAGCAAATATTTCATCCCTGAACTCAATTGCTATTTCAAATGCGATCTTACGATTATTTAGCTCCAGTAAATATATCCTTAACCAATTATTTTTATATGCTGTTTTTAAATAATCAAAATAAAAATTCTTTATATTTTCCTTGCTTATTACGGCTGTCCCGGCATCCCCTTTCCAAGCCAAAGACTCAAGCCTAAAACAATCATTAATTATTGCTTCAATATTTTCAGCTTCACTAATAACACTAAATTTTAATTCTCCAAGTTTTGCTATTTTCTTTTCTTTTCTTTTTACCGCTCTGGTTAATTCGCGGCTGCGCGCATTCCAATAGGCCTCCCACGTTTCATTAACATCAATAAACGGGGAACTAAAACTTTCTTCTCCACTAAAAAGCGAATAGTTCTTCCTATGGCCTACTATTGAATGCGCTCTATTTAAAAATTGTGAACTCTGCGGCAAAGCGTCAAAATCAATATGTATAATTTTATTTTGTTCCATATAATCCAACAGGCACTTTATTACTTCATCCATTTCCTTTCCTGCAACTATATCAAAAAAAGGAGTATGGTTATTTTGCATCGCGCTTAAGTAAAAATAGTTTTCTCCTAAAAAATCAGCTTTTCTCTTTATCAGAGGTGTAATGCCCTGAATTCTACCCTTATCGCTCATAACAAGGATCAATACATCGACTGACTTGCCGAAATTTTTCCACCAATTAAAGAAAAACTCATAAGTTAAAAATGGAGAATGACTTTCGTTTCTAGAGTGAAAATCATTCCAAACATCTTCAGTTTTTTTAAAATCTTCTAAATTTTTAATTTCCTGGATTATCATTAAAAACCTATTATTTAATTTTAAATTTTCTATATGTATCCTTCCTAAAAGGAAGTACCAATACCTGAGCCTTTACTTTCTTTTACTGTACCTTTTGCAACCATTTTATTTTTTTAGCCCCTAAACACAGCGCCTGATAAATCATAATTAAAAAAGGCTTAATATCAAATATATTAAAATAAGCAAAGCCTTTTTTAAGAAAAATAGCCTTCCTGAAAATTTTATTTTTTCTAAAATCCTTTATTCCATGTTTATAAATATATTTAAGGCAATAATCTTCATTTATCCATATAACCTTTTTTCTCTTGTGGTTCCCCGCATAACTACTTTCTCCGATCATCTCGCAGTAATATTCAAAAGGCATATTTATCCCTTGAAGCAAAGCAATCGCTGACTGCAAATTTGACCGACCTACCGTAGGCTCTGTAATTTTAAACTCCCCGGTTCTATCATCTTTTTTAAACTCAGCAGAACCCAGCCCTCTATATTGCACTTTATCAAATAATTCCACGCTCATTTTTTTAATAATATCTAAATCAACACTTTCCGCTACACAAGTGCTTCCTGTGCCTGGCAACCATTGCAAAAGTTTTCTCCCGGTGAAATATGTTTTTAATTTTGAATCTGCGCCGTAGTACATTAGGCAAAAATAAACATTTGAATCATCGCCTGGTATCCACTCCTGCACAATTAAATCATTGCAGTATTTCCTCTTTTCCTTTAGCAAAACAAACAATTCTTCCTTTTTATTCACGAAATACGCTTTATTCCCCTCAAACCTGTGTTCCCAAGCATGCGTCTTATAACTGGGTTTCACAATACAAGGAAACTGAAAATCATTGATAATCTTTGAGAGTGATTCTATCTCCTTAAAAATAACACTCCTTGGAACTTTTAATTTTTCTTTCTCAGCAAACTTAGCAAATTTTGTTTTTTCCATTAACATTTCAACAATATCTGCCTCTGGCAAACTAAATTTATAGTATTTTAATAATTCTTTCCTGTTTTTTGAAGCAATCTGCACATTTTCATCCCCTGTTAAAAAAAGAACTGGCTTCTTGCTTTCCCTTTTTGCGAAACTAATTAGCGTCTCAACTAAAAATTTATCATCATTTATATCCTGGCAATTTTCAACTTGGCAAAGTCGCGTATAAGCGCCCGGGATATTTCGGTCTGACTCTACCCCAATCACCTTAACCCCCTTATTAACTAAGGAACGGATGATCCCAAGACTAGTCGGATACAAACCAATAACTACCGCTTTAAAATCGCTTGCTATTTTCTTCATTGGAGATATCTTTACCTTTTAATTTTTTCTTTAATTTTCCGAAAAATACAAAAAAGAGCATATCTAAGCTTGTTTTTTAAAATTCTAATTGTTATTATATCCCGTGTTACAGTTGCCCATTCCTTACAATGCCTTTTATTCTCTCCTTTTAAAAAATCATATTCTGCAGCATTTCCCTCAACCGCTTTTTGTATTGAATACCCTCTTAATATATTTCCAACCCCTAACTTAGGGTAGCACTCCAGATCAAGTCCAGCCTGATAAAACAACACTTTCCCCTTATAAATGAGATCATAAAAAGCAGCAACTGGCTTTTTATTTACGTCCAGGAAGATAAGCCTTACTTGTTTTTTATCAAATAAGTTTCTCATAACTTTCCCATGAAACTGCTTAAATTTCTCACTTCTAAAACACCCTTGTTCCCCCTCAGCACTCCATCTTTTTTCATGAAGATCAATAAAAATAGAAAACGCCATAGATAAGTCTTCTTTTTTTTCTATAGTTCTCACCTCTACTTGGGCCATACTACTTAACCGTTTTCTATCTCGCTTAAGTTTATATCTAAAATTACTGCTTAATCCAGTTACTAATTCATCCCATGTCTTGGGAAGTTCAATATAATAAGCAACCCCATCTTTTTCACATTTATTACTTACTCCTGAATTCGTTAGCTGTTGTCTCAAAATCACAGTATTTATATTTTCAGCAAGTAACTCTTTTAAAACTATTTCATCCCATGTTTTATTCACTTTAAAATAATCTACTAAACATCCTATAACTTCTTTCTCTTTACCCTTCTTTATAATAAAATTTAAATACTCTGAACATATTTCATCTCGTTCTTCTTCACCAGAAGCGATAAATTCTAATCTATTATAATTTAAAAGCCTAAAATAACAAATTTTCCTCAAAAGAAGCGGTGCAATACCTATGATTTCTTCATTTTCTTTGACTAAAAGAATAAAAAGTTCCCTCTTTTCCTTAAAAACTTCCCACCAGGAATAAAGCCATTCCCATGTTAGAAAAATATTATCGTTGTTGCTTTGGCTTAAAAGTTCATTCCATTGATCTTTTAGGCCTATAAAACCATCATCTGTTGTTATCTTATGAATTTTAACCATACCTTACCTTATTACTTTTTGAAAATTTATAAACGTCCCATTTTTAACGATTTGTCACATTTTACCAATTAAAATAATATATTATAAGTTGAATAAACTACTCTATATGATTCTAATTAAATATGCTGACTACACTACAAACTCCCTTCAAACATCATTATATTAATATTCTCACTATCTTTCCGAAGAGCCTGGCATTCTTTAAGACGATTGTCAAAATTTCTGATAAAATGATTATCCAGCAATAAAGTACTGATAATTCCCACGATAGCCCGGTTATGATGCGCGCTAATAAGGCTGCCTTTTGCATTTTTACATTTATTTACTAGTTTAGCTACTGCCTGCGGGTCAAAATAACCGGTTTCAGAAATATTTCTTTCCGACAAAATCTCCTCAAGATAAGCCACTGCATCTGCGCTCTTATTGTTTGGGGAGAAAAAGCTTAAACTATCCGGAGCCCGGTACCCCTGTTTTTTCCGGTTAATTATCGGTTCCGGCACATAACTCGCGGCGATTTTTTTAAGAATATATTTTTCATTCATAACTTTCAGCCTTAATGCCGGAGGAATTTTTGCGCAAAACTCCATTACCCGGTGATCCAAGAACGGAAATCTTCCTTCTACGGAATTAGCCATCATCATCCTGTCTCCCTGAGATGAAAGCAAATAACCGGAAAGCAAAGTTTGAACTTCGAGATATTGAGCTTGGGATAGACTATTCCATTTTTTAAATTCATCCGGGATCGTCTTGCTCAATCCGGCAATACAGTCAAGCCCGGAGATATCCGCTTTTAACTGCGAAGAAAAAAACTGTTTTATTTGGGATGTTGCCATCCAGCGGGGAATATGAGAATAGCAAAATTTATCCGTTTCCGGCAAATGCACATTATAAAACGCTTCCAGAAAAAGAGATGCTTTTTTTGGCCAATTCGGCAAATAATGATAAAGTTTTTTCAACAGCAAAGGCCGGAGTTTCGATTCAGGATTTTGCGCCCAGAACCGGCGGATCTTCATTTCCCGGAACAGATCATAGCCGGCCAATACCTCATCCGCTCCCTCTCCGGTCAAAACTACTTTAATATTGTTTTCCCTGACCAATTTAGATAATAACATTAACGGAGCCGGAGCTGTCCGCATTATCGGCTTTTCCGTATGCCAGAGTATATCCGGAATGATCTTCCCTATATCAGAATATTGACAAGTTACCTGGCGATGATCAGTATGCAGCTGCTGGAGCATTTGCTGTTGATAACCACTCTCATCATAATCTTTATCCGCAAAACTTACGGAAAAAGTCTTCAGGTCATTATTAAAGTGTTTTTTCACTATAGATGTGATCAAGGAAGAATCCAGGCCGCCGCTTAAATATGACGCTACCGGCACATCCGCGCGCAAACGGATTCGCGTGGAATCTTTAAGCAATTCCAATAACTCTTCGGCATACTGCTGCTCACTATATTTTTTGTTCTGCGTTGATCCTTCAGGAAAGCCCCAATCCCAATACCGTTCAACATATATATTACCTTCTTTGGCGATCATATAATGTGCCGGAGGCAGCTCCTGTATATTTTTGAATACTGTCTGCGGCGGTATAGTTGTCCAGAATGTAAAAATTTCATCCAGTCCCCGGGGATCAAGCTCCCGCGGCACCCGGTTATCCGCAAAAATTGCTTTGATCTCTGAGGCAAAGATCAAAGATCCGTCGATAATTGTATAAAAAAGCGGACGTATCCCCACCCGGTCACGCGCCATAAACAGCTGTCTTTTTTTAGTGTCCCATATCGCCAAAGCAAATTGACCGTTTAATTCCTGCAAACATGCCGGGCCTTTTTCCTCATATAAATGGACAATAACTTCCGTATCTGTATTTGTATAAAAACAGTGTCCTTTCTTTATTAACTGTTCCCTTAATTCCGGATAGTTAAAAATTTCACCGTTATAGACTATCCATATTGATCTATCTTCATTATGGATCGGCTGTTGTCCTCCGGCAATATCAATGATGCTCAAACGGGCATGAGCTAACCCTACCTTACTATCCTTATATATACCGCATTCATCCGGACCCCGATGATGCATAAGTAAGATCATCTTTTTCAGAACATCAGTATCAATATTATGATCTTTGGTAAGATTTAAATTTCCGCTTATTCCGCACATGTGTTCCTTAGAGTTACGCGTTAACGCGTTTTCGCGTTTGCGTGTTTAATTTTGCACTTTTTAGATATTTTTTTAAAGCTGTTATCATTCTTCTAGTTTTTTCCGACATTTCATATAAAGAATCAAACTCTGGCTTTTTAATATATTTCTGATCTAGAGCAACATATAAATTACACTGAACTTCTGAGGCAGATCTTCTCGCATAAGTTAAAAACCTTATAAACTCCGCATTAGAATCGCTATCAAAACCTTCTGCAATATTATTCATTATTGAAACTGCAGCTCTCTGGATTTGTCCTGTCAAACCAAAATCTTTGCTAAAATCGCCAGTTTTACTTATATTATAAATTTCTTTTACTAATATACGCGCTTCTTGCCAAACATTAAGGTCTTCAAATCTCTTTACCCCCATTATAAACTCTCCAACACGCAAACTCCCAACGCGCTAACCCGTAACTCGTTAACTCGTTAACCCAAGTTTCTTTTTCGCAAAATCAACTATTTCCGCACTTCCCGGCTCATTAATCTTCGCTAAACCAAGTTCTCGGGACATAACTCCGCTTCTAACCATTTCCGCGATCTCAAACGCGTATGGATGAAACCCATACTTATCAATATGCACATGGTTAGCAAAAGAATTTAAAAGACAATTTGTTGAATTTTTATCCACATCTTGCGGGGCACACCACCCAAGCTCTCCGATTTTCTCAACGATCTTTTCTTCATCATAATCCATAAAAGCCAGCGGACTAACATTATAAGGGAACAGGTTCTTGTCCTTAAACTGCTCCGCACTTAAAAAATACTTATTCATATCATCACCGGCAATTTCCTGCATTGGTTTTCTTAATAATTCCTGTGTCGTTTTAAAAAGCTCCGGGTTTATTTTCATAATCGAGGATCGAATCGGAGCCTGTCCCGGAGACCAACCCCAGGCCATTATCGGAATTCTTTTTTCCAACGAAATCTTTAAAAATATAAATTTAACCAATCCGATACAAGAGGTACACATCGTACTGGCCCGCTCCAGGGTCTTCGGAGAATACATTGGATGAGTTGCCGCATGCTGAAATATTTTCTTTAATAAAGTAAAATCCGGTTTAAAAACAAGGCTATCCACCCCGATATTCTCCGTAACAGTCCGGATATTTTTAAACGCCTGCTCGGAAATAAACCCATTATCCAAAACCAAAGCCAGGACTTTAAGTTTAAACACCTCTTTCATCATATATAAAGTATATGTGCTATCCTTACCTCCGGAATAAGATACGGTGCAGTCATAATCGCCATTACCCTGCACCTGTTTTAATAATTCCTTAAATTTATTAAAATACAAAGCTTTGTCCTCATTCAGTTTCTCTGCGCCTTTAAAATTCAGACAAAAGTTACAAACCCCCTTATCATCAAAGGTTATTCCGGGAAAACTTTCCGGCAATACACATTTTATACACCGTTTCATGTTTAAGCTCCTTTTGCACGAACCTTATGGCTACAAGCTTCATGCTACAGGCTACAAGATCATTTTAGATCCTTAGCTACTGTTTTGCGAAAATTATATAGTTTTTTGCCTAGTTTCTCTAACTCTTGAATCCAATTTTTATATTTGATCTCATTACTAAAAGACTTTGTATCAAATAATAATTCTAAATGTTCCTTTGTTTCGTCACAAGAAGCTATTGCATAAGTCAAATAGCGTATAAACTCTTGTTGATACGATTTTCTCCCAAACCCCTCAACTATAGTAGCAACTATTGATTTGGATGATCTTCTAATTTGACTACCTTGCTCATACATCTCAAATTTAGGTAAATCCTGCAGCGTCATCTCATGCATCTTTACCGCTAAATCATGAGCCAATCTATAAATTTCTAAGTCTTTATAACTTTGCATTTTTCCTGCGTCCTGAGTCCTGTAGCCTGAGGCTTTCATACCTTTCAGCTTGCATCCTGCGGCTTGCGGCCTGCAGCCAGGAGAGCTTTCAACTGCTCTCGCTTTATTTTTCCACTCGCCGTTTTTGGCAGAGATTGCACCATCGCAACTTTTTTCGGCATTTTAAAAGCGGCTAGGTTCTTTTTACAAAAAATAAGAATATCTTTTTCCGTAACATTCACATCGTCAAGCACAACAAAAAGCTTTATCGCTTCGCCAAGTATTTCATCAGGGATACCGACTACCGCACACTCAGCAATTCCTGGCAATTGAGAAACAACTTCTTCTAATTCTAATGGACTGATCCTGTTGGCACCGCTTTTAATCATATCCTTTTTACGGCTAATCAGATAAATAAACCCATCCGCGTCAATACGCGCAAGATCTCCGGTAAACAAATCCCCCTCACGTAAAACCCCCTTGGTTTGTTCCGGATCATCCCAATATCCCTGCATAATATTTTTTCCGCGAGCAACAATTTCGCCGATTTCTCCGACTTCCACCGGTTCTCCCGTTTCTCTAAGCACATCAAGCTGTACTCCGGGAATAGCTTTGCCGATAGAACCAGCTTTTTCCGGAAAATCATCAGGAGAAAGAAAACTCAAACGAGCAGAAGCTTCTGTCTGCCCATACATCACATAAAACTTTATCTCCGGGATTATTTGCCGGAACTCTTTTATCAAGCCCGCAGACATCGCTCCTCCGGCCTGGGTAACATAACGCAATTTAGGAAATTGATATTTTCGTATTGCTGATTTCTTTAAAAATATATTAAAATGAGTCGGGACTCCGGCAAAACCGGTAACTTCTTCCGTAGCCATCGTATCTAAAATCACATTAGGAAATACAAAACGGTTGTCGATAATAAGAGTTCCCCCGGCTCTTATATGCGTAGTTAATAAAGAATTGCCATAGGAATAGTAAAACGGCAATACGACCATAATTTTGTCTTCTGCTGTAAGCCTCAGATAGCTGATAATAGACTCTGCATTTTCCGCTAAATTTTCATGCGAAAGCATTACTCCCTTAGGTTTGCCTGTAGTCCCGGAGGTATATATAATCATCGCCAGATCGCTGGCGCTTAGCTGAGGGCTGATGGCTAATGGCTCATAGTTTTCACTATAATTAATATCATCTATTTGTAATGCAATAATATCCTGATTGATTAAAACTAAAGCTTCTTCTACAACTTTTTTGTGTTTATTGTCAGTAACTAGTACCCTAGGGGTGCAATCAGTCAAAAGCAATGCTAACTCTCGGGAAACAAGCTGACTATTTAAAGCTACAACACCCCCCCCGATTTTTAAAATCCCAAAGTAGGCCACCAGATAATCAATACTATTATCCAAAAACAAAACTACCCGGTCTCCTTTAGATACCCCCTGGTCTCTTAAATACATAGCCAAGACATCAGACCATGCGCTAAGCTGCGCATAA
Source organism: Candidatus Omnitrophota bacterium (assembly GCA_043826565.1). GTDB lineage: Bacteria > Omnitrophota > Gorgyraeia > B26-G9 > B26-G9 > JBDRPX01. Next base: position 27,072 of record JBDRPX010000023.1, read on the forward strand.
GTACAGCTTGATTTCTGATGAACTGCCGCGATTTTATCCGGATATCGCTGAGTACTTTCTCGTAAAAATCCATGAATCATCATATTAACACCAGACTCCGAGTTATGAATTATTGATTTTAGATTGTATAAAAACCTCAATATTCTTCAGCGAATCAAGATTATCCGGTGTCAATTCTTCATCCTCAACTTTGATTGTGAAGGTTTCCTGTATAAAATCAACGAGTTCCATAATCCCCGTAGAATCAATAATCCCCTGTTCTAAGAAAGAATCCTCATCGTTTATACTTCTATCCTCCGCGCCCATTAAAAAACTACTCTTTATAAATTGCCTAACTTTGTCTTTAACATCCATCACGAATAACTCCTATTATATTGAAGTCTAGTCATCAATCACAAATCTTTCATCCGCATTCTCTTCATGTCTAATCTCATCAATCTGATGCTTTTTCCCCGGCCCGGCAAAAAGCTGGTTAGGATAGTTCAGAACCAGTCCGGGAGCCTTGCCGATATTTTTGTAAGCATGGACAACACCCGGAGGAACCAGGGCGATTACAGGCTCATCTTCGGCAAACACAATTGTTGTTTTCAACCTAAATGTTTTGCTGTCCTTTCTATTATCCCAAAGAAATAACTTAAACGAAGAAGTGCCTAAAAAACAAAAATAATCAGTTTGATATGTATGTTCATGCGGCCCCCGCACAACATTCTGATGAGTCATAGACAGATACGACATAACCGGATATATATCCTTAGCCATCTCATCATGACGAAAAATCTCAAAAAGCCATCCTCGTTCATCGGTAAATTTCTTTACCTTTTTTATCACTACCCCATCAATTCCAACTTCCATATTTTCTCTAACCTTTTTTATCTTTTAATTTTTTTATTTTTCTATACGCTAAACGCTATCCGCTCTACGCTATTACTTTTATACTCCTTAATAATAAAGCTTAAGCAGATCTTTTTTTACCTTTTCCATCTGGAAAAAATCATATTTATCATCCTGGTTACCGATAACCGGAACCCACGACATCAAGGCGATCATTAACAACTGCGGCACTACTCTATATTTATTTAAATAGTCCAGCGCCACTTTACGCGCTTTATATTTCTCTTTGTTTTTAATTAAATATTTTGCCCAAAAAAGATAACTGTTTTCTATTTGCCCTTTAAGACAGTCCTCATTTTTTTTCTCATTATCCTCCAGAGAATTCAATAAGTGCTCAAAAGAAGCGATTCTATTCTCAACACTACGGCTTATATAGTAAGAGACTTTATACGCGTCAAAAAACCGGCTAACCAAAACCCTGTTGATACAGCCTACTTGCGCGTGTTTAGCCATATTAAAAAGTAATTCTATATCCTCATAACCATGTGCTTGTTCTGGAAAGGGCCCGTAGAAAGAATACGATTGATTTCTAATAAGCATTGTTGAAAACAGTTTAAACCTGCTCATGATCAGGTATCTCTGCCCTTGCTCAATCACAAAAGCCTCTTGATTTTTCCCTCCCCGAAAAAAATCATTCATCTGGAAAAATGACGAATTTACCAAGCCGTTCTTATCAACAATATCAAAATCACAGCAAACACCGAAAGCGGTCATATTTCTTTCTAAAAACTTAACTTTTTCTTCTAACACCCCCGGATGCCAGATATCACCGGCCGCGAGGATGGAAAAATATTTCCCTTCAGTAAGTTTCAAGGTATTGTTCAATATTTTTCCTTTAGAAACCCCTTTTTGCTGGATAACAAGTTTAATCCTGTCACGGTATGCTTCAATAAATTGGCTTAACTCTTCGGTAATAGTGTTGACAATCAAAAAAATCTCAACGTTTTTGTATGTCTGATGTAAAACACTATTAAAAGTTTGCGCAAGATTAAGGACATCTTCCCGAGATACAATAAGAATACTGACTTTTTCTACCTGATAAAAACTCATAAAATTTCCTTAAACCAATCATAAGTAACCTCCAAACCCTTATCAAAATTTATATCAGGTGTATAATTCATCAGCTGTTTAGCTTTATCAATATTGGCATGGCTTTTAAAAACATCTCCCATGCGGATCGGCAGAAAAGCCGGTTCAATTGCTTTGCCGGCAAGAGCATTCACAACTTCAACTATCCTTAAAACCGTAACACTATCACCACAGGCCACATTAAATACTTCCTTAGAAATTCCGGGAACCGTCGCGGCCAAAATATTTGCTTTAACTACGTTCTTTACAAAAGTGAAATCGCGTGACTGCTTGCCGTTTCCAAATATTGGAGGCTGTTTATCTTTTAAAATACACGCGATAAACTTTGGAATAACTACTGCGTATTCATCATCTAAAGCTTGCCGGGGACCAAAAACATTAAAATAACGCAAGGCTACTGTTTCCACTCCGAAATTTTCACTAAAAATACGGCAATAATATTCTCCGGCCAGCTTAGACAATGCATAGGGAGAAATCAGCAATGGGTAATGCGTTTCCGTCTGCGGAAACTTATCCGTGTCCCCATACACTGAACTTGAGGATGCCAGCACTAGTCTTTTTACGCCGCATTGCTTAGCTGCCCTTAACAAATTAACCGTACCATCAATGTTAACTCTATTATACTCATAAGGATTTTTCATCGATTTAGGAACACTTCTTAATGCCGCCTGATGCAAAACATAATCAACCCCCTCACAAGCTTTAACACAAGCCTCATAATCGCAAATATCACCTCTAATCAGCGAATAGCGATTAGCGTCTAGCGAATAGTCCGCTACAAACGCGAGATTTTCCTCTTTACCGCTAAAGAAATTATCCAAAACAACAACAGACTCTCCCTTTTTTAATAATTCTTCCACAATATGGGAACCGATAAATCCCGCCCCGCCGGTAACTAAATATTTGGACATTTTCGTACTCCTTTGTTAGATTGTTAGCCAGTTAGCCAGTTGGCCAGTTGCCAGTCAAGCCGGTTGGCCCGTAAGCTAGTCAAGCCGGTTAAAAAAATTTAATTTGCTTTTAAATATCTAATAAAACCACTTATTAATTTTCTAGTCTCTTCTGTTTGCAAATAAATCTCTTGAAACAATTCTTTATCTACATAATTAAGATCTAAAGCTATATACATAATGCATTGCACTTCTGAACATGACCTTTTGGAGTATGAAAGAAATCTACAAAACTCTGTTTTGCTTGAACTATCAAACCCCTCTGCTATATTATTCATTATTGACACAGAAGCCCTTTGAATCTGATCTCTTAATCCCCAATCCCTTGCAAATTCTTTTTGAGAAGTTATGTTGTATATCTTTTTGTTCAGTTGCCTAGCCATTTTCCAGGATTCAATGTCTTCAAATCTATTTATTTTCATCTCAAACCCAACTAGTCAACCGGTCAACCGGCTTACTGGCCAACTCGATAACTTTTATAAGCGCCAGTACAAAATTTCAGAATTATTAAAAGTTTTGGAATCAAACATCCCTTTGACATCAACTAATACCCCAGTAGTATTCTTCCCGCTAATCATATGTTTTTTTAATGCTGAAAGCGTAAAATCTTTCTTAAAAATATCGTGGTTAACCGCGGCGACAATCGCGTCAACTTTCAGATTCTTGTTATACTTCTTCATCTCTATGCCGTATTCATGTTTTACAGCCTGCGGATCCGCAAGAGGATCAGACACGACAACATCAATCGAATATTCTTTCAATTCGTTTATAATATCAATAACCCGCGAATTGCGAATGTCTGATATGTTTTCTTTGAAGGTTATCCCGAGAATAAGGACCTTGGCTTTTTTTACCGTCTTATTCGCCTCGATCAGCAGTTTAACTGTCTGCTCGGCAATATACTTACCCATCCCGTCGTTTATCCTTCTCCCGGCAAGTATTACCTGCGGATGATATCCTAAAACTTCGGCCTTAAAAGTAAGATAATACGGATCTACTCCGATGCAATGCCCGCCCACAAGTCCGGGGAACATCTTAATAAAGTTCCATTTAGTTGCCGCGGCTTTAAGAACCGACAGGGTATCAATACCCATCTCATGGAAAATAATAGCTAATTCATTCATCAAAGCTATATTCAGATCTCTTTGCGTATTTTCTATAACTTTCGCCGCCTCAGCAACCTTAATCGATTTTGCTTTAAAAACACCCGCCTTAACGATTAACGCATAGGTCTGCGCCACTTCATTCAAAGTTTGCTGATCACAACCTGAGACTACTTTTATTATGCTCGTAACATCATGTTCTTTATCCCCGGGATTGATCCGTTCCGGAGAATACCCGGCCTTAAAATCCTTTTTATATTTAAGCCCGGAATATTTTTCCAGGATCGGAACACAAACATCTTCAGTAACTCCCGGATAAACAGTAGATTCATAAACAATGATACTGCCTTTTGCAAGATTCTTCCCGACTATCTCAGAAGCACTTTCCAAACAGGAAAGATCCGGCTGTTTGTTTTTTGTTATGGGCGTAGGAACAGTAATAATTATAAAATTAGCTTCTTTTATCTTTTTAGGATCACTTGTAATTTTAAGCAATTTAGCCGCTTTAAGTTCACCCGTAGCTGTTTCATTATTAGTATCCTCAAATCTTTTCAGATCTTTTACCCGTTTTAAGTTCAGATCAAATCCGATCGTCTTGACAATCTTACCAAATGCCACCGCCAGCGGCAATCCCACATACCCCAGGCCGATTACCGCACATTTGACCTTTTTCTTTTTAATCTTATCAACCAATCTCATATAATTCCCCTTATTTTAAACTTCTGCCTGTTGATACGTTGCTCCGTTGAATTTTAGATAGATATACTATTAATACACACTTACGTATTTATAATAGTATTCCGGCATATGATATTCTACATGCGTAAGAATATACCCCAGCATATTGGCATGAGCTTGCGCTAATAATTCAGTCGCGTGTTTAACCAGATTACGCTGCGTTCTACCCGCGCGCACAACCATAACCACTCCGTCGGCAAGAGAACACACAATTCCCGCATCAGCAATCGGAACTACCGGAGGTGTATCCAAAATCACATAATCAAATTTTTCCTTTAGACTAGCTAAAAGAATCCCCATTTTTCCCGAAGCTAACAATTCTACCGGATTATCCACAATTTTACCCCGGGGGATAATACTTAATTTGTCGATTTTTGTCCGGTAAATAATATTATCAACATCCGCACCAATCAAAAGATACTCCGACAAACCGACTTTTGAACGTAAATCCAAAGACGCATCAATACTTCCACGCCTTAAATCACAATCAACCAGCAATATTTTTTTACAATCTACATCCTTAGCCATCGCAATCGCCAGATTCAAGGAAGTTATTGTTTTTCCCTCGCCCATGATCGAACTTGTTATGGCTACAACTTTAAGTTGATTACGTTTACTAAGCTTTTTAATGTTTTCTCTCAATCTTAAATATTGCTCGGAAATCGGTGATTTCGGGTGAAAATGTGTCACAATGTGCGGATTTATATTGGAATCACTCACACTTTTTAAGATAAATTCTTTCGGCAAAGACGGTATATTAAAACCACCAATTTTTGATCCCTGTACACCTTTTAATAAATCAAAAAAGTCTCCCATGACACTCTCCTGGTATAATTTAATTAAAATTATACCTGATTACACAGATTATAGTTCCGATTACATAGATTACCTAATTAATTAGTAATTGGTTCCTCTATGAATCTGTGCCTGGTTAATATTATTTAAAATCACTGTAATCTTTCTTAATCGGCACAATCAAGACATCCTGATCTTTATAGGATGTCTTTTATTTACTGATGTTAACGCACAAACGAAACAATTAATACCGTAACCACCATAAGGATAAAAAATATCCCCATTAGCGTATACACAAATCTGGCACTTTGTCTTTTTCTATCAAATTCATCTTCCGTTATAATCGCCGAAATTGCTCCCAGAAGAGAAAATTCCAATCCTGCACTCGCATCATGGATATCTTTAAAAGAAGTATCGACCATCTCAATTAAATAAACACAGGCATATCCAATCGCCACGCCTAAGGCAATACCCAAGAACAGAAACTGGATCTTATCCGGTTTAACAGGTTTCAGCGGAAGCCGCGGAGGATCAATAACTGTAAAGCGTGTTCCTTCTTTAAAAGCTTCCAACTGCTGAGTGATGCGGGCAGTTTCCAATCGTTGTAAAAGCATTTCATAAATATTTTGATTCACGGTAACATCCAAAGGTAATCCCTCGTATTTTTCCGAGTCCATCTCAGAGGCCGCTCCCGGGATATTTATTCCGCTTGACGGCCCATCAGCTTCTCTTAATTCTTTCAAAAGTAAATAAGATAACAATTTTTGATCGCCGGACGCAGATTTTTTAGGAATAACCACTTCACTATCTTCACCTTTTTCTAAAGCCTTTTTAAGCCGGTCAATCCGCTCCTCAAGGTTTTTAACGAGGGGGTGATTTTCCGTAGAATCCACAAGCAGTTTACTTAATTCCTCCTGAAGAATTTTAATATCATGCTCTTTTATCTTACGCCTATACAACTTCAGCTGTTCCTCCAAAAATTTAACCGCTACTTCTGTCTCCTTTGTTTTAGCTCGGACATTCTGCTGTATAAATATATCCGTAAGCGTGCTTACGACCTGCTTAACCTGTTCCGGTTTTTCTCCCAGGTATGCGATTTCTACGACATATTGACCTCTCAAATTTACCGTTATGTTCTTTTGAATGGTTTTAATCAATTCCTCATAACCAAATGCTGATTTTATTTCACTATCAAGTTTCAGCCGCTTAACAAGTTCCGTAAGGCTATTCCAGCTTAAGATCTGCTCACGAAGCATCCGCAACCTGTCGGAAACAGGCGTAGAAATCGCCAAACCGGTTATCAGAGGATTTATAACTTCCTCTTCTTCAACCAGAATAAGCGCCCGCGAAGCAAAGGTTTTCGGCAAAACAAAACTCAAGACAACCATTACAAACACTGTAATTATAAAAGGACATAAGAAAAATGGTTTTCTTCGGTAAAACACCTGTAAATAATCCATAAAATTTACCTGCATAAATAGCTCCTTAATTTGCTTCAGCAAATTAACCTCGAACCTTTTACGGTGAGAGGTCTTTGCTCTTTAGTTAATTAGTCTCTTCTTGGCTGATCTCTGTATAATACATCCTCTTCGTAAACATTATACGCTGCCGAACTTCTTATAAACGGCGAAACAATCTGCTCCATTACCGTGCCGATCTTATATAATGTAGTCGAAGGAACATAAACAATATCTCCAGACCTTAAATCATAGTTTATTTCTAGCTCACCATTATATATAAGATTAAGCAAGTTAACTTTTTTAACTATCGGCTTACTGCCCTCTACCGGACGGACAATCATCGCCCGGCGTAAAGCAGCAATATTTTCCCGCGGTAATCCTGCTTCCAAAAGGGCATCTCTTACCGGCATATATTCTGAGTGCATGCTGTATCGCCCCGGCCGCCCGACTTGACCGATAACATAAACAACTTTACTATTGTATCCGATGATCGTAATATCTAATTCCGCATTAGCCACATATTTGGAAATAATGCTGGTCAATTTGCCAACTGCCTCTGTTTTCGTAAGATCCGCCAATGATATATCCCCCACAAACGGATATTGAATTTTCCCATTCGGGCCAATCGTAAAACGCCCGCTAAACTCTGGGTGACGGCGTACATTTACATCAATAATATCATCTTTTCCCAGTGTATATTCCCCGGTATATTCTTCTTTTTTAATGTTATGGCGCCGTGTGTCCACCTTCTTTTCCAGATAATCCATTGATTTTTCGCTATTATCTAAACCATCATCAATATTTTGCACAAAAGAAATCTCCTGTGCATAAATATTATTTACCATAACTAATCCGGCGGCGATCATCCCGGATAAAAAAAACAAAATAATTAATCCAATAAAAAACATTTTAGCCTGTTTTAATTTATCTCTTTTCATTTTATTTCCCCCTTATATCAGATTCGCAAAATACTGCTTCTTTAAAATTTCTGAGAACTTCCATATCTTCAATAGTATAGAACCGCCAGCTTCTCCAATCTCTCTTGGCTTTTTTAACCTTACCTGATTTCTCCCAGCGCATAATTGTTTTAGGAGTGACTCCGATCCGCTGGGCGGCCTCGGTAATACTCATTCTCTCATTCATCATATCATTACCCCTTTGTATTTCTTTCTTAACGTATTATTTTAACACTTTTTATATAGCATGTCCAAGACTGTCTATTACTAACCAATAAGTAGATAGTTGTTCTGTGAAGGTTATAAAGTAGCAAGTATACCCTATAAATAGGAATTTGCAAGACTTGGAAGATTTTGCTGGAAATTAATATAAATATTTAACATTAGCTTATTGATTGCAGCATGTTAGATGTTCTTATATTTGTTATTTTATTGGCCTTGCCCGTTTATCTGTATCAATAAGCTCGATATTCATACCGTGTTTAGCAAAGATAAAAGCAATATTCTCATTATCAAACGCTTCTCCCGGCTGCGGGGCAGCCAATACTCTTAGCCCCAGTTCTTTCTCTCTATCTATCTCTTTTTCAAGATCAGCACATTTAAAACATAAATGATGCAGGCCTCCGCCTCGCTGCGTAAATATATAAATTGGCGATGTAGAGTCTGTTGGTTCAATCAGCTTTACAGGAAGTGACCCCTCCTTAGAAAGAAATACAACCTTAACCTTCTGGCGCGTATTCATAACAATCTCTGTCATCTGTTCATATCCAAATACATTTTTCCAGTGTTCAATACCAGTTTCCAGTGATCTTACCGCAATTCCTATATGGTCAATAATCATATCCGCTATTCCTTTCACAATAATAAACTGAGATTCTGCTATCAATCATATAACTCATTGATATTGGCAAGATACTGCTCAGAGATACGTTTCCATTCGATTTTAAACCAAGGAGTATAGGCAAACGGGTTTTCCCGGACATCTCTGTTGAGCTCTTCTATCTCTACATATTTCCATTCGGCAATTTCCCGGGAATTCGCTTTAACAATTTGCGTAGCCTTACCCAGATAAACAGAACATAGCTCATACTCGGATCCCAGATCATTAAATTGCGCTTGGTATTTAAATTTAAATAAAAACTTCAGCGGTAAGGTCAATCCCAGTTCTTCCTGCAATCGTCTCTGCAGAGCTTCCTCGCAGCTTTCTCCCTCCCGGGGATGACTGCAAACACCATTTGACCAAAATAGCGGCCAAAGAGGCTTCTCCGCGCTTCTCTTCTGCAGTAATACTTGTTTCTGTTCATTAAAAATAAATATAGAAAAAGCCCGATGTAAAACCCCTTTGCCGGCATGGCTTTTTATCTTACTCGCATATCCGATAATATTATCTTCGTCGTCAACAAGAATTAATTTTTCATCCGGAGATGAGACCTTATTGCTATCAAATTCCATTTATATTACTCCTTTTTTCTATTTACCGATAAGTTCCCGGGCTACGGCAACAATGTTTTCACAATCCAAACCGCAATCTTTGCGCAGCTGGTTTTGATCTCCATGTTCAATAAATCTATCCGGGATCCCGATAAGCCTTATATCCGCCTTGATATTTTTGACCTGACACAACTCCAGCACTGAACTGCCAAACCCGCCTTTGAGAGAATTATCTTCAACAATCACCGCTTTTCCCGAATTATGAATAAATTCGGCAATTTCTTCATCCAGAGGCTTGGCAAATCTCGCATTAATAAGGGTAACCTTAAGCCCTTGCTGTTCTAAAATATCACAAGCTTTTAGGGCTTCGCAAAAAACTGTGCCGATGGAAACAATTGTAAGATTTTCACCATCTTTGACTAACTCACTTTTACCTATAGTAAGTTGTTGAACCGCTCGATCATTAAGATCATCTCCGCATCCCCGAGGATAACGAATCGCTACCGGCTTACCTATCTGTGTGGCTGTAAAGAGCATGTCCCGCAGTTCCGAAGCATCTTTGGGAGCCATAATAACCATATTTGGCACATGCCTGAGATAGGAAAGATCGAAACAACCATGATGCGTCGGTCCATCATTACCGACAAGTCCAGCCCGGTCAATAGCAAAAATTACCGGAAGATTTTGTAAACAAACATCATGAATAATTGCATCATAAGCACGCTGTAGGAATGAAGAATAAATAGCCACCACCGGTTTTATTCCCTGTTTTGCCAACCCGGCAGCAAAAACTACCGCGTGCTGCTCCGCGATGCCGACATCAAAAAACCGGTCAGGAAACCGTTCCTTAAAAAGAGACAAGCCTGTTCCTTCCGGCATAGCCGCAGTTATTCCCACAATCTTCGAATCACTTTCAGCCAGTTCCACCAGTGACTTCGCAAAAATTTCTGTATAGGCAGGCACCCCCTGACAATGCAAATGCTCTCCGCTTTCAACGTCAAAAGCATTGATCCCATGAAATTTTATCTTATTTTCCTCCGCATGAGAATACCCTTTACCTTTAACAGTTCTTAAATGTATCAGCGAAGCACCTTGAACGTCCCGAGCTTTTTTAAAAGCATCAAGCATAGCGTTAATATCATGTCCGTCAACCGAACCAATATAGTTAAACCCTAATTTTTCAAAAAGCAACCCCGGGGACCCCACTTCTTTTAAATGCCTTTTTAGTTCTAACAATTGGCTTTTTAATCCTTCCCCTTGATCAATAAGTTCACCCAATGTCTTTTTTAGATTTTTATATATATCTGTATGCTCTATGCGATGAGCATATTTCGAAAGAGCTCCCACATTTTCAGAAATTGACATCCTGTTGTCATTAAGGATCACAATAATTTTAGTATTTAAATAACCAGCCTGATTAATTGCTTCTAAAGCATTCCCTCCGGTCATCGCCCCATCCCCGATTACCGCAATAACCTCATAATCCTGATGCTGCAGATCCCGCGCTTTAGCCATGCCTAAAGCCGCGGATATTGACGTAGACGCATGCCCCGTACCAAAAGCATCATGCTCACTTTCAAAAATTTTAGGAAATCCGCTCAATCCTTTATACTGACGTAAAGTATGGAATCTATCTTTTCTTCCGGTAAGGATCTTATGCGCATAAGCCTGATGCCCCACATCCCAGATAATTTTATCCTTAGGGCTACTAAACACATAATGTAAAGCAACCGTCATCTCAACTACCCCCAAAGATGCCCCCAAATGCCCACCGGTCCGGGAAACAGTATCAATAATAAATTGCCGTATTTCTTCCGCTAATTCCGGTAATTGCTCCGGATTTATTTTCTTAAGTTCATCGGGATTACTAACTTTTTCCAATCGTTCAAATTTACTTTTTTCTTTCATCTCTATATTCCTTTCGAAAAATACATAAATCAGAATCCTAAGAATTTATTCCTGCTTCTTTTTCCTTTTAATCAATACCATATTACGAGCATAAATAATAATACCCGCGCCCTGGCCAACGATAAATACCGGATCCTGACGTTTTATGGCATATATGAACAGTAAGATCCCTCCGCACAAACTAAGCCCCCAAAAAGAATTCGGGATAACACTTTCTTTCCGCCTTTCCGACACAAGCCACTGCACTAAAAAACGCGCCGAAAACATCAACTGCGCTGAAAAACCAAGAACTAACCACCAATCAATAGTCTGAAGTAATTTTTCCAATTTATTTCTCCTTTGTTTCCACAGCATTATCCAGCCAATTTTTCATCATCCATCTTACGGCAAACATACTTTTAATCCCTATCCACAACCGATTAGAAATCCCATATTTGCTTTTCCCGGCGATGCGGGGATAATGGGCTACATCAACCTCAATCACCTTAAAACCCTGCATTTTGATCAACACAGGTATAAACCGATGAAAAGTATCATAAAAAGTTAAATTTGCAACACATTCTTTTTTAAAAACCTTCATCGGAGATCCAATATCATAAAAATCATCTGATAAAAATTTCTGCCTTATTTTGCGGGCAAAGGCGGTGGAAAAACGTTTACTAAATACATCATTACGCTTTCTCCGGCACCCGGTCACACAATCATACCCTTGCACTAATTTGTCCAATAAAACCTGAATATCCCGGGGATGAGATTGCAAATCAGCATCCATTAGCCCTAAAATTTCATATTTTGCCTGTTTAATACCTGCGGCCAGGGCCGCGGTTTGCCCACCGTGTTTTTTTACTCTAAAAACTCGAAAAGCATCTGTTTCCAGTTGCCGAAGCTGTGCATAAGTATCATCTGAGGAAGCATCATCAATATAGATAACTTCATATTTATCCAAATGACGATTATCCGATAATGCCGTCGTGATTTCAGAAAACAGACGTTGAACATTTTCTGATTCATTATATAAGGGTATTATTAAAGAGAAATTCATCGCATTACTCCTTGGTTTCACTTATATTAATTATTCGTATTGTCGGATTACTAAACGCGAAAGATTTATAAGCAGGTGAGATCTCCTCATACGGCAATTTAAATAATTCCCGATATGTTTTAGCCGCTTCATATACATTCTCATATTGATCCTTTAAGCTGCTACCAAAAATATATCGATCATATACAAAACTGCTCACCACAAGACAATCCACTCCATTTTTCCGAACTAAAGGAATATCCGCCTCAACAAGAGAAAACATGTCTTTATGGATAGATGCATATTCTTCATACAGAGCATTTTTATTCCTTTCCTTTATCCATTTCTCTGCCTGCATTCGGGTATCTTTATTCAGGTTATTAACCAACTGTAATGAGTCATGAAATGGAATGCCCAACGTTAAAAGCAGTAATGGGTAAACTAAAACGCGCAATCTCGTACGAATTAAATAATTATTAATTACTAATATTATTTTAACAGCAAAAAAGTCCATTACCGGTATTATCGGAATCATATAGCGTATAAAGTCTGGAAATGGCTTTAAAGGCACAATTTCATGTAAAAGATATAGATACCCGGCATAAAACAAAAGAACCTTTTCTATCCATTTTATTTGCCGCCATCGAAAGATAGAATAAACAATTCCGGAAACCGCCAATACAGCTATAAGCAATGTCATCCCGGGGATTAAGCTGTTAAAAAAATGGAATCCAAAGCACTGGGAAAGTGCCGATATTTTAATAGCATGTCCCTGCAAAGCATGATTTTTCTCCAATAAAAAACCATGCCTAAATGTTGAGAAGTTAAAAACAATTGGATAATTCACTAACAAAAACGTAAAGCCGGAAACACAAAAAGCAGATATAATACTTCTATAATAACGCCATTTTTCTTTAACCTCGATAACGATAGGCATTACAAAATAAAAAGGTATGAGTAAAAATCCTTTATACTGCGCGGAAATAGCCAGTCCCAGTCCTACGCCAAACAATAAAGCACGCCGCAGATCCCGATAGCGGATAAACTCGATAAACAACAACAAGGAAAGCAAAGCAGAACAGGTAAATATTATATCCTCCTTCAGATAATGGGAATGAATTACCATACTCGGAGACATGGCAACTGTTAAAGCTGCGAATAAGGCATAGCGTTTGGGTATGCTTTGGCGAAAAATCAAATAGGCAAACAAAACAGCTAAAGCCCCATAAAAAGCCGTAGATGCCCGTCCTAATTCAACAACAGATTGATCCGGAGTATAACAAAAAAAGACATTCAATAGCCGAACTGACTGCAGCATAAGTATCGGATGACGAAAATCCTGTTTATGCGTTTTTATAAAATCAACTTTTTTAATCTCATCGGGGTGGTACCCCAAGAGAAAATTATTATTAAACAGATTAAAACACAATGCAAAAACCAGGATTAAAAGCAACCCTGCAATTTCTGCTTTTGTAAATTTCACTCTCTTGATTATTATCGACTCCGGCATACCACTCTCTCTTGTTAAATTACTTAATTTTCAATTCGCCCGTAATTTAACCCTTAAAAAAACCCTCAATTAAGCTTAACGCTTCCTTAGCTTGCGCATATTGGCTGATTTTATTCTTTAATATTTCAGAATTTTTTTTATACTTTTCCTCAATAAGTATTTTTTTTACAGCTGCCGACAGATCTGAAGGATCAAGATCATAGTGATTTTGCACTAAAAAAGCATATTTTCCATAAGACCATTTGCAATTAATAATTTTAAAGTCTTCCTTGCTTAATTTTAAAACAATAGCGCAGCCAAGCTGTTCTAAACGCCTACCGTTACCTTCTTGTTCTGAATGAAAAGGGATTATAATCATTGGCTTACCACAAGAAACTGCTTCCATCATTGTTCCATATCCTCCGTGAAAAATCACTAGATCCGCTTGAGGAATTATTTCTTGTGCCGGCACCCAATCAAAAAATCTTACATTATCCGGAATGTCGGTCAACTCTGACAAAGTAAATTTACCCGCTGTGGAAACGATCACATTTACATCCAGATTGCGCAGTGCTTCAATTACCGTGAGAAAAAAATTCCGGCTGCCAACCAACCCGGCACCTCCGCCGATTGTAATATAAATCAGAGGCTTATTTCCTTTAACAAAAGAACCCCATCCTTTGTTTTTTTCCTTTTCCCTTTTAAAAATTAATGGCCCAACATATTTCAGATTTTTTTGGTCCATAATTGGCTCGATCTCCGGGATGCTGGGAACGATATATAAATCGCCCTTTAGTAATTCTTCGGCTTTGATGATTTGCGGCATATTTAATTTAGTAAGCAGCGGATTAAATAAAGCAGCAGTATTCGGAGCACTACATTCATAATCCGCAGTTTTCCACCAAATAATACCCTTTGTCTCCGGATGTGAAGCATAGCGTACAACCTGCACCACAGGCAAGTCTAATTTTTTGCCAACCAGGCCCGCAAGCATATGAGTATCCGCGATTAAAATATCCGGTTTAATTTTTCTGATAACTGCCTCATATTGCTTTAAACGATAATTCACAATTCTTAAGCTACCTAGCCCATCACGTAAAACCTGGTAATCAAGACCACTGAACTCAGTAAACAAAGATGTGGCTGGATTATTAATCTTTGGTTTTTTTTGTAGAAATTTTTCTTTAATACTTTGAACTAGTGGCTTCTGATCTATCAAAAAAGTCGTAAATTGAGATTTAAGTTTAGGGAAAAATTTTTTATCACTTAAAATAAAAACAGGCTCATGGCCTTTATTTCGCGCTTCTTGCGCCAAACAAATACAGCGGCTAATATGCCCGAATCCGCCACCACTATCACTAGGAAAAAACACAATCTTCATTTCTGCTTATCCTTTTTATTTTTAAGAAAAATTTTATAGCAACCTATTCCCTTGATTTATCATGCCCTATATTTTTTTCCAATACCACCTAAATATAAAAGAATCAAAAAACATGAAAACTGGTTTTACTAATAATATTTTTAATATCCACTCAGGAGATCCGCCTGTAAACAATTTTAACCACATTTTAACAAAAGTCGGAGCAATCTCCGTAAATTCCTCCATATAGATCTTTTTTTCTTTTTCAAGAAATCCGTCTTTTATTGCCTTATTATAAATTTCCGAACCAGGATACATGATTAAATGAAAGCAAGTAATACTAGTTCTGACTGGTAAGCGCAAAATAAATTTCAAAGTTGATATTATATCATCAGTATTTTCGTAGGGGTTATCAAATATAAACTGATAGTTTATTAACGGCGGTATGGATTTTTTATAAAATAAATTTCGGTATTTTTCAACAACAGAGATTGCCGCAAACGCCTGCTCCGGAGTTTCTCGACGGTTATAAATTTTCAAAATCCGTGCACTTGCTGATTCTACGCCAATACCGAATTTATACAGCAACCCGGTTTCAGCTAGAAGTGAAAATTTCTCATCTTTAATTGTCGAAGGGCTGCCGCTTGTGCCAAAAGGGATCCCTACTTCTTTTCTCCAGCGGTCACAAAATTCTTTTAAAATCGGTAATGGCAAAGCTGTAATATTATCATCTGCTAAGAAAACCGCACCTACCACTTTTATGTTTTCAATTGCCAACTTGATTTCTTTAAATAAATGGTCTAAAGACCTGAATCGGAAATATTGTTGTCCATTATATATCCGTTTTAGATAGGAATTATTACAATAACTACAACTATTCGGACACCCGCGGCTTAATGCGGTAAGATAAATTATTTTATCCGGAACCGGACGTTTATAAATCCGGTCAATATCCACAATTAATTCCGGAGTTAATATTTGCAATTTCCCTTCCAAAAAAACTTTTTGCCGATAAATTCCCGTATCTAAAACCGGCAAGGAATTTAAATCCCCGATCAAAGGCCGCAACGGATTTAAAACACATTTGCCTTCCTTAAGGTAAGCCAGGTTCGGAATATTATAAATATCTTTCCCGCTGACTAATTTTTGCGCTAATTCCACTGCGGTTTTATCCCCTTCTCCGAGACAGACAAAATCCGTAAAACTAACTGAATCCTCAAAAGAGGCCGTCGGATGCGGCCCGCCCCAAATGACCGGAATATCCAGTTTTTCTTTCAGCGCTTTCGTAAAATCACTAGCCGCGCAAAACTCACTGGCTGCCAGCGATATCCCAACATACAATGAGCCGCGAATATCATCAATGATTTCATCCATAATCTTTTCCGTAGGAACAAAACTTTTTAGCGACGGTGCGCGTGAGCCCCGGAGATACCCAGTATAGCCTAAATGCAAATAATTAACTTTAAATCCGGCATCCTGCAAACAAGCCCCGATTTGCCGCAAGTTTAAACCAAAAAATCCCGGGTAAAATGATATTAACGTAACTTTTTCCATGTTTTTTCTATTCCCCTGAACGCTTTAACATTAATTTTAATTGATTTAGTTTAGCCTGCCGGATTTTCCTTTTCGCAAACCAGGAAATATCAGAAAGCTCATTTTTAACTAATTCGGTTTTAATTTTAAAAAATTTCACAATATCTTCGTTGTCGTATCCTTTTAAATAAAAAGGAAAAAAAGCATACATCGGAGAATAATTATAAATCAACCCCGCTTTTTCAATTCGGAGAATAAATTCCTTAAGCTTCTCCGAAGCACTCAACGAATCTATCGTCGGAGTTTTCCAAAGGCAATAATCATATTTGTCCCCAAAATAGGTCACATTATGTTCGGCTTGCTCGTCAAAAATTATTGAACCCGGCAGCATATAAAATACATAAATTTTGTATAACTGCAATGGTGAATTATTTATCCAGTTAATCGTATTATTAATGCTTTCCTCAGTTTCTCCGGGAAAACCGATCATAAAACTGCCATAAGCGATAATCTTATTTTTATCCAGGATTTCTAAACAACGCTGGTTATCCGCAATTGTAGTTTTCTTATCCATAAGCTTTAACATCCGGTCATCGCCGCTTTCTAATCCCACACAAAGCACTTTACATCCCGATTCTCTTAAAAGTATCGCATTTTCCTCTGTAATGGAATTAGAACGGATCCCGGCAAACCAGTTAAAATAAAATTTTTCATCAATCATCATCTGACAAATTTGTTCAATACGCTTGGGATGTACAGCAAAATGATCATCAGTAAAAGCAACATTCTTTATTCCGGCTTTTTTTATTTCTCTTAATTCATTACGGACACTTTCCATCGACCGCTGGTAAATCTTTACTGTAGCTTTAGGAAAATTACAGAACTTACAGCGAAAAGCACATCCTTGGCTAGCCCGCACAAATGCGATGTCTTTAGTAATTCCCGCTATCTTTGCCCAATCCGGAAAATCATTATTTAAATCTAATGGATCTGCACCCCGCCGAGAATAGTTTATGCTCCCCTTACGTTTATAAACCAGATTGTTTAAAAGATTAATATCTGTATTCTTTTTTAAAGCCTCAAGCAATTTATGCAAACTCGGCAAGCCGTTCTCTTCCAGGATAAAATAAATATTTTCATCAATTAATAGATTCTCATAATCCGGTAGCAGCTTTCCTTGGTCGGTTAATTTAGTTAATATCACGTTACTGCCCATAATAATCGGAATGCTTTTATTTAAGCCCCTAATCAGTAAAATAATTGCCATTATCTCTTGCGGACTCACAAAATAAGTCGCGGAAATCGCGACTGACAAAGGATTGTTTTTTAAAATTGCTTTCAATTCGTCTTTACATTCAGCAACATTATCCATATTAACCGGAGAATAGCCTTTTTTTAATAAAAAATCATAAATATGCAAAGATGTGATAGTCGGAATTCCTGTGGGATTGAAAAACTTTTTATCTTTTTGCGGTTCGTAGACATATTTATTATTATTTAATGCAAAATTAAGTAACTCAAATATTCCAAAACGCCAGAAACCAATCCATTCCGGAGCGATAATATTATAAAGAATTCGTTCTTTAATTTTTTTGACATTATTTATTTTTGAAATATTTTTCAAGAAGAGCTTGTTTTTAATATACGATAAAACCACTCGCCCCCTCTTTAAAAATGTTTCTTTTGCAGTTATTGCCGGGATCCGGTTACGGCAGATTATAATTACCTGTTCATTTTTCATTTTCAACTCCCTCTAAAACATGAATCATTCCATTATCGGCATCGACAAATATTTTTTGGCCGGTTTTAATTTTCCGGGTTGCTGTAAATAAATTGCCTACAGCCGGAATACCTATTTCCCGGGCAACAATTGCTCCATGCGATAAATAATTACCCATATCCGTTACAATTGCGCCCGCAATTGCAAACAATGGCGTCCAACTTGGGTTAGTTGAAGCTGCCACTAAAATCTCACCTGCCTTTAAAAGACCCATATCTTTTTTGCTCTTTATCACTCTGGCAATGCCCGTATAATTCCCACTGCTTAAGGCTAATCCCTGCAGGCTTAATCCCGGAGACTGTTTATGAGAAATTTTTTCTTCCCGGCCACTTTTGTAAATCCTGATCTGTTCAAAAGGTTCCTGCAAACATAAACGTTCCCAATCCAGTTTTCTTTGATCGATACAATTCTGTTCTATTTGGGAATCTTTTGTGCAAGCTTCGTCTAATGTCATAAAAAAAATATCATTTAAAGTCTCAAGTTTCTTTTTTTGAGAAAGTGAAAGGGCCTGTTTTCGAATCTGAAACATTATTTTAACAATATTTTGCTTTATTGCCTCTCTCCAGATACTGCATTTCTGAATATGCCGGATAAAAAACTTAGTTGGAAAACGAAATAATAAAGGGATGCTTTTCAATACAAGATTTTCCGTTTTAACTCGTCTCTGGACACGCGAATCTCTTTCTTGCTCAAAATTAATCTCTGTTTTCTGTGCAATATAATGCTTAAGTGTTATCTCGACAAAACTAGGATCTTCAGCCCAACGAGGATAAAACAACTCAAATTCCTTTAAAGATTGATGCCCGAATTTTCCCAGAAAGTCATCCCACTTTCTCGCAGAATCCGCTCCATACTTAGAAATAATACCGTGAAAAGAACCTGAGGAATTTTCTATTTTTTCTAATAAATGTTTTTCCTTGCGTATCGAAGAAGCCAGTTCCCATAAAGCTTCGCTGGCAGCGGTACTCTCGATTTTTCCAAGCCCGGTAACTAATCCATCCATTATAACCGATACTTTTTCATTCGGCATATTTTTTTTAATTAAACCGCCTAGAATTGCAGTGCCTAATTCAAAGGAAATAGCGACTTTAACATGTATTTTCATATTTTGTTCTAAAAATTCTCTTAAATCCTTTAACGCTTCTTTTTCTTCCAAAATCATGCTTTGGCTCAATCTTTCAGGGAATCGCTTTTGCGCCACATGCACAAGAAAAGGTAACCTTATAAGAGATATAAAATAAAAAAATAAGATTTTAAACAAGATAAAGGGATTATGCTTTTTAATATCCTGAACATTATAAATCTGTTTGAACACCGTTTGATTACAATAAGCTCTGCCGTCAAAAAGAGAAAACAGATCCTGCTCAATGGGGGGTAGTCCTAAGCTTGCTACCGCATTTTTAAAACCTTGATTTGTGGCCTTATTCACAACTGACCAGGTAAATGGAGTTACAACATCAGGAATAACATCTGCCACATTATCCCGGGTCCACAAAATATATTCATCTTGTTTGGTCTTACCTATTGTGATAGGCCTTACCTGCAAAACAAATAATTTATTTTCTTGATATGCCCATTCAATATCTACCGGATATTTAAACAACTCTTTTATCTTTTGCGCTAATCGGGAGATCTCTTCTATTTGCTTCAAGTTTAAAACAGGATGATCCGATAATTTATCCGGCAGTTCGCTTAATTGTTGCGGATTCTCCGGAGAACGCCAATGTCTTTGCTTTCCGGTAATAACCTTATTTACATTCTCATTATCTATATCAATCTCATATTGATCTGCTACCGCTTCCCCGCTTACTAATGCCTCGGCCAAACCATAAACCGCATTAATAATAATGTTTTTACTTTCGGGGTGGTTAGGATCTTGTGAAAAACATACTCCTGAACTAATCGGAGAAAGTACTTTTTGAATAAGCAAAGCCATCCTTCTAGGCTTATCCATTTTATTCACTGAAATCTCCTGTTCATAACATTTAACATTCTGAGAGTCACCCGATTTCCAACAAGCCTGACACGCATTCTTAATCTCAGAAGTCTCATTCTGACAAATTAAAGACAGATACTGGCCCGCATAAGAAGCTTGAGCGCTATCCTCGGATTCTCCTGATGACCGGACAATCAGCAAACAATTATCAGGAAAACACTTTTTTATATCCGAATAAAGCTGTTCTAAGTTTTCTTTGTTTTTAAAAGCAGTATACGCTTGAAAATTTAAAATTACCCCATCAGGCACGGAAAACCCCGTTTTATAGCAAATCGCGCAATTAAACGCCTTTGCCCCTGTAAAGGGTAAACCTTCAGCATAAGCTTCATCATATGTGTAAATAAATTTGTTAGGCACCAAAAACAAACCTCTCTAATTTCCCGCATTCTTTATCTTGGATTTCTCCATTAATTGACAATTGAGCGTTAACAACTGTTTGTAAATATTGCCCCTTGCCTAAGTGTGACTTTAACCATTTCGGATATGATTTTAACTTTAATAAATAAAACATAATCACTAATAGTGTATTTAACCGGTTATTATTTGTCATCCCTAAAGGAAACTCCTGAGACACATAATTACAATCAGAGATTAAGCTAATCTCATACTGTTTATCAGCATTAAAACTAAGTTTCATACTGTACGGCACTCCACTTTCTGTGATATCATTCTCTGCTCCGGATTTCTCACTGACCTTCAAATCAATAGCGTTGATTTGTTTACCGCTTTTATCCAGCAAACATAAAATCCTAAGTTTTTCTTTTTTTCCTTTTATCTCTATTTCAGAAAATATAAATGTAAAGTCCTTAAAAAACACTCGGGTCCAAACCCACCCTTTAAACTCTCGCGCGATATTGAGATTACCCCAATTATGATCGTGATACGCAATCCCCTCGATATTTATAGTTCTCCGGTCAATTTCAATCTTTCCTTTTGCTTGCGCCCGAGGTAAAGGAACGATCCAATTAAACCACTCATTGTTTGTTTTATTTTTATAGATACACTCACTGTTGTTACAAAAAAATGGCAATTGACGTTTTAGCGTTACATCAACCGTAATGTCCTTTTCCTTAACAAAAATTTTATAATCCCCGTTATTTTCTTCTATCCGCCCACCCGGGAAAATAATTTTACAAAAATTTTTATCCTGGGTAATCTTTGCCCGCGAATAGCGTAAAACCCGTACTGTAGATTGACCCTGATCATGATTATTTTTATTAAAATTTTCATATATCCGGATAATTAAAAGGCATAAATTATTTCTCAGGCTAAAGACCGGGGACTGCCACTCTATATATACATTCCTCCCATCTTTTAAATCAAAATCAAAATACCACCACTCGAAAAACTTACTCGGATTTTCTATGTGAGACCCATCATGCCGCAAAGATTTAGATTGATCCATAAACTACCTTTTCTAAAAATTATAACTTATTTTGTTTAGCAATTAACCGCCCGCATTGAATTCCTGATTCCATTGCCTGAGGCACACATGGGCCTTCCGGAGACACGGAATCTCCCACTAAAAATAATCCATGAATATCCGTTTCGACAGGAACACGTGGAGATTGAATTTGCGGCTCTACTCCAAAAACATAAGCCGGCAACCCAAATTCTTTTTCATACATTTTTGGATTATAAATAGTATAATTTGTCACTGCACCAGCTAACCCGGGGAACAAATCATTAAGCCCCTGGTTTAAAACTAAATGAGCCTGTTTTTCAACCAGATCCGGGTTCACATTTCCTCGGGGATGATAAAACTGCAATGTTGCTCGGTGACAATCTTTTACATCATATTCCATATTTGAGGGTATATGCATTATAAACATTGACTTGGCCGGGAATTCCCCCCGTTCTAATAAATCAAACTCGGAAGACACATCGTAAGGCATAAAAAAAACACCATATCCTTTAGGCAATCTAAACGATTTACGGAATCTAATAAAGATATTAACAACGCTTAATGTTTCTTTCATCTGGCTCACTGCATTATAAAAATCTTTTTTCCAATTTTCGCGTCGTGTTAAATTCAAAACTGTCTGTCGCAAACCAACATTGCTGATTATAGTTTCCGCGAATAGATTTTCGCCGTCAGCTTCAACTCCGACAACACGCTCCTTTTCAATAATTATTTTTTTTATTGTTTTATTCATGATTATTTTGCATTTCTTTTCGGCTACTTCCATTAGTTTTGCCGCAATTTGGCCATTTCCTCCGGCAATATACTCAGGGTTAAGTCCTTTATACTCTGCTATTGCACTTTCTTGAGAAAAATATCTTGAAGGTAATCCATAGGGGCTAACCCCAGAAACTGCTACTATGGTATCCCAGAATCTTCTTAGTTTTTCATTCGATATCAATTGATCGTATAATTCCCCTACAGATTTGAACTTTTCAAAAGTATCCGAATCACTCAAAATCTTTGCTTTAGCTCTAAACCTTAACAACTCTGTAAACGGAATACCAGAAAAAATGAATTCTATCAGCGTTCTTTTCCCTAAAGGAAATGAAGCCATTCCTTTACCAATCTTTATGCCACAACGCATCGGAAAAGTTGTAAGATTAAGCCCAAAAGTATCTCTTAAATGATCAAATGCCGCTCCTCCAACGTAAATAGCCCCGATTTCATAGCTTAATCCATCAATACTTCTCGTTGCACACCGCCCTCCCAACAGACTATTTTGTTCGATCAAAATCGAATTGATTCCGTTCTTACTTAAGTAAGCCGCAGCAGTTAGCCCTCCGACACCTCCTCCGATAATAATTACAGGCACCTTACTCATCAGACTGCTCCCACTATTTTTAAGCGATTATTTAATAATACCAATAAAGGGAAAAATGTTTTTTTATAAGGAGTTTTTGCAGACATATACTGTAGGAATTTTTTAGTATAAAAATTTTTCGTCATTCTGGAAAATTCCTTTCGGGCAATCTTCTCATTCATGAAATAATCTGCCGCAATTTTCCCAGACAAAAGCGCTCCGGAAATCCCGTTTAAGTAAAAGGGGTCGATCATTCCGCTCATCGTTCCAGCTAAAGCAATTCCCTCTTTTTCGATATTTTTATTAAGCGGAATACTGCCGGAGGAAAATGTCCATGATTTAAAAGCAATTTTTTCTTTTTCCCAAATAAAATCCTCAAATCTTTTCAGCTTATCGCTACTCATTGAATTACGGGAAAACAAAAGGCCGAAAACACAATCTTCATATGAAGCAAGATAAGCAAACTCCCCATTTGTATAATCACCAAAACATGAAACCGCCATATTTTTGTTTTGCGTAATTCCCGAAGCCCTAAACCCCTGGATCATCTTATATTTGATGCCGCATATTTGATAAGCCGGAAGCTCTAATCCGCAAGCAATTATAGCTTTTGATCTGTCTTTTTTGAGAGAATTTAAAGTTTCTTGATCAAGCGGCTGGTTAAAAATAAATTTCACTCCTAACCCGCAAGCAATTTTATAAAGGTAATTTTCAATTGAATTTTCATGGCCGCCTTTTAAACACAAAAAAGCGTGAAGAGGGTTCACAGCATGAGTTTTTTTGTCATAAAAATATATCGAATGTCTTACCGCACGGCGAAAACACCGCGACATATCGATACCGATGTATTCCGAGGTGCGTTCAAGGTCCATATATTGCAGATGAACAGACGGATGCCATTTAGGATCGCCCCCTACTGTTTTTCTGTTTTCAATGATTTCCGCTTCAAAACCGGCCTTAGCCAAATTTATGCCGGCAACCAACCCGGAAATGCCTGCTCCGTAAATTCTAATTTTTTCCATTCTTTGAATCCTTATTAATTTTAAGATGATTTTAAAAAACTTAAAATTTCGGAAATTTTTTTCATTTTTAATTCACCAAGCACGATCAGAAAAATAGTATAACAAAATAGTCCGACAAAAAACGGGATCAGGAAAAACATATCTTTCATAAAGAAGATTATTCCTCCTGTCAAAATAGCAGCAAAAATCGGCTTATATCCTAAACTGATCAAAGTAGGACTATTTTTAAACGACTCCCTGAATAAACGCGATTTCATTACAAGCACTAGGAAACCACAAAAAACAGTTGCCGCACTTGCACCCAGGTATCCATATTGGGGAATCAAAATAAGATTTAACACGAAATTTGCACAGATTATAATCAATGAGCCAACCATTAAGATTTTAAGTTTTTCTTTCTGCACAATCAAAAACAGCCCCATTGGCCCGGCAAAATGATTCAACAAGAAAGACCAGATTAAAATCCTGAAAACCTGAGAACTAAGGGCAAATTCCTTTCCAAAAACAAATGGCACAATTTGCCCAGAAAGCAAAAACAGTGCTACCGTAAAAAAACTGGAAAAAATTATCATTACTCTCATTGATTTAAGATATATTGGGTATGTATTTTCTAAAGAGCTCTTACTTTGGGATGATATAAATGGCAGCATCGCACCCATAAAACAACCAGTTACCACACCTAAAGCTTCATTCAGTTGAACCGCCACCCCATATATTCCTACATCCTGCATAGTTTTCATTTTAGAAAGCATGACAATATCCATTCTTCTTAATAAAATGCTTAAACCAATAAGAGAAAAAAGAGGAAAAGCCTGCTTTAAAAGACTATTTACTATCTTCAGATCAAATCTGGGTTTAAATTTGACAAAATCCTTTTGAACAATGTAAAAAAGCACAAGGGAAGTAATTCCTGTGCCTAAGATCATCAGCAATATCATTCCCCCAAGATTTAAACCTAACCGAAGAAATAAAATACCCAATATCGTAAAAAAAGCGGAAAGAACGACCCCAACAACAGAAAAGATTTCCATCTTCTCAAATCCGCTTAAAACCGCGGTTAACCGGCTAATTGCCGAATTAAAAAAGATCGTGCTGCCCGCTAAAACAATTAAAAAAATCAATTGTTTAGGGTAACCTAAATACACTGCGAAAAGTACCATCCCTATCCAGGCCAGCAATGAAAAACCCATGGATAAAAATATGGAATTACCATAAAGCTCCTGAGCTTTTGTCTTGTCTTTGGCGATTTCCCGGGTGATGACAGTTGATAAACCAAAATCCGCAAAAATATTAGCAAAAGTAAGAAAAGCTAAAATAGTGGAAAACATGCCGAAGCCGTCCCGAGAAAGATATCGGGCTACGTACGAGATAAAAATTAAATTTATGACCCCCGTAAATACTTTATTACCGAAAAGAGCAATCGTATTTTTAATTACTCTGAATAGGTCCGTTTTTTTATGTTCCATTTATTATCTCTTTATCTTTTCTGTTTTCAAACCACCCTGCGCTTTTTTTGAACAACTTTTCTCCGTCTTAAAAAAATTCACACGTTTCTTTTTATGAATTATTTTATGTAAAAATTTTCTAATTCTAGGCTTTGAAGTGTAAAAATCTTCAAAATGATCCCAAGGCCTGTCATCACGGCTATTCTTTTGAAATAAAATTAGATTTGCCTGAGGAGTTTTAACTAAACTATAGTCTTTACGATTGGTTTTTATCCAGGAGGAAATACTCTGTAATGCCGGCATCCAAGAATCATGAAACAGAATATAACTACCCTGATTTAATAATAAGTCAGCAAAGAAAAAATCCACAAACGCGAAATCAAATTTATGATCTCCATCTATAAAAATAAAATCAAATTTCATGCCATCATCAAGAAACTGCGGCAAAATATTATATGAGAAATCATTTTTAAAAGTAAGATACTTATCAAACCCCAGATTCTTCAAATTTTTCAATCCCAGATTTTTAAATTTTTCCTGAAAAGGGTCAATGGCGTAATGCCGGCTTTCTGTTGCCGAAATAATATGTGCAGCCGAACACCCAAAGGCCAAACCAATTTCTAGAGTTTTTTTTATATTTTTTTCCTTTAAAAAAAAGTGGATGTATTCCGCTTCATCTTTTGAAATTGAGATTAAAGAATATTTTTCAGGAATTACTAAGTTCTCATATATATTCTGTGTCATATTATTCTCCGGCAATTGGATTATCCTCAATCTTTTAAAATTACTTACTCTTTCCACAGCTCCATCTATTTCTCATCTTTCTGTTCCGATGTTTTTTTCTGGAGAAATTGAGAATGCAGAATTTTTTTCTTTAACAAGTTAAATATCCTCAGGTTGCTGCCTTTTTGGTAAAAAATTACAAACAGGGAAAATAAATGATCCTTTAAGCTAAGATCAGAAAAATTAAAATTAATAAAGAACAACAACCCCGCGAAAACAATTAAAAATAGAGGGTATTTTAAAGTAATAATTAAAGCGAGAGATATCGGTAAAATTACATTGGGAAAATAAATATGTAAAAGATTATACGGACTCGTCCATTGTCTTGATTCCCACTGATAATAAGGATCGTAGAAATCTTTGTTTTTCATATTAGCAATATCTAAATAAACAGTCTGTAAAAAGAGCACGGCGAATAAAAAGACAACCGGTAAAACAAACCACGGCACTTTTATTAAGATAATCATCATAAAAACAAGCCAGGCTATTCTTTCGACGACAAGTGCTTTCCGGTAAAGTTTTGTCATTTTTTCCATGCCGATTTTAGACCCCATAGTCGCGGTTCCGGATTTAACATCATTAACCGCATCAAAAGCCTGGTGGCCGATTTCCTTGCCCAGCCCAATCACAATGGCACAGCAGGCAATGGACCACATATCCCATCCTCCGAATACTCCGAAAGCGGAAAATAGAAGCATAATCGGCAAAGGAGACTGGGCAAAACAAGCCGCGGCTATTCCCACCCCGCCCCGTTCTTTGAACCGGATTGGTTTTAGAGAATAAAACGTTGATAAAAATATTTGAATTACCCATAAAAAAATAAAATAGTCTTCTTTAATAAATTTGATTCCGGTTAAGATTACTAATAAAAAAAGAATGCTTACAACAGCTACAGCTTTGGCATTGCTAATATTTAAAAAAGTGTTGCTCTTCCCCTCTTGCCGATCCGGCTCTTTATCTCCGAATTCATTAATTAAGTAACCATACAGGCTGGACACCGAAGCAAAGGCAATAAATATAAAAAAATCCCTTATAAATACCAGTGAGTACTTAGAATATGCTAAGCAAACATAAAAACAGGTAATCACCAAAAAAGGCAATTTATCCGTAGCCCAATCTGTCCAGCGAAGAGTCTTAAGAATTTTTGCTTTTTCCCACATATTCACTTCCATTCCAGATTTTTAATGTTCACTTCTCTCAATAAAAACCCATCCCGCAGTCCTCTCATCTTCGCAAAAATAGGTTTTTTGTAACCAATAAGTATTTTCTTCAGAATAACCCAAACACATTCCGCAATTGAAAAAAACATGAATTTTAAAAAATTCCCCCAAGAAGCATTCTTGCGCACAAACATCGCCGCGCCTCTGCCCATCAGATAATACCAGCGGGGATTACGGTCTCCTCCGGTGCTAGCGGCAACACTGTGCCAGATCCTTGCTAAGGGCACATAAACCACCTTATATCCTTTAGCCTTTGCGCGTACGCACCAATCCACATCTTCGAAATAGGAAAAATATACGGGATCAAGCAGGCCTATTTCATCAATAACTTTTTTCTTAATCAGCAATCCGCACCCGATGATAAAATCAACTTCCCGCATGTTGTTAAACTGCCCAAAATCAAGACAGTTACACCCTATAGAATTAATCACATATTCATGAAAATTAATTTTACCTCCGATTGAATACAAATACCCGGGATGCAGTTCTAAGTGATACATTTTAGGGCCTAATATCCCGGCCTGCGCATTCTGTTCTCCGGCATCAACAAGATGATTTAACACGTCACTGTCTACCATGGTATCATTATTGAGTAAAAATATATATTCTGCCCCTGCTTTTAGAGCCAAACGCATCCCGACATTATTACCTTCACAAAACCCCAGGTTTTTTTTATTCTTAATTATCCGGATATCCGGATAATTTTCCGAAATACAAAATGCCGACCCGTCAGTAGAACCATTATCCACAAAAAACACTTCGTAATTAGGATACTTTAACTGGCTTACGCTATAAAGACATTTCAGGCTATCTTGTTTACCATTCCAATTTAATATAATAATCGCTACTTTAGGATACATCTCGCCCTTTTCGTTTATTTTTGAGCTTCATTAAATATTTTTGAGACCGAAATCCCTCTTTTTGAGCCTGCGCCATAAGATGGGAGTAAATATACCATTGCAAAGATTCCTTCTTTATGAATTTAGAAATAATCCAAATCCATAAAGGTAAAACTTTACTGTTAAAAAACAATTCCCGAAGCACCTCTCTGATGATTTTTTCCAATGAGGAATAATCACGCAAGCCAAATTCAAATAGAACATTTTTTTCATCAGGCAGCTTTGATTCCCATATGGCCAGTGCCGCGCCCAGGTTTTTATTATGCAAAATAAAAGGTTCAGGATCCTGAAAAATATGATAATGATAGACACAAGCATCAGGATTATACATAATACGCAGCCCTTTTTTACCCAGGCGATGCCCTAATTCTCTATCCTCGTGAGCAGCATAGGGAAAATCTTCATCAAAAAGTCCGTTCTCTACTAAAAAATCTTTCTTAACCGAGATATTGCAGGTTATAAAATCAATCGGCCGGGCCTCCGCTAACCCTTTTATTTTATTAAACTCACCAATTAAATAGTGACTTGCGAATATAGGGACGGAAATACCTTCAGCCCATGTAGCATACCCCAGAACTGCCACATTTTCCTCCGGCCATTTTTGATGGCAAGCAATATGTTGCTCCAGGAAATCATCAGCCGGGATAGTATCATCATTTATAAAAAGAACCAATGGGTATTTTGCCTCTTTAATGCCTAAATTTCTTGCTACAGCAGGGCCTTTATTTTTCTGATAGAAGTATCTGATATTAAGGCGACCTGACTTGGAAAATTTCAAAACACTCTCTTGCGTGCCGTCCCGAGAACCATCATCGACAATAATTATTTCAAAATTTGCAACGGAAAAAGTTTGCCGGTCAAAAGCTTCCAAAACGCGGATTAATACATCTTTTCGATTATATGTCGGAATAATAACTGTAAGCATCTTAAGTTCTCACTTTTAATGTTTTATCGAAAAACTTTTATTTCAGATTAAACCGGTAAGGACATATCCGCAATACAATCTGCTAATTGGCAAAGCAAATCCGGGGATTCTAGAACACGCAGACAATCCTTCGCCCGGGATATGTGTTTCCGTGCCATTTCACGGGATTTCCGCTGGCCATAGACTCCAACATAAGTCATCTTTTGCGGCACGATATTTCCATCAATAGATTTACTAGTTTTCTTCTTATTTTCAGCATCGCGCAGATCATTAAATATGTGCAAAGCCTGTCCGATGTTTTTAGAATAATTTACCAGAACTTCTAATTCCTTTTCTTTTGCCCCCGCAACAATCGCTCCGGTTCTAACCGCGGCATTGATTAATTCTCCGGTTTTATGCATGCAAATGTATGCCAAAACATCCTTATCCATTGATTTGCCCCGAGAAAACATATCCACTACTTGACCGGCAACCATACCGGTCATACCAATTGATTTAGAAAGTTCCTGGATCAAAGACAACGCCAATTTCGGTTCATTATAATCTCTACTCAAAATTGAAAAAGCAGCAGTTAGAAAGCAATCCCCGGCAGTAATCGCCATGTTTTCTCCAAACACTTTATGATTGCTTAGTTTTCCACAACAATAATCTTCATTCCCGGTTGCTGCCAATCCGGCATGGATCATAAAACCGGTATAAATGAATTCAATAGCACAGGCAACCGGCATAAGCGCTTCGGCCTTGCCGCCAATTGTCTCTCCGCTGGCAATACAAAATAAAGCTCTCCAGTGTTCTCCGCCATTAAATATGCTATAACGCATTGCTTCAATCAGATTTTTGGGAATTTCTGCTTCCGGCTGAAAATATCCGTTTAAAGCCTGATCAATAAGCTTTTGCATATTATTCTTATATGCTAATATATCCATTTTAAAATATTTTCCTTCTTTTTTATTGAAAAATTAACTCCGCGTATATATGCCAGAAACAAAACCAATTACCCAATACACTAACCCGATGGCAAACAATACCAATACCAAAGGCCTTTTTGTGATCGCTTGTGGCTGATATCTTAAAAAAGCCATAACTGTTCTGATAAATTTTACTACCGGTAAAAGTGGAATCAGCACTAATCCGGGCACAGGATTGCGCACGATGAACGAACCTTCCAGGTTAATCACTTTCATCACTTTCGCGGTTATTTTCCCAATTTTCCGCTGATGAACAAAAAATTCTTTTAAATTGGACCGGTGCTGATGCCTAACCTGAATTTCTGGCAAAAAGAGTATTTTCTCCCCCTTCTGCCGCAAATTATAATTAAAAACCAGATCTTCTTGAGGATAGTACTTTCCGTCAAAAGATCCAAACTTATCAAATATGCCTTTCTTACAGGAAATATTACACGTTGGTATATGACCTGCTTCATGCCTAGGTACGCCGGGAAGAAACTCACGAAATTCCGCAATATACCCGGCCCAGCCGATCAAATCATTTTCCTCATTAGCAATATCTACCGCACCCCCCACAACATTATACCCTTGTTTATGAGCAGTTTCTATATTTTTCAGCCAATCGCGACCGGCAATACAATCCGAATCAATAAATGCGATGATTTCCCCTTTAGCTTTCTTTATTCCCAAATTGCGAGCAGTCCCCGGATCTGTTTTTTCTTCTAAATAAGTAAATTTAATATCCGGGTATTCTTGTCTAACAATATTCGGAGTATTATCCGCGGAACTATCCACGAGAATTATTTCATACTCGCTTTCATATGATTGGTTTTTAAGAGAATCAATACATTTTCCAATCGTCTGTTCAGAATTATATGATGGGATAACTATCGAGATCACTTTTATAACTCCTTGGGAGCAAAAATTAAATACTGATGATGTGCCCATAGTTTTCGGATAAGATACGGCGAATTTTCCAGCCAGGAATGTTTCATTATTTCTACTTCCAATTGCGGGTTTTTTCCGGTAAAATAATCAAGAATACACAAGCAATCATTCTGCTCTAAGCTATCCGGCTTAGGGTTAATCCCGATCTTAGCTAAAAGCTCCTCTTTCTTCATTGCAATATCCGGCCACCAGGGAGTATCTAAATACCCCTGTTTTTGCAAATTCCAGCCTAAGCTCTTTAAAAAACTTTTTATCTTATTCGCATCGATATGCTCTGGATAGGGGATGCCTTCTTTCCGGGCACCTTTCATCCTCATTTTACAAAACACATTGGCCCGGTTAGGGATACAAATAAAAATAACCTTTCGGCTTACCCGGCTCAACTCCCCTAAAAAATTATCAAGCTTCGGGATATACCACAAAGCCGCAAAATTCCAGCTTAGATCAAATGCTTTATCTGCAAAAGGCAACATCTTAACATTATCTAAGCAATGTTCAATATTCACATCTAAAGATGTTTGCCGCCAAACTTCTTTAATTTTTAAAATCCTCTCTTTGTCAAAATCAGTAATTGTAACCGGCACGTTTTTTGCCGCCCACCACATACTGTTAATACCGGAAATTCCGGTCATCCCGAAACTCGGAGCTTCCAGGACATTTTTAATATTATATTCAATTTTCATCTTTTCAAAATAACCATGCAGAATAAAACGTTCATATGTCGTCCCTAATCCTTCATGATTATTTTTAAAATATTCCGGCCAAACATTGTTAATCGCCATCGTTCCTCCGAGCATCCATTGTTTCCTCGACAATCCGGTATACCGGGCATAAAGGCGAATCCACAATTTTTTTAAATTCTATTTTTTTATTGAACATTTTTTCCCATATTTTCTTCATTTTAAGCCTATTTGATCGGTCATCAACAATGTCTGTATTTTTTAGTCCCTGAGATAATTTTTGCTTAAATGATTCCGGCCAGGATTTTTTCTCCACATAATATATTACTCTGTTTTCGAGAATAGATTTTTTATTTTTTATCAATTTTAAAAAATCAATCATATTTGATGAAAAATTCAACCAGAAACTTTCCTTTAATCTATTCATTACCTGTTCATCAGTATACCGGCTGTCCCGGATAAGCATATTCGGCCGTCCGCTAAGAATAAAAATATTTTCTTTTTCATTAACTGAATACCAGTAGCAAACGCCAAAATTATATTCCGAAAACATTATCGCTCTAGGTTCATATATTTTATCCAGCTCTAACACGACTCTCTGTATTTCTAAAGCCCTTCTTTTTTCCGAAGATACCCCCATATTCCATGAAATCACTAAATAAAGAATCAGCACAACTGAAATTATGACTTTTTTTTGCTCCATTTTTTTAAAAACTTCAATACACCCTACTGACGCAAAAAAACTGACCGGGATAAATGTTATTATAAGATGGTCCCCGGAAAGGAGTCCTAAGTTAAAAATATAAAGTAAGAATGGTAAGAACCAACAACCAAAACAAATTAAAACTTTTCTGTTTTCTTTTAACAAAATAACCACTCCCCATAAAGCAAACAAGAAAATCATGTTAAAAGAAGCACCATAAATCTTCGCCAACTCAAAAAAAACATATCCGCTAACCTTAAAAAAAGTAAACTGTTCCACAAAAAGTTCCGGAGCGAAAACTGCTGCTGAAAAAACCTCGATAACTTTTTCCGTTTTAAACAGCAATAAAACTGCTAAAGCCAGAAAAGGCAGTAAGAACTTTAACAGCCCATTCTTGCCTGCTTTTTTTTGAACCACAAGACATCCCAAAGGAAACAATGCCAACAAGGAAGTGGGAGTTATCGAACAAGCGATCACTTCAAGAAATCCGGCCGCCAGATACCGCCCCCTAATGATTAAAATCGCTGCCAACATTACAAAGGCCAACTGCGGAACATAAACCTCCCCATGCAAAGAAAATACCATAAATGTTCCGGAAAACAATAAGATAAGCGCGGCGATCAGACTTTGCCAACGATCACCCGTAAAATCAAGCGTCAATAGATACATACAAACAACACAAATAGCCGAAGCCCATACGGAAAAATATCCCAGAGTAAGTAAGGGGCCGGCACCAAAAATTCCCATTAAAAAATGCAGGATGGCCCCGATAACATAATAACCAAAATGGATCACCGGAGCGTCAAAACTCGACAAACTGCGGGCATATGTATAGGGATCACCATTTGCCGGCGGATAAATCATAAAAAACGGCAAAACAACAATTACCCCTAAAAAAAGAGATATCTCTATCTTGTTTTTTCCCCAGATTGTTTTAAAAAAATCAAAAATTTTATTTTTCATCAGTAATCGCCTCTAAATATGCACTGAACTTTTTTTCTGTATCGGAAAAATCAAAACTATTTCCGGAATCCGGCTGGGTCGGCAAGTAATACCAATCTTTTGACAACAACTGCATCCGCACACTCCACTTTTCATTTTTTATAAATTTAAAAATTAAATTAGCGGCATCAAAACATACCCCGGGGATCTTTAATATCCGGGGATATTTCTTCTTATAAAAATAAAAATGGATCAAATCCGCTAACCTGCTTAAAGATATAGATTTTCTGTCGGCAATAATAAATACATTATTTTTCTTAATATCCGCAGTTAAAAAAAAGTTAAAGACCTCCGCCAACTTGTCCACATCAAGCAGATGAATCTTCACATCCCGAAAAGGCAAGACAAGCCTTTTTTTTCTTACTAAATCAACTAAGATCTTGGAAAAACCGTTATCTCCCTTACCGTAGACAATCGTCGGGCGGATAATAACGGCGTCCCGGCCTCTCTCTATATATTCCCGGACCTTTTGTTCTGCCAGCACCTTTGATTGATGGTACAAATTGTCCGGATTCAATGGGGTATTAATATCCGCCGGTACTACCGCAGGAATTGTTCCAAAAACTCCGACCGAACTGCAAAAAACAAATTTTTTCACCTTATGCTTATCTGCAGCTTCTAAAAGAAGCTGCGTACCGCGGACATTCACCCGGTTATAATCATCCGGCCCCCCGGCTCCGGCGCCGCGCAATGCCGCGCAATGAATAATTGAAGAAAATGTGAACTTTTCAAAAATATCTTCAATTACATCAGCCTCATAAAAGTTGCCTTCGCAAAGTATTACTCCGCTATTTTTGAGCGAATCAACATTCTTGTAATTTTCACTTTCCCTGACAATCGCCACCACCGATTGCCCTTGAATAAGCAATCTTTCCACAACAGCAGACCCGATAAAACCAGTAGCTCCGGTAACTAAAATATGTTCCCTATCCATGCTATTTCAACCTCAAAAAATTCCATCCCACACGGCCCAAAGTTCTCAGGTGATGTAAAATATTCGTGTAGCTGGCATTAGCTAAAGGACAATAACATTCTCTGTTTTTAATCCCCTGGCGCGCTTTATCGGCTTTTTCTGAAAACCATATCCTTTTAAAATCATAATCAACTGCTCTTAAATTACCTATAGGCTTAGCCGTTATACAACACATCCAGACATCCCCATTAGGAGCAATTTGTGCCGAAGCAAAACCGGCAAAACACGGTATCACCTGAGAAGATTCCCGTAATATACGTTTTACTATTTGATAATACTCTATACGAAATGCCCGGGTGATTTTCCCGACCTTACTAAAGTTACCGGTTTTTAATCTATGAATCAAAAAATCAACAGCTTTTACATAATCTTCATAGTCCGGAGTTATGCCCAGGCCCATTGTCCCCAGTTCTTCCCGCTCTTCGGCAATTTCCGTTATATAGGAATCGGGATTAAGGGTACTTAGGTGATTATATATTTCCGGTATACGTAAAACATTAAACCGGGAAATAACAGTATGAATACCCACGGAAAGATTTGGCAAGTCCATCTTTTTCAATTCCGTAAATGTTTTTACCGCCTTTTCATAGCTTCCCGGAATTCCCCGGATAATATCATGCTTTCCCCCAATATCATCAATGGAGACATTGATCACTATCTGTGATTTCTTACAATATTTAGCGATATTTCTGACTAACTCCGGGATCTTATCTACTAACAAACCATTTGTCGGGATATTGATTATTGCCGGAGAACAGTTATCGTACAAAGAATAAACTATCTCTTCTACATCCTTCCGCAGAAACGGTTCCCCTCCGCTTATTGTCGCCCAAACAACAGTATTACCTATTTTTTTAAAAAGTTTTTCCCATTCCGGTGATGAAAATTCTTCACAATCTTTATTATAAATATTGCAGGTTTGGCAGCGGGAATTACATTTATAACTGACACTGAGGGTAAGATTCAGGGGAAGCTTACGCGGCCGGTTAAACAAACGAAAAAAATAGTATCCCGGAATTTTTGAAATTACTTTCAGCATATTTATTTCCACTTCTTAGTTGAAGGGGAAATTTCCCAGATGAAGGGATTGTTCTTACGAATATAGAAATCATAATATCCAAGAAACCGGCTATAAATCTCTAAACATATAGCTCCCACAGCCCACATATTCTTTTTCATATCCCTCCAATATTTTTTCTTCAAGATAAGTTCAAACATGCTTCTTGTCGGATTCTGGGTGCTTACTTTGTAGTGTTGTGTCTTCATCAAATATTTATGTCCGGCGGCAATTCTTCTTCTTTGTCTAACAAAATCACGGATTGTCTCCGGTCCTTTATTATGAACAATAGCGTCCGCGACATAAGCTAGGGTATATCCTTTATTCCTTACAATAGCTTCAATACTTGCTTCATCTACTGCCGTGTCATAAGGTATAGCCTTGACAAAACTTCTAAACGCCACCAATTCGCCTAACTTTGGGGTTATCAGGGCTACTTGATGATGTTTCAACCAAAGGAAATGAACCGTAAAACCGATAAATGTATCCGGAGAATTCACCGGGATAGGATGGGCGCCGGTCATCCCTATAGAAGGATCTTTAAACGGCGCAACCAGTTTATTATAAGTTTCCGGATCCGGGATTGTATCGGCACTTTCCAAAATAAATATTTCACCGGCAGCTTCCGCAAGGAAAAGATTTATTGCCGATGCTTTTCCCTGCCTTGTGGTCTGAGAAATCAATCTGATGCGATTGTCTTTTTCCATAAAAGTACGGACAATATTTTCAGTATTG
Source organism: Candidatus Omnitrophota bacterium (assembly GCA_043826565.1). Lineage (GTDB taxonomy): Bacteria > Omnitrophota > Gorgyraeia > B26-G9 > B26-G9 > JBDRPX01. Next base: position 63,676 of record JBDRPX010000023.1, read on the forward strand.
TCTGTGCATCCGGAAGCTACAACAATAATTTCCGCAAAAAAAACATCAGTAAATTCCTGGGCTAATACTGCCTCCAGCAAGCGGCCGATATTGCCTTCCTCATTATAAGCCATTATTCCTAAAGATACTTTAGTCATTATTCGTCTGAATTTTGCGAACTATTGGATACAAACTCGTCATAATCTTTAAAGAAATACGACAAATGCTTAATAATTTTTGTAATTGGCGCACGAAAGCGTAAAGTAATCCAGAACGCTTCCCTGACAACTTTGCGCGATATTTTAGAATAACCGTGTTTTCTCTCTTTAAAAATAATCGGTATTTCGTGAACACTGAATTTATTTTTAAATGTCAAATAGATCATCTCTATCTGAAAAGCATATCCGTCTGATTTTATACTATCAAGATCAATAGTTTCCAATACCTTACGACGATAACATCTATAGCCGGCAGTAAAATCCCAAACCGGACGAACCATTATATAGGAAACATACATGTTCGCAAATTTACTAAGCAAAAGCCTCCGGAATTTCCACCCCTCTACCCTTACACCGTCTACATACCTGCTGCCGATAACTAAATCATACTTCTTGGCTGCCTCGAGGAAATCCTCCAAATACTTAGGATCATGGGAAAAATCCGCGTCTATCTCAAAAATCAGGTCAGCGCCCTTTGCCAAGGCTTCCTTAAACCCCCGAACATAAGCCGTACCTAATCCCATTTTTTCAGAACGATGCACCACATTTATTCGGGAATCCTGTTTTGCCAGTTCATCAGCAATATCTCCTGTACCATCAGGAGAACTATCATCAACTATAATTAGATTAAATTCAGGCTGAAGTGTAAAAATCTGTTTAATAAGCTCCTCGAGATTTTTAGCTTCATTATATGTAGGGATAACCGCAAATACTTTCATATAAAATTCTCACTTTTTTTTATTAACATATTGCAAGTATTTATCTTAACTATTTTACCGCACATCCCGCAACGGGACAAGTAGTTTTAAAATATATCATAATTTCCCATAAGTTGCAAATATGCCCTCAATTTATCTTACGATTTTTTCACCAATTTTCACTATTTAAATCGCAACATATTAATAATAAAGTAGTTACAGATAAATCATCTCCTAATCAATAATCGTTGAAATTACTCCGGAATATGCTATAATTCTTGAAGATGGAGATACGATGAGGAAAGTTAAAAAAATAAAATTTTTAGTGATAACAATAATCATATTTTTTTGCTGCAAATTGACGACTTGTTATAGTCAAACTTGTACCAAGACTTCTCTTCCTGATACAACTGAAGATTATCTCAGTAATCATAGTGACACTGACAAAGAAGAACTCGACTTTTTCACAGACAGCATTACCGACAAGCCCAAAGAAATTCCTGTGTCCGAGACAAGCAAACAAGACTGGGATATCATGCCGGAAATTATCGGCAGAGATATAATAAAACAAGAATTAGGCAGCAATGACGTTAATACAGAGAAACACGAACTATTCCTAAAAAAGTGGAACCTTCGTAACCGGTATAGAAAATAGCCTAATCAAGCCAATAAGTCATCAACAATACTTTTACTAATAAGACCTTTTTCAAACAGCTCTTCCGCGGAGCGGTGTATTGAGCGCATTCCATACTCAGTATCTTCTTTAATAATCGAATTCAGTTTTTCTAAAAACCCCTCTTTTATCGCCTGGGAAACTTTCGGGCTGTTGATCAAAATTTCCGCTGCCGGCACACGCTGATCTTTATTAATTTTTTGCGGCAATAATGCCTGTGTAATAACACCCTGTAAACATTCCGCGATCATCCCCCTTATATCGGCACGCTTGCCCTCCGGGAACAAGTCAATCATCCTTCTCAAAGCATTGCCCGAATCAGAAGCACAAACAATGACAAAAACCAGGCATCCGTTTAATGCCGCATCTAATATTGATTTGGCTGTCTGCCAATCCGGCATTTGGCTGACCACAATTACATCAGCATCTTGCCGTAAGGATTGTTTTATTGCTGAAGAAAAAGATTCCCCGTTAGTTATTTCCTTCTGCCGCACTACCGCTTGATTTGAAGCATACATATGTTCAATCGGCTGCTCAAAAGACATGATCACACATGAACGCTGCGCACTAATTTTATTTATTAAAGAAGAAGCAGTAGTTGATTTTCCCGAACCGGGAATGCCGGAAATTATAACAAGCCCGGATTTTCTCTCGGTAAATCTCGTCACAACATCAGGTAATAACAGTTCCGGCAAATCAGGAATTGACGACGAAATCAAATGCAGGACTGCTTCTACTCCATTTTTTGAATTAAAAACACTTAATCGAAAACGAAACATATCCGCGATACTAACTACTACAACTAAAAAAGAATCCTTAATGAACTGTTTTTTTTGCTCTTTACTCAAGACACTGTAGATCATTTTTTCAATATCTTCTTTGCCCAAAGCCTCCCCCTTAGATGCGATAAGCTCGGAGCCTTTTCTAAACAAAGGAGGATGTCCAAAAGAAAAATGAATATCGGAAGCTTTCTGATCAAATGCCTCTTTCAACAAACTACTTATATCTATTTGCTCAATTGCGTGTTGAAGCAAAACTCTTTGATTATCCGCAATTTGCGTAATTGCCGCAGCTACTCCATAAATCTCTCCCACCTGAATTTCTTCAGCTCGGACAATCCTGGCTTTAAGTAATACCGGCGAGGGAAAAGACGACGCATTTAACTTAACTTCCAGGATTGTATTTAACCCGAGCGGATAATATGTCTCAAAATAAATACCGGCAGCACTTATATTTTTGGTCAGAGACTTATTCCATTCTGTATCACTGCCGTCTTCCTGAACCGCTCTGTATTCCATTGTCAGCTCACTAGCTACACGATAATGACGCCGTCGGTCATCCCAACTCTTGTGATTATCTGTTTCCTTTTTAAACATCCGCATGCCTCCTCATGAAAAACGTTTTCTCAAAATCCAGTAATTCCTTTTTGAATTGTGTTCCCAAAGAGTATCCTCCCAAATTACCTCCGCAAGCTACCACCCGATGGCAGGGAATCAATAATGGTAAGGGGTTTTTCTTAAGTGCTTGTCCCACAGCACGCTGCGCATTCGGATGTCCAATACGTTCAGCCACCCATTTGTAGGTTCTAACTTGTCCGGGCTTTATTTCACAAGCCGCTTTTAATACTGCTTTTTCAAAAGGTGTACAGCTATTTAATATGATATCAATACTTTTTCCAATATTCAACGATATTCTTTGCGGTTTTTGCATCGATTCCCCTTATTTGGGTTAGCTTTACTGTCGTAAGCCTCTTTAACGCAGTAGGATTATTAAAAAACTCGCGTAATAATTTTCGCTTTTTGGGACCTATACCGGGGATTTGATCAAGCGCAGAAAGGAGCATTTCTCTTTTTCTTAAGACCCGATGATATGATACCGCAAAGCGATGCGCCTCATCACGGATTCTCATTATTAATAATAATGCTTTAGAGCGCCTTGCCAGCGCCAGCGGCTTACCCTGCCACTGCACATAAATATGCTCAAATCGTTTAGCAATACTAATAATCGGGATAGAAACTCCGGATTTTAAAAGAGCGCTGCCGGCACATTCTAAATGCCCTTTTCCCCCATCGATAAGAATTAAATCCGGTAATTCAAGATCATCCCGAAGCCGTCCCTGATATCGTCTGGTTACCACTTCTTTGATCATCGCATAATCATTAATTCCCCGAACTGTTTTTATTCTAAACCGGCGATATTTATCTTTTTGTGCGTATCCATTTTTAAACCGAACCATCGAACCGACTGCTTCAGCCCCGGATACATTAGAAATATCAAATCCTTCAATAATGTCCGGTAATCGTTTAAGCCGGAGGATATTCTGCAACTCCTCAAGCGGAGATCCACCGGCAATACGCGAATGGGGAAACCTACTCACTGAACTTAAACTCTCAATCTCATCACGCAACCGGGCCGCTTCTTCAAAGTTATGAAGTTGAGAAGCCTGAGACATCTCCTGAAGCAGTTTCTTCATTAATATCGCTTTTTTCCCTTGTAAAAAAAGCAAAACATTATCAACAACCCGATCGTATTCTTTCTTAGTAACACTGCCAATACACGGGCCTAAACACTGCTTAAGATGATAATTTAAGCAAAGTGAACCCGGCATAACTTTACACGTTCGCAAGGGAAATATTCTTCTCATAAAGGCCAGCGCCTGGTGCAAAAGACGCGCCGAAGTATACGGCCCGAAATAACGTGCCCCGTCATTCTTCTTTCTCCGAACAACAAGCAATCGTGGAAAATTTTCACGGATAGTCAATTTTAACAGCGGATAAGATTTGTCATCCTTAATTGCGGTATTATATTTAGGTCTATGCTCTTTAATCAATCCGGCTTCTAAGATCAGCGCTTCGGCCTCAGAACAAGTAGTAACAAAATCCAAATCATTGATTTTACAAACCAGCGCTTGCTGCTTAATAGTTTTTACCGAAGAAGTAAAATATGAGCTAACCCGCTTTTTTAATGAAGAAGCCTTCCCGATATAAATTATTTTATCGGAAACATCTTTCATTAAATATACACCCGGCCCATCCGGAAGTGTTTTAATCTTTTCTTTCAAATTCATATTTTAAATGTAATTCTTGAAATATTCCGAGAAACCAGCCAAACAGCATATAAAATATTACCCCCAGAGCAATGGCCATAACCAACCCCACCCAGTCCTTCAGAAAACCGGCAAAAAAATTATAGCTATACCAGCAAATGACGCCCATAATTACAGACAGGCTAACCGTAATAACCGCACTTCGTGTCAGTCTTTTAAACCTGATTCTTCCAATCTTTTTCTGCAAACAAGATAAAAGTATGAAAAAATTAACAATTGAAGAAACCGATGTCGCTAAAGCCAGCCCTCCGGCTTTTAGCGGTCCCATAAAAGCAATGTTTAGAACTATGTTTAGCAACAAACATACCAGAGTAATCTTTACCGGAGTAAACGTATCTTTCAAAGCATAAAAACAAGTTGTTATAACCTTTACTCCGCTATAGGCAAATAGACCAACGCAATAAAAAAGAAGTGCCTCCGCCGTCATCTGCGCGGCAATATTATCAAATTGCCCGCGCTTAAAAACAATATTAATGATCGGCGCTGATAAAACCATAAGTCCCATAGCTGAAGGAACAAGAAAAATCATCATCGCTCGTAAGGAAAAAACCAGGGTCTTTTTTAAATTATCAAAATCATTTGCTGCTGCCTGATGCGACATCGTCGGCAAACAGACTGTCGCCATAGATGTCCCGAATATTCCGGTAGGAAACTGGATCAACCGCGTACCCAAATATAGCGCCACCACTGCCCCTTCACCGACAATATATCCTAAACTGGCAAACATTGTATCCACAAAAATACTGAGCTGATAAATACTGGATCCCACCATCCTCGGGACAAGCAAAGTTCCAATTTTTTTAGCCGCCGGATGGAATAATGTAGCCGGTAAATGCAATCTAAAACCTTTTTTAATAAGTACGGGTATTTGCACCGCCAACTGAAAGAACCCGCCGATCAATACGGCATAGGCCATTCCGAGAATCGGCTCATCCATTCGCCGACAAACCGTCAGCCCGAAAATGATCATAATAATATTCAAAAAACAAGAAGACGCCGCGGATATAGCAAAATGCTTTAAAGTATGCAAGACCCCCATTACATATGCCGCCAAGCCGATAAAAACAATAAATGAAAACATTATTCTGGTAAGTTTTACCGTAAGCGCAAATTTTGCCGCATCATGGACAAACCCAAAAGCAATTATTCTCACAATAAACGGAGACAGGACAACACCTAAAATCGCAATAGCGGTAAGCACGATTGAAAAAATCACAAACAAGAGACTAGTCAGTTCCCATAATTCCTTTTTATCTTTTTTCACCGCGAATTCGCTTAATACCGGAATAACCGCGGCATTCGTTGCCCCCTCTCCAACCAAATTTCGCAAGGTATTAGGAATACGAAAAGCAACGACAAATGCCTGCGCCGCCATTTTCGTTCCAAACAGGTAGGCTATAATAATATCCCGCAAAAATCCAAGGATACGGCTTATCAAAGTAAAAATTCCGATAATCCCCGCTGATTTTAGTAATTTTTTATGTTCGGCCATAACCTAATATTGTGTAATGTTAAAAGTTTAATGTAAATTGTATTATTCAAAATAAATGTTAGCACAATCAGTGCAAAATAGATAGCGCAAAAATTCTCTTTGAGTGGCGCTTTCGAGCGTCATTTCGCTACGACGGCGAAATAGCGAGAACGCGCGGCTGCAAGGCAAGGATGCCGCGGCAGGCTTAACTCAAAGACGTGTTTTTGTGATATCTAAAATACATATGATAATCTTCTTACTATATATACTAACATATGTTATAGATTTTCCTGTAGATTGTAATTACAAGTGCGACAAGAAAAAGCTCCACAGATCGTAAGAAACCTGTTATTTTGTAAGTGACAAACAAAACAAAAAACAGGAGATCATATGGAGCAAGAAAATTGTAGCATTAAAAGGCAAAAATATAA
>JBDRPX010000024.1:0-10125 GCA_043826565.1 Candidatus Omnitrophota bacterium
TATTATCGAAAAACAATGGATTGATATGCCAAACCAATATAATAACGTTGAATTGGATCAATTTATGATAATGCCTAATCATATTCATGGCATTATAATTATTAATAAACGGACAGGGGCAAGCCCTGTCCCTACGATATCAAATATTATCGGATCATTTAAATCAAAAACATCTGTCGAATATTTACGATATATTAATGACGAAAAATTGAATATTTCCGGACAAATCTGGCAACGATTATTTTATGACCATATTATCCGAAACCAGAAATCTTTAGACGCAATTAGAAAATACATTGCAACCAATCCCGAAAACTGGGAAAATGATATTGATAATTTAATTAATCTATAACAATTCGCTTCAGGCAATCGGAACCCGCCGCTGAATGGCGCCGGTTCAGGCGGCTCAATTCTATGTTATAGGTAAATAAAAATGAAAAATAAATAATTTACAAATGCAAAGGAGGTCGTGATGAAAAAGGTTTTAGGGGTTTTACTGGGGGTTGTTATTTTTGCGGGGACATTGTCTATCGGTTATGCCCAAATAGATCCGAATGAAGTTTGGCATAATAATGGTTTTGAGGTGGAGGATGCTTTTCTAAAAGGTAAAACACCAGTTGAAGTGTATGAGGCTTATGTGGGTGCTTTAAAAAAGGCTGAAAAACTAGAAGATATAGCAAGTTATTTTTCAGAAAAGATTGTAACTGGATGGGAAGGTGGTAATAAAAAATCGCTTTTGGGAATGCTTAAAATAATGAATGCATTAGAAACAATAAGCTTCACTGAACTGGAAATTTCAGGGGATGATGCGGTTTTTAAAAGAGAAGTTAAAGGACCTAATGGAGATGGTTTTATTACTGTTACTATGCACCAGGAAGAGGGGATTTGGAAATTGGTAAAAGAAAAATTTTAGCGATCTTTAATTGATTAAAGGATAAAAACCCATAAGTGACTTGAAAAATATGTGAATTAATGTATGGGGTCTCAGGAATGCCAGTGGAGAGACGATTGGGGGCAAGAAAAGAATTGTTATTAAACAACGAAGAATTGATGGAAACATTATTAAGGGAAACATATAACAATTAAATGCATCTAACTGGTGGGTGTTCTTAATAGAGCTCACCCCATTAGCTGATTGTCGTGTTATACAAAAAAGGAATTAAATATGAAAATTAATATTGATGGGAAACAGATAGAAATTTTCCCCAATGATAAAAACATAGTTGATGCGGCCGACAGAGCAAAAATTGCTCTACCGGCTCCTTGTTATAGAGCAAATAGGGCCAAGGGGTGTTGTAAAGTATGTGTAATAGAAATAAATGGTGAAAATAAATATGCCTGCGTAATAAAACCGCTTGATGGAATGAATATTATCGTTGATAGAGAAGATTTAAATCAAGTCAGAAAAGAACGAATGAAGAAATATCAAAAAATGCCTAAAAATGCCGCACAAAGCTGCAGCTGTGATTGTTCTGGGACAGCAAATAATTGCTGCTGAAAAATTATGTATAACAATTTGCTTCAGGCAATTCCGCCACAAAGCATGGCGGACACAGCGCAACCCGCCGCCTTTCGGCGTCGGCTTCCGGCAGGTGAGTTTGAATGTTTAGAACTAAAAAATAAGGAGGTAACAGATGCCGATAACTTATAGTGTGCATAGTAATGGAACGTTTATATATGCTATCGCCTCCGGAATTGTATCGAAAGATGAATTTGTTAAATATGAGATAGACCACGCAAATGATCCTCGGGTAAAAACACCGTTAAGGGAATTATTAGAAATCAAGTACGGTGCTTGCGCAGCTCTATCAAAAGAAGATTTTGATAAAGTTTTAGAAGAACGGAAAAAAATAAAAAATTTACCAACACCGCATAAATGTGCAATTATTTTATCATATTCAGATGTGAAAGGCTGGAATTTAGCTAAATTTTACGAAGGAATGGTAAACTTGCATTATCCGGAATCGGTTATCGTTTTTGGAGATATGCATATAGCAAGTGTATGGCTTGGGGTTGAGAATATAATGAAGGAACTGAAAAAATAAGATATTGATAATTTCAATGTGGTAAGAAGGGAGAAAAGGAATATGAATAAAGAATATCCGTTAATGGTTAGAGTTATTGAAGAAAAAATTGAATTATACGCGGAATCCCGCATGCAGTCATCAATTATAAAAATGCTGGAGATCGGGACTGTTCTTTATTTAGGAAAGACAATAAAAAAGGATGGAAAACAGTGGGTAGAAACAATGGTGGGGAATGAAAAGGGATTTATTTCCGGGGACGCGGTGGTTTTTGCGATCAAAAAAGCAAAATTAAATCAAAAAGATGCGGATGTTTATGAGAAACCCTCTTCCGGAGCTAAAATAAAAGAAAAATACAAACAAAATAAAGAATTCTATGTGACGGATAAAGTTACCCTGGGCGGAAAAGAATGGGTGAAAATCCGCGATCTGTCAAATAATGCGGGGTATATTCTCGGAGAGACAAGGGTCGAATTTATTGAACCGCTTCCGGATGTAAGATCCGACCTTGGTTCCTGGGGATTTGGGCTCATTGGTATAGGAATAGTAAGCAATCTGATCCCTAATTTTTTAGATGCCAAATGGGGGATTATGGTTATTATTTTGGGGGCTATTATTTTAGCGGTGAGAAAACGTTTTATGTATATTGTGATCGCCGGGGCATTGATCATTGTGGGGTTGAGGAACCTTCTTGGCGGCGGTTCCGGGTGGACTGTTTTTGGTGTTATGCAGATCTATTGGGGAATTCAGGAAATACAAAAATTCTGGAAATACAAAAAACTTGAAGAAAAAGGTGATGAGGACAAGAATATTTTATTAAGTATAGAGCAGGAAGAAACAGAAATCGAAGCAGAGATAGAACCGGAAGATAATATTTACGAGGAAACAGTCGAAGCAGAAGAGAGTTCTTATCAAGAAAAACCTCTGGTGGAAGTGATCGACGGCATCTGGTCCTGCCCGGAATGCGGGGTGAAAAGCCGGGCGGATAGTGAGGTTTGTGATGAATGCGGCCAATCAGTAGTATTAGATTCATAAAAGCTGATAGTGAACTAAAACATTAGGTGTGTAAAACATAACCAAAAAGGAGGGGCAATGAAAATTGCGATAAGTGTACTGTTAATTGTAATAGTATCCTCTACAGTTGCTTTCGGCCAAGGATTACCGGCAGAAAAAAATGCAGAACAAATTGCTATAGAATCTACGGAAACATGGTTGAAATTAGTTGACGAAGGAAAATATTCCGAGAGCTGGAACGAAGCCGCTCAATATTTTAAAAATGCTGTAAGTAAAGAACAGTGGGAGCAATCACTTACCGCGATCAGAACCCCTCTCGCTGAAATTTTATCAAGGAAATTAGAAACTGCTCAATACTTCACAACTCTTCCGGGTGCGCCGGATGGAGAATATGTTGTGATCCAATATGAAACTTCTTTTAAGAATAAGAAATCGGCCATGGAGACGGTTACCCCGATGTTGGACAAAGACGGCAAATGGAGAGTTTCCGGTTACTATATTAAATAATTTATATGACAATTCGCTGACGGAATTGTCGGATAGATAAAAATATTGAGAAAGAAAAGGAAAAAATATGAAATTGTGTAAATTTGTAGTTATGGTGATGATAATGTTTTTTATAGGTATTCAGAGCGGGTATTGCCAGGATGCGGGAGCTTTTATTTCTGCGGCACATAATGGAGACTTAGCAGTAATGGAGTCTTATTTGGATAATGGCGGGGATATAAATGCTGTAGATTATACCGGTGCAACAGCTTTGCACATTGCAATTGGCGGCATTAAGACAGAGATGGTTAAATTTTTGATAGACAAAGGAGCAAATTTAAATATTGGGGATGGGATGAACTATACGCCTTTGCACGGAGCCCTTTGTAAGAATGAAGAATATGCAACAAAATATGTAAAAATGCTTTTAGATAAAGGCGGCGTAGACGTTAATGTCCAAACCATTCCGGAAAAACATTCTCCCTTGATGTTTGCTGCAGATAGCGGATATCTTGAAATAGTTAAACTATTAGTAGATAAAGGTGCAGATGTTAACCTTAAAGATAGTTCAGGAAAAACCGCTTTGGATAGAGCGAGAAAAAGCGGGGAAAATGAAGTTGCTGAGTTTTTGCTGCTGCAGAGAACCGATGACCCGCAGAAAAAAGCCATGATCGAGAATCGGATGAATAGAAGAGGGCAAAGGTAATAGCGGGAATCTCTGGCGGATAGCTGGGGAAAGAGGTCGAATGCTGAAAAAAAATATAAATAATAAAAATTGCATAAATTGTCAGGAGCGGGGAAGGTGCCGGGATAGTTCCCTTTCCTGGATATTTTTCATAATCGGCATCATCGCCACGATCGCTATGCGGATCGTGACTGTTTTAATGCATATTAATCCGGTTTATGGAAAGATCGCCTGGTATGTCGGGGTAAGCGGATTTTTTGTGTTTTTTATGTATAAGTTTATGATCAATCAGGCCAGGTCTAAATTGATCGAAAAACAGAATATCGTAAATAAGATCAATAAGGGGAAACATCTGGGCAAAAAAGACTATAAATTAATAAGCGAGATCCTCTGCAGTCTAAATTCAAAAAAAGACAGAATAAATTATTTCTTTATTTTTCTGCTTTCGGCAGTGGCTTTAATCATCGCGGGATACATAGACTTTTTAAAATAAGAAAACATCAAACTAATAATCCGCCTTTTAGAAATACTTGGGAGAGTTTAGTGAAAATTTTTATATTGTTCATGATATTTTTTAATTTTATATTATGTGGTTCATCGATAAGTTTTGCTGAAGAACCTCTGGATTTTTCTTCTCCTGAGGAATTATTGCAAAGCTATCTAAGGGCTTGTAATGCCCTGGATTTTTCATTGTCTGATCAATGTTATACTAAAGAGTTCCAGGAATACATAAGGGCAAATAAAGAATATATGGCGCATCGCAATGTGAATCAATTACGTAATGCCTATGGGTATTGGTCAAACAGGCCCTATGATATAGAAGTTTACGGAAATAAAGCCATTATTCGTTTTTCCCCAGAATTTGTCAGGCCGGAGCCTTTTTATATGGTTAACGAAGATGGAAAATGGAAGATCGACGGGGTCTTTTCTATTAAGAATGTAAAAATTCAGGATAGCCGGACATGGTTCTGGAAAAATCCTAATATTGACAATGAAAAGCAATGGTTAAAACAGTAAAAGAAGGTAATCCGGGACGTTCAAAAAAAGACAAAATAAAGGATGAATTTTTCATGAGTGAAAAGCTAGATAAAGAACCTTTGCACGGGATTACCCTGGAGATGATCGTCAACAGACTAGTGGAGCATTATGGCTGGGAGGCTTTGGGTAAACGCATTAATATCCGGTGTTTTAACAGTGATCCATCCGTAAAATCAAGTTTGAAATTTTTGAGAAAAACTCCTTGGGCAAGAAAAAAAGTCGAGGATCTTTACCTCGCCGCGCAGAAGAAAATCGATAAGGGGAAATAGTTTAGAAAAAAAGGAGGGATAGATGGAACCAAAATGCAAAGGTAATCTTATAAATCAAATGAAAGAATATATGACCCAGGTGCATGGCCGGGAAAAGTTTGATAGCCTGCTCAAAGATATAGAATATGACCATAAAGAGATAGATATTGACCATATTCTGGAATCATCCTGGGTGAGTGAGAAATTCTGCATGGACCTTTGCGAATTAGCTTATCGGCATTTTGGCGCAAGATTTTGCCAGGAGATGGGTAGTTTTATGTGTGAAAAAGGGGTAAATAAATTCTATAAAATATTCATCAATGCCTTGTCTCCGGCTAAGATAATGAAAACTTCTCCTTATGTCTGGAAGGTATATCATGATCACGGCAAACTCATTCCGTTAGATAGCGGAGAAAATAAATATATTTATAAACTGGTCGATCTCCCTTATCCCACTAAGGGTTTGTGCAATATTATGAAGGGATATAATACTAAGTTCATTGAATTGTCCGGAGGAAAAAATGTCCGGACACAGGAAGTAGCGTGCGCGGTAGACGGCGCGCAATGTTGTCAATTCAGCATTACCTGGGAATAGGATAAATCATCTAATATTATCCCCGAATAGATTGCTAATCATCAGCAGATATGGGATAATATCGCCAGCCATAAAATGGCGGGACGAGTTAAACTTGAATATTAGCACAATAAGGTAAGAGGAGAAAACGATGTTACATAAACCTGCAGAAAGTTCAGGTAATGATTATGCGGAAGGCTATAAGCGGCGTATCGGCGTATACATGTTCGCGTTATATAGTTTTGTTTATGCCGGATTTGTGGCGATCAATGTGGTTAAGCCGGTATTAATGGAAAAGATCATTTGCGGCGGATTAAATTTAGCTGTAGTTTATGGCTTTGGATTGATTGTATTCGCTTTATTTTTGGCATTAATTTATAACACCATGTGCGCGAAAGCAGAAAGCCGGCTGAATCATCCGACTAAAAAGAAAGCAGGTAAATAATGGCCGTGCTTCCTATTTTACTGTTTGTTCTTTTTGTCGGAATTGTATTATTCCTTTCGTTTTATTTTGCCAAACAAACTAAATCATCTAAGGGATATTTTGCCGCGGGCGGGGAAATCCATTGGTCGGTCAATGGGATTGCCTTTGCCGGTGATTATTTATCCGCGGCTTCGTTTTTAGGGATTTGCGGGATGATCGCGACTGTCGGGTATGACGGGTTTTTATATTCGATCGGATACCTGGCCGGATGGATTGTCGCATTATTTGTTGTTGCCGAACCCATGAAACGGTTGGGGAAATATACTTTTGCGGACGCGCTGGATTCAAAGTTTAGCTCCAAAGGTATTCGGTTAGCCGCGGCGATCAGCACCTTGGTTGTTTCTTTGTTTTATTTGATCCCTCAAATGGTTGGCGCCGGGGTTTTGGTTACCCCGCTTCTGGGTTTGCCCCATTATGTCGGTGTTCTTATGGTTGGGGCGATTGTCATTGCCATTGTTGCCACAGCGGGAATGGCTTCTACGACCTATGTTCAGTTTTTAAAAGGCGGTTTGCTGATTATTTTTTCAACGGTTCTTTGTATTGCCCTTTTTAACCGCGGATTAACTACTGAGCCGGATCAAAACGGTACGGTTCCTTTTTATAAATTCGCCGTAATTAATGCTCGAATCTCCGGGGATAAGGCTGTCCCGCTGGATTCGTCATTTCAGCATGTGCGTCAGGTTGATTATCATAAACTAACGTTTGTGGAACTTTCCAGAAACGGGATTAAAAATTGGTGGTTAAAAGACGTATCTGAAGACGGGAGCATTGTGTTAAAAGAATCGCAGTCAGAAGTTGAAACAGCGGATGGCCGGGATTGGATTAATGGAACGATTGCTTCCAAAGATAATCAATTGCGGCAAGTGGGAAATCTTGAAAAAATCAAAGGTAAAACCGGAACTGCCGCTAAGACCGGGCCGGTGGGGCCTTTTGAATTTTTAGCGTATTTTTTAGATAAAGACACTGTTGTTAAACGATGGAAACAGGAAAAATTTAATGATAACGGTGACCGGGTAACAGTGTATTATCCGGTGGGAACACCCGGTAACAAAATTATGCGTCCGGGGGTTAAATTTAAAGTTGAAGGTACCCCCTGGGAGAAACTGGATTTTATTTCTTTGATGCTGGCTTTATTTTTTGGAACCGCCGCATTACCGCATATTTTGATTCGTTATTATACGGTTAAAACACCGGCCTGCGCCCGAAAATCAACTATTCTTGCGATTGCTTCCATTGGTTTTTTCTATATCCTGACATTATTTATGGGATTAGGCGCCATGGCAAATGGTACAATAAATGTGGCATCCAGTAATATGGCGGCTCCGCTTTTGGCGAGATCTTTCGGGACTTTTTTATTTTCGATGATTTCGGCAATTGCTTTTGCGACAGTCTTGGGAACTGTCAGCGGGTTGATCGTCGCGGCTTCCGGGGCTGTGGCCCATGATATTCTGGACCGGTTTGCCGGTATTTTTAAAAATGACAAACAGCAGGTTATTGCCGCTAAGGCTGCGGCGGTTGCGGTGGGAATTATTGCGATTATTTTGGGTATTTTGTTTAAAGGTATGAATGTTTCATTTTTGGTCGGCTGGGCTTTTGCGGTAGCGGCTTCGGCGAATCTGCCGGCGATTTTAATGGTTTTATTTTGGAAAAAAACTACAGCCGCCGGGGTTGTAACATCAATTGTGGTGGGAATTTTCGCGGCGATCGGATTGATTTTGATTAGTCCCAGTATGTACATTACGTATGGATTAGATCCGTTGACTGCGCCGATTTCTTTTAGTAATCCGGGGATTATTTCGATCCCCTTGAGTTTTATTGCCTTGATCGTGGTTTCGATTTTCACACAGAAAAAGGTTGTTTCCAAAACAGTTGAAAAGTAACAAATCGAAAAAAAGGAGATTATGGGAATTTGGAATAAGCGCAGAGCATCGGGGCAGGACACAGCATTAAAAGAAGGTGATCGTAAAAAAACGAAAAGAAGAAAGAAAAAGTTCCAGGGCGCCAGGCTGGAAATCAATTCCTTAGAGGGAATAGAAATAGGAGAAGAGTATCAGCGGATCTTATCGGCGATCGAGACCTGTATCCCTTTTATATTTGTTACCGGTAAAGCCGGGACCGGAAAGACCACCCTTATTGATGTCATCAGAGCTAAGAGTAGGAAAAAAATGGTTGTGGTCGCTCCCACCGGTGTTGCCGCGATAAATGCTAAGGGAGTAACCATCCACTCTTTTTTTAGATTTCCTCCGGTGATTATTCAAAAAAGCAATATTAAGATGCTTCCGGACAGGACAGTAATATCAGAATTAGAATTACTGGTAATCGATGAAGTTTCTATGGTCCGTCCGGATGTGGTCGACGGCATTGATCTGTTTCTGCAGAAAAACAAAGGTAACCGGCTTCCCTTTGGCGGGGTGCAGGTTTTGTTTATCGGAGACCTATTCCAACTCTCGCCGGTGGTCAGGCCTAAAGACAGAGAGGTCTTGACGGAATTGGATTATGATAATGAATATTTTTTTAGCGCGCATAGTTTGCGGGATGAAAAGATATTTGCGATCGAGTTAAGTAAGATCTACCGGCAGGAAGATCGGGATTTTATTAATGCTTTGAACAAAATACGGTGCGGAGAAGATCTGGACGCGGCTTTAGATGTGATCAATCGTAATGCTTTTCGCGCGGATTATGTTCCTAAGTCGGATGTTATGCTTACTTGTACCAATAGTATTGCCGATAGAGAGAACAGCGCGAAGCTCGACGGGATCAAGTCGGAAGTATATGAGTTTGAAGGGGAATTTAAAGGAGATTTTTCTTTAGAAGATGAACGTCTGCCTTCTTCGTTAAATTTAAAATTAAAACTTGGCTCCCAGGTAATGTTCACCAAGAATGACGAAATGAAAAGATGGGTCAACGGGACCATCGGGATCATCCGGGATATTGATCAGCAGAAGATCACTGTGGAATTGGTTTTTAATGAAGGCAGTCCGGTTTATGAGATTTCCCGGGTGACCTGGACAGAACATAAGTATGAATATGATGAAACCGAAGATAAAATTGTGGCGAGAGTCAAATCAGAATATATTCAGTATCCGTTAATGCTGGCCTGGGCGATCACCATCCATAAAAGTCAGGGGAAAACACTGGATAGAGTTTATATTGATCTGGGGAATAGAGCGTTTGCTCCCGGGCAGGTGTATGTTGCCTTAAGCCGGGCGCGAAGATTGAGCAATCTGCGTTTAGCCCGGCCCATCCGCAAAGCGGATATAATATGTAATGATAATATTGTTCACTTTTACCGAGCGATGAAAGAAATAGAAACTCAGATTAAGAATATTGATAATTAAAAATTGACGGGAACCGGGACATCGGTTTATGATATAAGATGGTAATATTAAAAGTAATATGAAAAATAGAAATAAAACGGGTATTATAAAAGAAGTTGTATTAAATTTCAATGGGAGGGAATTCAAAAGTCAAAGGTCAAAACTCAAAATTGCAAGTTAAAAGTCAAAAATAATTAAAAAAGATTTTAAGTTTTATTATTTTTAATAATATAATTAAATAATAATAAATAAGTT
>JBDRPX010000025.1:0-109876 GCA_043826565.1 Candidatus Omnitrophota bacterium
TTTATCGAGTACGCAAAACCAAGATTGTTCTTTGTGCAAATCAACGCCAACATAATTCATGGTGATTCCTCCTTTTGTTTAGAGGATTACTTTAATTAGTAATCGCTCTCTATTTTTGTTTAAAGATTTATTAATAGTTGTATGCTTATAACTATTATAAATGCTTTCTTTGGAGGAATCACTTTTTTATAGTTCACATATTATCAGACCTTGAAATGTGAAAAGAATTGACAGAGCTTTTAAAATGCAATAAGATATATTTATGGCCCGACCACTACGATTGCAAGGAGAAGGAATACTGTATCATATCACCAGCCGCGGGGACGACCGCAAGAAGATCTTTGTAGGCGAGAGTGATTTTAATAAGTTTTTAGAATACCTTAAAATATCCCAGGATAAATATAAGTTTCATCTCTACGCGTATTGCTTAATGGGAAACCATTATCATCTATTGCTGGAGACCAGCCAGCCGAATCTATCCAAGATAATGCAATATATAAATACCGCATATACGATATATTACAATAAGAAGAGGAATAAATGCGGACATTTATTTCAAGGCAGGTATAAATCCATACTCGTAGAAGCCGAAGTTTATTTTAAGGAGCTTACCCGCTATATACATCTAAACCCTGTTAGAGCAAAAATTGTGACAAAACCGGATGAATACCGCTGGTCCAGCTATAATGAGTATGTAAAAGGCAAAAGCGAGATCATAGATATAGATAAGCTAAAAATACTTCTGGATATGAATATAAAACAATACCCGGGATTTGTATTGTTAGGAATCAATAAGCCAATAGATTATTTAAAGAATACCTATGCTGGATTTATCTTAGGCGGAAAAGAATTTATCCAAGAACAGCTAGGAGATATAAATCTTTTGGCCGAAGGAAAAGAATTTGCGCACAAAAAGACAATTTGTTGTGTTGATTATGAAGCTATTATTGCAGCTACAGCAAAAGTATATCATGTAGAGCCAGACTTATTGCTCAAAGCGGTAAAGAAGCCTTTGCTGGCTAAGAAAACGGCAGTATACTTATTAAAGAGATATAGTGGTTTAACGAATCAAGTAATTGGATCAATGTTTGGTATAAGCTATTCGGCAGTAAGCAAAATAAACAAAGATATGCAGGCAATTATAACAGAAAAAAAAGGAGTAAAAAAAGACATTGATGTGATCATGTCACATTTCAAGGTCTGACCCTGTTATTCGGGGTGGATTAATGAGTGGTGCTTCTTACGGGTTAGGTAAAATCATTCCAAGAATGGTATCTGCAGAGAAGCTTATGAAATCAGATAATAAGATTATCAAAGCGCTAGGAATGGCTCTTGCAGTGAGACCAATGGGAAGTTTAGTCGGAAGTGGTGTAGGAGCTCTGACGGCAAGAGCTATATTTGGTAAAGATTCGAATGCAATAGTTGCTGGTATGCTGGTTGGAGGTGCAATAGGATGGAAGAATTCTGGGGTTACTGGACTGCAGCAAGCAGATAGTAACCTTACTACAAAGGTTACAACTAATAGAGCGCTTATAGATATTAAGTTGCTAGGACTACCTGTCGGAGTCTATGGAAATGAAACTACATATTACTCAGGAGTGGAATACAGTAAAAAAGAACGTTTTGCTCCGTTTAAAAATACTGGTGTAAATTTTGATGATGCTAATATTAGGTTTTAAATAAGGAGATTGTTAATGCGTATTTATGTGATGGTTTTAGTGTTGGTAATAGCACTTGTTACCAATGGATGTGCAGAAAGTTACCGTTATACTACCGGAAGGAAAGCAGAAAGAGAAAGCAAGGAATTATATGAGGCATTAAATAGTTTGGAAAAAAAAGGCCAAATTAGTTTTGATAAAGGAAAAATGAAAATTCCTGTATCTGATGATAAATTGTTAAATGAGGATGAGGGAGTTGAGTACAGCTTTAAAAAAGGCGAGAAAAAACAGTCAATAATTAAAAAGCTTGGAGAACCTATTAAAATAAATAACTCGAATGATAAAACTTACGATGAAATATGGGAATATGATTTTTGCTCCATTCATTTTAAGAAGGGTAGGCTTAGTAAACTATATTTTAAAAATGAAGATGGTGATCCAGAGGATTTTCTTGAAGAAATGGAGTTGGAGTTAAAGGAAAAAAGAGAGAACAAGAAATAATACAAGATCAGGGATAGCTGATAGTAATTTTTTTGCTCTTTCCCTCACCATAGCACCACCGCATTACTCGCTTTGCTCGTTGCGGGGCAAGCTTCGGCAAATCGTCTCCCCGAGACTGTCCTATAATCGCATCATTATAAGAGATAGCAGGGTCAGACCTCCACATTAGAAAGTAGTTGACATAAATGGGAGACCGGGATAAAATAAAAATATGGCCCGACCATATCGATTACAAGGGGAAGGAATACTGTATCATATAACCAGCCGAGGAGATGATCGGAAGAAAATCTTCTTGAGTGAGTTTGATTTTGAGAGATTTTTAGAGTATTTAATAAGAGCAAAAGAGAAGTTTAAATTTTATCTATATGCGTATTGTCTGATGGACAATCATTATCATCTGCTATTAGAGACAACCCAGCCAAACCTGTCAAGAATAATGCAAAATATAAATAGTTCGTATACCCTCTACTATAACAAAAAAAGAGGTAAATGCGGTCATGTGTTTCAAGGCAGATATAAATCAATAATAGTAGAAGCAGATGAGTATTTTAAGGAGTTGAGCCGCTATATTCATTTAAATCCGGTAAAAGCCCGGATAGTAAATAATCCTGGTGAATATAAATGGTCAAGCTATAGAGCATATCTTAATAAGGCTAAGGATAGCGAGATAGTTGATATTGCCCAGGCGAAGAGACTCTTAGGTATGGAAATGAAACAATATAGCAGCTTTGTAAATGCCGGAATCGGAGCAAAAAGAAATGTAATGGAAAAAGTATACGCAGGTTTTTTGCTCGGAGGAAAGGAATTTATCAAAGAGCAGTTGGCGGAAATAGCAAATCAAGCAAGTGAAAAGGATTTTGCGTATAAAAGAGAGGTTTTTTTACAAACAGAACCAACGGATATAATAAACTTAGTCGCCAAACATTTTAAGCAGGAGCCAGAAGAAATAAAGATAAGTAAAAAACGTCCGATGACAGCGAAGAAGATGGCAATATATTTAATGCGACGGAAAACTAATCTTACAAATAATCAGATTGGGAAGATATTTAATATGAAATTTTCAGCGGTAAGCAAGGCGGTTGTAGATTTTACCCGGCAAATAGATAGCGATAAGAGATTAAAGATGGTAGTTGAAATGGTAACTTCGAAAGTGGAGGTCTGAGCCGGATACTCTGGGTTCCGAGCAGTATATATCAAAATGTTGTAATAATGATATCAATATGATATACTTCTAGTAAAGGAGGAAAATGCTATGAAAATGATGGATAAACGAGTGCTTGTTAGTATGCCGGGAAAACTATATTCTAATCTAGCAAAACTTGCCAAAAAAGATTATATGTCAATCGCTGCGTATATAAGGCAAGCAGTAGTAGAAAAAATGGAAGATGAGATTAGTCCAGAAGAACAGAAAATGATTGATGAAGCTCGAGATGAATATCGTAATGGTAAGGGGGTAAATTGGAGTAAAATTAAACGTGAGCACAACTAAATATGAAATTATTCTTGAATCTCGAGTGGAGAAATATTATCTAAAAGTTGATTCAAAAATAGCAAAGCAGCTTGATAAATGTTTTGAATATTTAGAGAAGAATCCATTTTATTTTCCGGGGAAAATAAAGCGGTTGGAAGGACAAAAGGGGCTTTGGAGATATCGAGTGGGTGATTTAAGAATTATCTATGAGGTAATTCAGGAAAAGAGGGAGGTAGTTGTGCTTCTAATTAGTTCACGCGGCGATGTGTATAAGAAAATTTAAATAATCCTGCCGAGAATATCTTTTTTCCCAGCATTATTTTATGTTTGCAAAATGGGCTAAAATCTTATATTATATTCCTAAATATAAGTAGAGGGGATTATTGTGGGAGATGTAATTGAGTTAAAAATTAAAATCTTAACATTCTTAAGCAATGACAATGAGTATTTTGAGGCGATATACTTTTATGTCAATGATATGGCCTATATGAATACTAATACCGATGGAACCCCGCTGCATTCAAAAATCAATGCCCTTACCGGAGGCAAAGAATACAATACCTATATTGTTTTGCAGACGATCATTGAAATGAGCAAAGGCGGCTATATAAATCTCTTTAGCAATATTAAAGATGAGATGGGCAAAACCTCTCTGGGGAAAGTTGGGACTCCGGATTTTACCGACTTTGAGAAATTTTCCAAATATTGGATCGGCATAACTCAAGAGGGCAAGGATTTTCTTAGAAGAATGACAATCTTGTAGTCTTTACGAGGTTTTCTTGAAAAATGTAAGGGTATCTATATTAACATACTATACAGAAAGAAATTGCAGATAATTCAAAAGTTAAAATTCAAAATTCAAAAATGCAATTAAAAAATCAAAAGTTTAAAATACAATTGTTGAATATTATTGCATATGAAATTATTAAGAAAAATAATGCTTAGTGTAAAAAAATTGGATAAATAACTTTTTAATTTTGCCTTGCCCGCCTAGCTGAGCTGGCGAGGCTGGAATTTTTGACTTTTGCTTTTTGAGTTTTGATTTGGCAATCGGTTCTAAAATAAAAATAAAGAAAATATCACATTACTTACGAAAAAACCAATTTCACTTAGACAGATTTCTAACCGCTCCGGTTACCAAACCGGGGCGGTTTTATGTTGTATACAAAGGGGTATGAATATATCGAAAAATCTGCTATAATTGGACTGTTGCAAAACGCCCCAGTCCATGATTACAGTGATTATAGAAAAGATTACACGGATTTAAATCTTGTTTAATAATGTTGAAAGGAATGATTTTAGAATGAAAGTAACCGAAAAAAAGCTGGTAGAGTGGATCAGGAAAAAAGTCAAAGAAGCGAATGCCAAAGGCGTAGTGTTCGGTTTAAGCGGAGGCATTGACTCCGCGGTAATCGCCGGGCTGGTGAAAAAAGCAGTGGGCAATAATCATTTGGCTTTGATCCTGCCGTGTCATAGTTCAAAACACGCGGCGAGTGACGCGCGCAAAGTCATAAAGAAATTCAAGCTTAAAAGCAAAGCGGTTGACTTAACTAAGGTCTATGACGGATTTAAAAAAGCGCTTCCTAAAGGTAATAAAATGGCGGATGCGAATATTAAGCCGCGATTACGTATGATAACTTTGTATCATATTGCCAATAGTTTAAATTATATTGTGGCCGGGACCGGGAATAAATCTGAATTACTCGTCGGCTATTATACAAAACATGGCGACGGCGGGGTGGATATTCTGCCGATCGCGGATTTATTTAAGGCTCAGGTTGTGGAGTTAGCTAATCAGCTAGGTGTGCCCAAGGAAATTATCAGTAAACCGCCTTCGGCTGACCTTTGGCATGGGCAGACGGATGAAGAAGAAATGGGTGTTAAATATTCTGATCTGGATATGATCTTAGCGGCCATGACTTCCGGTAAAAAGGTTGAAGCGTCTCAGGAAAAAATAGCTAAAGTAAAAAAGATGAATAAGCTCTCTGAGCATAAACGTAATTTGCCGGAGATATTTAAAATAAGCTAAAAATTATAAACCAAAAGCTAGAAATAAGAGCTAAAAATGGATAATAATTTTAAAGAACGATTGCATAAATACATAATTAGACTAATAAAATTTTTAACTGTTCTGCCTAGGAATACGGTCTCGCAAGAGATTATGCGTCAGCTTATTAGAAGTGGTACAAGTGTTGGGGCTAACTATTTTGAGTCACAAGGAGCAAGCACGAAAAAAGATTATAAGAATTTTTTTAGTTATTCTTTGAAATCTTCGAATGAATCAAAATTTTGGCTTAATATATTAAAAGATAGTAATCTGGTGCCTTCAGAATTGTTGCCGGAATGTATCTGGCTGCAGAAAGAAACAGATGAGTTTGCTAGAATTTTTGCTTCAAGTATTATAACTATGAAAAATAAGGAATAGATCTTTAGAGTTTAATTTTTAACTTTTGGTTTGAAACTTTTGGTTTAAAAAATGATCGCGATTATTGATTATAAAATGGGGAATTTGCGCAGTGTCGCCAAAGCATTTGAGCTGGTCGGCGCGAAAGTGGAAATAACGGCCGCAAAATCAAAACTCCGTAAAGCCAAGGCTTTGATCTTGCCCGGGGTAGGCGCTTTTGCCGCGGGGATGAAGAATCTGCGGGCTCTAAAGCTTATTCCGGAAATTGAAGCCGCGGCAGCCGAGGGAAAACCTTTTTTGGGTATCTGCTTAGGTATGCAGTTATTATTGACGGAAAGTGAAGAACACGGATCTCATAAGGGGCTGGATCTAATTCCCGGAAAAGTCATCAAGTTTCGTTCTGAACTGAAAATTCCGCATATGGGGTGGAATACGGTAAACAAGTTAAAAGTCAAAAGTCAAAAGTCAAAAGTGAATATTTTAAGAAGCATTCCCCATAATTCTTATTTTTATTTTGTGCATTCATATTATGTGAAACCCAAAAGCAGAAATGTGGTTATCGCGACTTCAGATTACGGGCAGAAGTTTGCCTGTGTTATCGGTAAAGATAATGTTTATGGTATTCAGTTCCACCCGGAGAAAAGTTCTGATCTGGGGCAGAAGATATTAAGGAATTTTTGTAAAATGTGCGGAGAGATATAAGAAGCTAAAAGTTGTAAACCAAAAGCTAGAAATAAGAAGTAAAAGCTGAAAACTAAAAAATAGAGTTAATATTTGCAATAAAAAATAAAAGATGTTATTTTTAGCTTATAACTTTTAATTTTTAATTTTGTCCGGAGGACAGTGTGTTAGCCAAACGTATTATTCCATGTTTAGACGTAAAAGACGGCCGGGTGGTCAAGGGCATTAATTTTTTAAATTTAAAAGATGCCGGGGATCCGGTTGAACAGGCCGCTATGTATAGCCGGGAAGGCGCGGACGAAGTAGTGTTTTTAGACATTACCGCCAGTCATGAGCATCGTAAAACCATGCTGGAAGTAGTGCGCCGGACCGCGGAAGAAGTTTTTATTCCCTTTACTGTGGGCGGTGGTATTAAAAATGTTTTCGACATGGAACTTATCCTGCGTAAAGGCGCGGATAAAATTTCCATTAATACCGCAGCTGTGAAAAATCCGAACTTAGTCAAGCAGGGGTCGCGAAAATTCGGCAACCAATGCATTGTCGTTGCAGTGGATGCGAAAAGAAGGATACCAGAAGTCAGAAGTCAGAAGTCAGATAAAAACAAAAAAGATAAAAATCTGTCCTCTGTCCACTGTTCTCGGTCTTCTGTTGGTAAATGGGAAGTTTATGTTTATGGCGGTAGAAAGCCCACAGGTATTGATGTCTTGGAATGGGTGAAAAAAGTAGAGCGATTGGGCGCCGGAGAGATCCTGCTTACAAGTATGGATAGAGACGGGACACAGTCCGGCTATGACTTAGAGCTGACAAAAGCTGTATCCGAAGCAGTAAGGATTCCGGTTATCGCTTCCGGAGGAGCCGGTACATTAGCGCATTTATACGACGGTTTATCAGAGGGAAAAGCAGATGCGGTATTAGCCGCTTCGATATTTCATTATGGTACCTTTACGATCAAACAAACCAAACAATACCTCCGAGAAAGAGGCCTGGCTATGCGCAGTTAAAATCTATGCCGCTAAAAAAACCTTACCCTACAAAAAAAATCAATAAACTCAAAAAGATACTCTCTGAGCTGAAAAGCGTGGTCGTGGCATTTTCCGGAGGGGTAGACAGCAGTGTTTTATTACTGATGGCTCAACAGGTTCTCGGAAAAAATGTTTTGGCAATAACTATTGATTCTGATTTTGTAACCAGAGAAGAGTTGGTTCAGGCTAAAAAATTGGCGAAGAAGAAGGGAATAAGAACCCGGATAATTCGCCGAGAAGTTCTTGAAAATAAAAAGCTCAAGAACAATCCCCGTCAAAGATGCTATTTTTGTAAAAAAGCAATAATGAAAGAAATGCTGAAAATAGCTCAGAAGCAAGGGGCATGCTGGGTGGTGGAAGGGTCTAATGCTGATGATGCTAAATGTTTTCGTCCGGGTAAGCGCGCATTAGCAGAGCTGGGAATTAAATCGCCTTTGGCTTGGGCCGGGTTAACTAAGGCTGAGGTAAGAAGCTTGGCAAAACAATTGGGGCTTGATAGTTGGAATAAGCCCTCATCATCTTGTTTGGCAACACGTTTTCCTTATGGATCTAAACTTTCCGAAAAAAAGCTGCAGCAGGCTGCTCAGGCCGAGAAGATTATAAGAGAGCTTGGTTTTGCCCAAGTCAGGGTTCGGGTTCATGAAGAAACAGCACGGATCGAAGTGGAAAAACATAAAGTAAACAAGTTATTAAAATTGATCGATCAAAGATTGATCAGGCATTTTAAGAAACTTGGGTATGAGCATGTCTGTATAGATGCTGCTGGTTATAAATTTGGCAGTATGGATACCTATTAATCATATTACATGGGAATATATGATAGTGCATCGAAAATCCAACCCCATATAATATGATTCAATATTATCACATAGCGTGAGGGGTGTTACTTGTGTTTTTACTTGATTTTTTTGAACAATGTAGTATTATATAAATCTATTAAAGAAAGCTTAAACAGGGTATTCCTAAGTACTTATAATAGTGGTGTATTTAACAAAAAACGGAAAATAATATGTTTCTTTTTAAGAAAATAATTGCTTCATTTTTATTCCCTGTGCCTTTGACAATTTTATTTCTTATTTCAGGCATATTCCTGCTTTGGTTCTCAAAAAAGCAGAAAACAGGGAAGGTTCTGATAACCCTGGGGGTAATATTACTTATTTTGAGCAGTTTTAGTGCTACCGCTAGTGCTATACTGCGGCCGATTGAATATAAGTATCCTGCTTTTGATAGTAGTCATTTAACAAAAGCGGATTTTGTGGTTGTTCTGGGCGGCGGGCATACGTCTAATAGTGAATTGCCGCTTTTAAGTCAGATCGGAAGCGCTTCCCTGGTGCGGTTGATAGAAGGTATCCGCATCCAGCGCGAAATTAAAGGCAGTAAATTATTACTTTCTGCCGGTAAAGTATTTGACCCGGTTTCTACGGCAGAGATTATGCGCAAAACAGCCAAATCTCTCGGGGTAAGAGAAGAAGATATTATTATTGAAGATAAGTCTAAAGATACAAAGGACCAGGCCAGGATAATAAAATCTATGGTGAAAGATAAAAAGTTTGTCTTAGTTACTTCGGCGTCTCATATGCCGCGTGCGATGGCGCTTTTTAAAAAGCTGGGAATGGAGCCTATTCCCGCTTCAACCGGGCATTTGGTTGTTAAATCAAGCAGATTAAGTCCAGCGGTATTTTTCCCATCATCCGGCAATATAGACAAAGCAGAAAGAGCTTTTTATGAGACGATGGGGCTAATTTGGGCAAAGCTAAGAGGTCAAGTGTAATATAATGCAATTAAATTAAATAGGTTGCAATTATAAGTATGCAAGTATTGACTTTTTAGTCAGAAAGGCTATAATATTGTTAAATTTAGAAAAAGCTTTGAGCTCCAAAACTGCTAAAATAAACATGGAAGTGAGCTATATTCTAATCTATCGAATAATTTTTCTCGTAATCCTCATAAAATCATAAAATATATGGAATTATGGAAAAATGAATTAGAAAAAGCTGAGTGACTTCTTAATTAAAGGGGGAATTATGAGTACAGAACAATGCTTAGATGATGCGGTAGATTTGCATAAATATGTAAAAGTGATCAAAAAAAGAAAAAAAATGATTTTAATTACATTCCTCATTTGCTTGATCACTACTGCAGTTGTGACCTTTCGAATGCCTAAAACCTATGAGGTTTCGGCAATTGTGAGAATAGGTAGCTTCGGTGATTTATTGATTTCAAAACAGGATGCCCAGTATGCAATAGAAAGCCAGTCAGTATTAAATGGCGCTATAAAGAAGTTTAAACTGGATATTACTTCTGATGAGCTAAGTGAACTTATAGTTACTAATGATATTGTTTCTACTGATTTGATGTATATATTGGTGAGATATGATAGCCCAGAGATAGCTTTTAACTTGTCCAAGTATATTGCAGATTCTTTTATAACCTTAGGACAAACTATCTATAAAAAAAAGTATGAATTTATATCCGAAGCAATTAAAAAAGAAGAAGGAAGACTGAGCGGTATATCTAATTATCAAAAAAAACTTAATGAAGGAATTCTTGGTAAGGAATATGAGTTGGATTTTCCGCTTATTCAAAATACTTTATTTAGCTATGAAAGCATTACTAATGATATAAACGAAAGGATTTATGATCAAAAGATAGTATTAATGAATGCTAAAGAATTTGAACTGTTTGAAACTCCCTTATTGCCTAAGAGTGCGGTAAAACCAAATATAAAATTAAACCTGGTTTTGGCTGCTATATTGGGATTAATGCTCGGAGTGTTCGGGGCTTTTTTAAAAGAATTCTTTATGGAAAAATAAACGTATTTGGGAAAAGAGATGGGGTTTAATGATTAAAAGGCTTTCTGGGATACTATTGTTATCGCCGCTTTTTTTATATGCTGTATCTCCTGTAGCTATACATCAAAATGGACTGATAGCTGTTATTGCGGGGATAGTATATTATGTATGTTTATTAAGAATTAAAAAAGGGGAGGATGCACTGGCTGATTTGTCTGAAAAATCCGGGGTGGGTATTATCTATTTTATTGTTTTTTACCTTAGTCAAGGGGTAAGCTTTTTAAATGGCTGGATGCGCTTAATTGTTACGGCAAGTTTAACTTTATTATGTTTTGTATTTTTGAATTCTATAAAATCTTATAAACAGATACGAGTAACTGCTGCAGTTCTTCTTGTAGTCACTGTTTTGATAAGCGCCGGTGGTATTTACATGCGTAAATACGCGCAAGAACAATATGAACATGCTTTGGCCCTGGAAAAAGAAAATAAAATCGACGACGCCATAACGCAATATAAAGCAACTCTTAAATATGATCCTAACCATAAAAAAGCACAGCATGATTTGGCATCACTTCTGGCGGAAAGGAAACTGGTTGACGAACTGAGAGAAGTTCTGGATAAGTATTGGTATTTAGACCTAAATAATATTGATTTAAGATTAGAGCTGGCACAGGCTTTGTTTAGTGAACAAAAGCTTGATGATGCGTTTATTCAATATAGGAAAGTTGCTATTTGTAATGGTGACATACTTTTAGCCAGATCTATGCTTGGATTGCTTTATATGAAAAAAGGAAAGTTCAGAGAAGCTTTATATGAATATCTATACATTTTTAAAAAAGATCCTGAATATGATGGAATTAAGGGAAATATAAAAAGTCTTTCTGATGCATGGGGCTGGATTGACAACGGGGATTTTCATTACTGGACAGATAATGGCTTGCCGCAAAAATGGACTAAAGATAAAGGTGTTTTTGTCAGCATGAAAAGAATTGGCGAATCGAATGAATGTGTAGAAATGAAAACAACCATACATTATGGGAATTTGTCTCAAACAATAGAGGTTCTTCCTTCTACCGAATACATTTTTTCCGTGTTTAATATGGTAAAACCGAAAAGTGCAGCGTCTTTTGATATATATGGACATGAGAGCGGGGGATTGTTCAAATCAGAAACTCTTTTAAATTCCAAATGGACGAAGCAAAAAGCTGAATTTACTACAGGAAAACTGGATAATCAAATAACAATCTACCTGCAGGGAGTGAAACCAGGTGATGTTGTTTATTGGAATAATGTGCGATTGGATATAGGGGGAAAGGTCTGTGGCAAAGAAATATCAAAAACTTAAAGTGCTGGGGATTATTCCAGCGCGGGGAAATTCTAAAAGACTTCCTGGGAAGAATATTAAACTTCTTGGAGGTAAGCCTTTGATAGCTTACAGCATTGAAGCTGCGCTTGGTTCTAAAAAAATCAGCAAGGTAATTGTTTCAACAGATGATACCCGGATACGGAAAATTTCGGAGGAGTATGGTGCGCAAGTGCCGTTTTTGCGTCCTAAAAAATTAGCTGGCGATTCAGCACCGATGTATCCGGTTATCAGGCATGTGGTTGATTTTCTGGAGAAAAAAGGAGAAGTGTTTGATATTATAGTTATATTGCAGCCGACTTCTCCTCTTAGAAGGTCTATAGACATTGATCATGCAGTAAATAAACTGATCAAGACAAAAGCTGATTCTGTGGTAAGTCTTTGTTTGACTGAACATTCTCCCTATTGGATGAAAGTCATCCGTGACGGTAAAGTATATTCTTTGTTTAAATCCAGAGAATCTGTTGAGCGGCAGGATTTGCCACGGGTTTATAGATTAAACGGTGCGTTATATATAACGCGAAGAAAGATTTTATTTGAAAGTTCAAAAATCTTGGGCAGGGATGTGCGGGCGTTTAAAATGTCTACAGAGATGTCGATAGATATAGACACAAAATTTGATTTTGCTTTGGCTGAGATGATTTTAAAAAATAAGGGGTGCCGATGAAAGTATTAGTAACTGGTGCAGGAGGATTTATTGGGTCACATTTATGTGAAGCTTTGGTAAAAAAAGGGTATGACGTCAGAGCATTTCTCAGGTATAATTCGCAAAATTCGTGGGGATGGCTGGACAAGAGTGATGCAAATAAAGAAATTGAGTGTGTTTCTGGTGATATAAGAGATTTTGACAGTGTTTCAAAGGCAATGAAAAATATTGAAAAAGTCTTTCATCTGGCAGCTCTAATCTCAATTCCGTATTCATATGAGAGCCAGCAGTCTTTTGTGGATGTTAATATCAAGGGCACGTTGAATGTCTTGCAGTCAGCTCTTGAAAATAAAGTTAAAAAGATTATACATACTTCAACAAGCGAAGCTTATGGTACGGCTATATATACTCCGATAGATGAAAAACATCCAAAGCAGGGACAATCGCCGTATTCAGCTACTAAGATAGGGGCAGATTTCCTGGCGCAATCATTTTTTAGAAGTTTTGGTTTGCCAGTGGTTATTGCCAGGCCGTTTAATACATACGGGCCGCGCCAGTCTGCTCGGGCAATTATCCCTACGATAATAACCCAGCTTTTATCGGGAAAAAAGAATATAAAGCTTGGTTCATTACATCCGAAAAGAGATTTTGTATTTGTGAATGATACGGTGCAAGGATTTATAGAAATAGATGAATCGAAGAAAACATTGGGTGAAGAAATTAATATTGCGACACAACAGGAAATTTCTATAGGTGAACTTGTCCAAGTTTTGGATAAAATCATTAACTCTAAGTTTAAAATTCAAAAAGACAGCAAAAGGATACGTCCTGTTAATAGTGAAGTTGATCAGCTATTGGGAAGTAATGAGAAAATCAAAAAGTTGACAAATTGGAAACAACGCTATTCTTTGGAACAGGGCCTTAAAAAAACAGTAGAGTGGTTCAGGAATAAAGAGAATTTGTCTCTTTATAAATATGACAGATACAATGTATAGACAAATATACTTAGATGCGCCGAATGTCGGTGAAATAGAAAAGCGGTATTTAAACCAGGCTATTGATACAGGCTATGTTTCGACAATAGGGCCTTTTGTCCCTCAATTTGAAGAAAAGATAGCAGGCTATCTGGGCGTGCAAAAAGGGGTTTCTGTGCAGAGTGGAACAGCAGCTCTTCATATTTCTTTGTATGAACTGGGTATTGGATGTGAAGATGAAGTTATTGTTCCGGTATTAACATTTGTTGCGACTGTGAATCCGGTTAAATATGTGGGTGCTACCCCTGTTTTTGTTGATGTCGATGCGGATACCTGGAATATTATTCCGGAAGAGATAGAAAAAAAAATTACCTCTAAAACGAAAGCGATAATACCGGTTCATTTTTACGGGAATCCCTGCGAAATGGATAAAATAATGAATATTGCGCAAAAACATAATCTTTATGTTATTGAAGATGCCACAGAAAGTTTGGGTGCGACATTCAACAATAAACATACCGGTACGTTCGGAGCTTTAGGTGTTTTAAGTTTCAATGGAAATAAGATTATAACCACAGGCGGTGGCGGTATGGTCGTCGGAAATGATAAAGAAAGAATTGACCATATTAAATTTCTGGTGAATCAGGCAAGGGATGAATCTAAAGGGTATTATCACCCGGAAATAGGATTTAATTATCGGATGACTAATCTGGAGGCAGGAATGGGGCTTGGCCAAACGGAACGTCTGCCGGTCTTTGTAGTAAAAAAACAGTTAATAAATAGTATTTATAAAAATGAATTGGGAAGTTCAGGCAAAATTTGTTTGCAGAAACAATATGCAGGAGCGCAAAGTTCATGCTGGCTGTCGTGCATTAAATTTAATAATTCTACAGATATAACCGGTTTACAGGAAGAATTGAAAAATAAAGGCATTCCTTCCCGGAGAATTTTTATGCCTATTGTTGAGTTTCCCCCATATCAGCAAAACGGCAAGGAGGGGTTCAAGAATGCTTATGATATTTATTCCCGGGGATTATGTCTGCCCAGTTCTACCCTTAATAGCGAAGAAGATATATATTACGTTTGCAAAACAATAAAAGGTTTAGTATAAAATGAAAAAAAAGATTATTCTAATAGGCGGCGGCGGACATTGCAAATCCTGTATTGATATAATAGAAGCAGAAGGTAATTTCCAGATAGCGGGAATTGTTGATTTTAAGGAAAAACTGCATAGTAGTATAATGGGGTATGAGGTTTTAGCTTGCGATAATGAGTTAGAGAAACTTAATTCCCGGGGAGTCCATTTTCTGATTGCCATAGGCCATTTAAAAAGTACAGCTAAAAGAATAGAGAAATTTGAGTTTCTTGAGAATCTAAAGGCAAAGTTTCCATTAATAATTTCACCGGATGCTTGTATATCAAAACATGCTAACCTTGGTTATGGAACTATAGTTATGCATAAGGCTAGTGTTAATGCTGGTGCAAACATAGGGAAAAACTGTATTATTAACACAGGTTCGATAATTGAACATGATGTTTTAATAGGTGATCATTGCCATATCTCAACGGGTGTGGTTATTAATGGTGAATGTCGTATTGGCAAGGGCACATTTGTGGGAAGTAACGCGGTTATAGCTAACAATATCAATATTGCAGAAAATGTTGTTATCGGAGCCGGAGCTGTTGTGGTGCACTCAATTGATTCTGTGGGTACTTATGTAGGGGTGCCGGCAAGAAAGTTGAAAAATAATGAATAAGATATTTATTATTGCTGAAGCAGGAGTTAATCATAATGGTAGCATTAAAATTGCTAAAAAAATGATTGATGTCGCGGCAAAATCAGGAGCCGATGCTGTAAAATTCCAGACTTTCACAGCAGAAAAAACAGTGAGCAAGTTTGCATCTAAGGCGGCATATCAAATGAGATCAGGTCCCAAATTTGAATCGCAGCTTCAAATGCTTAAAAAGCTCGAGTTGGACCGAAAAGCTCATAAGGAACTTATTGCTCATTGTAATAAAAAAGGCATAGTGTTTCTCTCTACCCCCTTCGACTTAGATAGCATTGATTTGCTTGATAGTTTAAAGCTTAAAATTTTCAAAATTCCTTCTGGAGAAATAAATAATCTTCCTTTTTTAAGAAAAATAGGAAGTTTGAGAAAAAAAGTAATTCTTTCAACAGGGATGTCAGATATGAAAGAAATAAAGGCAGCTTTAAATATACTGATGAAGGCAGGAACAGTGAAAGATAAAATAACAGTATTGCAGTGTAATACAGAGTATCCTACTCCTTTAGAACATGCCAATTTGAGAGCAATGTTTATTATGAGAGATGCTTTTAACGTGAAAATTGGGTATTCAGATCATACTGTTGGGATTGAAGTCCCGATCGCAGCTGCGGCGATGGGGGCTGAAGTTATAGAAAAACATTTCACATTAGATAAAAACATGTTCGGACCAGACCATACAACCTCATTAGACCCTGATGAACTGGCATTGATGATTAGGTTAATCAGAAATGTTGAAAAAGCGTTGGGTGACGGCATTAAACAAATATCGCCATCTGAGAAAAAAAATAAATTAGCTGTGAGAAAAAGTATCGTGGCTTTGTGTGTTATTGCTAAAGGGGATGTTTTTACCGAATCCAATATTACAATAAAACGGAGCGGCGTTGGGATAAGTCCGATGCTCTGGGACATGGTTCTTGGTAAGAAGGCAAAGAAAAATTTCAAACAAGATGAGAGAATATCATTATGAAAAAAAGAAAGATATGCATTATTACCACTTCCCGAGCGGATTATGGAATCCTGAGTCGGTTAATGAAAGAAATTC
This sequence comes from Candidatus Omnitrophota bacterium, assembly GCA_043826565.1. Lineage (GTDB taxonomy): Bacteria > Omnitrophota > Gorgyraeia > B26-G9 > B26-G9 > JBDRPX01. The sequence continues at coordinate 16,342 of JBDRPX010000025.1, forward strand.
AGGACGATTTTGATCTCAAATTGCAGGTGATAGTTTCCGGTATGCACATGGAGAAAAAATTTGGCCTTACATACTCTTCGATTGCTGGCGATGGATTTACTATTGATGAGAAAATTAATATGTTGATGACTGCGGATACAGCGGTGGGGATATGTACATCTATCGGAACCGGGTTTCGGGAATTTGCAAAAGCGCTACAGCGTTTACAACCGGATATTATGGTTGTTTTAGGGGACCGTTATGAACTTTTGCCAGCAGTGGTATCGGCACTTATTGCACGAATCCCTATTGCTCATATCCATGGGGGGGAAACTTCTCAGGGAGCGATTGATGAGGCGATACGGCATAGTATTACTAAAATGTCTGCCCTTCATTTTCCTTGTGCTGAAGAATATAAAAAACGGATAATCCAATTGGGAGAAAACCCAAAATATGTGTTTAATTATGGAGCTCCTGGATTGGATGCTTTTTTAGCCTTGCAGCTTTTTGAAAAACCGCAATTGGAAGATGCATTGCGGTTTGATTTAAATGGTAAGCTGGCTTTGGCAACATATCATCCGGCTACGTTGGATTCCAAAAGTCCACTTAGTCAAATTCGCAGTATGCTTGCGGCGATAAAGCGTATTGATATAAAAGTAGTTTTCACTATGGCTAATGCCGATACTGGCGGTAATGTAGTAAATACGGAAATCAGGAATTTTTGCCGTCTTAACAGGCGACAATACCGGTTTTGCCCTAATCTTGGGCAAAAGCTTTATTTCAGCTGCATGAAAAATTTCGATGTGATGGTAGGTAACTCATCTAGTGGTATTATCGAAGCGCCGTTGTTTAAAATACCTGTTGTTAATGTCGGGGACCGGCAAAAGGGCCGCTTAAGGTCGCCAAATATTATTGATGTTTCTTGCACGGCAGATGCTATAACCCATGGTTTGCGCCGTTCTTTGCAGCATGATTTTCGTAAAGGACTCAGAAATATTAAAAGCCCATATTTGAAATATTTTGATGGAAAAACAAGCTATAGAATAAAAGAAAAACTTAAACGTGTGATATTAGGCGATAAAATGTTGAAGAAAGAATTTAGGGATATTATTTTTACAGTATAAACAGCATTAGTTATTAAAAAAAGGGCGCTATGATAAAAGAAGTGATAGTTAAAACTTATATTTCTATTAAAGAAGCTTTGAAAAGACTAGATAGTACCGGGCAGGGTGTATTATTGGTTGTCGATGATCAGGATCGTTTATTAGGAGCAATAACTGACGGAGATATTCGACGCTTTATACTCAGCGGGAAAGGATTGGAGAACAATATTCAGGATATTTACAATAAGAATCCTCATTATATAAATAAGGAAGATTTTACTCTTGAACTGGCAAAAGAGAAAATAATTGAAAACAAGATAGAGCTTTTGCCTATAGTTGATAAAGAACATAGGATAATAGAATTTATAACCTGGGACCAATTATTTTCCAAGGATGAATTGGGCTTATTAAAAAGCAGTAGAATTACTATCCCTGTGGTGATTATGGCAGGGGGTAAAGGAACCAGACTGGAACCGTTTACCAGAATTCTTCCAAAGCCGCTGATTCCTATCGGAGATAAACCAATTATTGAAATAATTATTGATGAATTTAAAAAACAGGGAGTGTGTGAATATCATGTGTTGCTTAATCATAAAGGGGAGATGATTCAGGCTTATTTTGATGGGATAGAAAAAGACTACGGGATAAGATTTATCAAAGAAAATACTTTTCTTGGTACCGCCGGAGGTTTAAGGCTTCTTGATAAAAAAATAGGGAATCTTCTTATTGTTTCTAATTGCGATATTATTGTCAAAGCAAATTTTGAAGACGCAATAAATTTTCATAAAGAACAAAAATCGGTATTAACGATCCTTACCGCTATTCAGCATCATAAAATTCCTTATGGGATTGTGGAATTTAAAGAGGGTGGTAAAGTTGTGGAAATAATTGAAAAGCCTGAATATACATTTACTGTTAATACCGGAGTCTATATTTTGGATAAGAAATGTTTGGAACTTATCCCCGAGGGAATTCCTTCGGACATGACTGATTTGATAAAAAATCTAATTAATAGTGATATGAAGGTCGGCATATATCCTGTGAATGAGAAGGATTATATTGATATCGGACAATGGGGCGAATATAAGATGGCCGTGGAGAGTTTGCAACGGTTTAGTGGATAGAAAATAATCTGCGCAATGTTTGAGATGTATAGCATAACGGCAAGTAAAAATATTGTATACAGAAAGTGTTATCTATGAGTAGTACAGTGAGAATTATTCCACGGATGGATATAAAAGGGCCTAATTTGGTAAAAGGTATACATCTAGAAGGTTTAAGGGTTTTGGGCAAACCAGAGGATTTTGCACAACATTATTATGAATCCGGGGCAGATGAATTATTATATATTGATGTGGTCGCTAGTTTGTATAATCGCAACAGTCTTCATGACATAATAGTTAGGACAGCTAAAAAGATTTTTATTCCTCTAACTGTCGGAGGAGGGTTGAGAACAATAGAGGATATTCATAATGTTTTGCGGGCTGGGGCAGATAAAGTTTCTTTAAATACGGCTGCTATAAAAAATGAGAATATAATTAAAGAAGCGGCAAGAAAATTCGGGTCGTCAACCATCGTCATATCTATTGAGGCCATAAAGCAACCGGATGGCAGATATCTGGCGTATACCGATAACGGCCGGGAATATACGGGAGTAGATGTTTTAGAATGGGCAAAGCGTGTGGAAGTACTTGGCGCTGGCGAAATTCTTTTAACTTCGATAGATTGTGAAGGTACTGGTAACGGGTATGACATTGCATTGTGCAGAATGATTTCTGATGCGGTATCTATTCCCGTTATTGCCTGTGGTGGTGCTGGGCAATTGCAGGATATTAATGATGTGCTTATATCAGGGCGGGTTCAGGCAGTTAGTATTGCCTCTATGCTACATTACGATTTTATTAAAAATAATGTTGTTAATAAAGAGGCATTTAAAGAAGAGGGGAATATCGAATATTTAAGAGGCGGTTTGAATTTTTCAAAAATAAAAACAGCAAATTTGCCTGAGATTAAATTGTATTTGACGAAAAATGGTATAAATTGCCGTTATCGTGAAGGTGATGAAAAGTAAATGAATAAAGAACAAGCACCGTTAGTAGCAATTATTGATTATAGACTTGGAAATCTTTTCAGTGTTCAGCAAGCTTGTGTCCAGGTAGGATTGCGTTCAGTTATTACATCAGAGAAAAAAAATATTCTGGAGGCAGATGCAATTATTTTGCCGGGGGTAGGTGCTTTTAAAGATGGCATAGAATCATTGGAAAAACTTGACTTAATTACCCCAATTCATAGTGCAATTAAAAGTGGGAAGCCGTTCATGGGGATATGCCTGGGGATGCAATTACTATTCAGCAAGAGCGAGGAATTCGGAAATTGGGACGGATTGGATGTTATCTCGGGATCTGTGGTTAAGTTCCCGAGTGAGAATGCTAAAGGAATAAAAACTAGGGTACCACAAGTTGGATGGAATAGGCTCTCTAATAATCGTGATCAGGATAGGTGGAATGAATCGCCTTTAAAAGGGATTTCGGAGAATGAATTTATGTATTTTGTTCATTCTTATTACTGTAAACCAGACAATTCATCTGTGGTGTTGTCGGTTACGCAGTATGCCGATATGGAATATTGCTCAAGCATTCTGATAAAAAACGTGTTTGCGTGTCAATTCCATCCGGAGAAAAGTGGTGAGCAAGGATTAACAGTTTATAAAAATTGGGCAGAATATATACAGAAGATGAAAGGGATATGACTTTTATGGAAAAAGAAACAGTCAAGTATGGATTACCGGAGAAAGTGGAGTTTTGTAAAAAATGTGTTATGTCTAATCAGCGCCCGGCATCAAGTGTTGAATTTAAACATACCAAAACACATAGTCATACTACGTTGCATTTTGATGAACAAGGAGTTTGTGATGCGTGCCGGTTTGCCGAGAAAAAAGAAAAAATTGATTGGAAGAAAAGAGAGCAGGAATTGCTTAGTTTACTGGATAGTCATAGGAAAAATAATGGAGAATATGATTGTATAGTTCCTGGAAGTGGTGGTAAAGACAGTGTATATGCCGCCCATGTGCTCAAATACAAATATGGGATGCACCCGTTAACCATAACTTGGCCGCCTTTGTTATACACTGATTACGGATATGATAACTTTCGTAATTGGCTTGAAGTTGGAGGATTCGACAATATTACTTTTAAACAAAATGGTAGAATTATGAAGCTATTGACTCGTTTATCAATAGAGAATTTATTCCATCCTTTTCAGACATTCATACTTGGACAAAAAAACCTGGCGCCTAAGATTGCTGCGAAATTTAAGATTCCTTTGATATTTTACGGAGAGAACGAAGCGGAATATGGGAACCCAATTAGCGATAATCATAGTGCTTTGCGTGATAAGTCATATTACGCGATGAATAACTTGCAGGAAATATATCTTGGAGGAGTTTCGATCCCGGAACTAATGGAGCGGTACAATATTCCCTTGGCGGATTTAATGGCTTTTCTTCCGGTAGACTATGAAGAAATTAAAAAGACAAAAATAGAGGTGCATTATCTTGGATATTACCTTAAATGGACTCCGCAGGAGAGTTATTATTACTCTGTTGAACATACCAATTTTAAAGCCCGACCTTTTCGTAGTCAGGGAACATATTCCAAATACAATAGTATTGACGATAAAATTGATGATTTACACTATTATACAACATACATTAAATTTGGTATAGGAAGAGCGACTTATGATGCTTCTCAAGAAATAAGGAATAAGCATATTACTAGAGAAGAAGGTGTTGCTCTTGTTAAAAAATTCGAAGGTGAGTTTCCTGATAAGTATTTTTATGAGGTTATGGACTATATCGGAATGTCCTCAGAAAAATTTTTTGAACTTTGTGAACAATTTCGTTCTCCACATCTCTGGAAAAAAGAAAACGGTGAATGGAAATTAAAATATCAGGTTAGTTGATTTTTTAATAATAAAACAACTACTTAAATAATTAATATGGCGCTAAATGAGGACATAATAAGGATGATAGAATAATGAAAATATTACTAGTTGTTTATGATAATGATTCATATATACACTGGTTTCCTCAGGGGTTGGCGTACATCGCCGCAGCTGTGAAGGGTGCCGGATATGATGTGGAAATATATAATCAAGATTTGAATCATTATCCTGAGGAACATCTTACGCATTATTTGAACAAAAATAAGTTTGACCTTATAGGGGTCAGCGTGATAGCCGGGTATTATCAATACCGTAAACTGCTGAGTATTTCCGAGGCAATAAACCGATCAAACAATCGGCCATTTTATGTTCTGGGAGGGCATGGCCCTGCACCGGAACCTGAATATTTTCTCAAAAAAACTAAAGCAGATGCGATTGTGATTGGTGAAGGAGAAAAAACTGTAATTGAACTGATTGAGGCTGTAATAAACAAAAAATCCTTGGCAGGTATCTGCGGCATAGCCTTTAGAGAAGGGGATAAGACGATTGTCAATACAAGACGTTCACTAATAAAGGATATTGATTCTATCCCTTTCCCGGCGTATGAAGTATTCCCGATGCAGTACTATCGGCTTCTAAGAATGCCGCATGCCGGAAACGCTGATTTTGTTATGCCGGTACTTTCAGGTAGGGGCTGTACTTTTCAATGTAATTTTTGTTACCGGATGGATAAGGGGTTTCGTCCTCGCAGTAATGAAAGCATTATTGAGGAAATCGGATTATTAAAGAAAGACTATGGGATTAATTATATTGCTTTTTCCGATGAATTGTTAATGTCATCAGTTGAAAGAACAGTGAGCTTATGCGAAGCATTAATAAAGTCAGGTTTGCATATTAAGTGGGATTGCAATGGTAGATTGAATTATGCAAAACCAAAGGTTTTAAAATTAATGAAGGAATCGGGCTGTGTATTTATAAATTACGGAATTGAAGCAATGGATAACCAGGTGCTTAAAAATATGAAAAAAGCTTTAACTACCGACATTATTATTAAGGGCATTGAATATACATTGGCTGCTGGTATTAGCCCGGGTTTTAATATTATTTTTGGCAACATTGGAGACAGCAAAGAGACGCTTGATAAAGGAGTTGAATTTTTACTCAAATATGATAATGGGGCTCAAATGAGGACAATTCGTCCTGTAACACCTTATCCGGGTTCTCCGCTTTATTATTACGCTATTGAGAAAGGTCTTTTGAAGGACTGCGCTGATTTTTATGAAAATAAACATACCAATTCAGATTTATTGGCTATAAATTTTACCGTCATGAGTGATGATGAGTTTCATCGGTGTTTGCTTGAGGCCAATACTAAATTAATCACGAATTATTTTAATGAAAAGTTGTTGCTCACTATAAAACAAGCCAAGGAACTTTATTTGAACAAAAATAGCTATTTCCGCGGGTTTCGTCAGTCTTAAATTTAATAATTGAGTACAATTCGCTATGTTGGGGAATATTAGTGTTGGTAAAAAGTAAGGTTATTTTTAATGGCGAATAGCCGAGTGTAAAAGTAAGGTTAATTTGCATGCAGGCAGAAAATATAAATAATGATATTATTCTAGACTATATTGAAAAACTTAAAAAGTCGAATGAAAAAATAAATTTTTGGTATTCGTATTTAAATAAAAAATATAATGCCGACGACCATGTTGTGTATTTAGGGATATCCCTATGGGAAACTCTTATTGGGAGTTTATCAGTGAGGGATTGTTTTCCCCCAGATGCTCAGTGTGTCAGAAAAAACGGCTTTTATTATTCAATGTTGCGTAAAACGAAGAATTTAGTCAAAACAACACTATGTGTATGTATTAATGTCCCAAATATGTTTTTAAGGAAAATAAGGAAGCATAATGTTTCGATAGTTTTTACGGCATTTGAACGGCGTCAAATAAGTACATTTACGGAAGCGATACGTATTTTAGAAAAGAAGGGAGAACATTATTGTGTGCTTACAACTAATAGACCTTCACATAAGTTTTCAAAAGATTTTCGGTCAACTGATACAGTAGAATGTTTGGAGCGATATTTCCCGGCAACAGCATATGGTGAAATACTGCTGTATTTTTTGGCTATAAGAAAGTGGTTAAATACGGTTGCGAATGATGAGCGTTCAGTTCTTGAAACTGAGCAGCATCGTGAGTTGGGTATTGTAATTACCGCGATTAAAAACGAAGTGTTTAAGATGCTATTTTTTATAAAAGCGGCTCAGCAATTTTTTCTTCGTGTTAGCCCCCAGGCGATTATTGCTGCGGACAACGCTGATATTAGAGCAAGGGCTGTTTTTTTAGTCGCAAAAAAGCTTGCAATAGCGACGTTTCACACCACCTACGGGTTCATTGGATACGATTGTTATGAGGAAAAATATCCAGTGGCCAAGATTAAGTTTGTTTTTGGAGAAAGCCAAAAGGAGATTCTGACGAAAAACTTTGGGTTGGAAGCAAATACAATACAGGTGATTGGATGCCCTCGTTTTGATGGGCTATTTAAAATAAGAAGCACAAAACAACTCGGTTCGAATAGAACAGAAAGGCTGACGATTTTATTGGGGTCGCAGCCAAGTAGCACTAATGGGTATTCTCCGTTATCTCGGGAAATAAAAATTGATCGGATAAAAAATCTTTTTTCTTTTGCGGCTGCGCAAAGAGAAACAATCAGAATAATTATAAAACCTCATCCGGATGAAACTTTAAGAGAGGTTAAGGAAATAGAAGATATGGCCCGTAAATTTGGTGTTGTTTTTGAAACTGTCAGGCATATCGATTTTAAAAAAATAAATAAAGAGGTGGATTTATTTGTTACTTTTATCTCTATGCTGGCATTGGAGTTTATGATTATTGGCGTTCCGGTTTGTTTTTTGGTCTCTGTAAAAAATATGCCAACATTGAAAAAGGCGTGTGATTGCGGCATAGCAACTGAGGTGGGGCCTTGTAATGACTGGAAAACATATATTGAGTTTATTAAAAAACGTGACCATTCAAAAGAAATAAACAATTTCAGTTTTTTTGAGTCCGAATTTACCCATATTGATGGGGGGGTGTCACAAAGATTACTGGAAGTTATTAAAAAAAAAGTAGACATGAAATAAGGGAACTTTGTACTATGCTGTGAGCCCAAGTAGAAAACTGTTTAATGAGGGTGTATTTATAAAACAGTGTGGTGCTGGAAAGAGTTTGTATCAAGAGGAGGATATATGGAAAAAAAAGGGAATGAAATTAAAAATTGGGACTATTCCTATAAAGATTTTAAGACAACTTATACTGAGTGTCCAACAACGCCGGCAGGGCTGGTAAATTATTTGCAGTTTCAGTTTGTGCAGGAGGATATTGACCGGTATTTATCTTCTAAGGACAAATTGAGAATTCTGGAAGTGGGGTGTGGTGGTGCCCGTACATCTTTATTTCTAGCTTCTCGCGGTTATGATGTTACCTGTGCTGATTTTTCTCCAGAGGCTATAAGGTTGGCAAAAGAAAATTTTGCTTCATTTGGGGCTGAGGGTAATTTTGTGCAGGATGATTTGTTAAATTCAAAACTACCAGAGGAATCGTTTGATTGTGTTATGAGCTTCGGTCTTTTGGAACATTTCGAAAAATTAAATCAGGTAGTTAAGGCTTCAACGCAGCTTCTGAAACCTGGAGGGATTCAGATTCATTGTGTAATTACTAGAAAATTTTCTACCCAGACAGTGATGCAGATTTTATTTTATCCTGTTAATCTTATTAAAAATTTATTGAATTCGAAAAGACATAAGAATATTTTTAAAAAAAGCTACAGGGATTTTCCTCACTATGAGAATGCTTTTTCTTACCGTGAATACTGTCGAATTTTTCAGGAAGAAGGTAACTCTGTTCTGAAATGTGAAGCAGGGGGAGTGTTGTATCCGTTTATTGCTTTCCTTCCTTTCGGCATTGGTAACTTTGTTGTTACGAAATTTCAAAAGGTATTATCTGAATTAATTAGAAAAATTGACCGTAGTGAATCAAAAATCATGCATTTTTTTTCCCCTACATTTCTAATTATTTGCCGTAAGGATCAGAGGAAAATATGCTAAAAGGAAAAATATTAAAAGCAAACATGCTGTATGTGCCTGCGCAAATATTAGGTTTTATGATTTCTCTGGCCAAGGGTTTGATTATTCCCAAATTGCTGCTGCCAGAAGAATATGGATTAATGGTAGTGATATTTTTAGTGATTGGGTATTCAAAGATTGCTAATTTTGGAATTCTCAACGCTTTTGACCGAGAATATCCGAAAATGATTTCAAATCCAAATATAGGAGAAGATGTCGCCCATTACCGGAATTCATGTTTTACATTTTTTTTATTTAATAGTGCATTATTTAGTGTGGGTGCAATCATCTTTTTTTTAATAAATTACCATCACCAGCCCATGATAGCAACCGGGTTAATTCTTGTAGGAATTGGCATGTTTCTTGACAATATAAATGAATTTATAGTTGTGGTAAATAGAGCTCATCGAAATTTTTCCTTGGTTAGTGCGAATAGGCTTCTGGGAAACCTGATAAGTGCTTCTTTGCTCATAATTATCACGTATTTTTTCGGCATTCGGGGAGCTATAATATCAGTTTTTTTTGCAAATATTTCCATGCTTTATTTTTATCTTAAGGCTGAGGATAAACCAAGTTTGACCATGAATATGGCCTTGGCAAAGCCGATATACCGCTTAGGCGCAAGTTTATTTGCTGTGCTTTTCTTGTCAATGACTATCGATACTTTGGATAAGATTATGGTGATTAAGACTTATGGCCTTGAGCCGGCTGGTGTTTACAACTTGACACATTCAATTTCTCGGATAATTATGCTTTTGTTTGGGTCTGCAATTTATGTTTTTTATCCATTCGTGTTATCGGAGTACGCGAAAAATCGTGATTCGGATAAACTGCTTAGTCTATATGAAAAATATGCGCTTTTTGTTTTTTGGCTCGCCCCGGTATTTTTATCCGGGTTGTTTGTGTTTTTTCATAGTTTTATCCCCTGGTACCTGCCTGCTTATGCGTCTGCAGTAACGTTTATGCATTTTCTTTTTTTAGGTACTTTTTGGGTTATTTTTGCGCAACTCAATGATACGTTTCTTTTGGTCGTCAATAAGCAGAATGTTATTGTAAGGAATCAACTGCTGACGATTTTCTTGGCATCCATTTTTTTTATATGGTGTTATAGTAGGTCACTTGAGATTCCCTGGATTGCGGCTTTTTATTTTATTTATATTATGTTTTATGGAGTGCTTTCATACTTTTCTTTTTTGCGGGCTCAGTCGATACGTTTTAATTCGGGATTGTATTTATTTGTAAAATTTTTAATGCCGTTTTTAGTTTTATCGATGATGTGCTTTATAATGCTTACTCAGGAAAAAAGTTTATTTCCATTTATTAATAATACGGCTTTAAAAACATTTCTATGTATTTTAATAATAGCCATGGGCTCAACGCCGTTTATTTGGCTTCTCAATAAAAAGTTTTTGGTTGTTAAAGAATTGTGGGCTATACTGCGTTTAAAGTTTGGGTATGTAGTTAGGGAAAAGTAGAGAACGAGAAAACATGTCAAGTGAAAAGGACAGCAGAAGCATTAGGTGCTTATAATGTGGATAGTAATTGTTAAGTTAAAGAAATAAAGGAGAAATATCTTATGGCTAAGAGAGCGTTTATTACGGGGATCACGGGGCAGGATGGGTCTTATTTAGCGGAGTTTTTGTTAAAAAAGGGATATGAGGTTCATGGATTAGTCAGACGAGTTGCCTTGGAGGATCCGGAACATCGACTTTGGCGGTTGAAGCATATTTTAAATAAAATCCATATGCATTCGGGTTCTTTGGAGAGCTATGCGAGCGTATTTAATATTATAGAAAAAGTAAAGCCGGACGAGTGTTATCATTTAGCCGCGCAAAGTTTTGTAAGTTATTCCTTTGAAGATGAATTTTCTACGATTAATACAAATATAAATGGAACTTTGCATATTTTGTCTGCTGTGAAACAGAGAATGCCGCAGTGTAAATTTTACTTTGCTGCATCCAGCGAGATGTTTGGATTAGTCCGGGAAACACCGCAAGATGAAAATACTCCGTTTCATCCCCGTTCACCTTATGGGATTTCCAAAGTAGCTGGTTTTGATTTAACCAGGAATTATCGCGAATCATACGGATTGTTTGGCTGTAGCGGAATTCTTTTTAATCATGAATCGCCTCGAAGAGGATTTGAGTTTGTTACGAGAAAAATTTCCCGGGGAGTAGTGCGGATTAAGTTAGGGTTAAGTAAGGAGTTACGTCTGGGAAACCTCGATGCGAAAAGAGATTGGGGATTTGCCGGTGATTATGTGGAAGCAATGTGGATGATGCTTCAGCAGGAAAAACCGGATGATTATGTTATTTCAACTGGAGAAACTCACTCCGTCAAGGAATTTGTTGAAGCTGCGTTTAGTTGTTTGAAGTTAGATTGGAAAAAATATGTAGTTGAAGACGAACAATTTTTTAGACCGGCAGAGGTGAATCTGTTAGTTGGTTCTTATGAAAAAGCGAGAAAAAAATTAGGCTGGACCCCCAAAATAAAGTTTAAAGAATTGGTCGATATTATGGTCAAAGAGGATATGGAGAGTATGAAACAAGCAGCTTTTTCGGTTTAAAAGTGGCGGAAATCAAGGCTGAGTTTTTATAGATTTTTAGAGTTTTGTGCGTAGAATAACTGTTTTTACAAAAAGGCAATAGCATGGATATCGGAATTAATGCGAGTTATCTGGAGTTAACGCGAGCAGGAGTAGCGCGATTTATAGTAAATCTGCTCAAAACGTGGCCGGCTATATATCCTAACCATCGGTTTCATTTATACTTTAGAAAGTCTATCCCTAACGATGATTTTTTAAATAACAAAAATTTTGTTAAAAAATTAGTGGCGTGTCCATCGTTACTTAACAAGGCGAGTGTTTGGGAGAATTTTTACCTGCCCCAAACTGTGGCGCGCGAGAAATCCATAGATGTATTTTTTTCACCTTCATACACTTTGCCGATGTTTTTAAGATGCAAAAAGAAGGTAGTGACCATATTCGATATTAGTTATATTTCCCATCCGGAATGGTATCCGCGCAATATTCGATGGCATTACAATATCCCGACATTTTTTACGGCAAGGAATGCGGATATGATTGTGACCAGCTCTAACTTTTCTAAACAGGAAATAGTTTCTTATTTAAAGGTGGATGAGAAAAAAGTTCAGGTTGTCTATCTGGCTGCGGATAAAGAGTTTAGGTTGGCAAGTGATCCGGAGCTGGCAGCAAAAATTAAGAAAAAATTTACTAAAGGAAGGAACTATTTATTTTTTCTGGGATTGCTGATTCAGCGCAGAAATATAACCCCCTTATTAAAGGCCTTTAAAAAAAATCTCGCGGAGGATCCTTTGCGTTGCGCTTTGCTTTTGGCAGGGGCTAATCGTACGTATCCGTATATAGATATTAATAAAGCGATAAAGACCCTGGGATTGGAAAAGGATGTTTTCTGGCATTCCTATATAGAAGATGCTGATCTTCCGGCTATATACAACGGGGCGAAAGCATTTATTTATCCGTCGTCTTATGAGGGTTTTGGGATTCCGCCTTTGGAGGCTATGTCCTCCGGAGTTCCTGTTATTACAGCTGGACTTTCATCGTTGCCGGAAGTCGTGGGAGATGCTGCGTACCTTCTTAAAGATCCAGGTAATGTCGATGAAATGGCGGAGGCTATGAAGAATGTTTTAAATGATAAAATATTAAGGGCTACGATGATAGAGAATGGGTTGCGTCAGGCTAAAAAATTTTCTTGGCAGGAAACTGCTTGCAAAACAATGAAAATTTTAAGCGAAATATAGTTAATCGACGTGATGGACGACAATGAAATAATAATATTCGAGAATAGGGATGCATAAGGGATTTGGTTTAGATGCGAATACTTCTAATCGTTCCAGCTTTTGAAGATGTCTATGGTTCATTTCGGCATATTTACAAAAAGGGATTTTTAAATCCTCCGATGAGTCTTTGTTATATTGCCGCGGCATTGGAGGAAGCCGGATATGCAGTTAAAATTGTTGATGGTGAAGCGGAAAAACTTTCAATCAGACAAATTATAGATATTGCCAAAACATATGAAGCCGGATTGTTTTGTTTAACAGCAACTTCGATAGACTTTGATAAGGCAAAACTTCTAGGAGAAGAGCTAAAGAAAGAGTTTTCTCAAACACCAATCATAATAGGGGGAACACATATAAATATATTTGGCAAGCAAGTTCTAGAGGATATGCCAGAGGCTGATTTCGGTTGTATCGGTGACGGAGAAGACCTGATTGTAGAACTTGCGAATGCGCTTTCCGCGGGAAAATCAGAATTACTGGAAGGAATAGCGGGACTTATTTTCAGAAAAAACAATTTAGTTATCCAAAATAAGCTTCGTGTTTTGGAGAAAAATCTGGATTGCTATACTTTTCCGGCAAGACATTTGCTGAAAAATGAACTTTATGCAAGAACAATCCCGTATGAAGGATATCAGGTAACGGCTTCTTTTATGTCCACGCGGGGATGTCCGTATTCCTGTGTTTACTGTGCTGTAAAGAATATTTATGGCGGAGAAAATGTGAGAGTCCGTTCAGCTGTCAATGTGGTTGAAGAACTGGAATATATTGTTAATAAGATGAATATCAGGCACATTGCTTTTAACGATGATTGTCTTACTATAAACAAAAATAGAATTTTTGAAATTTGTGACCTTATCCAAAAGAAAGATTTAAAATTTACCTGGGAGGGGTTAAGCAGGGCTGATCTAGTTGATAAAAAACTCTTAACCGAGATGAAGAAACGCGGTTTTAACAGGATATCTTTCGGGATTGAAAGTGGAAACCCTGAAATACTTAAAGTTTTGCAGAAGAATGAGACCTTGGAGCAGATAAAAGAAGCATTTAAAATAAGCCGGGAAGTGGGAATTGTCGCGAGGGGATCAGTTCTTATCGGAAGCCCGTTTGAGACAAGAAAAACTGTGAAAGATACCTTTTGTTTTATTAGAAAACTAAAAGGGCTTGATGAGGTTGTGATTAATATACTACAGCCGTATCCCGGTACAAAAGTCCGTCAAATGGTATTAGAGGGGGTTGGCGGCGCAAGCTTTTGCAATGAAACAGACAAATATGAAAATCTACAGCGTTTTGGCAGTGCCTCAATAAAAGTTAATGATCTTGACCCGAAAAAGCTTATATTTTTGCAGAAATGGGGATTTTTAATGTTTTATTCACGGCCGGGAGTGGTCTTAAACTGTATAAAGATCATGGGGCTTAAGACTTTTTTTGAAAGCGGAATAAATTTTTTCAGAACCTTGTTTGAATCACTGAATAGGAAAAAGGGAAAACATGAAAAAGAAAAAAATTTCGATAATAATTCCTGCTTATAATGAGCAAAATTCAATTGGTAAAACGCTGGAAGGGCTGGTAAAAGAATATTCGGATATGGCTGAGATTATCATAATTAATGATGGGTCTAACGATAAAACTCCTGAAATTATCCGGCAATTTAAAGAGGTGAAATTAATAAACCACAAACATAATCATGGCTATGGGGCTTCTCTTAAAAGCGGTATTCATTATGCTTCAACTGATGCTGTTTGTTTTTATGATGCTGATGACCAGCATCATAATAAGGATATAGAAAGATTAATTAAAGAAATTGATAATGCCGATATGGTAATCGGTTCTCGAGGTATAAGTGCTTTTAAAAATTGGCTTCGAGCTCCCGGTAAATTGGTATTGCATTTTATCGCAAACTTTTTAGTGAATCAGAAAATACCGGATTTAAATTCCGGGTTTCGTATTGTTAAACGGGATATCCTTTTAAAATACATACATTTACTGCCTGATGGCTTTTCCGCTTCAACTACGATGACAATGGTTTTTTTGTCGCGTGGTTATGATGTCAAATTTATTCCGATTACGGTGAAAAAACGTATCGGGACAAGCCAGGTAAGGCAATTGCGGGACGGGGTTAATACAATAAAATTAATTTTAAGGCTTATTATGCTTTTTAACCCGCTGAGATTCTTTGTTTCATTTGGATTTATTTCTATTGGTATAGGAATGATATATGGTACTTACAAGGTTTTTACAAATAACCAGATGGGATTTCCGGTAGGAGCATTATTGATTGTTTTGACTGGAATGCTAAGCTTCATATTTGGATTGCTGGCAGATCAGATTTCTGCTTTACGTCTTGAACGCTTTGAAAAAATAGATTACCTGAAACACTTAAATATTTCTCAGGACGAAGTTGTTTTATAACTTAATAATTAACTAGTGGAAAAGGTTGTTTTATGTGCGGTATTGCGGGAATTTGCAATTTAAATAAATCCCCAGTGTTAAAGGATATGCTTGTTGATATGACCTCGATTCTAAGTCATCGTGGTCCTGACTGTGGAGGAATTTGGATTGACTCCAATTATGGACTGGGACACAGGCGTCTTAAGGTTATTGATTTGTCGGATGAGGGTAATCAGCCTATGTCCAATGAGGATGCAAATGTTTGGCTTGTGTTTAATGGGGAAATCTATAATTATAAGGAACTAAAGAACTCACTCATAGTTCGGGGGCACAGGTTTTGCTCCCATACAGATAGTGAAGTTATTATCCATGCGTATGAAGAATGGGGGGTTGAGTGTCTTGAGAAATTTAATGGAATGTTTGCGTTTGCTATAATTGATAAGCGTAATGAACGGATTTTTATGGCTAGAGATCGCTTGGGAATTAAACCGTTATTTTACTTTTTAGATAAAGACCAATTAATTTTTGCTTCAGAAATAAAAGCCTTACTTTTGAACCCAACCCTTAAACGCGAAATTAATATTCAAACTCTGGATACATTTCTGGCATTTAATTATGTTGCTGCTCCTCAAACTATGTTTAAAAACATAACTCAGTTATTGCCTGGTGAATACATGATTTTGCAGGAGGGCACCTTAAAGAAAGAATTGTACTGGGATGTTTCTTTTGTTGCCGATGAATGTATGACAGAAAAGGAATGTGACGATGGATTTAGCAATCTTTTTACCAAAGCAGTAAAAGATAGGATGTCTTGTGATGTCCCCTATGGGGCTTTCCTGAGCGGAGGTATAGATTCAAGCAGTATTGTTTGTGAAATGAATAAAAG
The DNA here is from genome assembly GCA_043826565.1 of Candidatus Omnitrophota bacterium. GTDB lineage: Bacteria > Omnitrophota > Gorgyraeia > B26-G9 > B26-G9 > JBDRPX01. The sequence goes on from JBDRPX010000025.1 coordinate 32,585, forward strand.
CCAGAATGCTAAAGTAAAGACTTTCTCTATGGATTTTGCGCAGAAGTCATACAGTGAGAGCTTCTTTTCCCAGCAGGTGACCAAACACTTAAATGTTGAACACCATATGCGTAAAGTTGAATGCCCAGCCCCTGATTTCTTTAAGAATTTTGTTTGGTATTCGGAAGAACCAACTGCCGATGCTTCTTTTATCCCGATGTTTTTTTTATCTGAGCTTACCCGGGAACATGTGACTATGGCGCTCTCGGGAGACGGAGCGGATGAGCTTATGGGCGGATATGAAACATATTTAGCTACAATACTAGCAGGAAGATATCAGAAACTGCCGGGTTTTTTGAGGAAAAAAATTATTAGACCCATTATAAATAGTATCCCGATTTCATTTGCGAAAACAAGTATGGACTATAAACTAAAAACTTTTGTGCGCGGTGCTGAACTTGCTGAGCAGGAAAGACATTATTACTGGAGAATGATTTTTAATCAGGATTTTAAAAACGAGCTTTATCGGGAAAATGTGAAAAAAAATCTTGGAAATTTTCGTGCTTTTGATGTGGTTGAACCATATTTTAAAAAAAGTAAAGGAGATTTTTTAGAAAAACTAATGGAGGTGGATACTCGGTTTTACTTGCCTAATGATATGCTTGTAAAAGTTGACAGAGCAAGTATGGCGCATGGGCTGGAGGTAAGAATTCCTTTTCTTGACCATCACCTAGTTGAGTTCCTTGCCCGAGTACCTGCCAGACTAAAGTTTAATTGGTTAATGAAAGGAAAATTTCCTTTACGCCGGGCTATGAAGGGTGGTTTGCCGAAGAGGGTAATTAATCAGACAAAAAAAGGCTTTAATGTGCCGATAAACATCTGGTTTAAAGACCGGTGGAATGGATTCATGCATGAAGTGCTAAACCAAAACAATATTAAAAAAACAGGCATATTTTCTTATAAAGCTGTTGAAAAACTAATGCTTGACCATGAACAGGGTAAAGCGGATAACGGATACAGAATTTATGGTCTTGTTTGTTTTATGCTTTGGCAGGACATGTTTATTAATAAAGCTGAAATTGTTAATTTGAACGCTGGTAAGAAGAAAATTAGTTCTTTAATTCATGAATATGGAAAGGCTGAAAACCTAAACTAGTTTTGATTAAGTAACAATTATGAATAAGAAAGTTTTGCTAGTAGAACCTACATATCTTGATTTATATGGTAAAAGTAAAATTGCGACAAAACCGTATTTTCCTTTAGGTCTTGGATATATTGCCGCGGCTTTGAAAAAAAATAACTATGATTGCCGTATCTTAATAAGTTCAGATGGTGACGATTTTCTGAATAAAGTTATGGTATCAGTTAGAGAATTTGATCCGTTATTTATCGGGTTTACCTCGATGACAACTAATTATCCTAATGCTGTGGAACTGGCCAAAGAAATAAAAAAAGTTTTTTCTTTGCCGATAGTTATCGGGGGGATCCATGTTAGTGCTTTTCGTGAAGAAATATTAAAACAAACTGATGTTTTTGATTATGTGGTTTATGGAGAAGGTGAAGATACTATAGTAGAGCTTGCCTGCAATCTTAATGACCCGATGGCGAATTTTGGAGAAATTAATGGGCTGATCTGGAAGTCTTCTTCCGGACAAATAGTAGTAAATCCTCCAAGAAGACTGGAAAATGACCTGGACAAAATTCCTTTTCCGGCCAGAGAATTAGTGGATTTAGATAAGTTTTCCACGCACAGCCATATTGCCGGAGGACGCAGTGCCACGATAATGACCAGCAGAGGATGTCCTTATCAGTGTGTTTTTTGTTCTGCCCATAATGTGCATGGGCATAAGTACAGAGAGCATAGTGTTGATTATGTTATTTCAGAAATCGAGGAATTGGTCAATAAATATAATGTTACTTATGTATTCATTGAAGATGATACTTTTACAGTGAATAAAAAACGTGTGGAAAGAATATGTAAACGATTGTCCGATAAAAAACTTAATCTGAAATTTGGTTGTTTTTCCCGAGTGGATATTATGGATTTATCCATGGCAAGACTATTAAAAAAAGCCGGGTGTATAAATGTGATTTTTGGTATTGAATCGGGGGATGAAGAAGTTTTGAAGAAGATGAAGAAGCATATATCTTTAGTCCAGGCTAAAGAAGCAATTCAGGTATGTGAGAAAATAGGGATAAAGACATTTGCTTCTTTTGTTATAGGTTTTCCTTTTGATACTAAAGAAACTATTAAAAAAACAATAGATTTCGCATTGGAATTGAACTCTACTCTTGTTGCGTTTAATCCTCTGGTGCCGTTTCCCGGTTCTGAAATATTTAATGACGCTAAACATTTGCCCAAACATATAGAAGACTGGAAAAGTTATATTACAGTCAATGTTCCCCCGTATTCCTTTGTTGATGGATTAACTCCCCGGGATATATATAAGTTAGCTCAAAAAGGCAATCGGAGATTCTATCTGCGTCCAGGTCAGTTATGGCGGATTATAAAAACTATTCAAAGTTTTTCTGATCTTAAAGAATATTTTAAGGCTGCGATTGCCGTATTTGGCAGATAAATTGAACTTAGTTTTAATTTAAAAGTAAATGGGGTTTAAAAAATGAATGTATTAGGAATTAATCATTACACGGATCCGGCGGCATGTCTTTTGGTGGGCGGGAAGCTGGTGGCTTGCGTTGAAGAGGAGAGATTTACGCGTTTAAAAAACAGCCACAATATATTCCCCGGGCATAGTGTTGATTTTTGTCTTAAGAAAGCGGGGATTAGTATTGATGAGGTAGATAGGATTGCTATTCCTTATGATGCGCATTACTATCCATTTGAATTCTTAAGGAAAATGGTAAAAGAATATCTGGGGTTAAAAGGAAGAAGTATAAGCGGAAAGAATGATTTTAAAAAGAGTGTTGCCAGTATTTTAAACATAACTCTTACACATACTCCTGCAGCTATGGAGAAGGCTGTCCGGGATGGTTTAATTGAGCATAAGATAAAAGGAAGGGTTCCTAAGGTGGAATTTGTTGATCATCATTTTTGTCATGCGATAACGGCCAGTTACTATAGCGGATTTGATTCAGCTCTTGTGTTGATTGTTGATGGTAGCGGTGAGAGTAATTGCACGACATTATATGATTTTGAAAATGGCAGTTTAAAATTACTTGATAAATATGAGATCCCCGACTCATTGGGATGGTTTTATGCTGGGATTACAGAATTTCTTGGATTTATTCCGTATCGGCATGAGGGAAAGACTATGGGGCTGGCGCCTTATGGTATAAAAGATGACGCTATCTTAGAAAAACTGGAGAAAATAGTAAAATACAATAGAGATAGATACAAGATTAACCCTGAATATTTACTTGCCGGTCAACATTCATTTGGTATGCATTTTTCTGACTTGCTGGTTGATTTGCTGGGTAGTCCCCGGCAGCCGGATGAGGAGCTTACCCAAAGGCATAAGAATATTGCCTGGGCGGCACAGTATGTTCTTGAAAAAGGTATAAAAAAAATTGTTAATGACGCTGTAAAAAAATACGGGAAAAAGAAAGTTTGTTTGGCCGGTGGAGTAGCAATGAATTGCAAAATGAACGGTATGATTTTATATGAAACTTTAGCTGAAGATGTATTTGTTTTTCCGGCTGCTGGTGATGCCGGTTCTTCAGTAGGTGCGGCATTCTATGCTTCAGGGGGTAAGGCAATAGAAAATAGAGAAATTTTAAAACACGCTTATTATGGTCCTGAGTACACAAATGAGCAAATACTTGAATGGTTGAAAAACGCAAAAGTTTCATATGCTAAACCTGCGTCAATTGCCAAGGAAACAGCGCGATTACTTGCAAAGGGAATGTTGGTTGGATGGTTTCAGGGAGCTATGGAGTTTGGTGCAAGAGCATTGGGCAATAGGTCAATACTTGCAAATCCCTTAATCGCGAATATGAGGGATCAGGTAAATAAAAATGTTAAATTCAGAGAAAATTGGCGTCCTTTCTGTCCGTCTATGCTTGATGAGCAGCGAGCAGAGTATTTGCAAAAGGATAAATCAGCACCATTTATGATTGTTGCTCATCTGCTTAAAGAAAAGTATAGAGAAAAACTTTCTTCTATATGCCATGCTGATGGAAGTATTCGCCCACAAACTGTTACCAAAGATCAAAATACTTTATATTATGAACTACTTAGTGAATTTAAAAAACTTACAGGCCATGGAATATTGCTGAATACTTCTATGAACGTTAAAGGTGAGCCGATGGTGTGTACGCCTTTAGAAGCAGTGCGCTGTTTTTATAGTAACGGACTTGATGCGCTTGCTATCGGGCCCTATTTATTAGAAAAGAATAAATGAATTTAGTTAAAAAAAAACTAGTGATAAATGCTGATGATTATGGAATGACTGAGTCAATCAGCGCAGGAATATTGCAGGCGCATATTGATGGAATAGTTAATTCAGTATCGATAGTTAGCAATACTGAATCTTTTGAACAGGCTGTTTCCAAGATAAAGGATGTCGAGGTCGATACGGGTATTCACCTGACTTTGAATTCCGGCAGGCCGTTATCTACTGCGATTAGGATACCTATTCTTAAAAAAGACGGCACATTTTGGACAACTCCATTAAGAGCTCCTTTTTCTTATTTTTATTTAAGTTCTGAAGAAGAAAAATGGGTTAAGAACGAATTTCGCCGGCAGATAGAAATGCTGTCGGATGCAGGAATAAATATTACTCATTTAGATTCACATTATCATATTCATGTTTTTCCGGCAATGGTGAAAATTGTTAGAGAATTAGTTGATGAGTTCAAAATTCCATATGTTAGAAAACCTGCGGAGCCTGAATTAATAAAAAGAGTGTTTAATCCATTTCATGGTTGTGTATCATTTTTTGCGGTGCAAAACATTGCTACTGTTAATGCACACTCTTTGCCCTTTTACGGCTTGACTTTAGCCGGTCGCATAAATCATGATGTTTTATTGTCCATATTGAGAAGTATTAGTACTGAAAATTCAGAAATAATGGTTCATCCCGGATTCAATTCCAGTGAAAATTTAAAGTATTATCCGCAGGGTGTAAATCATTTTGAAAAAGAATTTAATGCACTTGTTCATCCGGGAGTAAAATCTGCACTAGGTACTTGTGCCATTAAACTTGTACTTAGAAATATGATATGATTTTAAAAAAATAAAAGGCTTTATGTTTAAAAAATATTTATTATTTATAATTTTGTTTTGTTTATTTTCTGGAGGGTGTTCCCAGGAAGGGAAAAAAACATTATTGGAGCTTAACTCCGGAAATGCTTTTGAAGAAGATTTTAATGCAAGATCGGGAGTTTTTATAACTGTAGGACCTGTAAAGACTAAGGATGAACCAGTTATTTTAAATATTCAAATAAAAAGAGCTAAGACAGCGGGGGAGGTACCTTTAATATCTAATGAAAAATGGGATGCTCCTTCTGAAGGAATATCGTTTCTTGATACAGATGCTTTGATCAAGGAGGATCAGATGTTAGAGGGATGGAGTATCGTTTCTGTCTCCAAAGAGAATAAGGCGGCTATGATTGTTTGGCGTCCTCGAAAAAAAGAAATACAGTCTTCTGTAGGGGGTATTTATGATGCTTGCTGGCAATCTCCTTTGGAAACTCTGAAGAAAGGGGAAAACATATTTTATCTTGATAATCATGTGCAACTTTTGGCTGGAGATGTTCTGGGATTGTTTGTATACAAAGATATTCCCACGGCAATGAAGGATGAAAACTCCCTAAAGGCATATAAATATTACAAAGGAGGAAAGGCCGAAAGCATTAACACGAATATTGATGTTAAAGATACTGTTGGTGCCTATGCTTTTATGCCGTTTTCATATACTTCTTTTATTAATAAAAATTTTAATATAGTTGAAGGGGCGGAGCAAATAGTGGAAGTTGAGCTGCCGAATTCAATAAAAAGCAATTACTACAGGATAAGGTTATCAGCTTCAGAAGGCAACTTACAGATCCTTAATAATGCAAATAATAAACCGTATTGCTTGAAAAATGTGGCGAGTCTTGAAAATTATCCTAGAAGATTTTATTTTATCGGTTCATTGTTGGTTTTGCTGACGGCGTTACTTGTGTCCTTAAAAGGGCGAGTGTTTAATTTTATAGGGTTTTTAAATATTTTATTTGGAATAAAATTATTATTATTTAATGATGCGGGTCCGATTTTTAGCTACTTTATTGCTTATATTCTTTTCTGGATAATACCCGTACTGGTTGTCTGGGAGTGGTTAAGCAAAAAGTTATCTGGGTTACCAAATCTATTTAACTTTCTTGCCAGCCATATTATCTGGTTTGCCACCTTCCTTTTTGTCGGGAAACTGTTGTGTCGATTTAATCTAAACTTAAATATATTAATATCCGGATTGTTAATTTTTAATTTTTTTGTTTATCTTGCCAAAAAGGAAAAAGTACACGATGCTTTTAAGTCTATTATATTGCACTTTGAAAGTGCCTCTTTTTTGTTTAAATTTTTGCTGACAACAGGAGGAGGAATTCTTTTCCTTGTCTGGGCACAGCAGGGGCTTTGGCAAAGAACTGACTTTGATGTATTTTGCTATGTGGCAATTGTAAATAAGCTTCTAGCTTCAGGTGCATTAGCTGCGGGGAATTATGATCCGTTTCTTGGCCCGCCGATTAGATTCATGGCTCCTTATATTCAAAATCCAGAAGTTCTTTATCATGCTTTTTTATCTGTGGTAAGCAATCAAGATGTAAATATTGTATTTGCGGTCGGTGCATTGATTGTTACTGTATTTTGGTGTTTTATTGCCGGGGGTTTTGCTTGGTATTTTTATCCGGGGAATAAACGGATTATTGGGTTGACATTCTTTTTTGCAGTTGTTTTGCAAATTTCAAATCGGCTTTTTAGTGTTCCTCTTTTTGTCCACAATGCTAATCCCGGGGCTACGGGGCATGTTGTGCTTTTATCAATGGTCTTGTTCCATAATATGTTTAATAGTACTAATAATCGATGGATGCTTGGTATTGCTGTAACAGCTTTAACTGCTGCTTTACTTTGTCATGTTGAGTTTGTGATTTTCACTTTGTTCTATTGTTTGATTACGGCAGGTGATTGGATTATTAGATGTTTATATAAGAAGAAGTGGTCTTTTGAAGAACCGGTTTTTTTAATCGCTAGTGCTCTTTTGATTACGACGGCTTATTTACTGATGCCCAGAGGCATTATGAATGATAATGCTTTTCAAATGGGAACATTTTACCCGTCAAATTATATAGAATGGTTTGGCCAAAAAATAGTGGATCCTAAAATTGTTTTTACGAATGATGGAGTATATTGGGTGAGAAACATTGGTTATATTATTGCTTTTATTTTTTTAGCGATAAAATCTCAAAGAGAGCGGCGTTTTACTAGAATTTTGTCCGTTGCGGCAATTATGCTGCCGATTTTTTACTTTATTCCAGGGATTCCCGGCTTATTGGTATCTAGGATATCTGAAATAGGATTTATGCGTCTTATGGATGGCTGGAGTGATTTTTTTATTATTTTAGGCCTAATTGTGTTTGCTTTTTATGTTGATAAGCTTTTAATGAAATATTTAGTATTGAGACATCGGGAGCTTTTTCTTGTCATTTTAGTGGTTTTCGTTATGGGAGTTGTAAGCTGTTCAAAATTGTTTCTGCCTCCGAATAGATATGATTATGTGCACGTATTTAGGGTTAAGAGCTTGCCACTTTTAAGACATTTAAAGCAATACTATACTAATGATTTACTAATTACCGAGACTTCGCGGGCATATTGGATGGGAGCACAATTGCCGGGATATGTTTATGCGTATATGGTGGGCAGACTTCGGACCTATTATGATGGAGCGGGAGCGCGGGTAGAGGCTAATGAGAGAATATGGCAGCATGATGGTTCTCCCCAGGAGATAGCGCAGATGGTGAGGAATCTATCTCCGGCAAATGTGCTTATCGGAAAGAAGGAGAAATATTATACTGATTTTTTGCATAATGAGTTTTTTATAGTTTTATATGAAGATGATCAATGGGCATTGTTTGGACTAAAACATAAGGGTTTTTATCAATAATTAATTGAAATTTGCCGGAAATTACTTTATTATAATACAACTGTGGGTTTCTTTAAAAAAGAGGAAAAATTCAATATGAAATTTAAAAAAGTTTTATTAGTTAGATTGCCCTATTATGGAACTTTTCTGGGAGATGCTTCGTCTCTTCCTGTGGGGCTTGGATATGTGGCGGAGTCTCTTTACAATCACGGTATTGAGTATAATGTGCTTGATTTGGGGTTGTCGGAACATAAACAAAAAGATCTGTTTGATAAAATAGAGCAATATCGTCCGGACCTTATTGGTATTACTATGATGACCATGCATTATAAGTTTCATTATGAGGCAATCAACGAGATAAAAAAAAGATTTGCTGATGTGAAAATAGTTGTGGGAGGGCCTCATTTATCAACATTTAGAAACAAAGTATTAGAAGAATGTAAAAGTATTGATTTTGGTGTTGTTTTAGAAGGAGAAGAGACGATTATTGAATTATGCCGCGGTGACGAGCATTCTCAAATTAAAGGAATTATATATAGGGAAAGAGGGGGAGTTGTTTATTCTGGGGATAGGCCTTTACGTCGTGACCTGGATAATGTTGCTTTTCCTCGATATCGCAATTTTGAGGTTTCTAAATATCTTGCTAATTCTATTGGAATGCAAACGACAAGAGGATGCCCATACGATTGTATTTATTGCCCCGTTCAATTGGCGATAGGAAAGCAGTTTAGGGCGCGAAGCCCGGAAAGTATTATCGAGGAGATGATATTTTGGTATGGACAAGGCAAGAGAAACTTTGCTATCTGGGATGATAATTTTACTCTTATTCAAGACAGGGTATTTAAAATTTGTGATTTAATAGAAAAAAACAAATTTAAGGATTTGTGGATAAGCATCCCTAATGGGATAAGATCAGACAAGGCTTCATATGAACTTCTTAAGCGGATGCATGAAGTTGGTTTCAGCATGCTTTCTTTTGGAGTTGAGGCTGGGAATAACCGTATATTAAAGAATTTGAAAAAGGGAACTAATATAGAAAGTATGGAGCGGGCGGTTAAAGATGCCTGCAGTCTGGGATATGAAGTTTATCTTTATTTTATAATTGGTTCTCCGGGGGAAACATGGAAAGATTTTCAGGACTCACTTAATTTCGCAAAAAGGCATCCGGCGGCGGAAGCTAGATTTTATACTCTTATTCCGTTTCCGAATACTGAACTGTATGAATGGGTAAAGAAAAATAATTATTTTATTCGCCAACCAGAAGAATACCTGAATACTGCGGATCATTTTATTAATGCTCCTTGTTTTGCTACTCCGGAAATGTCTGAAAAACAAAGAAGAAAAGCTTTTAAACAAGGCTGGCAATTAACACAAAAATTCAAGATGACTACAAAGATGAAAAGCTTAAAAAAATCTGGTATATTTAAAAAGCCTCTTGCGGGATTTCTAATATCAGATTTTTATAAAAAGCTGTATAAAAATAAATGGTTTAGAAATCTGATTGTTGTTCCGTTGAGAAAAATTAAGTAATTATAACTATGGTATATATGCGAATGTTGGAATAATTATAAATGGAAGTAGCTAATAATAAATTGCCTTGTTTAACTTCAAAAAACAATAATTTAACAGCTTTGATGCTGATGGCATTAATAATGGTGCTATTAGCTGGTTTTTTTTGTTCTTTCTGGGTGAAAATTTTCTTTTTTTTGCTTTTGATCTTAGTGTTTTTATTAGTAATTTTTGATGATTCGAAAAAAGGGATTCTATTCTTTGCTGCTTCTTTAGCTTTTGCTCCGCCATTGTATCTCATAGCTCCGGTGCATTTTATTTTTCGTTCAATAAGATTGTATGAGGTTTTGCTATGTATTATCCTGATTTTTGTACTATTACAAACATTAAAATCAGAAAAGAGATTTTTTCATAAGACTTTATTTGATGTGCCGATTTTATGCATGCTGGGCATATGGATGCTTTCGGTGTTTAACGGCATTTATTTACAGCAGGATTTTTATTTGCGTGATTTTTTTGAATTTTTGAAGCCGATCCGGTTATTTCTCATATTGCAAATAGTAATTTTTCTTGTTAAAGAAAAAGAATATGCCAAAAAGCTCTTAAGTTTTTTGGTAGTATTTAGTATTTTTCCCCAATTACTGGGCATTGGGGAGCACTTTAACCTTTTAGGGATAAGAAGATTTATAGCTACAACATATACCGGATATGAATATTCTTCAATAATCGCAGGCGGTTTTGATGTGTATGGAGCGGGATTTTTGCATAAGTTCCGAACGTCTTCGATTTTTGTGGGAGATGTGAATGCTTTTGGCGGGTATTCAGCAATATTTTTTATAATGGCGTTTATATTTTTTATGTATGTGCCTAAAATAAAGAGTAAGATTTTATTTTCTCTGATAGCTCTTTTAAATTTTTACGGGGTGATTGTTTCAGGGTCAAGAAAAAGTTTGATTTGTGTTGTGTTTGGGATATTGCTCTTTCTTTTATTTAAAATAAGAAAACTACTAAAAGCTGTACCGCTGGTGATTATAGGTGTTTTAATAATTTTAAAACTGGCTCCGGGCTACTATCTGGAGAGGTTTTTTTTTCATTGGGATTATAAAATAAATAATATTTTAAGGTTATTCAGTCAATTTAGTGAGTTTGGAATTGCGGAATCTCTCATCGGTCGGGGGACGATGCATGAGTTCGGGGCGGATAGTTTTCATCTTAAATTACTTATTCGAAACGGATTGCTAGGTCTTATTGCACATTTTGTTTTGGTATTTGTAATGCTTAAAATAGCATTTTTTGTGATTAAACATTCTAAACATTGGTTTGATGAAATGATCGGAGTAATGGCGTTAATTCTTATTATAAATATGGAATGGCTTAATGTTACGGGATTGTATTTTTATGCCGGCAGAATCTCAGAGAGTTTCTGGATTGTCTTAGGGGTGCTTTATGCTGTTTATAGAAATATTAGAGCTGATAATTTGCAATTAATAGGGGCTAAGGGGCTAAATTAAAAAGGAAATTTAATCCTCAAAATTCTATAAGATATATAGAATTTTTTTTGAGGAGATGTGTCCGAGAGACAATGTAAATATTTATGGATCAGCTTAAAAAAAGAAAAATAGTTAAAATAATATGAGTGAAAAATTGTCAATCTCAATCATAACAATGAATAATATGGAGATGAACCGGAATTGTCTCCGGTCGATTTTTGAGTATAGCCAAGGATTTTCGTTTAAAGTATTTGTTTTAGACAATAATTCAAAAGATGGTACTGTAAATATGATCAAAGAGGAGTTTCCTCAGGTTGAACTGATTGAAAGTAATGTTAACCGCTGGTTTACTTCTAACCAGAATATAGTATTAAAGCGAGTACAAACTGAGTATGTTTTATTGCTTAATAATGATACTTTATTTTTAGATGATTCGATTAAATTAATGGTTGATTTTCTCGAAACTCACGAAGATGCCGGAGCGGTCGCCTGTAAAATCCTAAACCCTGATCATAGTTTTCAAAAAACCACGCTAAGATGTGATTATGATTTACTAACTAATTTTTCTATCAAAACTGGGCTGGTTAAGTTATTTCCCAAAAACAGGATATGGGGGCGTCCGTTCATGGGATATGCCGACCGGGAAGCGGTACAGCAGATAGATGTCTATTCCGGAGCATGTGTGATGTTTAGAAAAAAAGTAATTGATGATACGGGGCTTCTTGATGAAAACATAAGCTTTGGCCCGGATGATTATGATTACAGTTTGAGAATGAGAAAAAAAGGATGGAAGATATACTATCTGCCCACAGCCAAAGTGATACATCTTGATAAACAAACAAGGAAAACTAATTCTGAGTTTCTCCTAGAAGAAGTGAAAGGAATTTTATATTTTTATCTTAAACATTACGGCAAGCTTCAGACATTTATTCTGCAAATTCTTATGCTTTATGGAGCATTGTTGAAACCAGTTTACTGGATATATTTAATTTTGTGCAGGAAGCTTACCTTAAGTGAATTAAAAGATAATTGTGCGATACATCTTAAATTTTTGAAACTTGTGATATTTTATTCAGGGGCAAAGTTTCATGTGCTTTGATTAAATAGTTAAATTTTGTCGAAAAAGGAAGTTTTATGCAAGCAGATGCTAAGAGAAAAATTCAAAGGATTCTTTTGATACAGCCTCCATGGTATAGATTGTTTGGCAGTGGAGTAACGGTTAAGATTCCTTTAGGATTATGTTATATGTCTGCTGTGCTTAATAAAAACGGATTGGATGCCAGTGTTTATGATGCTGAATTCGCCTCCGGGGAGAGTACGAATCTTTCTATTTTCGGCATGACTAAGAATATAGACAGCTATCTTGATAAAAACAAAGATCTAAATATGCCGGTGTGGAAGAATGTTGAGAAAAAAATCAGAGAGTATAATCCTGATGCAGTAGGGATTAGTGTAAAGACTCCTACTTTACGCTCAGGTCTAAATATTGCCAAAATATGTAAGAAAATCAACCCCCAGATGAGTGTGATTATGGGGGGAGTCCATGCGAGTTGTCTTCCTAAACAAACAGTTTCTTTTTCTGAAGTTGATTTTGTTGTTATCGGCGAAGGAGAGTATACACTTGTTGATCTAATAAAACGATTAAATTCCGGAGCTGATATTAATGATTGCCCTGGGATTGCTTATAAGAACAAAAATGGAGAAGTGGTTATTAATTCACCCCGTAAACTTATTGCAAACCTGGATGAATTACCTGTTCCCGATAGGGATAACTTATTGGATAAAAATGAGTACCCTAAGGATAGTTATGGAGAAATATTTACCGGAAGGGGCTGTCCTTATAGTTGTATTTTTTGTGCTTCAAAAAGTATCTGGGGTCAAAAAACAAGGCATCGGACATCTGAAAAAGTGGTGGAAGAGATTGAATTGGTACATAGAAAATACGGTACGGGATATTTTTGCATAGAAGATGATACTTTTATGATGGATAAGAAAAAGATGAATGAGTTTTGCGATTTGCTTATTAAAAAGAAATTACCCATTAAGTGGGATTGTGAAACTAGAGTTAATCTGGTTACCGAAGAGGCTTTAAAAAAGATAAAAGATGCTGGATGCGTATTGCTCAATGTCGGGGTTGAATCAGGAAGTGATGAAACGCTTAAGAAAATAAAAAAGGGTATAACGGTTAATCAGATAGAGAAAGCTTTTAAACTGATCCGCAGAGCTAAAATTCCGGTAAGTGCTTTTATTATGATTGGTTTCCCATGGGAGAAAAAGGAAGATATGATCCGAACGGTAGATTTTGCGCAGAGTCTCTCTCCTCAGAGATTGGTTTTAAGTGTGGTAACTCCGTATCCGGGTATTGAACTGTTTGATATTTGTAATGCGCAATACAATATGCAACTTGACGAGAATTGCAAATGGGAAGAGTTTTTTCATCAAAGTAATAAAGTGGTTCTTCCGGATATGGATAAGAAGGAATTTCATGATCTGGTGGAGGTCTTGGAAAAAAGAGTTATGAATTATACTACCCAGATGAGGTTTAAGAGTGCGGAGTTTTGGAAAGCGAGATTTTCAATGTACTTAAAAAGACCGAAAAAAATTATTGATGATATAACTTCTTTGGTGAAACAGATATGAATATAGCAATCAATGCTTTTTCTGCGTATTCTTATGGAGGCCTGCAGTATTTAAAAAACCTTCTTTCCGGGTTGCTTGAAAAAAAAAGCAAAAACATCTATTTCGTTTTTGTAACTAAAAAAAATAAGCATGAGTTTGATTATACTCATCAGAATTTGAAGATAATTGTGTCAAACTTTGCCGGATACAATATAATTTGCCGGGTTATCTGGGAACAGTTTGTTTTACCTTTTGTGCTCAAAAAATTAAGAATAGATACAATATATATCCCTAACGGAATGGATATATTTTTTTCGCCTACCAGAACGGTTGTTTGTGTGCAGAATATGGAAGTCTTTACCTATCATAACTATCCGAATGCTTTTACATTAAATATGCGTTCGTTTATTCTGAATATTATAACTCGTATATCTCTTAGAACAGCTGACCACATAATAGCTGTTTCTAATCGCGTTAAAAAGTTTCTCGAGATTCAGTTTGATGTGCCGGATGAAAAAATAAGCTGTATATATCATGGCCGGGATACTGATTTTGCTAAAAAGAAGGAAACAGAATGTTGCAAAGATGTTCTTGATAAATTTGAAATTAATAAAGAATATATTTTTACAGCTTCAAAGATGGTTGCATATTCAAATATGTATAATCTGCTTAAGGCTTTTGAGAGGTATTCTAAGACGAGTAAATCTGATATAATGCTTGTTATTGCCGGTGGTCTTTGGGACAATAAGTACGCGAAATTATTGCGTGATTTTGTAAAAGAAAAAAAAATAAGTGAGAAAGTGAAATTTCTGGAATATGTCGGACATAGCGAAATGCCGGCTTTGTTTTGGGGGGCTAAAATATTTGCTTTCCCTTCAACAGTTGAGGCTTGTCCGATAACTCTAATTGAAGCTTTGACTGCCGGGGCTGGTATTATAACGTCAAATATTGAACCTATGCCGGAAATATGTAAAGACGCAGCTGTTTATTTTGATCCTAATAATGTTGATAATATGACGGGGGCTATTAAAACTCTAGTTGATAACCAGGAACTCATCATCATGCTTAGAGAAAAAGCCCTGAAACGTGCGGAGTTTTTTTCCTGGAAAAAGTCTGTAAAAAAAACGCAAAGAGTGCTGGAAGGAGTGAAAAAAATGTCTAAAGTCTGGAATAAAGCGCAGGAACTAGAATCAGAGTGGTGGAAACTCAAAAAGGAAGAAATAATTTCTCAATCATACCGCAATCAGATAAAAGAAAGATCTGTCCGTATAGAGAAATGGATAGATAAGAAGGTCTCTATTACTGAAAAATCTAATATTTTAGAAATAGGTGGAGGGGCTACTCAATTGATTGATTTTTTTGATAAAGGTAATAAATATGCGGTTGACCCTTTAGCTGATATGTATCAACGCGAATTTTCTCAGGTGCTTGATCCAAAAACTAAATGGCATAAGGCGAAAGTAGAGGAGATGCCTTTTGAAGACAGCTTTTTCGATGTTATCATAATCAGGAATGTTCTTGACCATGTTGATTCGGCAAGTAAGGCTTTGAAGGAAATAAATCGTGTTTTGAAGGATAGCGGGGTCTTATATCTGGGGATGAATACTTTTTCCGGGCCGTACTATGTCTATAAATTAATTGTTAAAGATCCGGAACACCCATACACTTTTACTCCTAAATCAATAAGGAGTCATATAGTAAAATCTAAATTTAAAATTGTTGATTTAATTGATGATGCACCAGAAAACATGAAGCATTTTTCGGATCAGTTGGCATCCGTTTCAAAACTTAAGGCTTTTTTACGAGACATAGTGTTTTCTTTGAATTGTTTTCACTTTAGCGAGTTTCTTTTAAAAAGAGGTTAGGTTGTTATTTTGTGGAGGATTATAGTTTGATATTCAAACTCGGGAAATAAGATGAAAATTTTAGTGATAACTCAATATTTTTGGCCGGAGAATTTTCAGATTAATAATTTGGTTGTCGGTTTGGTTAGCAAAGGGCACGCGGTTACGGTTTTAACGGGCATTCCTAATTACCCCGGCGGCAGTTTTTTCCCTGGATACGGGATATTCAGAAATTTGCGGCAGGATTATCTTGGGGTAAAAGTTGTGCGTCTGCCGTTAGTATCAAGAGGCAAAGGGAAAAAAATTAGATTGTTGCTTAATTATTTTTCATTCGCTTTTTTTGCCAGCATTTTGGGTCCGTTTGTTGCCAAGGGCAAATCTGACTTAATTTTTGTTTATGAGCCATCTCCGATTACTGTGGGGTTGCCTGCAATAGTGCTTAAGAAAATCAAATCTGCACCGGTTTTCTTGTGGGTTCAGGACCTTTGGCCGGAAAGTTTGTCTGCGACGGGAGCGGTAAAATCTCCGGCATTATTAAAGTTAGTAGAAAAACTGGTACATTTTATATATCATAATTGCAACTTAATACTAGTACAGTCAAAGGCATTTATTCCGTCTATTAAAAATTTTGGGGTAGAAATCAGCCGGATTTCGTATTTTCCAAACAGTGCAGAGGATTTTTACCAGCCGGTTGAGGTGGAAAAAGATGCTCCTGAACGCAATAAAATACCTCAAGGTTTTGTTATTATGTTTGCGGGTAATATCGGAGCAGCACAGGATTTTCCTACGATTATCGCTGCCGCGGAGAAACTAAAGAATTTTTCGGATATTCATTGGGTGATTATCGGGGACGGAAGAATGCGGCAATGGGCTGAAGATGAGATAGCCGCGCGTAATTTAGGTCATAAATTTAAATTTTTAGGAAGGCATTCTCCGGAACAAATGCCGCGTTATTTTGCTTTAACAAATGTTTTGCTTGTTACCCTTAGAAATGAGGAAATTTTTAAGCATACAATACCATCAAAGGTGCAGCCGTATTTAGCATCGGCTAAACTGATAATTGCTTCATTGGCAGGAGAAGGTGCAAGGATTATAGAAGAAGCTAAGGCTGGATTTTCCTGTACTCCGGAAAATCCAGATGCGCTTGCAGAGTTGGTTTTAAAGGTGTATCATATGGATGAATGTGAGCGTCAAGTTATGGGAAGAAACGGCCGGAAGTACTTCGAGAACAACTTTTGCCGAAATAAGCTTGTTGACCAATTAGATGAGTTAATCAGAAGAATAAAGGGGTAAAGTTTTTATGCGTATTTTAATTTTGGGTGGAAATGGAATGCTTGGCCATGCTGCTTGGCAGTCATTTAAGAATAATTTTGATGTATGTGTAACTGTTCGCGGCGACTTTTCTGATGTAGGAAAATTTGCAATTTTTGATAAGATAAAAACTATTTGTGGTGTTAACGCAGAAGATTTTTCAAATATTGAAAAAATTGTGAGCTCAGTTAAGCCGGAGGTGATTCTTAACTGTATCGGGATTGTTAAGCAGGTAAGTGCGGCTAATAATCCGATAAAAAGTATAGAAATAAATTCACTTTTCCCGCATAAGCTTGCTGCTTTGTGTAGTAGTGTTAATTGCCGGTTGATTCACATAAGTACAGATTGTGTTTTTTCCGGGGATAAAGGTCGATATATGGAAAACGATATTCCTGATTCGGTTGATTTATATGGAAGGTCTAAATTGTTGGGTGAGGTAATTGCGGGGACTGCACTTACAATTAGAACATCTATAATTGGAAGGGAACTTGGGACGAAGCATGGATTATTGGAATGGTTCTTGAGCCAACAGGATAAAAGCGTAAAAGGATATACCAAGGTCATATTCTCTGGTTTTACAACTACAGCTTTATGTGCAATACTAAAAGACATTATAATTAATCATAAAAACTTAAAGGGTCTCTATCATGTTTCCAGTGAGCCGATTAGTAAATATGATTTGTTGTCGTTGATAAAAGAGGAAATGGATATAAACATTGAAATAATTCCGGATGATGAATTAAAATGTGATCGAAGTTTGGATTCTTTAAAATTTTGTAGTGAAACAGCTTATACAATACCTTCCTGGGAAGATATGATTAAGGAAATGTCAGAAGCGATTAAAAAGGAGGCAAGATGATTTTTAACAGTAAAAAAATTTTGGTTATAGGTGGAACAGGGTCTTTAGGTAAAGTATTTGTTAGGAGAGTGTTAAGTGGGGAATTGGGTACACCTAAAAAGATTATCGTAATGTCTCGGGATGAAGCAAAGCAGCATCAGATGCGGATGTCCTATTTACATAAATTAGTAGCGACCGATGAGGTTATTTATAATAATTTTAAAAATGCTTTGGAATTTCGTATCGGTGATGTTCGTGATTATGCCGATGTTTGTTCCGCGGTAAAAGACGCGGATATAGTGGTTAATGCGGCGGCGTTAAAACAGGTTCCGGTATGTGAGTATTTCCCCACACAGGCGGTTTTAACAAATTGTATAGGGGCTTCTAATATTGTACGCTCGATTGAAGAAAATAGTTATCCGGTGGATACGGTTATTGGGGTTAGTACAGATAAAGCTTGTAAGCCGGTAAATGTAATGGGAATGACCAAGGCTGTTCAGGAAAGGATCATTATTGCCGCGAATATTCTAAACCAGAAAACTCGTTTTATTTGTGTGCGTTATGGTAATGTTTTAGCTTCTCGCGGCTCGGTTATCCCTCTTTTTCATGAACAAATTAAGAATGGCGGACCGGTAACGGTAACGGTTCCGGAAATGACCAGATTTTTATTAAGTCTTAATCAGGCTGTAGAAACTTTGTTTACGGCTTTACGTTCTGCGAAGCGGGGAGAAACTTATGTTCCAAAAGTTCCGGCGGCTACTGTTATTAATATCGCCAAGGCATTGATTGGGAAAAGAAAGATTGATGTCAAGATCACCGGTATCCGGCCTGCGGAAAAAATGCACGAAATAATGGTTTCTGAAGAAGAGGCAACACATTGTGTCAAGCGCGGAAATTATTATGCTATTCTACCGATGCTGCCTGAATTGAGAAAACCAGGTAAACATGAAGCTTCCCCTTTAAAGAAGGAATTTAGCTCTGAGGATACGGCACTTGATTTTAACGGAACCCTAGCTTTATTAAAAAAACATAAAATACTGGTCGAGGATGTTGATCTTTCTTCCAGTGAGGAATTGCTAAGGTAGTCTATTATACGAGAAAGGACAAAACTATGAAAATCATGACGATTGTGGGGACGCGTCCGGAAATCATCAAACTGAGCCGAGTGATTAATGAACTGGAAAAATTCCATGAAAATATTCTTGTGCATACAGGACAGAATTACGATTATGAGCTCAATGAAATTTTCTTTAAGGATATGAACGTCAAAAAGCCCAAATATTTTCTAAATGCCGTAGGTAAGACACTGGCAGAAACTATTGGGAATGTTATTGCAAAATCTGACAAGATAATGGAAAAGGAGCATCCGGATGCAGTGCTTCTTTACGGAGATACAAATAGCTGCTTGTCGGTAATTGCTGCCAAAAGGCGTAAAATCCCTATTTTCCATATGGAAGCCGGGAATCGATGTTTTGACCAACGGGTTCCGGAGGAAATAAACAGAAAGATTGTCGACCATTTAAGCGATATTAATATGACTCTTACTGAGCATGCTCGCAGATATTTAATTGCTGAGGGCATAAAACCGGAAACAATAATAAAAACCGGCTCACCGATCAAGGAGATCCTGAATTTTTATATGCCTTCTATTGTAAAATCAGCGGTTCTCGAAAGGCTAAAATTAAAACCCGGGGATTATTTTTTATTAAGTGCGCATCGAGAGGAGAATATAGACAGTAAGTCAAATTTCAATGATTTGCTGGATGCTTTGAATAAGGTAGCCAGAACTTTTAAGAAGAAAATAATTGTTTCCACTCATCCGAGGACCAGAAAGAAGCTGGCCGGCTTAAACCGGAAAAATTTTGATGCCCGGATATCTTTTCTTAAACCCCTTGGTTTTTTTGATTATATAAAACTGCAAATGAATGCCGCATGTGTAATCTCAGATAGCGGTACGATTACCGAGGAGTCATCCATGCTTAATTTCCCGGCGGTAACTATTCGTCAGGCGCATGAGCGCCCTGAAGGAATGGATGAGGGGGCTTTGATCATGTGCGGACTCAAAGCTAGTGATATTATTAATGCAATTAAAACAGTATCCGCACAGCATTCAAAGATAAATCGCCAATTTAAAATCATCCCGGATTATGATGTGGATAATGTTTCTAAAAAAGTTGTAAGAATTATCATGAGCTACACAGATTATATAAATCGTACAGTGTGGTTTAAATAAAAATCCTTTTCTAAATCCTAAACGATAATGAATAAAATCACAAAAAAAAATATTTTGATAACTGGCGCAAACGGGTTTATTGGCCGTAATCTATGTGCTTTTCTAAAGGAAAAAGACTATAGTGTTAGGGCGGCTGTGCGTAGTAATGTAAATGATGTATTTGGGGTTGAGGAGTATGTTCAAATAGGAGATATAAATGATTCAACTGATTGGAAACAGGCTTTGTCTGGAGTGGATACGGTTATTCATTTAGCAGCACATGTTCATGTTATGGATAATCCAGATGATGGTTCACTTGAAGAATTTCGTAAAGTTAATGTGCTTGGAACAGAGAGGCTGGCGTTGCTGTCTGCAAATGCAGGGGTTAAGAGATTTATTTTTATTAGTTCGGTAAAAGTAAACGGAGAAAGGAAATCAGCCCCTTATTGTGAAGATGATATTGCGGATCCACAAGATGCTTATGGTATTAGCAAGTTGGAAGCGGAAAACATATTAAAAAAAATAGCGAATGAAACTGATCTGCAGATTGTGATTTTACGGATTCCAATGGTTTATGGACCTGGGGTAAAGGCTAATTTTAAAAGTTTAATTAAAATTGCTGGTTCTGGTATACCATTACCGTTTAAAGGTATTAATAACCGGCGTAGTTTACTCTATGTGGGTAATTTGGTAGATGCTATTAGTATCTGTGTTTATCATCCGAAGGCGATGAATGAAATTTTTTTATTAAGCGATGGGCAGGATGTGTCTACCTCAGATTTAATAAGGATAATAGCTTGCGCAATGGATAAAAAGGTGAGATTATTTTTTTTCCCTCCGGTTATTTTGAAAACACTTTTTACGATTATGGGAAAAGCGCAAGCGTGGGATAAATTAGCCGGATCGCTTTTTGTGGATAATCGTAAAATCAGGAATCTGCTTTCCTGGAAGTTACCTTTTACTCTTGAAGAGGGGCTGAGGGAAACTATAAAACTATATAAATAATTATGAAACGAATTTTTGATTTAGTTTTGTCCTTAATTTTGATATTTTTATTTAGTGTCCCGATGTTAGTTGTTGCGGTTTATATTAAGCTAATGTCCAAGGGGCCGGCTTTATTCTGGACAGATCGTGTGGGGGTAAATAATGTCATTTTTAAGATGGCTAAATTCAGGACAATGAAATTAAACACGCCTCAGTTAGCTACTCATTTAATGAAAAACCCTGAAAAGTACCTAATCCCGGGTGGAGAATTTCTGCGTATGAGTAGTCTTGATGAATTGCCGCAATTATTGAATATTTTAAAGGGAAACATGAGTTTTGTCGGGCCTCGCCCGGCATTGTTTAATCAGCATGATCTTGTGGAATTGCGCACTAAGAAGAATATTCATAAGCTAGTTCCCGGAGTTACCGGCTGGGCGCAGGTGAATGGAAGAGATGATATAGAAATTCCCGTAAAAGTATCTTTTGACGAATATTACCTCAGAAACCGTTCTTTTTTCTTCGATTTCAAGATTATTTTCCTAACTGTAATAAAGGTTCTAAAAAGAGAGGGTGTTAAACATTAGAGGATAGAACCCATTACCCCTGAATAAGTTAGATAACTATTCCCTCCCGTCTTAAGCCTATTTGTTAAACTAATGAAAATTTTATAAGTCAAGAGTATTCAAGTTGATAGTACTAATTAAATGTTGAAAAAATATTCTAATTAATATATAATTTAACCCTATACATATATTGAAGTTACTAGTGCATTATCTACGGTGGGGGGAGTTATATGTGGTCAGGTTATGGGAAAAGATAGGCCTTAAAAGGGATGTTGCTATGAAATCTAGATATAGAATATTTATAATGGTTGCTATTGATTTATGTTTAGTTAACTTATCCATATTTTTTGCGTTTATGGTTCGTTATGACTGGCGGCTGCCTCCTTTGCTGAGGGAGACCTGCGTTTATTTAATGGTTTTGGCAAGTTTGATCAGGATAATTATGTTTTTTGTTTTCGGCGCTTATCAATGGTCTTTTCGTCATGCCAGCCTGAGCGAAGTTTTAAATATTTTCAAGGCGGTTACTGTGGGGAGTCTATTGCTTGTTACCGCGGCATTTTTTATCCGCCATGAGGGAATGCTGGGCATGGGGCGTACGGTACTGTTGATTGATCAGCTAATTTGTTTTTTTCTGATCAGCGTTTCACGGTTTTTGCCTAGGTTTTTATTGAAATTTCGAACCACGCGTCTGAGAAATCTCAAACGAGTGCTTATAGTTGGTGCGGGAACAGCGGGCGAAATGGTGGTTCGTGAGTTGCTTAATGTCCAAAATGGGTTATATCGCCCGATTGGATTTGTTGACGATGATCGTTTGAAGCTTCATTCACGAATACACGGCATAAAAATATTGGGAGTGACTGATGACATAAATAAGCTGGTTACTGAATATGAAATTGAGGAAATTGTTATCGCGATCCCCTCGGCAAACGGCCGAACCATAAGAAATATTGTTTCTAAATGTGAAAATTTGGGCGTAAAAATTAAAATTATTCCCGGATTGCATAAAATCATGACCGGAGAAGTATCGATAAAGCAAATTACCGACGTTCAGCCGGAAGATCTTTTGGGCCGGCAGATGGTGGAAATAGACGCAGATGAGGTGCAGATGTTTCTTAAAAACCGTGTTGTTCTTGTTACCGGTGCCGGTGGAAGTATTGGATCGGAATTATGTCGGCAAATAGTAAGATTTGAACCGAAACTTTTAATTCTTTTTGATTATAATGAAAATGATACTTATTTTTTGGAACTGGATTTGAAAGAAAAATACGGATATTTGAATTTTAAAACAATAATCGGGGATATTAAAGATGTGGGGTTGCTCAAGCATACATTTTCCAAATATAAACCCGATATTGTATTCCATTCCGCAGCGCACAAACATGTGCCGCTTATGGAGGAAAACCCGGTAGCGGCTGTTAAAAATAATATTATTGGAACGCGCAATTTTATGTATGCTTCTGAGCATTACAAAGTTAAAAGCTTTGTGATGATATCCACGGATAAAGCAGTAAATCCAACTAGTATTATGGGTGCTTCTAAGCGAATTGCGGAAACGATGATTCAGGCAAAGGCCCAGAGTGCCAAAACAAAATTTATGGCGGTCCGGTTCGGTAATGTTATCGGTTCCAGTGGAAGCGTTGTCCCAATTTTCAAAAAACAGATTGAAAGGGGAGGACCGATAACCGTTACTCATCCGGAGGTAAAAAGATTTTTTATGTTGGCCAGCGAAGCAGCCCAACTGGTGATTCAGGCTGGGGCTATCGGTAAGGGTGGTGAGATCTTTATTTTGGATATGGGGGAGCAGATTAAAATTTCTGATTTAGCCAAAAACCTCATAACATTATCCGGGCTGGAAGTTGACGAGGATATTGAACTTAAATATATAGGATTACGGCCGGGAGAGAAGATGGAGGAAGAGACATTGCTGGATATTGAGCATGACAAGGCAACAAAATACAATAAAGTTTTCATCGCTCAACCTAATAATTTTAATTCCAGGAAGATGCGTCGGGATATAAAGGTGCTGGAAAAAATGGCTAGTATGATGGATGTTCCGGGCATTGTTGAAAAAATAAAAAGCATGGTCCCCTTCCATAATCCTAATGCGGCGGAAAAATGAGGCCACAACTTTGTGTCGCTGTATGAGCGTGGAAAAATCACAGCGCTTCTGTTTCGGACGGTAATTTAGGGGTGGTTTTAGAATGGTTGATCATGAAGGAAAAAATAATAAATTTATTTAAAAATTTGCTCTTGACCAACATAGTGTTTTTTATAATCCTTGCCCCTTTTTCCAAAAAAGCTGTTAAAATTAGTATACTTATTTCTCTTGTCTTATGTATAGTTATAACCATAGTGGAGTTTGGAAGTAATTTTCACAAGCATCTTATCAAAGAAATATCAATTGCTAAGCCTCTGGTGTTTTTTTGCGTCGCACTTGTACTTTCGACTATTTTTAGCTTAGACCCGTATTATAGCCATGCTGTTTTGTTTGAACGGTACTTAGTGTATATTCTATTTTTCTTGGTTGGCAATTATTTCATAAGATCTAAGAAAAATTTAAGTGTTTTGATTGGGGCAATTATACTAGCAGGTATTCTTATGGGAGTTGGCGGTATCTGGGACTATTTTTGTTTAAATCTTGTCAGATTGCATACGTCTTTTGGGCGAATGATTAGCTACGCAAGTTTTCTAATACTGCAGATTCCTTTGTGTTTTATTGTTTTATTTTATTCTAAAAATAAACTTTTAAAATCAGGTGCTTTTATTGGTATTATATTGCTTTTTTTCTGTCTTATACTCAATGCCACACGCGCGGCTTGGGTTGCGATAGTAGTTTCGTTAATAATTATTTCTTTCTTTAAAAATAGAAAATTTGCTTGTGGCTTGTTAATTTGTATTATTATAGGAGGTCTATTTTTACCTGCGCAGTTAAAATATCGGGCAATTACGACGGCTGATCCTCTGACGTGGGGAGAAAGAGTTCCTTTATGGAATATAGCGATAAGAATGTTTAATGATTACCCGATTTTTGGAGTGGGATTAGGAATGCAAGAAAAGCTTTTTAGCACATATTGGAAGCAGTCAATTTATTTTCCCACATTTAAATATTGGCATTCGCACAATAATTATCTAGAAATTGCCGCGGAAACCGGAATAGTCGGGATTTTGTCTTTTTTATATATTTTTGTTACTTTTTTAAAAAATGCTTATTCCCGGGGAAAATTACTTAAAGATAACGAAAGCATTGTATTTTTAGGGTTAACCGGCTGTATCATTGCTACTTTAATTTTGGCTATGTCTGATTCTAATGTAACTGTGGGAGTGCAGGATGCGGCGGTATTTTGGTTTATTTTTGGGATAGTTTCCGGGTTGATTTTTTTTAGAAAAACTCCGGAAAATATAGCGTGATTTTTATTTTAATAAGAGAGTGTTTATGAGAATAAATAGTTTACTTAAAAATGCTGGGATAATGTTTTTTGCTACGGCAATAGCAAATGTTTTTACTTTGCTGTATCAGTTGTTTATGATTAGAGCCTTAGTTCCTTCTGATTTTGGACTTTTAGATAAATTATTAGGGCTGACTCTTCTTACATCCATGCCGATGGGGTCATTTCAGGCCGTTGTGACTAAATTCATATCCAGTTTTAAGGCTGAAAACAACTTTGGGAAAATATATGCTTTTCTTTGGTTGTTTTTAAAAAAATTAGGGATTTTAGGGATAATAACTCTCATTACTTTTGTTGTTTTTCGTAACAATATAGCTGCTTATTATAAAACAGAAAATACCTTTTTGATAGTAATGGTCGGGCTGTTATTGATAATTTCTACAGTTCTGCCCTTGAATCTGGGAGCATTGCAGGGACTGCAGAAATTCAAGAGTTTAGGGACTGCATCAATATTAAGTAGTTTTCTGCGATTGATACTGGGAGTGGTTTTTGTGAAAATAGGGTTCAAAGTGGCCGGAGCTCTTATGGCGCTTATTATTGCATCAATTACTGCTTTTCTGGTGGCTTTTATCCCTTTGAGAAAGTATTTCTTGTTTAAAGAAGGCCGTGATTCAAAAAGTAATGATTATAATCTGGATCTTAAAGAAATCTATAAATACTGTTTGCCGGCTTTTATCGCGATGTTTAGCTTTGCGCTTCTTACTAATATGGATTTGCAGTTGATCAGTCCTTTTTTTTCCAAAGAGGATGCAGGGTATTTTGCCTTAGCCAGAATGCTGGGTAAAATCATCTTATATTTACCTGGAGCTGTAACAATAGTAATGTTTCCCAAAGTTTCAGAGTATTATACTTTGGGGAGAGATACGAGTTCTATCTTAAAAAAGTGTCTATTAATTGTTGGGGCAATTTGCTTTTTTTCAGGACTTGTTTGTGCTATTTTCCCGGAATTGATACTTAACCTGCTTGTCGGCAAAGTATATCCGCAATGCATACCGTTGGTTCTGCCTTTTGTCACAAGTATGGGGTTTTATGCATTATCAAGTGTGTTCTTGTATTATTATCTTTCAATACTTAATATGAAGTTCATTTATATTTGTATGGGGTTTGCCTGTTTGCAGGCAGCTCTGATCTTGTTTTTTCATAGTAGTCTATTGCAGGTACTTTATATTTTGGTCGTATGTTCAATAGCTTTATTTTTAATTAATATTTTGGGAGTGAAAAAGTTAGTAATATGAAAAATATAGAGGGAAAGAAAATATCAATAATAATGCCTGCCTATAATGAAGAAGCTAGAATAGTGGATAGTCTTAAAGAAACCATTAAGACTTTTGATGATTTTAAATCTAATTATGAAATTATAGTTGTTGATGACGGCTCAAACGATCAAACGTATGAACAAACCAAGAAATTTTCACAGGATATTGGTAATGGAAAAATAGTTGTTCGGCGTAATCGGGCTAATTACGGTAAGGGAAGAACATTATATAAAGGATTTCGCTATGCAACAGGAGATTATATTATATTTCTTGATGCTGACATGGACTTGCATCCTGGACAGATAGATACTTTTTTTGACATCATGGAGCTGACCGACAGTGATATTGTGATCGGGTCTAAACGGCATCCTAATTCTAAACTGTTCTATCCATGGGAACGCAGGATTATGAGTGCGGTATATTTTTTCATTATTAAACTATTGTTTGGTCTGCCTCTAAATGATACACAGACAGGTTTGAAATTATTTAAAAAGCAGGTACTTAAGGAAGTTTTTCGTGAGTTTATGAGCAGGGAATTCGCTTTTGATCTTGAGCTTTTAGTTACCGCACATAGTTTGGGGTATAAAATTGCCGAGGCCCCTGTATTTATTAATTCGCAAAGAGGGTATAGCCGTATTGGGGTGGTGGCAGTATATAAAATGTGTGTTGATACTGTGGCAATTTATCTGCGTTATCTTAGGAATAGATCAAGGCGGTTTGCTTATAAGTTAAATAAAAAGGGGTTTTTAAACTTTACAATGATTTTTCAGAGGGATTAAATATGAATATTTTAGTGACTGGCGGGGCAGGTTTTTTAGGATCGCATTTATGTAAGAGGTTTATTGAAGAAGGCCATTCAGTGATATGTGTGGACAATTTTATTACTGGTAAAAAAGAGAATATTGAGGAACTTTTAGCAAATCCTAAATTTAGTCTTGTTGAGCATGATATATCAAACTCAATTTGTTTTGGTGAAAAATTAGATTGGGTGTTTCATTTTGCTTCTATAGCTTCACCAGTTTTTTACTTAAAATACCCGATTAAGACATTAAAGTCTGGCCTTAATGGAACGCATAATTGTTTAGGCATTGCCAAAATGCATAAAGCCAAATTTTTTCTTGCTTCTACATCAGAAATATACGGAGACCCTTTGGTTCATCCCCAAAAAGAAGATTACTGGGGTAATGTTAATTCCATAGGGCCGAGAAGCTGTTATGATGAAAGTAAAAGAGGGGCAGAGGCTCTGACGTATGCCTATATGCGCAGTCATGATTTGGATGTTAGAGTAATTAGAATTTTTAATACGTATGGGCCTAATATGCAAATAGATGATGGGCGGGTAGTATCAAATTTTATTGTTCAGGCTCTTAAAAATAGAGACCTAACTATTTATGGCGATGGAAATCAAACTCGTTCGTTTTGTTATGTTGATGATCTGGTTGAAGGAATTCTTAGATTAATGAATGTTGATTATAATCAACCAGTGAATTTAGGTAATCCTGGTGAATATAAAATGATTGATTTGGCGGAAATGGTCATTAAAGCTCTAGGGTCTAAGTCTAAAATTAAGTTTGAACCATTGCCGCAAGATGATCCTAAACGGAGAAAGCCGGATATTTCTTTAGCAAAAAAGCAATTGAATTGGCAACCTTTAATACCAGTTGAACAAGGAATTAAGAAAACTGCTGAGTATTTTGCGAAACAATTAAAAGTCAAATGATTTGATAATTTCAATCAAAAAAAGGATGGAAAATGAATATTGCTATTGTCGGGACAGGATATGTTGGACTGGTTTCAGGTACGTGTTTTGCAGAACTTGGGAATACTGTTATTTGCGTTGATAACAATGAGAAAAAAATAGAAGACTTAAATAAGGGCGTTATTCCGATATACGAACCTGGTTTAGAAGAATTAGTAGCGAAAAACCGCAAAAAAAAGCGGCTTATGTTTACTACTGATATGAAACAAGCTGTGCAAAAATCAAAAGTGATTTTTATTGCTGTGGGCACTCCTCCTAAACTTGATGGTGATGCTGATTTAAAATATATCGAACAAGTTTCACGTGATGTTGCTCGTTATATGAACAATTATAAGGTTGTTGTGGAAAAAAGTACGGTTCCGGTTGAAACAAATAAATGGGTTAAGTATATAATGCGACTTAACAACAATAAGATAGATTTTGATGTAGCTTCTAATCCTGAGTTTTTAAAAGAAGGCTCAGCTATAGAAGATTTTATGCATCCAGATAGGATTGTATTAGGAGTGGAAAGTGAAAGAGCGAGAAAACTTCTGGTTAAACTGTATGAGCCGCTAAAAGCTCCAATCGTAGTTACCAATATCCAGAGTGCAGAAATCATTAAACATGCTTCAAACTCGTTTCTAGCTACAAAAATATCATTTATTAATGCCGTAGCTAATATTTGCGAACAGGTTGGGGCGGATATTGAAAAAGTTGCTGAAGGTATGGGCTTAGATAAAAGGATCGGAAGAAGCTTTCTGAAAGCTGGAATCGGATACGGCGGTAGCTGTTTTCCTAAAGATGTTCAGGCCTTTATCCGGATTGCTCAAAATTTAGGATGTAAATTTGATATTTTAAAGGCGGTTGAAACTGTTAATAAAAATCAAAGAAAATTAGTTTTTAAGAAAATAGAACAAGCTCTCTGGATCTTAAATGAAAAAAAGATTGGGATTCTTGGTATAGCTTTTAAGCCAAATACCGATGATATTCGAAGTGCTCCGGCAATTGATATAATAAAAATGTTGCAAGGTGAAGGTGCGAAGGTTAAAGCTTATGATCCAAAAGCAATGGAGCATGCAAAAGAATTATTGCCCAATGTTGATTTTTGTAAAAACGCATACGATGCCGTAAGAGATTGTGATGCTTTGGTTATTATTACGGAATGGCCTGAGTTTAATAAACTAAGTCTTATGAGAATTAAAAAGATGCTAAAACATCCGATTGTGATTGATGCGAGAAATATCTTTGATCCCAAGAAAATGAAAAAATTAGGGTTTAAATATTTTGATATTGGCCGTTCTAAAGCATAAGCATTAAAGTTGTAATCCTAAGGAAATTTAAAATGAACGATTTTTCGGTTGCGATAATTATACCGGTCAAATATTTTAATCCTAAGCTTAAAAAAGCAATTCAAGAGTGTCTTAACCTTGATTATCCATCCTTTGAAGTGCTTGTGTTTCCTGATGAGACAAGCGATGGCTTTATTCCTTTTGAAGGAAAAATTAAAATCATTCCCAGTGGAAATATGGGGCCGGCTTTAAAAAGGGATATGGCCTTGGCGCATTCCAAAGCAGATATTTTTGCTTTTTTAGATGATGATGCTTATCCGGAACCGGATTGGCTGAAGAATGCGGTAAAACATTTTAAAAAATCTGAAGTAGCTGCTGTGGGTGGGCCGTCAGTAACCCCGCCAGAAAGTTCTTTTGCCGGTGCGGCAAGTGGTACTGCTTTTGCTTCGATTACAGTTTCCGGACCATATACGTATCGATATGTTCCCGGCAATAAAATTATGGAAGTAGATGATTATCCTTCTTGTAATTTTCTTGTGCGCAGGGAAATCTTTGAAAGCCTGGGAGGCTTTGACAGCAGTTTTTATCCTGGAGAAGATACAAAGCTTTGCCTGGAAATAACGAAAAAATTAAATAAAAAAATCATTTATGATCCGGAAGTTCTTGTTTATCATCATCGCCGCGATTTGTTGATCGGCCATATTCAGCAGGTAGCAAATTATGCAATTCATCGCGGTAATTTTTCCAAAAGGTTTCCGGAGACATCACGGAAAATTGTTTATTTTATGCCCAGCTTATTTGTCGGATTGCTGCTTAGCGGAGCAGGGGTAGTTTGCATTTTTCCTGTGCTAAAATCATTCTATTTAGGATGTATATCCCTTTATTTAGCGATAATCACAGCTAATGCTGTTTGGGTACTGCTTATAGATAAAAAGGTTTCTTTTTTTAAGAAAGGTTTACTTATAGCTCCGGCAATTGTATTTATCGGGATAACGCATATTGTTTATGGGATATTTTTTATTAAAGGTATTTTTTTAAAACAACTTAAAGAAGAAAAGAAAGATGGAATAAATTTCTAATTACTAATTTCTAATTGACCTAAAAAAAGAGAAAGATGGAATAAATTTCTAATTTCTAATTAACCTAAAATGAGTGAAAATAAAGATAAAAAGTATGATTTAGAAGAGCGGACTGCCAAATTCGCAGAGGAAATTGTTCGTTTTGCAAAGCGAATAAAGAAGGATGTCTAGGCATTAGAGCAATTAAATGACTTTACAAACGGGTATGGCTCATAGTTTTTACTATTGACTATCGACTATTGACCGTTTAACATTAAGGACTTTCAACTAATTATGAAAATTATTATTTCTTATCCGCCTTTAAATAAAGAAAAGGGTATTCCTTTACTGTCGCAAAACAGACAGTTTCAATATTTTAAGGACCCTACTTATATCTATCCGGTAGTTCCGGCGCAGGCAGCTTCACTTTTAAAAAGAGAAGGCTTTGATGTTATCTGGAACGATTGTATTGCCCAGGAATGGACTTATCCGCGGTTTATCCAATTTATTAAAGACGAAAAGCCGGATATTATTGCATTGGAGACAAAAACTCCTGTTATCCAGGAGCACTGGAAAATCATCAACAGCCTTAAAGAACTGGCAACTGGTAACTGGCAACTGGTAACTGTTCTATTTGGCGACCATGTAACGGCAATGCCGGAAGAATCTATGCAGAATTCAAAAGTTGATTTTGTGCTTACCGGCGGCGATTACGACTTTCTCCTGTTAAATTTGTGTAATATTTTAAAAGAATTAAAACTAAACGCTATCCGCTATCCGCTATCCGCTAACTTAGAGCCTGGCATTTGGTATCGTAACGGAGAACAGATAAAAAACACCGGAACTTTTAAACTGAATCATGATTTAAATTCACTTCCTTTTATTGATCGAGATCTGACCAATTGGAAACTATACGCCTATAAAAACGGCAATTACCGCCGTACTCCGGGAACCTATATTATGAGCGGCCGGGATTGCTGGTGGGGGAAATGTACCTTTTGCAGTTGGCCGACACTTTATCCTGAGTTCCGGCAGAGAAAGGTATCCAATGTATTGGATGAAATTGAAATACTGGTAAAGCATTATGGAGTTAAGGAGATTATGGATGATTCCGGATCATTTCCGATTGGAGACTGGCTTAATGAGTTTTGCCGGGGAATGATCAGCCGGGGATTAAATAAAAAAGTAACGCTTGATTGTAATATGCGTTTTGGCGCGCTTTCTCTTGATGAATATAAGCTGATGAGAAAAGCCGGTTTTAGATTCCTGCTTTTTGGTATTGAATCAGCTAATCAGAAGACTTTAGATAAGATAAAAAAGAATCTTAAAGTAGAGACAATTACCGAATCATGCCATAATGCGCGTAAGGCGGGATTATATCCGCATATTACAATTATGTTCGGATATCCCTGGGAGACATATGAAGAGGCCCAAAACACTCTTGAACTGGGTAAATCATTGCTTAAAAAAGACTATGCCTATACCATGCAGTCTACGGTAGTTGTGCCTTATCCGGGTACGCCTTTATATGATGAGTGTAAGGCAAAAAATTTACTCTACACTACTGATTGGACGGATTATGATATGAAAAAACCGGTTATGAAAATCGGATTTTCCCGGGAAAAGCTAATGGAGCTCGTGCAGAGCCTGTACTCGGTGAGTTTTTCTCCGGAGTTTATTATGCGTAAGATTTTCAGTATCCGGGAATTTGATGATATTAAATATTTTTCCCGGGCGTTTAAAAAAGTATGGGGACATATTTTTGACTTTTCAAAAAAAGAGTGAGTTAATTTTAGAATAATGAAATTAGAAGAATATTCAAAAAAATATATCCATTATTATTCAGATGAGGTGCCGGAGCTTATAGAGGATACTTTTAAGCAGCGCAAGATAAAAAGATTTGCTGATTTAGGTTCCGGGGATGGATCGATTTTATTTGCTCTGTTTAAAAAGGGATTACTTGATAATGTTGAAAATATTACTGCTGTTGATATATCAGAAGACAGAATAAATAATGTGAAAAATATTAGTGATAGAATTTT
Source organism: Candidatus Omnitrophota bacterium (assembly GCA_043826565.1). Taxonomy (GTDB): domain Bacteria; phylum Omnitrophota; class Gorgyraeia; order B26-G9; family B26-G9; genus JBDRPX01. Next base: position 64,841 of record JBDRPX010000025.1, read on the forward strand.
CTGTATTGTTGCTGATGTCGGCAATATCCCAATGATTGATAATGAAAGTTTGGATTTTGCTGTATCTAATCAAGTTATTGAACATATGCCGGAGGAAGATAGCCTGATTAAAGAGGCTTTTCGCACTCTATCTAAAGATGGAATATTATATATCTCGACTGTTTTTAAAAAGTGGTATGGTTGGTATTTCTACCGTTGTAACGGTAAGTGGACATTAGACCCTACCCATCTAAAAGAGTATACAGATGAGACTCAACTTTTAGATAAAATTAGAAAATATGATTTTGAATTGCTGGTAAATAGAAAAAGCATGTATTGGTTTCCTGTCTCAGATTTTATTTTTAAACGAATAGGTATTAATCGTAATGCATATAATAATAATTTTTTAAGATTGCTTAGATATGTTAAAATACCAATTATCGGATACTATAATTGGGAGATTGTGCTGAGGAAGAATGGTTGAGATGAAAGATTGTGAAATGCTCTCGGGAGAAAAAGTTAGTGTCTGTATCCCGGTTTATAATGGGGAGGATACAATTTTAGAAACACTAAGCAGCATTCTTAATCAAACATTCCCTGATTTTGAATTGCTAATTGTGGACAATTGTTCTACTGATGGGACAATTGAAAAAGTAAAAACAATCAAAGATGCTCGAATAAAAATAATCAGAAATCAAAAAAATTTAGGATGTGGCGGTAATTTAAATGTTTGCAAAGAAAAAGCAGTCGGGGATATTGTTTATTTTATTTGTGCTGATGATATAGCGGATATTAATGCGGTTAAGAGAATGTATGAAGCGTTCCGGAAATCTGATGATGTCGGGATTGTAACAAGGACATATTATTGGTTCACAGAATCAGTTGATCAGGCCGTGCGGATAAAAAAGCAGTTTAGTTCTGATATTACTGTATCAATTAAGGATGACTTTGAAGCGATTAAGGATGTTGTCGCCTTATCAGATCAAATTTCGGGCATAGCTTTTCGCAAGAAATTTATGGAAAATTTTTCTTTTTCAAATCAAGCATTTATTGAAATGGCATCAATGGTCGCACAGGTTATTAAAGTGAGCAATGCCGTTATCTTAAAAGATAATACAATTGCTGTAAGAATAGATAAAAACGGATCTATGAATCCGGCTGTTTATATTAAGTCCCCCATGCTTGTTTGGGATGATTTGATAATGAGATCATTTAGTGAGCAAGGATTTATTTTTTTAAGAAGATATCTGGTTGATAATTTTATAGCAAATAATTATATTGGTCTTGTCCAAATTAGAAGTTTTGGCGGGATGAAATATGCTTTAAGAGAAATATATTATTTAATTAAACTCCGGTGGAAGAATATTTTTAATTTGAGTTTCTGGTTTTTTTCTTTAGGAGTGATTATCGTGCCCAGTGCATTATTGCAAAAATTAGTGGTTTATTTTAAGAATAGAGTTAATAGTAAATTTTTAAAAAACATTAAAGTCAAATTGGGAGTATAATTATGAAAGTAGTAATTCTGTGTGGAGGGATGGGGACGCGTTTAAGCGAAGCGACAAGTATAATTCCAAAGCCGATGATTGAAATCGGCGGCAAGCCGATACTATGGCATATTATGAAAATTTTTTCTCATTATGGGTTTCATGAATTTGTTATTTGTTTAGGGTATCGCGGATATATGATTAAAGAGTATTTCTCACATTATCTTATGCATATGAGTGATGTGACTATTGATATGGTAGATAATAAGATGGATATTCATAGCAGTGCTTCTGAACCATGGAAAGTTACCTTGGTTGAGACAGGTATTAATACGATGACCGGAGGAAGGATTAAGAAAATCCAGAAATATGTCGGGAAGGAACCATTTATGTTGACGTATGGAGATGGAGTAGCGGATATCGACATTAATAAATTGATCAGGACACATAAGAGGAATAAGAAATTGGCAACATTAACCGGTGTTTTGACTGCCGGAAGATTTGGGGTTTTGGATGTTCAAAAAGATTCAGTTAAGTCGTTCCTGGAAAAACCTAAAGGGGAAGGTAATCGCATTAATGCCGGATTTTTTGTGTTGGAGCCGGAAATATTTAAATATATTAATAAAGGTGATGCGACAATTTGGGAGAGAGACCCTTTGTCTAAATTGGCTGAGGATGGTCAACTGGCTGTCCATAAACACAATGGTTTTTGGAAGTGTATGGATACGTTGCGTGATAAATTAGAGTTAGAGAAGATGCTGGAGAGCGGGCAAGCCTCTTGGATAATATGGGAGTAGCTATGAATAAAAAATTCTGGAAAAATAAAAGCGTATTGATAACCGGGCATGAAGGGTTTTTGGGGGCTTGGCTGACAAAGACATTGATTGATTGTGGTGCAAATATTACGGGGCTGGATATCGTAAAAAACAGATCTTTTTCCGTATTAAACGGGTATGGGTTAAGAGAGCGCATTCATGGAGTAAAAGGAGATGTGGCAAACTATAAATTTGTTCAACGGGTGATTAAGAAATATAAGCCGCAGATAATTTTCCATTTAGCAGCCGAAGCAATAGTTTCAAGGTCAAAAAAAGATCCGGTGCAGACGTTTAAATCCAATATTGAAGGTACCTGGAATATCTTAGAAGTTGCCAGGAATACCAAGCAAATAAAAGCTATTGTCATGGCTTCCAGCGATAAGGCTTATGGAAGTCATGGGATTTTACCATATACAGAAGAAGCGGCTTTAAAAGGAGCGCATCCTTATGATGTATCTAAAAGTTGCGCGGATTTGATCGGGAGTACATATGCGCATACTTATGGGGTTCCAGTAGCAACAACCCGTTGCGGAAATATCTATGGCCCCGGGGACGCGAATTTTTCCCGGATAGTGCCGGATACGATCCGTTGTGTGCTTAAAGGTAAGCGGTTGATTATTCGCAGCGACGGTAAATTTACCCGGGATTATGTCTATGTAGATGATATCGCCAATGGATATATTATGTTAGCAGAGCAATTGCAAAAGAAAAAATTGTACGGTCAGGCATTTAATTTTAGTGATGAAAATCCGATTACGGTCTTAAAATTAGTAGATAAGATTTATAAGATCGCAGGAAAAAATCCAAATTATAAAATTCTGAGCAAAGCAAAATATGAGATTAAGCACCAATATCTTGATTCAAGTAAAGCAAGAAAAGTCCTGGGCTGGAAAGCAAATCATAGATTGGAAGAGGGCCTGGAACAGGCAATTGAATGGTATCAAGCTATGAATTAGAGAGATAATATCTATGGGTAATGATAATATGAAAAGTAAAAGAATTCTGATTACCGGGGCTACGGGTTTTGTGGGTTCGAATATAACGCGTTATTTTTTCGATAATAAATCTGAAGTAGGCGTGTTGTATCCGGAAGGGGACAATACCTGGAGGATTAACGATATTCTAGATGAAGTTTCGGTATTCGCCGCTGATTTACGTGATAAGGAGCAGTTACATAAAGTTATTTCTGAGTTTAAGCCGCAAATTATTATTCATGCGGCAATTTACGGTGGTTTTGTATATCAAAAAGATACGGATCGGATAATGAAGACCAATTTTCAAGGCACTGTAAATCTGTTGGATGCCTGCAGTCAGATAGATTATGAATTGTTTATCAATACCGGATCTTCATCAGAGTACGGGACCAAATCTCTACCGATGAAAGAGGATGATTTACTGGAACCGGTGACGGATTATGCGATTTCCAAGTCAGCAGCAACCTTATATGCTCAAGCGCTTAATCGTCGTGAAAATAAACCGATAGTAACACTTAGATTGTTTTCACCATTTGGGTATTATGATGAAAGTACCCGGTTAATGCCTTCGGTTATTCTTTCCTGCCTGCAGGGAGATGACCCTAAGGTATCTGCGCCTAAATATGTCCGTGATTTTGTATTTATCGAAGATGTAATAAGCGCATATGTCAAAGCTATAAAAAACAAGGATAAGATTAAAGGCGAAATATTTAATGTGGGTTCCGGGAAAGAACATTCTATTGGTGAAGTTGTTGACAAGATAATTGTTATTAGTAAAAGCGGAGTTAATGCTCAATGGGGGCAGACTCCGAATTCCCGGTTTGAGCCTGAAGTTTGGCAGGCAGATATTTCTAAAGCCCACAGACTCTTAGGATGGGAGCCGAAATATAGCTTAGAACAGGGGATAGAAAAAACTATTGATTGGCTTAAATCAAATATGCACTTATATGATAAAGCAGTAATTGAGGATAAAATTAAATAATGAAGTTATCAGATTATGTTATAAATTTTTTAGTACAGCAAAAAGTTGAGTATATATTTGAAATATGTGGCGGAGCGATTACGCATTTGCTTGATTCTGTTTACAAAAGGACAGATATTAAAGCGATTCCCATGCATCATGAGCAGACAGCAGCATTTGCGGCAGAAGGTTATGCGCGCATCAATGGGAATATCGGTGTTGCGATGGCTACAAGCGGTCCTGGGGCAACTAATTTGATTACAGGCATTGGTAGTTGTTTTTTTGATTCAATCCCCTGTTTGTTTATTACCGGGCAGGTAAATACTTACGAATTTAAATTTAAAAAACCAATAAGACAACTAGGTTTTCAGGAAACAGATATCGTTACTATGGTAAAGCCGATTGTTAAAGACAGTGTGCTTATCGAAGACCCCAATAAAATACGATATGAATTGGAACGGCTGATCCATATTGCTAAATCAGGCCGGCCAGGCCCGGTTTTACTGGATATCCCCATGAATGTTCAGCGTGCAGATATCAACCCAAGTAAATTAAAAGCGTTCAAAAAAAATGCTATTAATAAAGCTCCTCTACAGATAAAAAACAAGGTATGGGGAAAGGTTGTAGAGTTAATCCATAATTCTTCCCGGCCTTTGGTTATCGTCGGTGGAGGTCTGAGGCTATCGCAGTCTTCAGATGAACTTTATGCTTTTATAAATAAGACTAAAATGCCTGTAGTGAGCACTTTAATCGGCAAAGATGCTTTTGCTAATGATCATAAGCAGTTTGTCGGAATGATGGGAACATATGGTCTGCGACATGCTAATTTAGCTGTTGCGAATGCCGATTTAATAATTGTTCTCGGGGCAAGGTTAGATACAAGACAAACCGGTACTAGACCGGATACTTTTTCACGTGGGGCAAAGATAGTGCATGTGGATGTAGACGCTAATGAACTAAACAGTAAAGTCCGGGCAGACATTGCCATTTGTGCGGATATAAAATTATTCCTAAAGGGGATTAATAAAAGAATTAGTAAATATGATTCTAAGAGAATATCCCGGTGGCGTAAAATTATTCAGCAGTACAAGCAGAAATATTCTCAAAAAAATAATTCCAAGAATGCAATAGATCCGAATTTATTTTTGGAAGACGCTTCAAAGTATATGTCAAAAGACAGCGTTATATGTGTGGATGTAGGACAGCATCAAATGTGGGCGGCGCAATCTGTGCAATTGAAAAAACAGCAGAGATTCCTGACCCAGGGAGGAATGGGAGCAATGGGATCCGCGCTTTCGTTCGCAATCGGAGCTTGTTTTGCCAAGCCCCGAACAACGGCAGTGGTGGTGACCGGAGATGGTGGATTTCAATTAAATTTACAGGAATTGCAGACGGTTTATTATTATCAGTTGCCGATTAAAATAATTATGTTGAATAATTCATGTTATGGAATGGTGCGGCAATTTCAAGAACAATACTTCCGGTCGCGTTTTCAGTCAACAGTTGTTGGCTATAATGCTCCAAATTTTCAAAAAGTAGTTTCTTCTTTTGGAATAAAATCGAATCGCTTAGTTTATGAGAGAGATATAATAAAAAAGTTTAAAGACTTGTTTAAAGATAATAAACCCGCATTTCTTGAAGTAAAAATCCCAAAAGATGTTAAAGTCCTTCCCAAATTATCGGTGAATAGGCCAATAGAGGATCAAGACCCCTTATTATCGCGTGAAGAGCTTCAGTCTAATATGCAGATTGAGGTGCTAAAGGAGTATGAAAGTGAATTCTGACGAAAAATTAATAAGAAAAGAAATTCTTAGTAAAGTTAAAAAATTTTATGCGGCAGGAAAAAACAAAAAATTTATTCCGGGCAAGAGCAGGATCCCTTATGCCGGACGTATTTTTGATGAAAAAGAATTAGTCAATCTGGTTGACTCATCTTTGGATTTTTGGCTGACTGCCGGAAGGTATGCCCGGAAACTAGAAAAGCAGTTGGCGGAATTTGTTGGGGTAAAGCATGCTTTACTGGTTAACTCAGGTTCCTCGGCAAATCTATTGGCAATAAGTGCTTTAACATCACCTCTTCTGAAAGAGCGGCGATTAAAACCGGGTGATGAAGTAATTACAACGGCTTGCGGGTTTCCGACCACATTAAACCCTATTTTACAGAACCAGTTAAACCCGGTAATTCTCGATGTGGAGCTGGGTACGTATAATATTGACACCACAAAGCTTAAAAAAGCAATTACCAAGAAGACAAAAGCAGTTTTTGTTGCGCATACTTTGGGTAATCCATTTAATTTAGAAGCAGTATTAAAGATAGCTAGGAAGCATAAATTGTTTGTTATTGAGGACAATTGTGACGCGCTTGGTTCGAAATATAAAGACCGTTTTACCGGAGCTTATGGTGATATTGCAACTTTGAGTTTTTATCCGGCCCATCATATGACTATGGGGGAAGGCGGTGCCGTATTAACTAGCGATCCTGTTTTAAGAAGAGCATTGCTTTCTTTGCGTGACTGGGGCCGGGATTGCTGGTGTGATCCGGGCAGAGATAATACTTGCCGTAAGCGGTTTAAACAGCAGTTTGGTAAATTGCCTTATGGATATGATCATAAATATGTATATTCGCATATTGGGTATAACCTGAAAGTTACTGATATGCAGGCAGCGATCGGCGTGGCTCAGTTAAAAAAACTTAAAGGTTTTATTAAAAAGCGCAAAGAGAACTTTGCTTTTCTGCATAAGAGCCTAAAAAAGTTCGAAAAATACCTGTTATTGCCCCAGGCAACCAAAAATTCTGATCCTAGCTGGTTTGGATTTCCCCTGATGGTAAAGACACCGTCAGCATTTACTCGTGATGAAATTGTTAATTATTTGGAGAATAGAGGGATCGCCACGAGGATGTTATTTGGAGGAAATTTAATTAAACAGCCGGCATATAAAGGAATAAAGATGAAGGTTGTGGGGACACTTAAAAACACAGATTTAGTTATGAATGATTTATTCTGGATTGGGGTGTACCCGGGAATTAATCGATTAAAATTGAAGTATGTAATTAAGGAAATAGAGGCATTCATACTAAAGATTCAGATGCCGCAATCGGGATGAAAATATAATGGTGCAAGAGTGTTTTTTTATTGCAAATAATAATATTGGAGATTCCGGTTTAAGCGGCGGGTGCAGAATTTTTATTGAACTGGCTCGATATTGGAAAGAATCGATTGATCTAAAGATAATTGCCACAGAAGAAGCCATCACAGTTTGTAAAAAGTATGGGCTGGGAGATATTAAGTTCTATAAATCGTCCGGCAAACTAGGATATGATAATGTTTTTACTTTAAGGGCTGTTTTTGCAAATTTTTTCAAGAAATTAGCAAAGGGAATATTATTTGTATTAAAAAATAAATCCTTATTTAAAAATAATCCCTGGGTGTATTCAGTCTCGGATTTCTATCCTGATCTTATCCCGGCTTTCTTAATAAAATTAATAAATCCGAAATCAAGATGGATTGCCGGATATTATTTATTTGCACCTGCTCCCTGGGATAAAGATAGCCCCTACAAAGGTAAACATGCTTTTCGGGGCTTTCTTTATTGGTTCTCGCAAAGGCTCTCTTATGGCCTTGCAAAAAAATATGCGGATATTGTTTTTGTGACTTCCGAGCCGGATAAAAAGAAATTTCTGACTAAAAAAAGAGGAGAGTCTGAAATTTTTGTTATCCGGGGAGGTGTTAATATCGAAGCATCAACAGAATATTTAAATAGTAAGGAGATTATCCCTTTAGATAAGAGGAAGTATGCATGCTGCTTTGTGGGAAGATTTCATCAGCAAAAAGGGGTTTTAGTTTTAATAGAGATATGGAAAAAAGTTATTGAGAGATTACCCCGTGCTAAACTTGCGATGATTGGTAATGGCCCGCTTCAGGTGAGTGTGCAAAATAAGATTAATGAATATAGTTTAAATGACAATGTGGAATTGTTTGGTTTTATGGATGGGCTCGAGAAATTTAATGTTTTTAAACAGAGTAAAATTGTCGTACATCCGGCAACTTATGATAGTGGGGGCATGGCGGCAGCAGAGGCTATGGCGTGGGGCTTGCCTGGAATAAGCTTTGATCTGGAGGCTTTAAAGACTTATTACCCTCAGGGTATGATAAAAGTTCCTAAGGATGATTATAACCGGTTTGCTGAGGAAATAGTTAAACTGCTGGCGGACTCTGATTATTATAAAACAATTTCTTTGTTAGCTCTTGAGTTGATAGTTAAACAGTGGGATTGGAAAAAACGGGCACAGCTAATTTTGGAAGGGTTGTTGGTTAATAATAATGGATAACATTAAGGTTTCACTTATAATTACTACAAAAAATGCTCAACAGTATATTGCCGGATGTTTAGATTCAATAAAATATCAGAATTACAATCAATCTGAAATTGAAGTTATAGTTGTTGATAATAATTCTACTGATAAAACTAAAGAAATAGCTTCTAAGTATACGGATAAAATCTACAACTGCGGTCCGGAGCGTTCAGCGCAAAGGAATTTTGGGATTAGTAAGGCATTGGGAAAATATGTTCTTTATCTTGATGTCGATATGTTGCTTTCTGAAAATGTCCTTTCAGAGTGTGTAGAGAAAATAGAGGCTGATGATCTGATTGCTTTATATGTCCCGGAGGTAATCGTCGGTAAAGGGTTTTGGATACAGGTGAGAAACTTTGAACGCAGTTTTTATAATGCAACGGTTGTTGACTGTGTTCGTTTTATAAAAAAAGATGCATTTATGAAAATAAAAGGATTTGATGAAAATTTAACCGGCCCGGAGGATTGGGATTTAGACAGAAGAATAAATCAAACTGGAAAAACATCAATAATAAATGTTCCGATTTATCACAATGAAGGTGTTTTTAACCTTAAAAACTATTTACTTAAAAAAAGCTACTATTCAAAAACATTTGAAAAATATGTGCAAAAGTGGGGAAAAAATGACGCAATAATAAAAAAACAGCTTGGGTTTTCTTATCGGTTTTTTGGTGTGTTTATAGAAAATGGAAAATGGAAAAAACTTATCAGTTGTCCTGTTTTTACATGGGGTATGTATTTTTTGAGATTTTTAGTTGGGCTTACATTCCTTGTGTCTAGAATCGGCCGAAATCCTTTAAAAAATAAAGGTAATATTTATGGACAGAAATAGTGCTAATAATAAAATCTTGTTTGTTTCTCCGCCTTCTAGAGCATTTAACCACTATCGTCCGCCGTTGGCATTAATGTATCTTTCTGGTTATTTAAAAAAACAGGGAGTTGCTGCTAAAATTATTGATTGTATTATTCAAGATCAGGTGAGAAGTAAGTCTTTTGAAAAAAATAAAGACAGATATCTGACTGATGTGCGTGATAATATGCTAAAGCAGATTATTGAAGCTGAAACAGATATAGTGTGTATTACCTGTTATACCCCGGAATTGCCGGAAGTAGAGGTCCTTGCCGCCCAAATAAAGAAGAAAAATAGTAATATAAAAATTATTGCCGGAGGTGTTCATCCTACTTTTTATCCTGAACATCTTATTTATGAGGGTTCTAATTTCGATTTTGTTGTTGTTGGCGAAGGAGAAGTTACTCTTTTTGAATTAATAAAAGCTATTCGCAGTGATAGTAATGATTACGGTCTTATTGAGGGGATAGCTTATTTAGATGTTGAAAAAAATAAACTAGTTAAAAATAAAGGACGTATTCTGGCCGAAGATTTAGATGAAATATCATTTCCTGATTATGCGGATTTAGATATGGATTTTTATACAACAGCTTCGCCGTATGCAATAAGAGGGGTGTTTTCTAAAAGCTTTTATGTGTTATCTTCCCGGGGGTGCCCATCTTCATGCACTTTTTGTGTTTCAAAAAAAATTAGAGAGTTTTATGCCGGAGAGAAATTTGTCAGGCTTCGTTCGCCAGAGTCCCTTTTTCGGGAAGTTAAGGAGTTAAGAGAGAAATATAAAATTGACTCTTTTTATTTTATTGATGATCTTTTTACTTTAAAGAAAGACCATGTCGGAGAATTTTGCCGATTAATGATTGATGATAAGTCTCCATTGATTTGGGGATGTTCCTCAAAAGTTAATACTGTTGACTATGAGATGCTGAAAAATATGGCTGATGCCGGTTGTGTGCAGATTGATTTTGGCGTTGAAAAAGGAACAGATTCTGAGCTGAAACAGCTGAAAAAGGGGATAACCATTGCGCAGATAAAAAAAACATTTGATATCTGCCGGAAACTGGGTATCCGCACTTTTGCGAATATGCTGGTTAATACTCCGGCAGAGCAAGAAGCTGATTTGAAATCGTCTTTAACATTTGTCCAACGTTTACGTCCAACCATAGTTTCTTTTAATGTTTTTGCCCCTTATCCGGGGTGTGAAATTTTTGACCGGTGCTGTGAAAATATCACTAGAGATGATTATCCTGATTTAATGAATACTGTTTTGCTGATTAAGGATAAGCCGGAGAAATACAGATTTGCCGAGCATTCTGTGGATTTGCTGGATTGGGTTATTAAAGCTAATAAAAAATATAATCTGATTTTTCCTAATCTCAGGATATATTTTAGTTGGAAATATATTAAAAACATTCTTAGATCAAGATGCAAAATGGAATATGTAAAAGGATCGGTCAGCTTGGTAAAAGAATTTATTAATCAGAAATTTTAGTTTTCAAAAATAAGGTAAAAGGATTCTTATCGAGGCTTTATGAAATGCAGTTTATGTTTAAGCTATAAAGTAAGGCAGTTGTTTGTTGCCCAGGATATCCATGGAAGACAAGTATTAAGTGAAGATGAATTTAATATTTTCCAGTGTGATGTCTGTAATGTTGCTTTTACAGCAGTAAATATCAGTGCAGATTATTACAAAAAATACTATCGTGAAGATTACTACTTACCGCCTAATTCTAATCGCTTAGTTGCCGGATGCTTATCTTTTCTGCAGGAATTCAGTTTTAAAAAGAGATTGAAGCTTATTGAACGCTATAACAGTTCTAAGGGCAAGAGAATACTTGAAATCGGCTGTGCCAGAGGTGAATTTTTGAATTTTTTGCCGGATTGTTATGTTAAGAGCGGAGTAGAAATAAATGAATCAGGGTATAATTTTGTTAAAGAGAATTATAAGAATATTAATGTTTATAATGTAAGGATTAATGACCAGGATTTTGAAGCTCAAGAACTGGGTAAATTTGATGTGATAATTATGTGGCATGTGTTTGAACACATTAATGATCCGGTTGTTTTTGCGGGTAATCTTTCAAAGCTTTTAGCTGAAGATGGAGTTTTAATCTTTGATATCCCAAATAGAAATAGTTTTGGTTTTCATTTAACTCAAAAATGGTGGTTTCATTTAGATGCCCCGCGTCATTTGTTTCATTATGATTATAAGAGTATGGACAATTTAATGCAAAAAAGTAAATTGAAGATAGTTGGATGTTTCGGGAATATCTGGGATTATCCACAGGATCTATCTGCGAGTTTTTATTCAAAGTTTAAAACCAGCAATATTATTCTTAATTGTCTGGTTCTTGTTTTTATTCTGCCAATTGGAGCAATTTTTAGATTAATAATTGCTTTGGTTTTTTTGAAAAAATCTGAAATCAATACATATATAATAAAGCATGCTAACTAGTAGAAATATTTGAGCTTTATAAGAGGCAAGGGCATATAGTTTTAGAAGGGAATGTGTTATAATAAATAATTCCGTAATTATCAAAAGAAAGGCAATTAAATGGGGCTTTCAGCTAGAGATCTTAAATATGTGATCAGGATCGTAAATAAATATAAAATCCAAGGGCCATTGCTTACTTTGGGCAATCAGGATATTTATGCGACAAAGCAGCAGGTTATTGACTGGATGAAGCTTGATAACTGTAAACAATTTATCCCAAGCTCAATTGAATATTCCACCAGCGCAAGTACGGTGAAGGTTAACGAGGAAGCAAAAAAATATATCCATGCAAAAACTTTTTTTGAGTTTCTCGGTATTTCCGCGGATAACTATTACGATGTGGATAAGTTCGATTTCGATAAACCGAAAATATTATTTGATATGCAGGATGAAGTTGATCAAAAATTACATAATAAATTCAATTTTATTTTAGATAGCGGGACGTTGGAGCATATCTTTGATGTGAAACAGGTGTTGAGTAATATCGTGAAAATGACAAAATTAAATGGTTATGTTTTGCAGCTTATCCCTACGCATAACTTTGTAAACCATGGATTTTATCAATGTTGTCCGACATTGTTCTTTGATTTTTATATGGCAAATGGGTTTAAAATTGTGGAGTCTTATGTGGTAGAGATTAGACAGTTTTGTAACAGGTTCTATAAGTATGTCCAGGAACAGGACTATTTAGGGATGTATCTTTCTCCGACAAAGCGATATGCTAGTGTTTTCTTAGTCCAGAAAATTAAAGAGCAGTCTAAAATTGTTAATCCGGATCAGTATTTATATAGCATGTTAGTCAAAGATACTGAAGAGGTTACGGCGAATTTCAATAAATCATTTATTGATAAAGTCACTAATTTTTTACGTCACATTATTCCCATTAGGTTCCACGGAGTTTTTTTTAGTATTTGGCAATTCATGAAACGCTTAGAAGAAAAAAGAGAGTATTTTGATATTAGGTAGATGCGGAGAGTAGTTTATAGTTGAAAGGAAGAAATAAGATAATGGGAACGTATGCCACAAAATATTATCAAGCTATAGATCTGATTATAAAAAACTATTCTTTGAAAGAAAATCTTAAAATTTTAGATGTGGGGATAGGAACAGGACAAACAACATCTTTGTTTAAAACAAAACATAATGAAGTAACCGGTGTGGATATTGTGGACAGGAGAGTTGCGCAGTATTCGAATAATTTCGATTTTCAATTAGAAGACGGATTAGAATTATCTTTTAAGGATGAATCATTTGACTTGGTTGTTTCTTTTGATGTTATTGAGCATATCGAAAATGCGGGTAAATTTGCTGGAGAAATGATGCGGGTATTGAAAGTCGGCGGGAAAATATTAATTGGGACTCCCAGTAGATTACGTATTTCAAGTCTGGTGCAAATGATGTTAGGGAAAAAAATAACCTTTCCCAGGTATTACGGGACAAGTAAGGAATTAGGAGATGTTGTCCATGTGTATGAATATACTGTGGAAGAGTTAAAGAAAATGGTTGAAGGCTATGGGGCAAATATTTTGCAGGCACGCGGATTCTTGCTGGGTATGTATTTGTTTGGGGGAAAGGGGCAAGGTTTCTTGCAGGCTCCTGGGTTTTTAACTAATTTTGCCCAGCATTTATTTGTTTTGGGAGTTAAGCACACCGCGGGTTAAGTAAATTCTAGGGATTGTTAAAGATGAACGAAAAAATTAAAATATTTAAAAAAGAATTTTTTGTAACTCTGGGCTATATATTAGTTAGTATTTATGCTACATTTCCGGTTATTCTGAAACTTAATTCAGCTTTTTATGGTACAGCTACTGACCCATTGGCTTGGATGTGGAATTTTTGGTGGATGAAATATTCTAATCTAAAAGGATTGGACTTGGTTTTTTGTAATATGTTGGCGTATCCTTTTGGCCTGAAAATACCGGCACTCTTTCCGGCCTGGGGGCCGATCAATAAATGTTTAGCTATGCTCACCGGAGAAGTTGCCGCATACAATCTTCAGATAATCACCAGTTTTTTTCTTGCCGGAGTAGCGATGTATATGCTTGTTTTTTATTTTACAAAAAATCGGCTGGCTTCTTTTTTCTCCGGAGTAGTTTTTATGCTCTGCCCATATCATTTTGCGCGTTCCTGGGATCACCTTGGTTTGTCTAATATGCATTGGATGGTATTTTATATACGATCATTGTTTATAGTAATTAAAGAAAAAACTTATAAAAGTGCGATAATTTGCGGGTTGTGCTTAGGATTAATAAGTCATTTAAGTAATTTATATTATTTATATTTTATGTTAATCTTTTCTTCGATTTTTATAATTTATTGGTTGGGGTATGGACTAATCATCAACAAAAAAGTTCAGATCAAAGATTGTTTTAAAACTATAAAAGTAGCTATAATTGCGGTCATTATCGCACTTATAATGATATTGCCGCATATTAATGTAATTAAAAAAAGCCTTGCGCTGAGTTCTGAAGTTGAATTTAATGTAAAAGATGTTTCCCGTCCTTTTGGTCAGCTTTTTGCGGATTCAGCGAGGCCTTTAAATTATTTTTTACCCACGGAATATCACCCTATTTTAGGAAAAATAACCAAAATTTTTATCAACACACCGTTATACGGTGAGAATAGCGGCGGGGAACAGTCGCTTTACCTGGGAATTATCCCGCTGATGTTGGCATTTTTTGGTTATCGGCAATGGCAAAACAAAAAAAAGGCCTTAAAAACTACGCCGATGGAAGATTTTGTTTCCAGTTTTTTTAGTATTGCGTTTTTTGTGTTTATGATATTTTCTTTTAGTCCCTACTGGGGGATTAAAAATGGGGTTTTAATCCCATTTCCTTCTTATTTTTTATATGAAATTTTTCCCATGTTTCGTAATTATGCACGTATGGGAGTATTGGTTATGGTATGTGTGTGTGTGCTTGCCGGATTTGGTTTGAAATATTATCTTGAAAAAATCAGCGCTCAACGCAAAAAACTTGCCGTGGTAAGCATACTTTGTTGTATTGTTCTTTTGGAATTTTTGAATTTTCCGCCGTTCAGGACAACGGATGTATCAGATGTATCACCAGCTTATTTATGGTTAAAAGATCAGCCGGATGATATCGTTATCGCAGAGTATCCGATAGATGCAGATGGAAGGCAGTATTTATTTAACCAGCGGGTTCATCATAAAAGTATGATTAATGGGGCCGTCCCGGGAACATATGCTTATGAAGTGATGGAAAAGATTGTTGACGTTAACGCAGAAAAAACAGCAGGCATATTAGGATTTCTGGGGGCTAAGTATCTGGTTATGCATGAAGATAAATACACTAATTATGACGGAGGCGTAATCCTGGGGCAAATCCCTGATCTTAGCTCAAACACAGGGTATGTGCTGGTCAAGGATTTTGGTAATAAAAAGATTTATGAAATAACCGCAAAAGTTGTTGATCCAAAGGCTGTAACGGAAAATAATAATGGTAAGCAGATGAATTTAGCGGGTACGTCTCCGGCTTTATTAGAAGTTAATAATTTTGGATTTAAAGTAGGGGATAAATTCTTTTACACAATTAAATATTTTGGGATTATTCCGTTATTTGATTTTTATTTGGAAGTAAAAGATGCGCCGAGTGACAATAATTTATTATTGGAGGCCGAGGCCAAAGAAAAAGGAATTATTGCTAAATTTATGGATATTGATATAAAATTGAAGTCATTGATCGATAAGGATGCAACTATCCCGCTAAGGTACAAACAGAGTATAAGGATGGGTAAGGAAAATAAAGTAAGGGATGTTGTGTTTAACCATGAGCAGTTGTTTGTGATTAGTGGCGAGCGGAGGGTATCAATTAATAAGAATACACAGGATCCGCTTTCCGCATTGTTTTATCTGGCTGCTTTTGATTTTAATGAAGGCCGTAAGATTGATGTTTTTATAAACCCCGGTAAGACAAATTATAAGCTGCAGGCAGAAGTGCTGGGAGAAACTCAAATAAAATATTCCGGCAAAAAAATAAGCTGCTGGGAGGTTCAGGGAGAATATTTTAGCTTAAAAGGTAAGTCGAAAAAAATAGCTTCGGTTAATATTTGGTTCTTAAATGACCGGGCAAAAACTTTAGTACGCATGCAAGTTTTAACAAAATTAGGGTTTATTACTATTGAAAAGAATACGGCAAATTAAATAAGGAGCAAAGAATGAAAATTTTAGTTACCGGAGGCGCGGGCATGGTTGGTTCCCATTGTGCGGAATATTATGCTAAAAAAGGAGCAAAGGTAGTTGCCTTAGATAACCTGATGCGTTCGGAGCTGTTTAAATCCAAGAAAAAGAGTGTGGAGTATAATTGGCGTTTTCTACAGAAAATGAAAAATGTTACCTGTTTAAAAGGCGACGTGCGTAATGAAAAAGATGTTATGGAAGCTATTGGAAAAGGCGTGGATGCGGTTATCCATACTGCCGGACAGCCGGGAGTGCCCTCATCAGTGCGTATGCCGAAAGAAGATTTCAGTATTAATGCGTTTGGAACACTTAATGTGCTGGAATGTTTAAGAAGTAAAAGCAAAAATGCCGCGTTTGTGTATTGTTCAACCAATAAAGTATATGGAGAAAATATTGATAAAATCCCGCTAAAAGAGTTGAAAACAAGGTATGCCTTTAAAGGTATGAATGGGGTTGATGAAAAAATGCTTACGGATTTAACCGGGCATACGCCGTATGGGGTAAGCAAGTTAGTGGGTGATTTATATACCCAGGAGTATGCGCATATCTACGGCATGAAAACTGCGGTATTCAGAATGAGCTGTATTTATGGAGACCGTCAGTTTGGATTTGAAGACCAGGGCTGGGTAGCGTGGTTTATTATTGCTTGTTTGACCGGCAGGAAAATAACTGTATTTGGCGACGGTAAACAAGTGCGGGACCTTTTGTATGCCGGAGATCTGGTTAAGAGTTATGATCGTTTTATCCAAGGGAAAATTAAGCACACCATTGTTAATGTCGGAGGAGGTAAAGATAATACGATTTCTTTGCTTGAGTTTCTGGATAAGCTTAAAGGGTTGACCGGGAAAAAGCCAAAAGTGCAATTTAGCAATTGGCGGCCTTCTGATCAGAAAGTCTATGTGTCGGATATCGGTAAGGCAAAAAAAATATTATCATGGGAACCGCAAGTATCCGTGGAGCAGGGTTTGTTAAAATTGACCGAATGGATTAAGGATAACAGAGTTTTGTTTTAATGTGAAGAATATTATCAATAACTTATTACATTAAGACATCCTATAAAGAGAAAAATAGGAGGATGTCTTGATTATATAGATTAAAAAGAAGATTGCAGTGATTTAAAAGCTGTCAAGTCAGAAGATTAATAGTTTAATCTTCGTAATCTAATGTTAATCGTTTTAATCAGGTATAATCCAGCCGGGGATTGAAGATTATACCAGGGGTGGTGTTATGAAAGGAATAATTTTAGCTGGAGGCAGAGCGACAAGGCTTTATCCCATAACTAAAGGGGTATGTAAGCAGTTACTGCCGGTATATGATAAACCGATGATATATTATCCGCTATCCACATTAATGCTGGCCGGGATAAAGGAGATATTAATCGTATCCACTCCGCATGATTTGCCGAGATTTAAGGATTTATTTTCTGACGGCAAAGAGCTGGGGCTTAAGATATCTTATGCGGAACAGCCTCAGCCCAAAGGAATAGCCGATGCGTTTGTTATCGGTGCGGATTTTATCGGCACGGATACCGTGTGTTTGATCTTGGGTGATAATGTTTTTTACGGCAGTGATATGGAGTCTCAGCTGAAAGAAGCAGTTGATCAGCAAGAGGGAGCAGTAGTTTTTGGTTATTATGTGAAATCTCCGCAGCGCTACGGGGTTATTGAGTTTGATAAAGAGCATAATGTGGTTTCGATTGAAGAAAAACCGCAGCATCCAAAGTCTAATTGGGTAGCCACCGGGCTTTATATTTATGATAATAGTGTTGTGAATATGTCCAGGAATCTTAAGCCTTCTGCCAGAGGAGAGCTGGAAATTACCGATATCAACAATAATTATCTTAAAAACAAAAAATTAAAAGTAAAATTATTAGGCCGGGGTTATGCCTGGCTGGATACGGGAACATATGATTCTCTGATTGATGCTTCGGTATTTATAAAAACAATTGAAGAACGGCAAGGCTTGAAAATCGGCTGTATTGAAGAAATCGCCTATCGTATGGGCTATATTGATGCCAAGCAGTTGGATAAATTAGCTGCCGGTATTAATACCGAGTATGGTGATTACCTGCGTAGTGTTATTTCTTCGCATCCATAAAAAACAGGAAGTCGATATTATTTGAGAGGAAATGTTATGAAAAAAAAAGTTGTTTGTTTTATTATGGCCGGCGGAGAGGGGATGAGATTATGGCCAATGAGCCGTTCGCATTTTCCCAAGCAATTACATTCTTTATTGGGTGATAGTTCTCTGCTGCAGCAGTCGATTGCCAGACTTCTAAAAACCAGTTCTCCGAAAAACATTCTCATCGGAACCCGGGAAGATCTTAATTTTTCCGTAAGGCAGCAGTGGGCAGATATGAATCTGGGGACTGAGCCATGGCTGATTTTAGAGCCGGTAAGCCGGAATACCGCACCGGCGATTGCCTTGGCTATTCTGGCAGCTCGTGAGCGTTTTGGCGAAGATGTGATCATGGCTACGTTTGCCGCGGACCATGTGATTAAAAATAAAAAACGTTTTGACGAATTGCTTAAGGTAGGCGTAAAAATGGCTCAACAAGGGAATATTGTTACTTTTGGGATTGTTCCGACTTATCCGGAAACAGGATACGGTTATATTAAGGCCGGCAAGAAACTGGGCAAGGATGTATTTGACGTGGCTGAATTTAAGGAAAAGCCGACTTTGAAAATTGCGGAAAAATATTTAAAAAACAACAGCTATTTATGGAATAGCGGTATGTTTGTTTTTGATACAAGTATCGTAGCCAAAGCTTTGGAAAAGCTTTCACCTCAAGTATGGAAACCTGCAGAGCGGGTGTGGGAAAAAAGAAAATCTAAAAAAAGCAGTGTAGGTTTTGATGAAAAAGCATTTAGTAAATTCCCCAAAATATCCATTGACTATGCGGTTATGGAAAAAGCCCCCAAGTTGGCAGTGATTAAAGCTGATTTTAATTGGTGTGATGTGGGCTGCTGGCGGATGGTACATGAGATTTCGCCGAAGGATAAGAATGGGAATGTGTTTTCCGGCAATATATTTAGTGTAGATACCACCGATACTTTTGTAAAATCAGACAAGCGTTTTGTGGCTACAGTGGGGCTTAAAGGAGTTGTTATTATTGATACGCCGGATGCTTTACTTATTTCTGAAAAGGGCCGCAGCCAGGATGTCAAAGCAATCGTTGAGGAATTAAATGCCCGTAAGTCATTGCTAACTAAATTTCATACCACGGTATATCGTCCTTGGGGCAATTATACAGTCCTTGAAGAAGGCCCGGGATATAAGATAAAAAGAGTAGTGGTAAATCCTAAGCAGCGATTATCGCTACAGAAGCACAACCACCGTAGTGAACATTGGGTGGTTATTTCCGGAAAAGCGCGGATCATAAGTGATGATAATTCAATTTTGCTAAAAGCGAATGAAAGTATTTTTATCCGAAAGAAAGGTAAACATAGGATTATTAATCCGTTTAAGAAAGAAGTAGTGATTATTGAGGTGCAGACCGGGGCTTTGATTAATGAAGATGATATTGTCCGATTTGATGATATTTATGACCGGGTAGTCTAAAGGAGCCGTCGGACTGGCAAAAAACAAATTAATAGGGTATAATTATACTAAGGACAAAGTATATAGTTTTAGCAGTTTTATCCTTTTACGGACAAAGGCAAACCCTGTGTGAACAGGGGGCGTCCCAAAGGTGGCAAACGTTGTTTGTGCAACCGGGACCCCGAAGAAAAGCAGCGCTATTATAAATATATTATTCGGGGCAAAGCCGCGGGTCTAAGGAATATCTTAGATAGCCGGGTTACCGAAAGAAAAGGAACATAAGCCACTTAAGCAGTTTCTAGAAAAGGTGGCTTATTTTTTTTTAATGAAGCAATGCTTTATGATGTCTGGTGACATCATAAAGGGGATGGCTGAATTAACCCGCCCGAAAGTCCGCCTTCAATAGGGCGAGATTTCGCTAGTATTGTGGCGAACATGGCGAGGTTTAATTCGTGCAGATTACTTAGCCTCATTACATTTGCTAAGTAATGCACTTATTAAAGAAAGGAGGTGAAAGCGCGTATTGTCTATTAAATCCTTGACAATATGCTAAATATCTGATATATTTTAAACAATTGAAAAACTGTTTGTATTAAATGTTTGGAAGGGAGGTGACAGGGTAATGTTTAATAAAAAAGGTTTTACGTTGGTTGAACTTTTGATGGTTGTTATCATCATCGGTATTTTAGTTACACTTGCAGTTCCGAACTACTACAGATCAATAGAAAGAGCAAAAGGTGGTAAAGCAAAAGCAGCTTTAGACGGTATTAGAAAAGCTGAATTGCAGTACAGAGCGTTTAATGATACTTATACAGGGACAATTGCTGATTTGGCGGAGTATGATTTGCCGCCGGAGATTGCTGCTGGGGCAGATTCAGATTGGGCTTATACTATCCCGACATCAACATCAACAGCACTGGGTCTTACTGCCACAAGAAGTGCTGGTCCGCATGCTACAGAAGTAATTAGTATGGATCAGGATGGTGTATTGACTTCAACAATAGGTGATTGGGGCGTCAGATAACCCTGATGTAGTTTAGGAGAAATATATTAAAAATGTGCTATCGGTTTATTCTCGAAAAAGCTTTATGGGGAAAAGCCGATAGCATTTTTTTTATTTTATAAATGTATTTTATATAAATCTTAAGGAGGAAGTGATGCGGATAATAGGTATTGCTAATCAAAAGGGGGGGTGCGGCAAGACGACTACCGCGATTAATTTTTCAGCATGTTTGGCTCAGCTAAAAAAGAATGTATTGCTTATTGATTTAGACCCGCAGGGGCATGCGACATTAGGCCTTAATATTAAGCATGATGATTTGGAGAAAAGTATGTATAATGTTTTAACTCCGGATGCTGCTGAAAAAGTTAGGCTTGATGAAATAATAGTACCTATTTCCAAAAACCTTGATTTAGCGCCGGCGACAATACTTTTATCCGCAATTGAACAGGAGCTCTCCGGAAAACCGGAAAGAGAAGCAAAATTATATCAGGCTATTTCTTTGATGGTTATGAAAAAAACTTATGATTTTATTATTATTGATTGCCCTCCGAGTTTAGGGATACTTACTTTTAATGCTCTGCGCGCATCAGGGGAAGTTATTGCGCCGGTGGATACGGGTTTTTTCTCAATGCAGGGAATTAGTAAATTGCTTGAAATTACTAACCTTATTAGTTCTCGAGTGAAAACCAGTATTAAGGTGAATGCTTTAATTACCATGTTTGATAAACGGACAAAGTTTTCCCAGGAAGTAAAGGAAGAGATTCACAAATATTTTAGCGGAAATGTGTTTAATACTATTATTAATAATAACGTTCGTGTGCGGGAGGCTTCCAGTTATGGGATGCCGGTAATTTCTTATGACAAAAATTGCCGGGGAGCTGTTGATTACATGGCCTTGGCAAAAGAGGTGATTAAGCCGCCGGCAAGAAACTTAATTGAAAAAATTGTTTCGCAAGCGTTTGGTCCTAAAAAAATCGAACAGGGTGTATTGTTTACCTATAGTGCTCCGGGAGCTGCTCAGGTGGAAATTGCCGGAGATTTTAATGGATGGGTTGCTGCTTCTGAAAGTAAGCTCGAAAATGTAAATGACGGAGTTTGGGCTAAAGTATATAGGTTAAACCCGGGACGTTATCGCTATAAATTCGTAGTTGACGGGCAGTGGGTTGTTGACCCCAATAATCCGAATATTGAAACCGACGAAGTCGGCAATAGTAACTCATTATTGGAAATTAAATAATTTAAAATATTCTTGACTATTTAGCTTGATTAGTAATAATATAATAAAAGGATATAAAAAGTTTGCAATATAAAGACTTTTAAGTTTATTATAGAGTACAAGCTTTACTTTATAACTTTACAACTTTAAAACTTTCAACTTAAATATATGTGCCCTCTGGGCAGGAATCCGTGAGCTGAATATGTTTGTAAGAAGACGTCGATGAGTAATTCAAAAAAATTAGGTAAAGGCTTAGAAGATATATCGTATTTGTTTCTTTCCCCAGCAGAAGAAGATTCTCTTTCTAAAGAAAGCTTTGGTCGGCAGGAGAAAAAAACCGCCTCTATTTTAGAAACTCCGATTAAAAGTATTTGTCTGATCGGGAACAATTCCTCTTTTCTTGATGCTTTTCTGGTCATTAATTTATCATTAGCTTTAGCCCGTTTGGGTATGCGTATTGCGGTTGTTGATATGGAGCCGGAACTGCCTTGTTTGAATTTTTTTCTGGGAAATGAATTACAAAAAGGCACTGTGGATAATTCTGAAGGTTTGGTCCGGGAGGGGCCCTTAGGCGTTAAATTGGTCAGCCTGAATAAATTTACTTTTGAGCATCTTGCGAAAAATGAGAATAGTGACAGGATTATTGAACAGCTAAGTAAAATAGAAGAGGATGTTGACCTGATTTTGGTAAATGTAATGCAAAAGAATTTATTTGCCGCAAAGAGTGCTTTAAATGACTTGGGAACGGAATTTTTAGTGATCTCTGCACCGGATAAAAACAGAATTCTGGATTCCTATCGAATAATAAAAACAATCTTTCAGAGTAACCCTCTTTCTAAAGTTGGTTTGGTAGTTACTGATGTTAACCATATGTATGAAATAGACGCGGTTTATAATAAAATGTTTGGTGCAGTTAAAAAATTTTTAGATAAGGAATTATATAAATGCGGGTTTTTGTTTAAAATCAGGCAGGATGTTGATTTTAAAGCAACGATAGCATCATTTTATGATGCGGATTTAACCGCATGTATTTCCAATATAGCTCAGATTGTTTTGTTGCGGTTAAATTTGGGCGGGGATGTTATAACTAAAGGCTCATTTTTTAAAAAAATGGTCAGCGGTTTTAGTTTGCCGAGGTGAGTGATGACAACTGTTTTTCGTAAAACAGTAATCGAAAAAGAAAAACTCAGAGAAATAATACTGAAAAATCCGGAATATATTCAGCCGGATCTCAGTTTTATAGATCTTAAACTGGGTACTGAAGACGAAGGAATTATTGATTTTTTAGGAGTTGATAAAACCGCTTGTTTGAATATAGTTAACTTTAGTACCGGAGAAAATGCGGATTTGCTGATTTCGGCTTTAAGTCAGGCGCATTGGCTGAGGAAAAATGAAACTTTGGTAAAAAGACTTTTCTTTAGTGAAAATGTCGATCTAACCCAGAGTCCGGTTATAATGCTCATTGGTTCTGATTTTTCGGAAAAGTCAAAATCCGCCGCAAAACAAATTAATGGGCATTTGATAAAATTTATTCAGTTCCAATATGTGATCTCTCAAGACCAGGATGCAATATTCTTTGAGGAAGTTTTTTGCAATAAAAAGAATTTACAGCAGGAAATTGCTGTTGAGGTCAAGGAGAAAGAATCAATAACTCAGACAACAGTATCTCTTAAGTCTTCAGTTATTAGAAAAGAGACATTGCCGGTACCGGAGGTATCTGCGGAAGCACCTCACCCCAGGATAGAAGAAATATTGCTTTCCCCGGAAGAAATCGCCGAGTTTATGGATTTCGACAGAGTCTTAGAACGCGAAAAATCCGCTGAATAAAATTAGAAAAACCTGCCATATTTGCTAAGAAAGAATATCGTTTATGCCAACAAAAAATCCGATAGTATTTAGAAAAATATTTTCACAATATATTCTTTCTGATAAAGAGGCACCTTTTGTTTGTGCTTTTTCAACCCGTGTCGATAATTTTAGTTTACTCGGGATAACTAATCGCAGCGAAAGAGAGCTGGTTATCCAGGCGCGCAGGAAATTTTTTACTGCCTTTGATGCTCAATTAGAAAAGGCTGTTTTCTTGGAGCAGCCGCATAGAGCAACTGTTTTTAAAGCTAACCGGCAAGACGAGGGGCGGGGGGCATTTGCTTGGGATGCCAGTGTTCCCGGAGCGGATGCAGTTATAACAGCTATTCCCGGTCTGGCTTTAGCAATATTAACAGCAGATTGTTTGCCGATTGTTATTGCTGACCCCCTTGAAAAGGCTGTAGGAATTATCCATGCGGGCTGGAGGGGTATTTACGCGGAAATAGCAAAAAACACAGTTTCCGAAATGTGCCGGGAGTTTAATTGCCGGTTAAAAAATCTTTACGCTTATATCGGTCCGGGAATAGGTAAGTGCTGCTATGAAGTTCAGGATGATGTGGCTGATAAATTCCCCGGTTTTATTCTTAGAAATGTAAATAGAGTGTGTTTGGATCTTAGCGGGGCAGTACTTAACCAGTTGTTTGATGCGGGGATAAAAGAAACAAATATTTATAATACAGCTTTTTGTACCTGTTGCAAAAGTGATGAGTTTTTTTCTTATCGCAGAGGTGACCGGCTAAAGCGTATGATTACCGGCGTAATGATAAAGTAGCTAATAGCTGATCGGGTTAAGTTCGAAGTTGCAAT
This sequence comes from Candidatus Omnitrophota bacterium, assembly GCA_043826565.1. GTDB lineage: Bacteria > Omnitrophota > Gorgyraeia > B26-G9 > B26-G9 > JBDRPX01. The sequence continues at coordinate 89,379 of JBDRPX010000025.1, forward strand.
ATCCAAACTATAGCGCAACCAGTGTATTCTTGAGGCTTATGACTTGAGACTTGAGACTTGTGGCTGTGATAATTCCCTTGACATTAAATATCAAATAATATAATATTACAGTGCTAAAATGTTTTAAGCTATAATATTTATAGCTGTAAACTTTATGCTTTTAAAATAAGGAGGGGGTCATGAAAGCAAAAAAAACTGTAAAAAAATCTGCGGGTTCTGCTAAAACGACACGAGTAAAATCAACGGTGAAAAAGACTAAAACGAAGGTAACTAAAGTTTCCCGGTCAAAAATGCCGACAGATTTTAAACCGTTTCTTGATGCGCCGATTGCCGATAATTTACCGGCACTTACTAAAGGTAAACAGCAGGTTGGTGAAAGTAAGTTTTTTATTAGTCCCAGTGCTGTTGCGGTTGAGGAAAGAGAAACTTATGATTTGCCGTCCGGTTATGCGGATACGCGCATTGTTATTCAGGTAAGAGATCCGTATTGGCTTTACGCTTATTGGGAGGTAAACCCAAATAAGTGGGATGGATTGCGTCAGGAACTGGGCGAAGCTCTGGATAGTTCAAAGCGGGTATTGCGGATATATGATATAACCGGCGTGCAATTTAACGGAAGTAATTCTAATGGATTTTTTGATATAGATATTAACGATTTTGCGGCTAATTGGTATATTAATATCGGTACTCCGGGGCGTGGATATTGCGTTGATCTCGGATTGATATTAGCTGACGGCAGATTTATTACAATCGCCCGGTCAAATTGTGTGACTACTCCGCTGGATGGGCCAAGTAATTTAACTGATGAGGAGTGGATGATTGTTGAAGAAGACTTTAATAAACTCTATGGATTATCGGTAGGTTTAGGTGTGGGCCTTAGCTCTGCGGATATAAGAGAACAGATCAGTGAACGGCTTAAAAAAGAAATATCCTCAGGGGCTGTATCCTCATTCGGCAGTCCGGTGAAAAAGGCCGCAAAGCGCGGTTTTTGGATGGTGGTAAATACCGAACTGATTGTTTACGGAGCTACTGAGCCTGATGCAGCTGTTACTGTGCAGGGCCGGCCGATTAAATTAAAAAAAGACGGTACGTTTAGTCTGCGTTTTGCTTTGCCGGACGGAGAACAGGTTATCCCGGTTAAGGGTGTTTCTGCGGACAAAGTTGAAGAGAGAGTTATTACGCCGATTGTAACAAGGAGAACGGTTTAGATCCTTAAGTGAAAAATTGACTATTGTTTAACGCCGGAATAGATATTATCATTCCGGCGTTTTCATTTCAGGACGCAATGATCCGCCAAGAGTACAGGAAGCACGTTTTGTGGCGGATTAATACTGAGTTCAAATCTCTTGAATTGTGAACATGAGTATGCTAATATAATACACATTATTTGGGTTATTCTTGTTTGGTTGAAAAAATGTTCTTAACATAACTATTAGTATTAAGTTATAGTAAAACAAGAATAGCCCTGATTAAACCGATTAATTACTGATTACAGAGATTAAATATAATTTTTTTATAGCTGAACCGTTATAAATAATCCTTGTAATCGTTTTCTAATCTTTGTAATCAGGTTCTTTTTTAGAAAGAACCCATTATTTACCGTCCGGATATTTAACTTAAACGCTCCGGATAAGTGTCTATAACGTATTAATGAAAATAGGGGAAAAAGATGGAAAAAGGATATCTTTGTATGGTTTTACACGGTCATTTACCATATGTCCGTCATCCTGAGCATGAGGATTTTCTAGAGGAAGATTGGCTGTATGAGGCAATTACCGAAACATATATTCCGTTATTAAATGTTTTTGAAGGGCTGATTAAAGATAAAATTGATTTTCGGGTAACCCTGGGTTTGTCGCCGACTTTAATTACCATGCTTCTTGATCCATTGCTCCAGGAGAGGTACCTGAAGCATTTGGATAGCCTGATTGAACTGGCTAGCCGGGAAGTTGAGAGGACCCGGTGGCAGCCGGAGTTCCATAAGCTTGCCTTGATGTATCTAAGTAAATTCAATTTGGCTCGATATATATTTGTAGATAAGCATAACCGGAATTTAATCCAGGCATTTAGGGCAGTTCAGGATGCCGGGAAACTTGAAATAATTACCTGCGGGGCAACTCACGGTTTTTTCCCTCTGATGCATGTTTGTAAGGAGTCTATTCGGGCTCAGGTGAAAACGGCAGTCGATCAGTATAAACGTGTTTTCGGCCGCCAGCCTCGGGGAATATGGCTTCCCGAGTGCGGCTATAATCCGGGAGATGATGAAATATTAAAGGAAAACGGTCTGCGTTTCTTTTTTGTCGATGCTCACGGTATATTGCATGGAACACCTCGTCCTAAGTACGGTGTTTTTGCTCCGGCATATTGTAAGTCCGGGGTAGCTTGCTTTGGCCGTGATCTGGAATCTTCAAAACAGGTATGGAGTGCGGTAGAAGGTTATCCCGGGGATTATTCCTATAGAGAATTTTACCGGGATATCGGTTTTGATCTTGATTTTGACTATGTCAAACCGTACATCCATAAAGATGGGATTCGTATTAATACCGGTATTAAATATTACAAAATTACCGGGGAATCGCAGGAAAAGCATCCATATGTGCCGGAAGACGCGCTGCAGAAATCTGCGGATCAGGCAGGCAATTTCATGTTTAACCGCCAGAAGCAGATTGAGTATTTGTATGATATGCTTAAACGCGAGCCGATCATAATTTCTCCTTATGATGCGGAACTGTTCGGCCATTGGTGGTATGAAGGTCCGGATTGGCTGGATTTCCTGTTTCGTAAAGTTGCTTGTGACCAGAAAACATTTAAGATGATAACTCCTTCGGAATATTTGGAAAAATTCCCGCGTAATCAGGTTATAACACCGTCGATGTCTACCTGGGGCTATAAAGGGTATAATGAGGTTTGGCTCGAAGGCTCCAATGACTGGATTTACCGGCATTTGCATAAGGCTTCTGAACGCATGACTGAACTGGTGAGAATGTGTCCGGATGCCGGTGGAATAAAACTCAGAGCATTAAACCAGGCTTTAAGAGAATTATTATTAGCTCAGAGTTCTGATTGGGCATTTATAATGAAGACCGGGACACATGTTTCCTATGCCGTAAAAAGAACCAAGGATCATTTGTTGAGATTTTCAAAATTGTATTTCAGTATAAAAGCAGACAATGTGAATGAATCCTGGCTTACTGATATTGAGTATAAAGACAAGATATTCCCGAATATTGATTATCGGTTTCACTCATGAAGCAAGATGTCAGAAGACAGAAGTCAGAGGTCAGAATTAAATAACGATAAATTTTCATTTTTTATTTTTATCTGACATCTGTCATCTGATCTCTGTTTTCTGAATTTTGAATAAGCGGAGACAAAATGACTTCAAAAAAAAGTGTTCCCCAGCATATTGCTATTATTATGGATGGAAACGGCAGATGGGCAAAACAGAAGCATCTGCCGCGGGTTGCCGGGCACCGGCAGGGAGTGGAAACAGTAAAAAAAATAGTCAGAGCTTGTGATGATCTTGGCGTAAAATTTCTTACCCTTTATACTTTTTCCAGCGAGAACTGGAAAAGATCAAAGACGGAAGTTAGTTTTTTAATGCATCTTTTTAATAAGCATTTGGATAAGGCGATTCGGGATCTAAGAAAAAATAATGTGCGTTTTTTGACTATCGGGGTAGAAAAAGGATTGCCCCCCAAAGTACGCCAAGTGATGGACAAGGCCAAAGAGGAAACCGCGAAAAATACCGGGTTGACTTTAATCTTGGCGTTTAATTACGGTGCCCGTTTAGAAATTATGGATGCGGCATTGGGTTTGGCGAAAGATATCCAGGAAGGTAAGATAAAATATAAAGAAGTAACTGAAGAAGTTTTCTCCAGTTATTTGTATACCGCAGATATCCCTGATCCGGATTTGCTTATCCGGACCAGCGGAGAAATGAGAGTCAGTAATTTTTTGCTTTGGCAGCTTTCCTACAGTGAAATATACATAACCAAGAAATTCTGGCCGGAGTTTGATGAACAGGATCTTGCGGACGCGATAAGAGAATTTCAAAGCAGAGACCGCCGGTTTGGGGGAGCGGAAAAACATGGAAAATAAGAAATTATTAAAAAGAATTCTTACCGCAACAAGTATAGTTTTATTTGTTATCTTTGGCTTATTTTTCCTGCCGTTATTCTTTTATGCCGGGGTAGTTACTTTTTTAATCGGGGTGGGATTGTATGAATTCTATAGCCTGATTGAAAAGAAAGGAATTTTTATTTACAAGTATTTTGGAATTCTGGTCGGCGTGTTAATCCCGCTGAGCATTTATTTCCGCTTTGAGCCGACCAAGGGGTGGGAGCTGTTTTTTATTGTTACCGCAACTCTGATTTTTTTTGTTTTACAGTTTATCCGCAAAGATAGTTCGCAGGCAATAGTCGGAATCTCCACTACTTTTTTTGGTATTTTTTATGTTAGCTGGTTTTTTTCTTTTCTTATTAAGATACGGTTTTTACCTCAGGGTATGTATTTGGCGGCTTTTTTGCTCTTAGTAACCAAAATTGGTGATGTCGGAGCATATGTTATGGGTAAGATATTCGGTAAAAATTTATTAATCACCCGCATAAGCCCAAAAAAGACTTTAGAAGGAGCTGTCGGGGGATTGTTGTTTAGTGTTTGCGCGGCATTATTAAGTAAATTGTATCTCCCGGAGATTTCCTTGATTCACCTTGTGGCCATGGGAGCGCTTATCGGATTACTCGCGCAAATAGGAGATTTATGTGAATCACTCATAAAACGTGATTGCGGGGTCAAAGACAGCGGTAACTATTTACCCGGGCTTGGAGGAGTGCTGGATATTATTGACAGCATAATTTTTACCAGTCCAATTTTTTATTTTTATTTAATCCATTTCAACTTGATTAAACAAATATAATATGAAAAAAATTTCCATTCTCGGATCAACCGGTTCCATTGGAACAAATACGCTGGAAGTCATAAAACATCGGGCTTCTGATTTCCAGGTTATCGGATTAAGTGCTTATAATAATGTCCGGCTTTTAGCAAAACAGATAAGGGAGTTTAAGCCGAAATTGGTTAGTGTAAAGGACAAAGAGAGTCTTCGTAAATTGGCAGATCTGACTGATCTAACAAAAATTAAGGCTTATACTCAAGATGAAGGTTTGTCCAAGATCGCTACTCATCGGGAATCACAGGTGGTTGTTGTGGCGACATCAGGGACGATAAGCTTGATTCCGGCCTTAAGGGCTTTGGAAATGGGCAAAACCATCGCCTTGGCTAATAAAGAGCCTTTGGTAATGGCTGGTGAGATTGTTATGGATACGGTACGCAGATGTAAAGGAACGATTATTCCTGTGGATTCTGAGCACAGTGCGGTATTTCAGTGTTTAAAGCAGGAAAACTCCCGGGAAGTAAAAAATATATATCTTACCGGATCCGGCGGCCCGTTCAGGGAGTTTTCTCAGCAAAAGTTAAAAACAGTTACCCGGGAAATGGCCTTAAATCATCCCAAATGGAAAATGGGGAAGAAGATCACCATAGACTCAGCGACATTGATGAATAAGGGGCTGGAGATTATTGAAGCCAGATGGCTTTTTGACATCCCGGCGGAAAAGATAAAGGTAGTTATACATCCGGAAGCGGTTATACACTCTATGGTTGAATTTTGTGACGGATCGGTTTTAGCCCAGATGGGAATTACGGACATGCGTTTGCCTATACAGTATGCGCTGGATTATCCGTATCGCTGTTTGAACCGGTTGCCGGGAGTTGATTTTTTTAAAATCAAGAAGCTTAATTTTTCCCGGCCCGATAAGGAAAAATTCCCTTGTCTGGGGCTGGCTTTAAAGGTTGCCGCCGAAGGCGGCAGCAGCGGCAGTGTTATGAATGCGGCCAATGAGATTGCCGTAGAAGCATTTTTAGCTGAGAAGATCGGTTATCATGACATATTTAAAGTAATTCAGAAAGTACTCAAAAAACATAAACGTATAAAACATCCGACACTGGATGAGATATTTATATGTGACGATTGGGCGAGAAGGGAGGCGCGTTTATTTTGTTATCATTAATAGCTTTTATTTTTGTTTTAAGTGTTTTAGTAATTGTGCATGAGTTTGGTCATTTTATTATTGCCAAAGCGATGAAAGTTCGTGTGGAAACATTTTCTATTGGCTTCGGTAAAAAACTTTTTAGTTTTAAATGGGCAGATACCGAGTATCGGGTTTCCGCTATTCCTTTAGGCGGATATGTAAAAATGGCCGGAGACAATCCTGAAGAAAAAAGAGAGGGAGAGAAATGGGAGTTTTTGTCTAAGTCGTTAGGGAAGCGCGCGGCAATTGTTGCGGCCGGGCCGATTTTTAATTATGTATTTGCTTTCCTTGTGTTTAGCCTTGTTTTTTTTATCGGCTTTGCTGTCCCCCGGGCTACTATCGGTGATATTACCGATGGATATCCCGCGCAGATTGCCGGTTTGCAAGCAGGTGATAAGATTCTTTCTATTGATGGAGTTGATGTTTCCACATGGGAGGAAATGTCTTCAATAATACACCAGAAGACGGAAAATAAAGAAGTGGCATTTAATGTGCAGCGTGGGGATAAATTAATGTTCTTGAATATTGTGCCTAAGGTTATCGAGGATAAAAATTTATTAGGAGATACTGTGAAAGTAGGCTTGATTGGGATAGCTCCCTCTGAAGATGTCATGTTTGTGCGTTTTGGCCCGGGAGAATCAGTGTTAAGAGGAGCCGGACAGGTTTGGACAGTTACTCAGGTAACGTATAAGGTATTGTTTAGAGTCATTACCGGAAAGATGTCGGCAAGGGCTTCTCTAACCGGGCCTATCGGGATATTCAAGATTACCGGAGAGGCGGCAAAAATGGGGTTTACCTACCTTTTGCAGATGATGGCATTGCTTAGTGTGAGCCTGGCGATTATTAATCTTTTTCCGATTCCGGTTCTTGACGGAGGGCATCTGGTTTTTATGATTGTTGAAAAAATTAAGGGAAAGCCGGTAAGTGTTAAATCGCAGGAAATAGCATCTCGAATTGGGTTTTCATTACTTATTGCCTTAATGATGTTTACTTTTTATAATGACTTGATGCAGTATGGTTTTTTTGATAAGGCTTTTAAGTTTTTTGGCGGGAAGTAATTTTTGATGAAAATAAAAAGAAGAAAAACAAAAAAGATATTTGTCGGGAATGTTGCTATTGGAGGCAATAGTCCTGTTTCCATTCAATCAATGACCAAAACCGACACCCGGAATGTTGAGGCGACGGTAAAACAGATCAAGGAGCTGGAGCAGGCGGGTTGTGAGATTGTCCGGGTAGCGGTAGAAGATGAAAAAGCGGCCAAAGCTATTACCGGAATAAAAAAGAAAATATCAATACCTTTGGTAGCGGACATTCATTTTCATTATAAACTGGCAATTAGCGCCATGGAAAATGGGGCGGATAAGATACGTCTTAATCCCGGCAATATCAAGAAAGCATCCCAGGTGGAAGAAGTAATTGCTTGTGCCAAAGCGCATCAGGTGCCGATAAGGATAGGGCTTAATTCCGGATCTGTGCAAAGGACATCAAGGAATGATCTGGTAACAGATCTGGTTAATTCCGGGATGGGATATCTCAAAGAATTCAAAAAACTAAAATTCGATAAAATAATTTTTTCTTTAAAAGCGCCGGAAGTTATAACTACCATCGAAGCATATCGGCGGATGTCAAAGCTTACGGATGCTCCGATGCATATCGGTGTTACGGCGACGGGACTGCCGCGGAGCGGTATTGTTAAATCAAGTGTGGCTTTAGGAGCATTACTGCTTGAGGGGATCGGCGATACTATGCGTGTTTCTTTGGCATCTGATCCGGTTGATGAAGTTATTGCGGCTAAGGAAATTCTTAAGTCGCTTAACTTACGCAATCCGGGCATTGAAGTGATATCCTGTCCGACTTGCGGCAGGTGCAAAATAAGTCTCATTAATCTGGTTAAAAAAATAGAGAAAAAACTTTCGATAGTTAATGATCAATATCCTCAGGCAAGATTAAAAGTCGCGGTTATGGGATGTGTTGTTAATGGTCCCGGAGAGGCTAAGGACGCGGATATCGGTATTGCCTGGGGCGGGAATGCCGGGATATTATTTAAAAAAGGTAAACAGATTAGATTATTAAAAGAAAAAGAATTGATGGATGTATTATTAACGGAGGTAAGAAATGAGATGGTCTAATATGCTGCTTCCTACGCTTAAGGAGGTTCCGGCAGAAGCAGAAGCGATTAGTCATATTTTAATGACTCGGGCAGGGTTGATTCGTAAACTTACTTCCGGAGTGTATTCTTATCTGCCGATTGGTTTTAGGGTATTAAAGAAGATTGAGGATATAATCAGGCAGGAGATGAATAAAAAAGGTGCTCAGGAAGTACTATTGCCGGCAGTACAACCTGCGGAACTTTGGCAAAAGAGCGGGCGTTTTGAGGCTTTGGGTGAAGATATGATTAAATTCACCGATAGACACGGTAAATTGAATATTCTCGGGCCGACACATGAAGAAGTTATTACAACTCTTATCAAGAATGAAGTCAGTTCATACCGGCAGATGCCTTTGATAATTTATCAGATCCAGACTAAGTTTCGGGATGAAGCGCGTCCGCGTTTTGGAGTTATCCGCTGTCGTGAATTTATTATGAAAGATGCTTATAGTTTTGACCGGGATACTTCCGGGCTTGATGAAAGTTACCAAAAAATGTATGATGCCTATTGCCGGATATTTAAGCGCTGTGGGCTGAACTGTATTCCGGTAGAAGCAGATCCCGGAATTATGGGCGGCAGTGCTTCTTGTGAATTTATGGTTTTGGCTAAAAGCGGAGAAGATAAAATTGTCCGTTGTAAAAAGTGTGGATATGCGGCAAGCATGGATAAGGCTGAGTGTGTTGAGCAAGCCGCAAGTCACAAGTCGCAGGTCGCAAGTTTCGAACAAATGCTAAAGGTGAAGACACCGGGAGTGAGTACGGTCAAAGATGTTGCGGAATTTTTGGAAGTATCGCCGGATAAGCTTATAAAAACATTAGTATACATTAGTGACGGAAAGACTATTGCGGTACTTCTCCGGGGAGATCATGACCTTAATGAGGCCAAATTGATGCATGCTTTAAAAGCAAAGCATCTGAGTATGGCTGATGAGAGTACAATTGAACAAGCTACCAAAGGTCCCGTGGGATTTAGCGGACCGGTAGGGCTTGAGAACATTAAAATTATCGCGGATTTCTCCTTGCAATCCGGGCAGAATTGGATTGCCGGGGCCAATGCGGCAGATACCCACCTAAAGAATGTTAATGCGGATAGGGATTTTAAGGTATCTAATTGGGCGGATCTGCGCAATATTACAGAATCGGACAGCTGTTCCAAATGTGCCGGGGAGATCGAAATTTGTTTAGCTATTGAAGCGGGACATGTTTTTAAGCTGGGAACAAAATATACTGATAGTCTGGAGGCTACTTTTTTAGATGAACAGGGAAAGGCATCAAAGATTATAATGGGATGCTATGGTATTGGGGTTACCAGAATAATCGCGGCAGCTATTGAGCAAAACAATGACGAAAACGGAATTATTTGGCCTATGCAGATAGCGCCATTCCATGTTTTAATAATGCCTTTGAATCCTGAACATGATGGTTCTAAAAAAACAGCACAGGAGATTTATAATCAGCTGACTCAGCAGGGCATAGAAGTATTGCTGGATGACCGCAATGTGAGGGCAGGGTTTAAATTTAAGGATGCGGATCTTATTGGAATACCGGTGCAGATTATTATTGGTGAAAAAAGTTTAGCGGAGAATTTAATAGAAGTGAAAATAAGGGAAACTGGCGAGCGTCTAAAAATTCCGGCAGATAAAGTTGTTCAAGAAGTGACGCAGAGGGTTAATAAAACATTTTATTAGCAATTAAAATATGCTTTGTATGAAAAAAAAGTTGACATGAATGCGTTTTTGTGATAAAAATGTATTAAGTTGAATAAAGTCAAAACGATATGGAAAAAGGGACTTTATGAAAAGTAAACGGATTTAAAAATGCTGACTTTTTACAGAAGCTCTGTCGGACTATACATAGGTCCTAAAGCGGTGCAATTGGCACAGTTAAAAGCTGTGGCCGGTCGCATTCAGCTTGTTAATTTCGTCCACATAGATATCCTCGAGGACGAGGTTAGTTCTGATTCTACTGACAAAGAAGCATTGATTGTCAGTGCTCTCCGAAAAGCTGTTAATAAAACAAAAATTAATTTAAAAAAGGTTAATAGCGTACTTATGCCGGGTATGGTGCTTTTGCGCTATTTTCAAATGCCGCGGATATCTGCCGAGGAAATGGAAGAAGCGGTGCGGTTTGAAGCCAGAAAATATATCCCGTTTCGCTTAGAAGAAGCGGTTACGGGATTTTATATTTTAAAGGACGATCATGAAAAAAGGAAAGTCGGGATTCTTTCTTTGGTTACTAAAGAAGAATCTATCAAGCACCACTTAACAATTTTAAATAAAGTAAGTATTAGTCCTATCGCGGTTGAAACAGCCTCATTTGCCCTTATCCGTCTTTTAGAATATTCACAGGAAATAGAAAAGGAAAAATCAAACGTAGTTATTTATCTGTATGCGCATCGGGTAAATATTGTGATATTAAAAAATGGCGTTCCTTATTTTGTCCGGGATATTTCCTTAGGCCGGAAAGAGGAATGGATAGATGATGCTACAGCAGAATTGCTTGTCGGTGAGGGTGGCGAGATGGGCGACACTCAAATGGCAGTTCTTAATAATCTTTTGAGCGAACTGCGGATTTCCTTTGAATATTACAAGAAAGAGCTGGGAAAAGATGAAATTAATAAAGTGATCCTTTGCGGGGATACTGATGACTTTGATGATTTAGATGAGATTAAAGCAGCTGGTCAAGAAAAACCGGATGCCGATTGTGCCCTAGCTGTTTATTTGCAAACTAAGCTTGATTTACCGGTGGTTACAATAGATCCTCTTAAGAACATTCAGAGCCCTAAAGCGAAACCGCTGCCTTATACTTTCCCGATGCTGGCGATTACTGTTGGTGCGGGCTTAAGAAATCTTTCTAAATCTACAGTGGAAATAGATTTATTCAAGGCTCGCAAGAAACCCAGCATGCGTAAGAAGATTTTTATTAACAAAATGGTTATTGTCGAAACTGTTGCTTTGCTGGTAAGTTTAGTGATTCTGTTTTTTAGTTTTTCAATTTTTGTTTCTCGGGAAAAGAGTTTACTGGAAAAAGAAAAACAAAATCGTCCTAAATTTATGGATTTAAGCCATTTTACCCAGGATCAGCTCAATGAAGGGGAAAAGCAGATTATTAGTAGAGTTGAAGTTTATAATAAATTAAAGGTTAAGAGAACCTATGTTACTCATAAATTGAATGCTTTGCCGAAACTTTTACCGGGATCAGTCTGGCTGACGGAATTTGTTTATAGTGATCTAAAGCAGCCGGGCAAAGGAAAGATGGAAGAAAAAAAGTTGTTGGAAATCAGCGGGAATGTGTATACCCCTCATAAAGGAACAGAAGTTGAAGTTATTAATGAGTTAGCTGAAGAGCTTAAAAAGAACGAAGGGTTTTTTAAGGGTTTTAAGATGATAAAAACCAGCTCAGTTTCTCGGGACAAATATTTGCATATTTCGGTTATGAATTTTAGATTGACCTGTTCTTCGGACGTAAGAGATTAATCTGTATATCTATATAAAGGAAAGAGGATGATAGGTTCAGGTTTTAATATACCTAATGAAATCAAGAAAACACTGATAATCGGCGTGGTTATTTTTGCCGTGGTTTTATTCTTTGGAGGCCGGGGAATATATAATCATAGTATTACCAGACTTGTTAAATATCGGCAGGAGCGTGCCCGGGTTCAGTTAGAAAACAAAGTGGGGAACAAGCTTGGCGACCTACAAAAAATTCGTGAGGGAATGAAAGTTGTTAAGGAGAGTTCTCAGTTTTTGGCTGAAATTGCGAAAATATCCGGTGTGCTCAATATGAAGTTGGTGTCTATTTCAGCTCTTCCCATGGAAAAAAGAGGTGAATTTATTAAGCTTTCCGTGCAGTTGGAGTTAGATACTACATATCATCAGTTGGGAGCTTTTGTCAGCAAGCTTGAGGGCGAAGACCTGATTATGATTATTGAGCGCTTGGAAATAAAGCCGCCAAAGATGGTTACGACTGCAAAAGCGGCGATCGCGGCAAAGCTTGTTGTGAGTACTTTTTATTTAACTGATACGGATTTGGAGAAATAATGCGTAAAGAAGTATTTTTTTTAATTACAGCTTTATTGATACTTGCAATCGCAAGTCCGTGTTTTGCTGCTCGGGAGAAAAGAAAGAAAGAGCCTGAGATTGAAAAAAATGATGAAAGCGTGGATGGGAAAGGGATTAAATATACTGGAATGAAAGACAAGAGAGATCCTTTTGCCGTGCCGGGAACTGTTGAAAAAATGCTTTTAAGGTCGGATGAAGTTAGTGCTCAGGCAGAAGAGCAAAAGGAAATTAAAATACCGGCAATTAAGGTGCAGGGTATTATTTGGTCAAAATCCCATCCGCAGGCGATTGTCGATAACCGCGTTTTAAAAGTGGGGGAATTTATTAAGGATTTTGAAATAAAAGAAATAACCCGCAATGGAATAATTTTATTTTACAAAGGGAAGACATTTTCAGTTCCGGTTATGGGATATGAAAAAAAGAAATAAAAAAATAAGGAGTGTGCGATGAAAAGGACTTTACAAATATGGCTGCTGTTTTTATGTATGTGTTTTGTGGCGATGGTTATTGGTAGTAGCCGCGGGGCTTTTGCGCAAGCGACATACGAGATTGAGGAGGATCTGGCGGTTGATGAGGCTGAGGGAACTGAACAAAATTTAGTCTCCTTAGATTTTAAGGATGCTAATTTAAAAGATGTTTTAAAGGTTTTTTCTCAGCAGTCCGGATTAAACTTTGTAGCTACGCAGGAAGTCCAGGAGAGGCCGGTTACTCTTTACATGGAAAATGTAAAAGTAGAGGATGCTTTACAGACATTGCTTTCATCGAATAACTTAGGATTAACGCAGACTGAAGGCAGTAACATTATTATAGTTAAATCTAAGCCGACGCCGCCTATTGAAACCCGGACGAAAGTTTATAAATTGAGGTACTTCCATGGAAACGTTTCTCCGGGGCAATATCTTATGAAGGGAGAACCCGCAAAAGACGGTGGAATTGGAAATATTAGAGAAATTATTCAGCCGTTACTTAGTAAATTTGGTTCTATTGCCGGTGTTGCAAATTTAGTTATTATTACGGATGTGCCGGATCGGTTTAAATTGATTGATCAGATTATCGGAGAGATAGATAGGCCGATTCCTGAGGTAATGCTGGAGGTAGAACTTATTGAGACTACTTCTAGTTTTTTAAAACAAGTAGGCGTTAAATGGAGCGGTGAATTTGCCCGGTATGTGGGAGGGTCTCGTGTCTCCCGTTTCCCGTACAACTTATGGGGTGACGGACTTATCCCGGACCGTACGCATATGGGGCATGGCTCGCCCATAACAGTTTCCTCTACTGCCGGAGGAGTAGACACTACCGTGGGTGGCGGTTTTACTTATGGATTAATGAGTTCTGCCGGTTTAACTTGGGTTTTACAGATGCTTGAGTCAGATACGAATACAAAGTTTTTGGCAAAACCAAGAATTTTGTGTCAGGATCGCGAATGGGCGGAAATTAAAGTTACTGCTGATCAGGTTGTTTCTGTGAAAAGCACAATTACTACTGGTACGACAACAACGATTACGACAGAAGTAGAACGTATGGAAGTAGGTACAATATTACGGATGGTACCGTTAATTAATGAGGAAGAAGGATTTGTGTCAATCCTTCTTGAGCCGAGTGTTTCTCGTCCTACTGAGTCTTCTATCTCCGGGCCTAACGGTGAAGTTTACATTGATCCGCAATATCGCAGTATGAGAACAACTGTTATGATTAGAGATGGTGATACTGTTGCGGTGGGAGGATTTATTACTACTGAAGATGAAGAAACAGTTACAAAAGTGCCCTGGCTGGGAGATATTCCGCTGTTGGGTTTATTGTTTAAACATAGAGCAATGGACAGGGTAGATAAGGAATTACTGATTTTTATTACGCCAAAGATTATTAGTCCTACCGAACGGATGGATATGTGGGTAGAAAGTGTTTCTGAGCCGCAGGTTGCTAAAGAGGATAAGGCGGATAAAGAGCAAGCTGAGCCGGAGCCGGGTTCACCGATTAAGAAAATAGAATCTATGATGATAGAAAAAAATGATGCTCCGTCTAAAAATAAACCTGCTGCATCTGCTCCGGTCAAGGAATTGCCTTTTCGGGAACAGGATGACTTAAAACTTGATCTAACCCTGCAGAGTTCAGGGTTAGGGGTTGTGGATTTGGTGAAATAGAATATGATAAAATCGGAATTAAAATTAGGAGATATTTTAAAAAAGCATAATTTATTAACTGACCAGCAGCTGGCTGAGGCCCTGGATGTACAGAAAAAAAAAGGTGGTAAGTTTGGTCAGATTTTAATTAAGCTTAATTTTGTAACCGAACGGGATATTGCTACCGCACTTTCAAAACAGTTGGGGGTTTTATTTGCCGATCCTGAAAAAGGGCTCCTGCGGCCTAATATGCATCAGAATTTGGAAAAATTAGTGCCGGAAGAATATGCTAAAGAACATAATGTGCTTCCTCTCTCGAAACATTCCCATAGTCTTACTGTTGCCATGATTGATCCTTTAGACCTTATTACAATTGATGATCTTATGAAGATGACCAATTGTGATGTCAGCGTAGTTGTGACTACTCCGACAGATATGGGGCAAGGGTTAATAGATTTTTACGGCAGTAAGGATATGAAGAAAAAAGATATCCAGGAAAAGTTTATTCTTATGGATTCTGAGCAAATAAGAGAGAAAAAAGTAGATGTCCGGGATATTTTTTCTGATGCCGACGCGGCACCTATCGTAAAATTTGTGGATTTGATTTTAATGGAAGCAATTGAGCAAGGAGCTTCAGATATACATATAGAACATTTTGAGGAAAGAGTAGGTTTGCGTTATCGAATAGATGGAGTTCTTTACGATGCAAATCCTCCGGATATAAAGATGTACCATGCTATAATTTCACGTATAAAGATTCTTGCTAAAATGGATATTGCCGAACGCCGTCTTCCTCAGGATGGAGCGTTATCTATTTCATTTAAAGATAAGATTATTGATGTTCGTGTTTCATCGATTCCTACGATTTTCGGAGAGAAGATTGTTATGCGATTATTAGATCAGGCTAAACTTCCTCTGGAATTTAGTTATTTGGGATTTGATGAGTTTGATTTAAATATGCTTAAGCCGGAGATTCATAAGCCTTTTGGAATGGTTTTTGTAACCGGTCCGACAGGGTCGGGAAAATCCACTACATTATATACAATATTGAATGAAATCAAAAGTCCGAAAAAGAATATTATTACGGTAGAAGACCCTGTGGAATATAAACTTGACGGGATTAATCAAGTGCAGGTTAAGCCGATGATCGGCTTAAATTTTGCCAATGCATTGCGTTCATTTTTGCGTCAGGATCCTGATATTATGATGGTCGGAGAAGTTCGTGATTTAGAAACAGCACAGATGTGTATTCGTGCGGCTCTCACCGGTCATTTGGTTTTAAGTACCTTGCATACTAATGATGCGCCTACGGCAATAACCAGAATTATGGATATTGGGATTGAGCCGTTTTTATTGGTTTCGGCGCTTCGTTTGGTTATCGCCCAAAGATTGATACGTAAGTTATGTCCCCATTGTAAGCACGAAATGAAACCGGATGTCCGATTTACGGATATGGGGATTACTGAGAAGATATTCCAGGCTAGAGGGTGTGAGAAGTGTCGTTTTACAGGATATAAAGGGCGCTTGGGGATCTTTGAGTGTTTATCCATAACTGAAGAGATCAGAAATATGATTTATTATCGTAAATCCAGTGACGAAATCAGGGCGAAAGCGCAAGCGACAGGAATGCGCAGCTTATATGAATGCGGAATTGAAAAGATGAAACAGGGTTTGACTTCTTACGAGGAAGTTTTGGCAGTTACTGTTTCTACTTAATAAAACTTAAAATGCCTGCCATATGAATTAAATTTATTTTCTTAGGAATGAGGAGTAGACATGCCGGATTTTTTATATAAAGCAAGAGATAAAGAAGGTAACTTAGTGCAGGGTACAATGATTGCCGATGTACAGACAGAGGTCATTGAAATTCTGCAGCGCAGAGGCCTTCTGATTACTTCGATCGAAGAGATCGTTACTAAACAGAAGGCGAAAAAAACAATTCTGAGTAAACAGAAAAAAAAGATCAATTTTTTTGCCGGAGGCAGGGTTAAAAATGATGATTTATGTACATTCGCCAGGCAGTTAGGTACG
This sequence comes from Candidatus Omnitrophota bacterium, assembly GCA_043826565.1. Taxonomy (GTDB): domain Bacteria; phylum Omnitrophota; class Gorgyraeia; order B26-G9; family B26-G9; genus JBDRPX01. The sequence continues at coordinate 105,832 of JBDRPX010000025.1, forward strand.
CTTCTAAATGCCGGTGTTCCCTTATTGCGGAGTTTAAGTGTATTAGGCAAACAGATGGGTAGTGTGCCTCTGCAAAACGCTGTAGAGCAGATAAAAGAAGATATTCAGGGTGGAAGTACTTTAAAGGATTCTTTGGATAAACATCCTAAAGTCTTCACAAAATTTTGGGTGAATTTGGTCGGTACCGGAGAAGCTTCCGGGCAGCTTCCCTCGGTATTGGAACAGATTGCTGAGTATTTTGAAAGTTCCGGAGAGCTGCATCGTAAAGTTGTATCTGCTCTAATTTATCCGTCTATTTTGGTTTCTGTATGTTTTGGTGCTATTCTTGTTTTTGTTCTTAAAATTGTTCCTGTTTTTGCAGAAATGTTTGCCGGATTTGGTTCAGAACTCCCGCCATTAACACAGGCAGTTGTTGATTTAAGTGCTGTTTTAAGAAAATTTTCTGTTCCGATTATGATTGCCTTACCGGTTGGTGTGTTTCTTTTGATCCGGGCAATAAAGACTGATAAGGGTAGATTAATGTATGACCACTTCCGGCTGCGCATGCCGGTTTTTGGAGCCTTATTCAGGTATATCGCAATTTCTAATTTTGCTCGCGGGTTAGGAACAATGATTTCCAGCGGTGTGCCTATTCTTTACGCTTTAGAAATTGTTACCAAAACTGTAGGAAACAGGGTTGTTGAAGATGCTTTGGAGCTGGTTAAGGATAGTGTTCGTGACGGCAGGACAATAGCTGAGCCTTTGGAGCAATGCGGTGTTTTTCCTCCCATGGTTGTTCTTATGGTCAATGTGGGAGAAGAAACCGGAGAACTTTCCGATATGCTTACTCACGTGGCTAAATTTTACGAAGAGCGGGTATCTATGATAGTAGAGAGATTATCCTCATTGCTGGAGCCTTTTCTACTTGTATTTATGGGCGGAGTGGTAGGGTTTCTCGTTGTTGCTATGTTTATGCCGATATTTAAGATTGCTTCATCAGTTACGATGTAGTTTTCTCTCCGGTTGTAAATTAAAAATTTTCTATACAAGCTGCCTTAATTTTTGATATAATCTATTTATAATAATATATACATATAGGTAAGCTTAAGGAGGCTATGATGAAAGTAAAAGGTTTTACACTGATTGAATTGGTATTAGTCGTTATGGTAATTGCTATTTTAGTCAGTATATCTATTCCTACATATTTTCAAACTGTAGAGCGGGCCAGGGCAAGAGAAGCCAGATCAACTTTAGAATCGATTTTTGCGGCTCAACGCAGTTATTCTGCTGAACGCAGAGCCTTTATAAATCTTCCTGTCGGAACTGCTGCAGCGGATAACGTTATATGGCAAGCTGTAGGCATGGAAAATCCTAATACTAATGCGAATGCCTCTTTTACATATTCAACAGCAGGTGCACCTGGCGCATTTACGGCTACGGCATCACGTACTACTGGTCCGAATACCGGAGAAACAATTACTGTTACTAACGGCGGTGTTTGGGGCGGAGATTGGGCTCCATAAGAAGGACATCAATAATTACTTGAGCGGCCTTTTTGTTAGCTCCGATACTGCCGAGTTTTTGCTTAGCCAGCACTAATTCCTGTTTTATTCTATTCTGGCTTTCTTTGTTTTTTAAGAAAAATTCGTAAGAACATTGGGAAATATTTTTTGCGGTGGCCTGAAACTGAATAAATTCCGGAATTATTTTCTTACCGGCAACAACATTAATTAATCCAATAAACGGTAACTTTATGAGAGTTTTGGAAATAAACCAAGTGAAAAAGCTGGTTTTATAGACAATAAGCATAGGAACGCCTAAGATCGCTGTTTCTAAAGTTGCCGTTCCCGAGCATACCCAGGCAAAAGAACAAAGTTTTAAATGCTCGTAAGTTTTTTCTGAGATTACTGTCAAATTCAGATCTTTATAATCTTTAAGATAGTGATTAATTAGCGCACTTTTAATATTTCCGGATTTAATCAAGAGGAACGTAGTTTGGGGTATTTTCTTTGCCAGTAATTTAGCGCCTTCAAGCATTACCGGTAAGATTCTTCTGACTTCAGTTTCACGTGAGCCGGGGAGCAGGGCAATGATATTTTCTCTGAATTGAATATTTAATTTTTTCAATAATTCCGGTTGTTCGCAAGTTTTACTAAGCGTATCCATTAAGGGGTGTCCCACAAAAGCTACGGGAACATTATTACGTTCATAGAGCTCTTTTTCAAAGTCAAAGAGTACGATCATCTTATCAACAATTTTTTTTATTAAAGAAACCCGTTTTCCCCCCCAGGCCCAGATTTGCGGGCTTATATAGTAAATAATTTTTATATGCGGAAAATCTTCTTTAACTTTTTTTGCAAGTCGCAAATTAAATCCGGGATAGTCAATCAGGACGATTGCTTGCGGATTTAGTTCTTTGATTTTTTGCAGGGTTAGGTTAAAGACGCTCTTATATGTTTTTAGGTGTTTTAATATTTCCCAAAAACCAATTACCGCGTATTGAGCTAAATCCGCGAAAATTTCTACTCCGGCGGATTTCATTTGTTTACTGCCGATCCCGGTAATTGTGAGTTCCGGCGATAAACATTTAAGTTCTTTTACTAGGTGAGCACCATGCATGTCTGCCGAAGGTTCTCCGGCAATTATAAATATTCTTTGATTCATAAGAGTATAAATTTTGAAAAAGTAAGCAAAGTGTTTTTACAAATACTAATTTATTATTATTAAAACATATATTTTTTCACTCAGGTACGATTTTTCTATCGAACGCAAAAAAATGTCTAAAAATCGTCTCCCGGCCTGACGGGCTCGACGATTTTATTAACGCCATTTTTTTAGCTAAAATCGTAGATCGTTCAAAAATACACGTTTTAACAAGGGTTAATCTATCTTTTATTGTTTCTTTTTATCTTTCTTGCAACTTGCGGCTTGGGACTTGTGACATTTTAATTTGATTATTAATCGTAAGGGCGATCTGTAAAGCTTGTTTCGCGTCTTTTCCGCAGACAACCGGCTGTTTTCCCTTTTTGATGCAGTCAATAAACGAGCGCAATTCTTCGACTAAAGGTTCTTTTTTGGATACTTCGATGTCTTTTCTTGTTATCGTAGAACCATGCTTTTTAAATACAGTTATTTTTTGCGAAACATAATCAATACTTATATAAGTATTTTTCTGAAATATTCTGATTTTTCTTAAGATGTCATTACTAACTCTGCTGGCCGTAATATTACATACTGTTCCGTTAACAAAAGCAAGACGGGTGTTCGCAATATCCTCATAAGGGGAAAGTACCTTTACTCCTACCGCATGACAACTTTTCAGAGGAGATTTTATCAATGAAAGAATAATGTCTATATCATGAATCATAAGATCCAAAACAACCCCAACGTCAGTGCCCCTTTTCGGAAAAGGGCTTAAACGATGACATTCAATAAACTGCACGTTCTTACACAGTTTTCTGATTGTTCTGATTGCCGGATTAAAACGCTCAACATGGCCAACTTGTAAAATGCGTTTATTCTTCCGGGCAAGGCGAATAAGTTTTTCCGCTTCGCTGATTGTTGACGTGATTGGTTTTTCTACCATCACATGAATGTTATGTTTTAAAAAGTCTGTAGCAATAGAAAAATGGCTGATTGTGGGGGTGGCAATACTAACCGCATCAACCTTATTTAGGAGAGCTGAATACTGTGTAAAGGCCTGAGAATTAAAATTAGATGCATTCTCAAGCGCTTTTTGCTCATCAGCATCACATACCCCAACTAATTGCACGTCATTGAATTGGGAATATATCCGCGCATGTATTTTGCCCAGGTGCCCGGTTCCGATTACCGCTACTTTTATTTTCTTCATAATGGTTCAATTTAACAGAGTAAAGCCTGGATGTCAATAGGTAAGTCATTTTCCCCAGGATGTTTTATAGACAATGTAGATTGTAATTACAAGTGCGACAAGAAAAAGCTCCACAGATCGTAAGAAACCTGTTATTTTGTAAGTGACAAACAAAACAAAAAACAGGAGATCATATGGAGCAAGAAAATTGTAGCATTAAAAGGCAAAAATATA
>JBDRPX010000026.1:0-10351 GCA_043826565.1 Candidatus Omnitrophota bacterium
CGCATGCGTATAGTTCCTGGGAAAGAGGATCTAATGAGAATACGAATAGGATTATACGTCGTTTTATTCCAAAAGGTGTAGATATTGCCGATTTTAGCAGCAGAGATATAAAAAAAATCGAAAAATGGATAAATAATTATCCGAGAAAAATTCATGGTTATAAGACAGCGAAGCAAATGGTAAAAGAGCATTTTCAAAATAACAGTGATCAAAATCTTGACAATGTCGCACTATGAGTTACAATTCACTGCGCGGAAATTAAACGAGGAATAAGCTTGACAAGACAATGATGATGTGGTATATTTCTCATTGATGTACAGATACCCTTTAAATCGGTCCGGTGAGGCCGATAAGGAGATTAATCATGATGAAAAAAACCTGTTTATCTCGAGAAGCAAGATAACGAGAGGCAGGTATTTTTTTGCCCAAATTTACCCGAATTTATGCAGGAGAGACGGAGAATGACCCTAAAGACAATTGCAAAATTAATGGATAGCGAAATGGTAAAGCGCACACTTATGCGTATAAGCCATGAAATATTAGAATGTAATAAAGGAACTGAAGATTTAGCAATTGTCGGGATTCAGTGCCGGGGAGCTTATTTGGCACAGCGTATTGCTAAATTGATCAAAGAAATAGATGGGGGTAAGGTTCCGGTGGGTATTCTGGATATTACCCTATACCGTGATGATCTGACCATGATCGCCGAGTGTCCGGTAGTGCACAGTACAAAAATAGATTTTGATATTACCTCCAAAAAAGTAATATTGGTCGATGATGTGCTTTTTACCGGCCGGACAATCAGATGTGCTTTGGATGAGCTTATTGATCTGGGACGTCCGGAGAGTATCCAGCTTGCCGTATTAGTTGACCGGGGGCATAGAGAATTACCTATCCGCGCGGATTATGTGGGGAAGAATGTACCCACATCACGCCAGCAGAGCGTGGAAGTGCGGTTAAAAGAAGAAGATGATATTGATGAAGTTGTTTTATTAGAGAAAGAGCACGCAGATGATTGATTGGACACGGAAAGATCTTTTAGGGCTCCAGGAGTTAAGCCGGGAGGAGATTGAGCTAATTCTTAAGACGGCCGGGTCATTTAAGGAAATTTCGACAAGGCCGGTAAAGAAAGTTCCGACTTTGCGGGGAAAAACAATTGTGCTGTTCTTTTTTGAGCCGTCTACCCGTACGCGTTCAAGTTTTGAATTAGCGGCAAAACGTTTGAGCGCGGACACCTTAAGTATCAGTAAATCATCAAGTGCGATTCAAAAAGGAGAAACGCTAAAAGATACCCTGAAAAATATTGAAGCAATGCACGTTGATATTATTATTATGCGTCACTCGGCCAGCGGAGTGCATCAGGTTTTAGCAAAAGAGCTTACTCCTTCTATTATAAATGCCGGTGACGGCTGTCATGAGCATCCGACACAAGGATTACTGGATATATTTACGATGCAGGAGAAACTGGGTAAGGTTAAAGGGCTTAAAGTTTCCATTATCGGGGATATAACCCATTCCCGCGTGGCCCGCAGTAATATCTGGGGGTTGAAAAAAATGGGTGCCCAGGTAACGGTTTGCGGCCCGAGGACTTTATTACCCCGGGATATAGATAAGATGGGAGTTAATGTTACCACGGACTTATCCGCGGCTTTAAAGGGGGCGGATGTCCTGAATATATTAAGAATTCAGAAAGAGCGTCAGCAATCGGGATTGTTTCCTTCTTTACGGGAGTATGCTATGCGTTTTGGCGTATCCCGGGAAAAGCTGGATAAATATGCTAAAAAAGATGTTTTGATCATGCATCCGGGCCCGATGAACCGAGGCATTGAAATAACTCCGGATGTTGCTGATGGAACTTATTCGGTAATCTTAGACCAGGTTACTAACGGTATTGCTATAAGAATGGCGGTACTTTATCTGGTTTCTCAGGCCGGAGTGTTGCCGGAGCAGGAGCAGTAAGATGCAGTTGCTTATAAAAAATGGCAGAGTCATAGACGCGAAAAACAATCTTGATGATACTTTAGATATATTAATCGAAGGATCCAAGGTCGTTAAGATAGCTAAAAATATAAAAGCTGACGGAGCGAAAACTTTTGATGCGCAGGGCCTGATCGTTGTCCCCGGTCTTATCGATATGCATGTGCATTTGCGTGAGCCGGGTTTTGAATATAAGGAATCAATATTAACCGGAAGCCGGGCTGCCGCGCATGGCGGGTTTACCGGTATTTGCTGTATGCCCAATACTAATCCGGTTATTGATAATCAGGGGGTTGTTGAATTTATCGCCGGGCAGGCTAAAAAAGCCGGACTGGTAAATGTTTATATTGTCGGAGCGGTCACCAAAGGATTGAACGGCCAGGAGCTTTCCGATATAGCTGATTTAAAAGATGCCGGAGTGGTTGCTCTTTCCGATGACGGTAAAGAAGTCCTTAACCCGGAAATATTAAGAAGGGCAATGGAATATACGTCGATGTTTGATATTCCGATCATTGCCCATTGTGAAGATCAAGAACTTTCGGCCGGCGGAGTTATGAATGAAGGTTATGTGTCCACGCTTTTAGGATTAAAAGGGATTCCCCGGGTCTCGGAAATTGTCATGGTCAGCCGGGATATTGAACTTGCCAGATTTACCGGCACCAGGCTGCACATTGCGCATATAAGCTGTAAGGAATCAGTTGCTTTAGTCCGGCAGGCGAAAAAAGACGGAGTAAAGGTAACCGCGGAATGCTGTCCGCATCACTTCAGTTTAACTGAAGAAGCGGTAATGGACTATGACACAAATACAAAAGTAAATCCTCCGCTGCGCACAAAAGAAGATGTTGAGGCAATTAAGAAAGGATTAAAAGACGGAACAATAGATTGTATTGCTACCGACCATGCGCCTCACGCGGAGGCGGAAAAAGATGTAGAATATAATTACGCTCCCTTTGGGATCATCGGCAGTGAAACCGCGCTGGGCCTGGTACTGACCGAGCTTGTCCATAAAGAAGTTTTAACTCTTTCGCAGGTCGTAGAAAAAATGTCCTTTAATCCGGCACAGATCCTTAAACTTGATAAAGGATATATTGAAAAAGACGCGTGCGCGGATATTACGATAATTGACCCGAAAAAGAAATGGACGGTCAGCAAGGAGGGGTTTGTTTCTAAATCCAGTAATTCCCCGTTTTTAGGCAGGGAGCTTGACGGTCAGGTAGTCATGACTATTGTTTCCGGAAAGATAGTTTTTGATTTGCGCGGATAATACGCTATAATAAAAGAAAATAGAAACCAGTGACCGGAAATTATTCGGAAACTGGTTGCTTTATGTAAGGTTACTACCGAATGAAGTGAGGTTTTGTGGAATTTATCGCGGATTTTCATATACACTCTAAATACAGCCGGGCGACTTCGCCGCAGATGGATGTGGAAAACCTGGCGCTTTGGGCAAAACGAAAAGGGATCTCACTTATCGGTACCGGAGATTTCACCCACCATCTCTGGCTTGATGAACTTAAGTCAAAACTCCAGCCGCTGGATAACGGTCTGTATTTGTATAATGATGTGCATTTTATGCTTACCGCGGAAGTAAGCAGTATCTATTCAAAAAACGGTAAATGCTACCGGATCCATAATGTTTTATTCGCGCCTTCATTTAAGACCGTAGAGAAGATCAACAAAGCCTTAGGAGCTATCGGAAATATTGTTTCCGACGGCCGGCCTATACTTGGCTTAGATGCAGAAGAGTTAGCGAGGATAGTTTTTGATATTGATGAAAATTGTTTTGTGGTTCCTGCGCACATCTGGACTCCCTGGTTTAGTTTGTTCGGATCCATGTCCGGGTTTGACCGTATTGAGGATTGCTTTGGAAAACAAGCGGATAAAATATACGCGTTAGAGACCGGTCTTTCTTCTGATCCGGTAATGAACTGGCGGGTAAGTGCCTTGGATAAATATTCCTTAATTTCAAATTCCGATTCACACTCACCGCAAAAACTGGGCAGAGAAGCAAATGTTTTTGATTGTGAACTTTCTTATTTTCAAATAATTGATACGCTAAAGAAAAAAGATAAAAAGCGTTTTCTCTATACGATCGAATTTTTTCCGGAAGAAGGTAAATACCACTATGACGGACATCGCGCCTGCGGGGTGAGGTTTTCTCCGGGGCAGACGAAAGATCATAAAGGGATATGTCCGGAATGCGGGAAAAGATTAACGGTCGGGGTTACTAATCGGGTGGATGTTTTGGCTGACCGGGAAGAGGGGTTTGTGCCTAAGAATTCGATCCCGTTTAAGAATTTTATTCCGCTGATCGAAATTATTGCCGAAGCCCGCGGGGTCGGCGTTAATTCAAAAGCAGTAGCTAAAGAATATATGGATACAGTGGGGCATTTTGGTACCGAGTTTGAGGTTCTAATGCGGGCTCCGGAGGATGACCTGCGTAAAGCATTGACCCAGCGTACTGCTGAGGGTATTATAAAAGTCCGTCAGGGGCAGGTGCATATCGCGCCGGGATTTGACGGTGAATATGGTATGATTAAAATATTTGATGAGGATAAAAAAACTATTAAGAAAGAGCAGAAGAAAAAAGAAAAGGAGCAGCAGCTAAGCTTATTTTAAAATGAAAAAAGCGATCATTGTTTATTACTCATATTCCGGAAACACAAAAATCATTGCCGAGGCATTAAAAATATCGCTTGGTAATGAATATAGCAGTGATATTGTGAGGCTTGAGGCTTTGGATGAGTCTGATAAGTTTATCGTTCAGGCAGTGCGTGCTTTATTTAAAAAACAAGCGCAGGTAAAAAAGAATATGCCCATTGACTTATCGGTATATGATTTAGTTTGCATAGGTACTCCGGTGTGGGCTTTTGGCCCGGCTCCGGCAGCACGTACCTTTTTGAATAATTGTACCGGGTTAGCAGGCAAAAGAGTTGTATTGTTTTCTACATACGGCAGTGGAGCGGGAAAAAATAAGTGTATGCGTGAGATGGAAACAATGGTTAAAGATAAGGGCGCGATTAAAGCGGTTTCTTTTTTAATACAGCAAATGCAGGTCAAAGTTCCGGATAAATTTAAGGCTAAAATTGAAGAAGCGTTGGCTGGCGTGAGCAAATAATGAGAGAAAAAATTTTAATATCTGTTATCGGCGGCCATAAGGCCGATGAAAAAACAGCGATAATCGCTTATGCTGTCGGAGAGATGATCGCCCGCTTAGGTGCAATTCTTGTCTGCGGCGGTTTGTCCGGAGTGATGGAATACGCGGCCAAAGGAGCAAAGGCTTGCGGCGGAACCACGGTGGGGATATTGCCGGGTAAGGATAAAAATGAGGCTAATCCATATATAGATATACCCATACCCACAGGATTAGGGTATACGCGCAATACGATCGTTGCCGGCTGTCCGGATATTGTTATTGCCCTTTCCGGCAAAGAGGGAACACTTTCGGAAATCGGATTTGCGCTAAGTGAAAAAAAACCTGTTTTCGGTATGAATACCTGGAAAATTCCCGGGGTTATTCGGGTTAAATCTGTTGCGCAGTTAGAAAAGCAAATAATTAAAATTATTAAGAAGCTTAAAAAATAAAATTATGGAAAAATTCAGCGTAAGTACATCAAAAAAAGTTGAGTTAGTTGATATTACCGCGAAGGTGCAGGATTTAGTAAGTAAAAGCGGTAAAAAGGATGGTGTTTGTACGGTATTTATTCCGCATACAACTGCCGGGATAACCATAAATGAAAATGCTGATCCTTGTGTTGTGCGTGATATAACCAAGGAACTGGATAAAGTTATACCTCTTGATGACGGATATACGCATGGAGAGGGAAATTCCGCGGCGCATATTAAGGCTTCCCTAATGGGATTTTCTCAAAGCATTATTATTGCCCAGGGAAGACTGCAGTTGGGAACATGGCAGGGGATCTATTTTTGTGAATTCGACGGCCCGAGAACCAGAGAAGTGTGGGTGAAGATTATTTAAGTCACAGGTTACAAGTTGCAGGTTCCAAAAGTAAAAATAAATGTTTACTGTGTGACTTAAATTAAAGCTTTAAAGTTTTTGATTTTAACCTGAGACTTGAGACTTGCAACCTGAAACATGTAACTTGAGACCGAATTTATGCCTGAATTACCGGAAGTTGAAACAATAAAACGCGATCTAGAGAAGGTTCTGCTTAAGAAGCAAATTACTGAGGTGATCGTGAATAATGCTAAAGTGATCAAAGAGCCTTCGCCGCCGCGTTTTAAAGAATTACTTAAATGCGCGGTTTGTGTTAATATTATAAGAAGAGGTAAACTCCTGGTATTGGAGCTAAAAACGAAAAAGGCCAATACCTGGTTTTTGGCGATCCACCTGAGAATGACCGGGCAGGTAGTATATGGGGTCTATGACCAGAAAAGCCGGGTGAGTTTTAAGCTTTCGGATGGGCGGTTTTTAAATTATAATGACCAGAGGATCCTGGGAGAATTAAGAGTAATAAAAGATTGGCAGGCTTTAAATATTGCAATAAATATGGGGCCGGAGCCTTTAGAAGCCGGTTTTAGGATCGCGGATTTTAAAGAGCGGTTGAAAAAACGTAAAACAAAAATTAAACCGTTATTACTGGATCAGTCTTTTGTTGCCGGGCTCGGCAATATTTACGCCGCGGAAGTGCTTTTTTTGTCCGGCATCGGCCCGGCGCGCATAGCCTCAGGTTTAAAGCCGGATGAAATTAAAAGTTTGTTTGAAAATATAAAGAAAGTCTTAAAGCAGGCAATTAAATGCCGGGGCACGTCATTTAGTGATTATCGTGACGGCCGCGGGAAAAGCGGTAATTATTTGAAACAGCTGTTTGTCTATGGCCGAAACGGAAAAGACTGTTTAAAATGTAAAACGGAAATTAAAAGAACGGTATTAGGCGGAAGAGGGACTTATTACTGTTCGCAGTGTCAGAAATAAAAAACAGCGTTTAGCGGAGAGCGTATAGCGTTTAAAGGGATGGTTGGTTGGAAAGTACAATGTTAGGGAAAAAATGAATAAATTGGTTTATGATGTAAAAGCTAAGGTTGTAAATAATATTAAAGTTGCGGAACGGGTGTATCGCCTGGAACTGGATATGCCGAAAATATCCGCTAAGCTGCGGGCCGGACAATTTATGCATTTGCGGATCGGTACCGGTGTTGACCCGCTGCTGCGCCGGCCGTTTAGTTTATATAAAATTATTAAAGCGAAAAAAGGAGCAAAAAAACTTGTGGGGATCATGTATCAGGTGGTTGGTAAAGGTACGCTTCTTCTTACCGAAAAGCAGCCGGGTGAAACCGTTGAAGTTATGGGGCCTTTGGGCAATGGTTTTTCTATTACGGATAAGATCTTAAAAAAAGAGCGGATCATCCTTGTTTCCGGCGGAATTGGTGTTGTGCCCCTGGTGTCTTTGGCGCAGGAATTAAAAAGAAAAACAAAAGCACGGATAACCGCTTTTGTGGGAGTGGGCACAAAACAGGATCTGGTCTGTGTCCAGGAATTAAAAAGTATTGGCTGTGATGTGAAAGTTTCTACGGATGACGGATCCAAAGGATTTAAGGGATATGTTTCACAATTGCTGGAAGAGTCTTTAACTAAACGCTCTACGCTAAACCCTGAACGCTATATTTACGCGTGCGGGCCGTTCCCCATGTTAAGGGCTTTAAGTATGATCGCGAAAAAATATGAAATTCCCGGTCAGGTTTCGGTTGACGAGATGATGGGCTGCGGCATCGGTGCTTGTCTGGGCTGTGTTATTAAAACAAAAGATAAAAACAGCAAAGATAAAGATGCTGTTTTATACAAGCGTATATGTAAGGATGGGCCGGTATTTGATGTTGACGAAATTGTATGGGAGGACTGATCTATGAATTTGCTTTATCTTGCCGTCGGTCTGGCCGCGGGAATATTCGGAGGATTCTTTGGTATCGGCGGAGCAGTGGTGATCGTTCCGGCTTTGATCTGGATATGCGGTTTCAGCCAGCATATGGCGCAGGGCACAACCTTAGCCGCGATGATCCCGCCGATCGGGCTTTTAGCGGCAATGCATTACTACCGCCATGGCAATGTTAAAATATCCGTGGCCATATTTATTGCTTTAGGTTTTTTTATCGGCGGTTATTTCGGCGCGGTATTAGTGGAAAAAGTCCCGGATGTTATGCTCAAAAGGCTGTTCGGCTGTTTCCTCTTATTTGTAGCGATAAAATTAATTCTGACAAAATAATGGTGCGCAAATGAATTTAACTGTGAAATTAGGAAAGCTAAAATTAAAGAATCCGGTTACGGTTGCTTCCGGGACTTTCGGTTATGCCAAAGAGTTTGCGGATTTGGTTGACTTAAAAAGTATCGGGGCAATTATTACCAAAACAATTACCGTAAAGCCACGGTTGGGTAATCCTCCGCCGCGTTTAGCGGAAACCGCCTCCGGAATGCTCAATGCTATTGGATTACAGAATGAAGGAGTGGATAACTTTATTCTGGAAAAACTTCCTTTATTAAAAAAGATCGGAACCGAGATAATACCCAGTATTAGCGCGACCATAGAAAAAGATTTTATTTATCTGGTGCAGATACTGGAAGATGTTGGAGTTAAATGTGTGGAAGTAAATCTCTCGTGTCCGAACATTAAGTATGAGTCTAAAGTAAAAACAAAAAAACCCGGGATTTTCCGGACAAAAGCTTTTGCTCAGGATGCTCAGGCTACTTATGATGTTATTAAAAAGCTAAGAAAGAGAACAAAATTAAATCTGATCGTTAAACTCAGCCCGAATGTTACGGACATTGTGGAAATTGCCCAATCTGCCGAAGCTGCCGGAGCAGATGCTCTGAGTTTGGTGAATACTTTTTTAGGTATGGCGATCGATATTAACACCAGATCACCGAAGATCGCTAATATTACCGCCGGGTTAAGCGGCCCGGCAATTAAGCCTTTGGCTGTGCGCATGGTCTATGACGCGGCGCATTCGGTAAATATCCCGGTTTTAGGAATGGGCGGGATAATGAATACCGAAGACGCCCTGGAATTTATTATTGCCGGAGCATCAGCTATAAGTGTGGGCACAGCGAATTTTGTGAATCCAAAAGCTTCAGTCGAGATAATCAACGGTTTAAAAGAATACGGCCGGAAAAATAAGATCAAAGATATTCGTGAACTTGTGGGGAGTATGGTTTGTTAGTTACAAGTTACAAGTTACAAGTTTCAGGTTGCAAGGATAAATGTGGTATCCTGAAAAAAATTGACGGAAAAGAGTGGACGAAGATAGAGCAATAATACTCTTTGAGCGGCGCTCTGAGTCGTTATTTTTGCATGGATGCAAAAATAGATGAAGCGCGCGGCCTGGACAGTACGATGCTGTTCAGGGCTTAGCGAAAAGACGTATTTTGCGATATCTGAAATAAAAAATCAATAATATAATAAGGAGTAGTTGAAGTGAAAAAGGAGACAAAATTAATCGTTGCTTTGGATACAGATTCTTTAGAAACAGCTGAAGGGTTTGTTAAAATTTTATCACCTAAAGTAAAATACTTTAAGATCGGCAGTCAGCTTTTTACGATGTACGGCCCCAAGTGCGTGGAAATGGTTAAAAAATACAAGGGAGAAGTTTTCCTGGATCTTAAATTTCATGATATCCCCAATACCGTGGCCAATGCTTCGATCTCTGCGGTAAGGTTAGGGGTGTTTATGTTAAATATGCATGCGATCGGCGGGGAAGTGATGCTTAAGACGGTAATGGAAAAAGTAAAAGAAGAATGCGAAAGATCAAAAGTCAAACAGCCGATCATTTTAGGGGTAACTGTATTAACGAGTATGGACCGGCAACAGCTTAACAGTGTGGGGGTTATCCGGAGTGTGAAGAATGAAGTGGTTCATCTTGCCGGATTATGTAAAAAATGCGGCTTAAACGGTGTAGTCTGCTCAGGTAAAGAGATTGAACTGCTTAAAAGGGTAATGGGTGATGATTTTGTCTTGGTTGTGCCGGGTATCCGTCCTGCCGACTCCAGCACTAATGACCAAAAGCGAATCGTCACCCCGACTGATGCTAAAAAGTTAGGTGCAGATTATATCGTTGTGGGCCGGCCGATAGTGGCCAGCAAAGATCCTCTAAAATCCGCGGAGAGTATTTTAGAGCAAATAAGCATTTAACCTCTTCCTTTAACCAACTTCCTAATATTATCCGAAATTGTTTTTATGCTATTACAAACAAAAAAAGAACTCCTTCCGCCCAAAAATTCATTAATGTAGATTGTAATTACAAGTGCGACAAGAAAAAGCTCCACAGATCGTAAGAAACCTGTTATTTTGTAAGTGACAAACAAAACAAAAAACAGGAGATCATATGGAGCAAGAAAATTGTAGCATTAAAAGGCAAAAATATA
>JBDRPX010000027.1:0-52352 GCA_043826565.1 Candidatus Omnitrophota bacterium
TATATTTTTGCCTTTTAATGCTACAATTTTCTTGCTCCATATGATCTCCTGTTTTTTGTTTTGTTTGTCACTTACAAAATAACAGGTTTCTTACGATCTGTGGAGCTTTTTCTTGTCGCACTTGTAATTACAATCTACATAAAAAATATATTCTTAATTCTTAGAACTTAATCCTTAATTCTGGGTTTTATTCGACAGTAACACTTTTAGCCAGGTTCCGGGGCTGGTCCACATCACAGCCTAATCCCACAGCAATATAATAAGCCAAAAGCTGCAGCGGCAAAGCCACCAGCAAAGGAGAAAAGAACTCATCAATCTCCGGGATTTCTAAAATATAATCAGAATATTCTTTCTTTCTGACCTCCTTATCACCCTTTGTGATTACAGCCAAAACTACTCCCTTACGGGCCCTGATCTCTTTAATATTCGAAAGCATCTTATCATATACATCAGACTTTGGCGTAATACAGACAACCAAAGGAAATTCATCTATCAAAGCTATCGGCCCGTGCTTCATCTCTCCGGCAGCATAACCTTCCGCACTTATATAAGTAATTTCCTTAAGTTTTAAAGCCCCCTCCAACGCACTGGGATAATTAACATTTCTTCCTAAATAAAGGAACGGAAAATCTCCGAATCTTTTCCCGTAAGCTGAATGATATTTTTTAGCGCATTGTTTAGCAAACGCAAGCGCTGTTTTAGGATCTTTAAACCTCCAAATTTCATCTTCTAAAAACTTAAGCTGTTCAGCTAACCGGTAATCATACTTCCGGATATATTCATCGGCTACCTTTTTTACTTTTTTATGTTCTTTAAGGTTAACCGCCATAAGCTGGGGTACTTTGGTTAATTCTGTTAAGAGGTTCTTAGATTTTTTTGTACTGATTGTTCCAAAAAGCCGGCCCAGATAAATACCTAAAAGATAAAAAGTGGATAACTGAGCAATATAAGCCTTAGTAGAAGCTACGGCAATTTCCGGACCGGCTAAGGTATAAATAACTCCGTCAGATTCACGCGCTATAGAACTGCCGACAACATTACATAAAGACAGAACCAGAGCTCCTTTTTTCTTTGCTTCCCGTAAACTGGCTAAAGTATCCGCTGTTTCCCCGGACTGGCTAACCGGAATAATCAAAGTATTGCCTTTGTTAATAATCTGCTCCCGGTATCTGAACTCACTGGAAGTATCCACATTTATCGGTAAGCCAAGAAGTTTTTCTAAAAAATACTTACCGCAAAGCCCGGCATGATAGGCCGTTCCGCAAGCAACGATCTGTATATTTTTTATCTTCTTAAGCCTGCTCTCAGAGATCCCCAATTGTTCAAACACTACATTATTTCCTTTTACCCGGCTGCTGAGGATATTCCTTAATACCTGGGGCTGTTCATTGATCTCTTTTATCATAAAATGCGAATATCCGCCTTTTTCCGCACATGTAGCATCCCATTTAATAATTGCTTTTTTCTTTTTTATTTGTTCTCCTTTACTATTATATACAGCCAAACTTTCTCTGGTTAATGCCGCAACTTCATTATTATCAAGATAGATAACCTCTCTGGTATGTTTTAAAATTGCCGGGACATCAGAAGCAATAAAATTTTCTCCTTTACCGACCCCGATTATTAAGGGGCTGTCTTTACGCGCCGCGATCAATATATCCGGCTGATGTGTGCTAATTACTCCTAAAGCAAAACTTCCCTGCAGCAATCTTATCACAGCACAAACAGCTTTAAGCAAGTCCCCTTTATATAATTTTTCGATTAAGTGGACAATTACTTCTGTATCTGTTTGCGAACGGAATTTATGCCCTTCTTTGATCAGCTTTTCTTTTAAATCCTTGTGATTTTCAATAATCCCGTTGTGGACCACAACAAAATCACGTTTACAGCTAAAATGAGGATGGGAATTAACCTGGTTAGGTTCACCATGTGTTGCCCATCGGGTATGCCCTATGCCAACACTTCCTTTTGCCTGCTTCTGGTCAAGACAGTCAGACAATATTTTTAATTTGCCCTCTCTTTTACATATAAATAACTGATCCCCATCAAGCGCAGCTACTCCGGATGAATCATATCCGCGATATTCCAGGCTTCTTAACCCCTCCATCAGAATAGGAATAGAATTTTTCTTTCCAATATAACCGACAATACCACACATAATTTTACTCCTTAATTTGTGTTAGCAAATTAACCTCGAACCTATAATGGTGAGAGGCCTTTGTCTCTAACAAATTTTTTTGAACTATAAAATATACCTGTTCCGTTGACAATTGTCAAATTCACCTTAAAATTACGATCAAAAACAACCATGTCCGCGTCTTTTCCCGGAGCAATAATTCCCTTTTCATGAGTAACCCCTAAAACCCGAGCAGGATTGTAACTAGCCATTTTTACTGCACTTACAATGCTAATGCCCGTATATTTTACCATGTTTTCTACCGCCTGCATCATGTTCAAATTGCTCCCGGCAAAAGTATGTTCACTTATATAATATACTCCCTTCTTAAGCTTTCCCCGATAATTATCCAAGGCTGCCACAGAATCAGTTACCAAAACAATCTTCTCTTCCGGCTTGCTTTGAGCCAAAAGTTTTAGAAGTGCCCAATGCACATGCTTACCATCAGCAATCACTTCTGTCATTAAACGCTGATCAATAAGCATCGCCGTAATAATCCTCGGATCACGCGCGGACAATCCTCCCATGCTATTAAATACATGCGTGCCGTAATTAGCTCCGGCATCAACCGCGGTTAATGTTTGCTCAAAACTGGCATTACTATGGCCTAACGCCGCAACTACGCCATTTTTTTTAAGAAGTTTAATTAAAGGAATAGCTCCGTCTAGTTCACAAGCCAGCGTAATAATTCTAATCTTTTTTTCCGCATATCCTAAAAGATTTTTCAGCCAGATACGATCAGGCTTTAGAATATGTTTTTTAGGCTGTGCTCCGCACATCTTTTTACTTATAAACGGCCCCTCTAAATGTAACCCCAAACACTTAGCCCCGGATAATTTTAAAGACGGCAAGCTCTTAGCAACAGACCCTATTCTTTTATAATTACTCTCCGCATGCAGGCTTAAAAGAAAAGAAGTGGTTCCGTATTTAGCCTGGCTTTGAGAGATCTTATACGGATCTCCGTGTATATGAAGATCAATGAACCCAGGGGCAAGATATGCTTTATGAATATTTATTTTATCCGCTTTTACTGCCGGAAATCGTTTGCCTCTACCGCAGCGAACTATTTTTCTTCCTTTACACAAAACCCAGGCATCATCAATGATCCTGTCTTTTGTTATTAAGCTTGCATTATAAATAAGAACAGGCTGCTTTTTTAAATTCATTATCTGCTCAATAAACCTTTTAAGCCTTGCTTAAGCTGATCTTTTAGGTCTGGCGTGTTTTGTTGTTCCGTAATTTTCCCCTGATTATCCCCTTCTAAAAGGCCTTTAAGAAATTCTTTTCCCGCTTCTTTTATTGCTGCTTTAACAGATTCATCTAATAAAACCTTTTTCTTTATATCCGGAGGAGTCCCCCACACTCTTACTTTTCTAATAAAAGTATTAATCTGTCCGGCTAATCCATCTTTAAGCCCCTCATCCAGTGCTATTTCTATTTCAAAATCTATATATTGAGCAAAAGTTGCATGTCCCTTGGCCATAAACTCTGCTAAATCCGAAACTATTTTAAGATCTTGTGTATCAATTGTTGCATTAGCAATAGTGAATGTAGCTGAAGCTTCTTTAATCAGCATTGCGGATAGCTGATCCAATTGAAAAATTTTAACAAATCCTCCAAATTGCGAAGGCACCTTAACTTTTCCCTCGGTCATCTTAAACCAGCCGCTTCCGGCCAATGCATTTATATCCGCAGCCGGCCCGGAAATACCGATATGCGCGTCAACTTTTGCACTGCCGACATCATAACCAAGAACATCAGCTATTAAAGGATCTATATTTAAATTAGTAATATCTGCCGAACATGTGATCGGCAGAGTTTTGTTAATAATATCAGCCTCCGCGCTGGCCGCGACTTTACCTTCATAAAAAACACAGTTAAGCGGATTAGCATAAACTTTCCCTTGGGCAAGTAATATCACCGTATCCAGCTGAGAATATTTAATTTTATCTACAGCACCTTCAGGAATATTTGCGTTTACTTGTACTTTTAAAGCTCTCAGATCGACCAGACTGCCCCCGGCTGTAGCAGAAAAATCACACACCCCGCTTAATCCCGGCAAGGTTATACCGGTAAGCATCTTCGGGATACTCTCAAAAGCAATAGCACCGTTAGCCACTGCCTCTATTTGCGGATTAATAAAATTACTAAGTTCTCCGGAACAGGACAGGTTTGTCTTTCCATAAACAGCAGTCAACTGATCCAACTTAATATGTGCTTGATCAAATACCCCTTTAAAAGTCAGGACAATTTTTTCCTGACCGATTTTAGCGGATAAATCCTGAGAATTGAATGAGTCCTGCGTAAATCCGATCTTTCCTTTTAGCTCGTTGATATCCGCAAGCGGAGATAAACCGCTTATTACAATATTATTAATAACAACTCCTCCGGCTAACTTAAGATCGTCCTGAGATTTCGCGTCAATCGCGATATCCACAACTAAGCTATCCCCTTTTACAGATATTTTATCCTGCTGAAAATCAACTGCATCAATAATAAGTTTCGCGTTGATGGCCACTCTTCCTTTTTGCACTTTAGGAATAGCTTTTAGTTTAAGAATTACTTCCTTTACCGATAAAAACGGGGTCTCATCAAGATTCACGACAGAAATTCCGTTAAAAGAAAAACCCTTCATTGGGAAATATTCTGATTTTTCTATATTAACTTTTTTCTGAAGACTTTTTTCGAGTGTTTCAATAACCAGAGGTTTTAATTTTTGAGGAATAAAAACATTGTTTAAATAAATAAAGGCTGAAACAACAATTATGACAACCGATATTAGTATGCCAATTATAATTTTCTTTAACATTTCTTACCCCTCTTTTTGATTGAATATCTATTATTGAATATTGAGTATTGAGTATTGAAAATTGATTATTGTAAATCTTAAAAATTAATTTCCAACTGTCAACCCTCAATTCGCAACATACACTATTCATACTTTGGAAAAGAAAAAAAGCCTTTCCAGAATTTTTCCCGGCGTTTCTTTTTAATCAGCTCCATGATCTGCGGCTGCATCTTTTGCGCAGCCTTTTCTCCGGCTAAAATACATTCTTTGGCCTGAGAAAAACTTGCCCAGCTTATATGCCCTACTTGCGGACGAATAGCCAGATCCGCAGATTTTAATTTAATTTCTGCCAGCTTATAAGCGCGAATCGCATCGGCCTGAAACATAATATCAAAACCATTCCCCAGTTTTTTATTATAATCAACCTGAGCCTCTACCCCAACCGCGATTACAATATCCGCATTCATTGCCCGGGCCGCGTCAACCGGCACACTTGTAATAACTCCCCCATCAGCAAGTAGGCGATTACCCTTTTTTACCGGAGGAAAAACCCCCGGTAAAGCTACTGAAGCAAGCACAGCTTCCCGAATACTACCTTTGTTTAATACAATTTCATCACCGGTTCGCAAATCCACACATACGCAGGAAAGGGGGATTTTTGTACTCTTAAAATCATGATCAAGATGCAGCTGGTCAAAAATCGCCGCTAAATCCTTACTACTGAACATCCAACGCTTGACCGCACGAACATTTAACAGATATATCTTTTTTACGAACGTAAGTAAACCCTGGATAATCAATTTTTTATCTTCTGAGGGGCTATGGCCTTTAATAAGAGTCTCAATTTCCTTAACTTCTTTTCTTTCTACAAGTTCCCATACTTTCTTTTCTGCCTCATCAATATTTGGATTAATCGCGTATAAAGCACCGATAATTGCTCCCATACTGGTTCCGGCGATCATATCAATCGGAATTATCTTCTCTAATGCCCGAATAATCCCGATATGCGCTAATCCCCTCACACCGCCTCCGCCTAAAGCCAGCGCTATTTTCACCGGGATTTGATCTAATATATAACTATCTTCTGTCGTGTTCATATTTTCCTTAATTATTGGCGTTTTGCAACCGTCCCTGCATAAACATAAATTTCATTGTATGACTAGCAACGAGAAATGTCAACAAATTCCCTCGTCGTATAAGACGAAAAGGCCACTCAAAAGAGTGACCTTTATTTTATTGGCGTCCCCATGGGGATTTGAACCCCAGTCGCAAGCTTGAAAAGCTTGTGTCCTAGACCAGACTAGACGATGGGGACGCGAAATTGTTAAACTTGCTTCGAACCATTTAGAAGTAGAATTAATGGTGAGTCGCGAAGGGTTCGAACCTTCGACCATCGCCTTAAAAGGGCGGTGCTCTACCAACTGAGCTAGCGACCCACCGCAAATCTTAAACTTCCATGATCTCAGTTTCTTTTTTCCGAGAAACTTCTTCGAGATCTTTAATGTATTTATCTGTTAATCTTTGAATATCTTCGTGAGCTTTAAAACTCTCATCTTCCGTAATACTGCTGCTCTTTTCCACTACCTTGATCTGCTCATTCGCATCACGTCTTACGGCACGAATCGCGATCCGGCCTTCTTCGGTTAATTTATGCACCACTTTAACCAACTCTCCACGACGTTCCTTAGTTAAAGGCGGTACGCTCAAACGAATTACTTTTCCGTCATTCGAAGGAGTGATCCCCAATTCCGATTTCAAGATCGCTTTTTCAATCTCTCCAATACAAGAAGGATCCCAAGGCTGAATCACGATCAGCCTTGCTTCCGGAGTAGAAATGCCGGCAAGCTGTTTTATTGGTGTCGGTGTTCCATAATAATCAACTCTTATTCCTTCTACCAAAGTCGAACTTGCTCTTCCGGTTCTGACTGTGCTAAATTCACGAGAAGCTACTTCCACAGATTTTTTCATCTTATCTTCTGATTGACTGATTACTTCTTTAACCGACATAGCACCAATCTCCTTCGCTATTTTTATGTTACAATAGTGCCGATCTGCTCACCCAATATTACTTTTTTGATATTATCTTTTTTAAATAAGTTAAAAACAATTATCGGCAATTTATTGTCTCTACAAAGAGCTATTGCCGTACCATCCATAACCTTCAAATTCTTGTTCAACACATTAGAATGTGTTAATTTCTTAAACATTTTAGCATTCTTATTTTTAATCGGGTCAGCAGAATAAACGCCATCTACTTTTGTCGCTTTTAAAATAACATCAGCGTTTATTTCTATCGCTCTCAATGCCGCCGCGGTATCCGTGGTAAAATAAGGATTTCCTGTCCCGGCGGCAAAAATTATTATTCTCCCTTTTTCCAGATGCCGCACAGCTTTTCTGCGTATATACGGCTCCGCCAACGATTTCATCTCTATAGCCGTCTGGACTCTGGTATGAACCCCAAGTTTCTCCAAGGAATCCTGTAAAGCCAAAGCATTGATAACCGTAGCCAGCATGCCCATATAATCAGCGGTAGAACGGTCAATCGCCCGGCCGATAGTGGAAGTTCCCCGAAAGATATTCCCCCCGCCAACAACAATCGCAATTTCAAGCCCCAGCTCCTGCACTTCTTTAAGCTGCTTGCCAATATTTAAGAGAACTCCCGCGTCAATACCATAGCCTCTTTCCGCATCCTGCAAAGCTTCTCCACTAAGCTTTAAAACAACACGACGGTACGCGGGCTTCCTTTTCAAGACGATATCTCCTCTCCAATTTGGTAGCGGGTAAATCGTCTAATCAGGATATTTTCCCCGATCTTGGCAATAATATTTGTTAAATATTCTTTTATTTTAATCTTGTCGTCCTTAACAAAAGGCTGTTCTAAAAGGCAAACTTCCGAATAAAACTTACTTATTTTCCCCTCAAGCATTTTTTCTAAAATATGGGCCGGTTTATCGCCTGCTTGTGAAGCTAAAATTTCTTTTTCCTTGGCAACAATTTCCGCGGGCACATCTTCGGGTTTTAAATACTGCGGATTAGTTGCGGCAATCTGCATGGCAACATCACTGACAAACTGCTTAAAGCTATCATTTCTTGCCACAAAATCAGTTTCACAGTTAACTTCCAAAAGCACACCGATCTTCCCGCCTATATGGATATAAGATTCTACTAATCCTTCTTTCGCGCTGCGGCTTGACTTCTTCGCGGCAACGGCCACACCTCTCTTACGCAGGAGTTCTACTGCCTTATCGATATTGCCATCGGTTTCGGCAAGCGCTTTTTTGCATTCCATAAAACCTGCATTTGTTTTTTCTCTTAATATTTTCACCTGTTCAGCTGAAACTGTCATTTTGTTACCTTCCTTTACTTATCTTTGCTCTTCTTCGCTTTGGCCGGCTTCTCAACTGCTGGTTTCTCAATTTTCTCAACAGCTTTTTTACTTTCCCTGACTTCCTTATCCTTTTCAACTTCTTCGGCCTTATCTTCTTTAGTTTCCGGAGCAGGTTCTGGCTTTTTCATGCTTTTCTTTCCGACTAATACGGCTTCGGCCATAGCTGAGCAGATTAGGCGAATAGACTTTATAGCATCGTCATTACCCGGAATAACATAATCCGCGATATCCGGATCAGAATTAGTATCCACGAGAGCGATTACCGGGATTTTTAACCGGCGTGCTTCTTTTACGGCTGTTTCCTCTTTCTTAATATCAACAACAAAAACCGCACCTGGAAGTTTACCCATTTTTCTTACTCCGCCCAGATTTTTCTCCAATTTTGCCATTTCTTTCTTGAGCAAAGATACTTCCTTCTTGGTTAATTTATCGAAAGTTCCATCGTCTCTCATCTTTTCAAGTGCATCAAGACGTTTCACACTTTTACGAATTGTTTCAAAATTAGTAAGGGTTCCGCCTAACCAGCGCTGATCCACATAAAACATTTCACAGCGGGTTGCTTCGTTTACAATAGCCTGCTGAGCCTGCTTTTTGGTACCGACAAAAAGTACATGTTCGCCCCGTGATGCAGTCTTTGTTAAAAACTCAATGGCTTTATTCAGCTCCTGTTCGGTTTTCTCCAGGTCTATAATATAAATACCATTGCGTTCTCCGAAAATATACTTGTTCATTTTTGGGTTCCAACGCCTGGTTTGGTGTCCAAAATGAACTCCCGCTTCTAATAATTGTTTAATTGAAACTGCTGTCAATTTATTCCTCCTTTTTTAATGAGCGCCTCATTTATAACTGCTTCAGCAGTATAAATGATCTGCACGAATTAATCCCGCCGCTTCTTGGCGGGGTAAATCCCGATACTTGCCTTTATTATGATATTATATTTACTTATGCTTTTAGGCAAATATCATAATAATATACCACATAATTTTTTCATTTCAAGTGTTTTTTTATAAAAGTCACGAAAGAAACTCTAAATCAAAAAGCCTTTTATATAGACCATTTTTAGCCAGAAGCTCCTCATGGCTGCCCTGCTCGGCAACCCCGCCCTCGTCTAAAACAATAATCCGGGATACCTTTTTAACCGTAGCTAAGCGGTGGGCAATAACAAAAGCTGTCCGGTTTACCAATAAGTTATCCAAAGCTTCCTGCACCAACCTGGTCGATTCCGCATCCAGCTGAGAGGTCGCTTCATCTAATATTAAGATTGGCGGATTATTTATAATTGCCCGGGCGATAGCTAACCTCTGCTTCTGGCCTCCGGAAAGCTTCATGCCCATATCTCCGATAATCGTATCATAGCCTTCCGGCAAATTCATTATAAACTCATGTGCTTCCGAGGTTTTAGCCGCGGTAATTATCTCTTCCTTAGTTGCCTCTTCTCTTCCGTAAGCAATATTACTTTTTACCGTATTATTAAACAGCACAAGATCCTGAGTAACTATCCCGATTTGTTTTCGTAAAGACTTAAAAGAAACCTCTTTAAGATCGGTTCCGTCGATCAGCACTCTTCCGGCAGTGGGGTCATAAAACCTGGGGATGAGGTTTACTAAACTCGTCTTACCTACTCCGCTTGGCCCGACTAAAGCAACAACCTCTCCTTTTTTTACTTTTAAGTTTATATTCTTTAATATAATCTCATCATTATAACCAAACTCCACATTATCAAAAACAATATCTTCTTTTATCGGCGGGATCTCAATCGAACCTTTTGATTCAACAACTTTTATCGGTGTATCTAAAACACTAAATACCCTCTTTGCCGCAGCGATTGCCTGCTGATTAATTCCATGGACTTCGCTTAATCTTCGGCAAGGCCTGATCAGAGATAATAATCCGGCCAGAAAAAGAATGAAAATTCCCGAAGAAATATTACCGGAAACAACTTCCCGCCCACCATAATACAAAACCAATACTCCGCCGCAAGCTCCGATAAACTCGGTAAAAGGCCCCAGCACAATAGCTCTCTTCTGCAATTTCATCATGATCTTATAAAAACTGTGATTTTGATTAGCCACCTCCTGTACTTCAGAATCTTCCATGGAAAAAGCCTTAACAATCCTAACGCCGGAAATTGTTTCAAATAATTTCCTATTTAATTCACCCATTTTTTCCTGAGCCTGAGTACTGATTTTTTTTATCATGCGGCCGATCTGGTAAATCGGGTAAACAACCAACGGTAATATCCCGATCGACATTACCGCCCATTTCCAGTTAAGATAAAAAACCATTATCGAAAGAAATATTAAATAGCAGGTCTGATATACCATATCGGTCAACCCCACGGATATCGAACCCTTAAGAACCTCGACATCATAGGTTATTCGCGAAACTAAATGCCCGGTAGCACTGGAGGTAAAATAATCCAAAGAAAAATTCTGGATTTTTTTATAAAGAGCATCACGGATATCCCGGATAACCAGCTGACTTAATTTCGTCAGTAAATACGTGCGCCCAAAGTAAAATAACCCTTTAAAAACAAACGCCACCAATAAAACCGGTAAAATAATATTCAGCACTATTAACGGAGGAGTGTTATTAATCTTATCAATAATCTGGGTTAAAAACTCCGGCAGCTGCCGGTCAAAAACAATCTTATTCTGCCCTAATACGCTATCACTCAACGGCACTAACATGGCTAAAGAAACACAGTCAAAAAAAGCGGAAAAAATCATAAAAACCACCGCGAATACCAATATCCAGGTATGCGGTTTAATAAATGCAAGCAATCGAAAATAGAGTTTCATGGTACTCCTTTTTTATTTCAATAATTACTTTTTATATAAGCTAAGACAACTTCTTTTGCCTGAGCAAAAGCTTTTGCTCTATGGCTGATCTTATTCTTTTGTTCCGGTTCAAGCTGGGCAAAGGTTTTATCATATTCCGGGCTGATAAACAAAGGATCATATCCAAACCCGTTTTCTCCGCTTGGCTTTGTATCAATAAATCCTTTACATTCACCTTCAACAATATCTATTAAGCCGTTTTCATCGGCAATGGCCACACAACAAACAAACCGGGCATCACGTTTTTCTCTGGGAACATCCTTTAAACTATCCAATAACTTTTCATTATTACTCTGATACGTTGCTCCCTCCCCGGAAAACCTCGCTGAATACACCCCCGGAGCGCCGTTTAAAAAAGCAACTTCCAGCCCGGAGTCATCCGCTACTGTTAACCTTTTCGTAACTTTTGCGATAATTAATGCTTTTTTAGACGCATTATCCGCAAAAGTATTACCATCTTCCTCCACCTCAGGTGCTTGAGGAAAACCATCTAAATCCAGTGTTTTAATATCCGCGTCTTGTAAAATACGGGTGATCTCTTTAAATTTGTCTTTATTCCTTGTGGAAACAACTACTTCCATATTATAACCCTTTATATATTTAAAGGAACGTCTTTTAAAACTTCCTTTTGCATCGCAATAAGCTCGGTTATCCCTTTTTTAGCCAGCTCCAGCAGTTCATTCAAACTCGCCTGGTCAAACGGTTCTCTTTCCGCGGTGCCCTGAATTTCGATAAATTTTCCTTGGGAAGTCATAACTAAATTCATATCCACTTCTGCCGTAGAATCCTGTTCATAATTCAAATCTAATGTTGGCTTGCCGTTTATAATGCCCACACTTGTTGCAGCAACAAATTCCTTGATCGGAAAAACTTCAATTTTCCCCGCCTGCACTAAAGAATATAAAGCATCCGCCAAAGCGACAAAACTTCCGGTAATCGCCGCAGTACGGGTTCCGCCATCTCCCTGAATCACATCACAATCAATCCAGATAGTCCGCTCGCCGAGTTTTTCTAAATCAACTACAGTTCTTAATGAGCGGCCTACAAGCCTCTGGATTTCCTGAGTTCTTCCGCCAACCTTGCCCTTGCTTGATTCCCGGGGTATCCGGCTGCGGCAAGATGCCGGAAGCATTCCATATTCGGAAGTAATCCATCCGCTGCCTTTATCTTTAAGAAACGGCGGCACTTTTTCCTCGCAAGATGCCGTACAAATAACCTTAGTATCCCCGACTTCAATAAGACAGGAACCCTCTGCGTATTTAATAAAGTTCCGCGTAATTTTTACTTTGCGCAATTCATCAGAACTTCTATTTTGAGAATCGATCATAAATATTCCTTCCCTTTGAATCTATGGCAACGATTAACGGAAAATCTTTTACTTCTAAAGCATACACTGCTTCGGCTTGCAACTCGCCAAAACAAACCAGCCGCTTGCTTTTGACACACCGGCTTAGTAAAGCTCCGCAGCCCGCATAAGTTATAAAATAAACTCCTTTGTTTTTCTTTATCGCCCTGATTACCGGCAGATCCCGCTCCCCTTTTCCGATCATTCCGGCAATCCCCTTTGTTAACAACAAAGGAGTAAAAGCATCCATCCGGCTTGATGTTGTCGGCCCGCAAGCGCCGATAACCTTTCCCGGTGCTGCCGGATTAGGACCGCAATAATAAATTAACTGTTTTTTTAGATCAAACGGTAATTTTTGTTTGCGTTTTAATATCTCAGCTATGCGTTTATGCGCCTGATCACGCGCAGTATATATAATTCCATCTAAAAGAACCTCATCCCCGCATTTTAATTCGGATATGTTCTTTTTATTTAAGGGTGTCTTTATTTTCTTCATATCTTTAAATAGTCCCGGGCGAATACATGGATCCGCCCCTACAAAACAATTCTGGCACTTCTCAGCGCATGACAACTGATATTTACCGCAACCGGCAATCCGGCAATATGCGTGGGAAAACCAAGCACATTAACCGCTAATGCTGTTGCCTGGCCGCCTAATCCAAACGGGCCGATTCCCAGTGCATTTATTTTTTTCAACAATCTTTTTTCCAGAACTGCGATATTTTCATCTTTACTTGTCTTATTGATCGGCTCAAGCAAAGACTTTTTTGCTAATAAACAAGCAAAATCCTGAGTTCCTCCGATCCCTACTCCGATAATATAAGGCGGACATGCGCTAGCTCCGGCTTCTTTTACCGCAGAAATAATAAACTCTTCAATATCATCTATGGATGATGTCGGATTAAACATTTTTACTTTTGCCTTATTCTCACTGCCAAAACCTTTAGGAAATAAAGTAAGTTTTAGTTTTTCCCCTTTAACAATATCAACATGTACAAGGCAAGCATCATACGACGGCTTCTGTTTTCTCGTCAGCGGATCCAATTGGATAGACGCACGCAAATATCCGTCTTTATAGCCTTGAACAACCGCTTGCATAATGACCTGAGTAATGTTTCCGTTTATCGTAACCTGATCTCCCAATTCCACAAATACTACCGGCAAACCCGTATCCTGACAAATAGCTAATTTTTCTTTTTTAGCTATCCGGGCATTTTCAATAATCGCGGATAAAGCATTCTTCGCCAAGATCTTTTTTTCCCGAAGTTTTGCGATATTTAAAGCATTGAGCACATCCGGCCTTAACTGCGTATTCGCCTTAATCACCAGCTCTTTTACTGCTTCTTTAATTTGTTTTTTTGTTATTTTTTTAATCATTTTTAATTTCGATTTTTTCCGCCATAACACATGGCGGATCCGCCAATCTTTGTGGCAGACTCATTTTTTCTTATATTCCGCAGAAACTGTAGTTTTAATTCCCCCGCGCAGATTAAACACTCCGGTAATAATCGCCTGCTTAGGGCAAGCAGCTTTGACAAAATCTTCAAGTATTTTATTGATAACATGTTCATGGAATACCCCATAATCACGATAGCTGTTTATATAATACTTGAAAGACTTAAGTTCAATACAATATTTTCCCGGCCGATACTCAATTGTTATTGTCGCAAAATCCGGAAGGCCGGTCTTCGGACAAATACAGGTAAATTCCGGGATATCCATCTCAATCCAGTAGTCTTTATCTTTATACTGATTCTCCCAAACCTCAATAGCCGGTGTTTTTAACTTCCGGATCGATTTTTGCAATCCTTCATAACTGCTTTTCTTTGTTTTCTTCATTAGCGCAACCCCATAATTTTATGTATCTGCGGTATAATTCTTACATCCTTAACATATCTTAATGCAATAAGTTGCAGCTTTTCACACTTTTTTATAAGTTTCTCTCCCCATTCATTATGATCCGGCTGCAAAACAAAGGTAATATTCCGGTTAACATTCCTTACTAACTCTGCTGCTTTTTCCAAATCAGCAGTTTTTGTACTCAGAGTGATCACTGTTTTAACAAAGACCTCTTTGGCTGTGCACAATTTCAAAAATTTTCGGTGTTCCGGCCAAAAAACTCCGCTGCCTCCGGCTGTCGGAAGCTTTATATCCATAGAAATTATATCTACCCAATTCCTTATTTTAAGGAAATTGTTGTATAGTATACCATTTGTCTCCAGATATATAAACTCTTTTCTCGGACACAGCTGCGGCAAAAATTCTTGCAAAAAATCAGTCTGCATCAGCGGCTCCCCGCCGGTCAAACTTAGATAACGCGCATTATATTGTTTGCGCAGCCGCAGAACATTTTTTTTGAGCGCCTCCAGAGAATATGTTTTATAATTTGCTGTTTTTGTATCACAATAGCGGCACTCTATATTGCAGCCAAAGAACCTGATAAAAATATGTGGTGTCCCGACATAAGGCCCTTCCCCCTGTATACTAAAAAACAGCTCTGAGATATTCGCTTTGGGATTTAAATTTTTCATTGTCCCGGGTCTAAAATCTGTGCTTTGGCAAAACCAGCTCTGCGCAAACAACAGCTGTCACATACTCCGCAAGGATGTTTGCCACCCTTATAACATGACCAGGTTATTTCCAAGGGGACCTTTAACTCTTTAGCCATTTTTATAATCTGCGCTTTATTCTTTTTTACCAAAGGTGCAATAATAGAAATATTCCTACCCTGAATACCTTGTTTAGTTCCCTTACGCACTGTGCTTTCAAATGATTTTAAAAACTCATCCCGGCAATCAGGATATCCGGAATAATCAATCTGGTTTGCTCCGATAAAAACCGCCTCAGCATTTATAGTTTCGGCAAATGACACGGCGAAACTCAAAAATATTATATTTCGGGCCGGAACATATGTAGAAGGAATTTTATCTTTTAAATCCCGATGTTCCGGAATAGATAATTTTTTATCTAATAAAGATGACCCTTTCCACGGCATTTGAAATTTCACTAATTTCCAAGTACTACCCGACTTATCCACTATTTTTTTTGCCAGTTTAATTTCCTTCTTATGCCTTTGTCCATAATCAAAAGTCAGACAAAAAGTTTCATATCCTTTACTCTTCGCAATATATAGTGCCGTTGCCGAATCCAACCCTCCGGACAACAACACCACTGCTCTTTTTTTCTGCTTTTTCTTTACTTGTGACTTGTGACTTGTGACTTGCGGCTTACTCATAATAAGTCGCCTTACTTGTCGGGGTTTCCCAAACACTTACTCTTAATACATTGCAATTTTTACGTTTAACTTTAACCCGAAGCTGCCTAAAGATAAACTGAACAATATTTTCTGAAGTGGGATTAACACTTTTGAAATATTCAACATCATTAATATACTTATGGTCAAAATGCTTGATTACAGATTTGAGTATCTTCTTCGCATCTTTAAAATCCATAACCATAGCACTAGGATCTAAGCTCTCCGAACCAAAAACCGCCTCTACCTGCCAATTATGCCCATGCAGCTGCTCACACTTGCCTTTATAATTACGCAGATTATGCGCCGCGCTAAAACTCATAACTACACTTATTTCAAACATTAGAAACCTTCTTTACTGTTTTCAATACTGTTCCCAGAAATCTTTTCCCCTGCCGGGAAAAATTATCCGGCTCATCACTCACAAAAAAACTGATTTTTCCTTTTTTATCGCCCATCTCCAGCAGCTTTTCCTTTTGTAAAATCAACTTAGCGTTCTGAGCTACTTGTTTTGCCGAATCTACCAGTTTAACCTTATTACCCAATACCTGCCGAATTACCGGCTTAAGTAACGGGTAATGCGTACATCCGAGTACAATCGTATCTATTCCGTTGGCCTTAAATGGCTTTAAATATTCTCGAGCAACCTGCTTAGTTATCTGCGTATTAAACCACCCTTCTTCTACCAACGGAACAAATAATGGACAGCATTTACTATAAACATTTATCTTCGAAGAATTATTATGTATATACTTTCTGTATGCTCCGCTGTTGATCGTAGTTCTCGTACCAATAATCCCTACTTTTTTATTCTTTGTTAAATTTAAAGCTTTTTGCGCACCCGGTTCAATTACTCCCAAAATCGGTATTTTGAAATGATGTTTTAATGTCGGCAGCGCCACACTCGATGATGTATTACAAGCCACAATAATCATCTTAACGTTATACTTTAACAAAAACAGGATGTTTTCAATCGAAAAACGAACAACAGTTTCTTTCGATTTCGGCCCATAGGGAACACGTGCGGTATCTCCGAAATAAACAATATCTTCTCGGGGCAAAATACGCATACATTCTTTAACCACGGTTAATCCGCCCATTCCGGAATCAAAAATACCTATCGGACGTTTCTTCTTCATACGTAGTGCCTTTCTTAAAGAAATGAATGTTGCTAGTTAAAAATTGAAAGTTGTAAAAAATTAATTCCAATTCTCAATTGTCAATATTCAATTATCATCTTTTAACGGCTAAATCCCTCAGTCATTTCAAAACTTTTTTTATACTGCATTACTCCCGCAGCAATAGCTTCGGCCAGCATTTGCCGATAGTAAGCATTATTAAGCTGCGCAGATTCTGTACTATTAGATAAATATCCCACTTCCAATAATATCGACGGCATTTGCGCGTCTTTTAAAACAAGAAACTTCGCGCCTCTAATATAGCGGGTTTTAAGTTTCAACATTCTATTCATCTGCCCGGAAATTGCATAAGCCATTTCTATAGACTCAATTC
Organism: Candidatus Omnitrophota bacterium; assembly: GCA_043826565.1. Classification (GTDB taxonomy): domain Bacteria; phylum Omnitrophota; class Gorgyraeia; order B26-G9; family B26-G9; genus JBDRPX01. The sequence continues at coordinate 17,303 of JBDRPX010000027.1, forward strand.
TGTTTTCCGTAAAAATCATATCCCAGATAGTTGTATTTAAATCAGCGGAATACTCATAATCAGCATCCTGTTCAAAAGCCACAACCGCATTTTCTTTTATCTGTACTGCTTTGGAAAAATCATCATATTCATTTGACAAATAGAATGCCTCAAACCCTTTTGGCCCGGAAGCATCTGCCGCATTAGCATGAATACTTATAAAAAAATCTGCCTTTTCACTGTTCGCGATCTCGGATCTTTCCTTTAAAGGAATAAATATATCCGTATCTCTGGTCATGATGACTTTAATACCGCCGGCCTGGAGTTCCTTTTTCAAGCGACTAGCAATATCTAATACAATATTTTTCTCCGGAACAATACTTTGCCCGGAAGCTCCGGGGTCTTTGCCGCCATGTCCGGCATCAATTACAATTTTTCTGATTGTAACTTCTTTTCTTTGCCCCTGGGGACTCGGTAATTTGTCCTTTTCTTTAACAAATAAATCCGCAAATACCACCGGGACCATGATTATTCCCTCACGGAGATAAACCGGCATCTGCATATCCCGGATTTGTCTGTTATATAATATTAAAGAAGCTCCGGGATATAAACGTATTTCGTCTTGAAGCTTTTTAACAATAATAACTTTTGAAAAACCGTCCCATTGCCAGGAAAGCCCATGTTCTGAACAAATCGATTTCAGGGACACATAATGCCCTTTATCCAAGCGATGGCCCTTTTTTACCCCCCGGGTGGAAGCACAGCCGCTAAAAGCAATACTTATACCCAGTAAAATAATTATAAAAAAAGCATTATTCTGCTTAATCAATCTTGTCTCCCCAATATTAAGATCTCTCACATTCGTTCGAGATAAATTCGCACGTATTACTTATGTTCCATAAGTCATGTGCTTATTTATGGTGGAGGTGGCGGGAATTGAACCCGCGTCCTTAAGCAACCGATAAGAGTATCTACATGTTTAGCCTAGCATTTAATCTTTCCCGGCAAGTCTCCGATAGACAGGATACTTACAGGGGCAGCTTTTGAATTGTTTAATCCCGCCTGCCAAAAACAAAACCGGCGGGACGAGTCCGCTAATGACGCCCTTTAAAGCCGCAGACACTCAGTAAAAGGCGGGTTGCTTTTATCTAAAAGCAACGCTGGCGCATGGAGTGAATCCTCCAAAAACCGGATGAGAGATACCCTCACCAATTTTTGAAAGAAGCGCATCCACACTGGCTGGAACTTTAGTTTCAGCGTTTATTTATGTGTCAGGTGTTTAACGAGGCCTCCCGACCACCTCGACATGCTGCTCTTACTCAATCTACCCAAGTCGAACCCTTGCACCCCCAATTAATAAATAACAAATTACAAATTCCAAATTACAAATCTATATTCACATTTATTAAAATATATGTTTTGAAACGATTCACAATTTCCCCGTCTTAACGGGACTTACGTAGTAAAAAATGACGTTATTAAAATCGTCGAGCCCGTTAGGCCGGGAGAAGATTTTTAGTCTTTTTTCACGGCCTTTAAGCAAAATTGTGCTTAAGTGTAAAAACTTATATTTTAGTAACAAATTCTGTGGCTTATGCTAATACCACTCTGTCTAAGTCCACTCATAATTTGCTTATTGGGTATTGTAATTTCAAAGAACTTTTAGATTATCTTCTAAAACTTTGCGCTTTGCGCATTTGAACGTCTACTTCCTTCTTTTTTATCTTTTCGCGTTGATCATATAAGCGGCGTCCTTTAGCTACTGCCAGCTCAACCTTGGCTATCCCTTTAGCATTAAAATACATACTTAAAGGAACAATCGTCAATCCTTTTTGATGAACCTTACCCAGGAGCTTGTCAATCTGGTTTTTATGCAATAAAAGCTTGCGCGTCCGGCGAGGTTCAACATTTGCATAACTTCCCTTATCGTAAGGACTTATATACAAGCTATAAAGAAAAACCTCACCTTTTTCAACCCGGGCATAGCTGTCCTTTAAGTCTGCCTTGTGACCTCTTAAAGATTTAACTTCTACACCTTTAAGCTCCAGACCCGCTTCTATCTTCTCAATAATATCATAACGGTGAAATGCCGCCTTATTCGTCGCAATAACTCTATTTTCCATAGCTTTTTAGTATAGCATAATAAGGAATGATTTGCAATTTAAGGTAAGGGTCGGGAAGAATTTACAATTTCCTTTATAGAACTGACTCCTTTAGCAACTTTTTTATCTTTTTCCGCGAGCGCAAGTAAGACACTCCAGATAACCATATTTCTCATATAGTAATCACCAAAACCAAAACTGCCGTCTTTAGAAATAATTACATCCGGCTGATTCCACGGGTTTTTGTTCTTTACGGACAAAGTATCCCAGACTTTTTTAGTTAGTCTCAATCCCTGGATAAGAAAACCTTCATAAATCGCCAAAGCCGCAAAAGAATAGCAAACCCCCGGCCAGATGTTTGCCGAATGATAATATTGTTCATCACGTTTTTTATTTGCGAAAACAGAATTAGTTGCCCCAAAGGAAGAATCTTTATCATTTAATTTAAATATCCAGCTGATCGCGCTTTTTATATTCTCTTCCGGGAACATTCTTCCTAACCCGAGCAAATACGCATACCATTGCCCGGCCAGCTGAGCGACCATACATGACTCATAATTCTTATTTCCGTCTTTAGCCGTCATATAAAATTTCCCGTTCCATAATTTTTGTTCAAAACTATTTCTCCCCTTAACAAAAAGTTCCCGGCATTTTTTAGATAATTTTTTATCATTAAAAATCTCGGCAATTTGCTTTAACGCAAGCACTCCGACGAGAAACACACTTCCGTTATAAGCACTCACTCCGGTAAAACCCCAGGTATCAAAAGTCGTATCAAATCCTTCATTATCCGGCAAACCATCCCCGTCCTTATCATAAGTAAGACTAAATTCAAATGCACACTTTAATGCCGGGTACATATCTTTTAAAAATTTAATGTCCTGGGAATCCAGATAAGCACGATAGACAAGTAAGATAAATTTCGAATTAAGGTCTTTCCACAAAGGTGTCGTAGTTCCGTTGGAAGCCAGATCTATCCTCTCAAAACCAATATCATGCGGCACATATCCGGACTTACGCATATTTTTTTTAAACAACATTAATGCCCGTTTATCTAATGTCGGAAATAAAAAACCCACGGCTACCGAAGCATAAAAATAAACATCAAGTGTTCCCATCAACGGACATACCAGCGGCGCTTCATACATAGTAAAATCACTTTTGCGCGTAAACCAGCTGGATGAAAAAAGCGGATACAGATTATTCATTAATGCGTCTTTAAACCATGGCGGAATACCCATACTATCAAGTATCGCCGGCAATTTTTCCGTCTTTTTTGTTAATTCATACTGATTCTTATAAATATAACCGGCAACATCACGGCTCTTTTTAAAATTACGTTCATAATAATGCCCCTGAAAATGACGCGGAAAATTCCAGGTATAAATAAAGGGTATCCTTTTTGTCTGCTGCGGTTTTAGTTTACAGCTGACTGCCAAAGCTCCTCCGAGTTCCACACTCTGACTTTGCGTCGGAGTATCATCCTGAATATTGGGAAGCCGGCCTTCTTTGGCAAAATACTCAAAAGCATCAAAACCGACATGCGGTTCAAAAACAAAATTATCTTTCTGCATATTCCACTGCGTCCAGCAGCTAACCCCTCCGACTTCACGCGGCACCCCGATAAACATATCACCCGCTAAGGTATCATGTGCTAAAGGGTTCGCATGGGAAAACTCTATGCCCATAAGCTTATTATCTTTTTTAAGACGATTAAACCTGCCGACAGTGTTTTTACATACTAAATTTCTTCCCATAACCATTAAGCCGGCATCGATTTCTTTATGGATCTTATTTTTTATTAAGAATTCAAAAACAGTCGCCGGTAAGCTTGAATTTTTAATATCCCCGGGGATAAAAATCGAATATGCCCGCAGGGAGATCTCTACCGGAAGGTTATCATCTTCGTAAACAAGCTTGGCAAACGGAAATTCCCCATTAAAATCAATATTCTTAATTGTATTATAATTGCCGACTTTCTCGGTTTGTAAAAGCTTACAAACCACGGCCGCCTGAGTATGAACATGCAAAGCAAAATGAAATCCGGTTATCCCTTGAGCTTTTCCGTTTTCTTTATTACTTTCATTTTTAAAAGGCTGGGTCCAGTTATTTTGGTAGGTAATATAATCAATAGTTCCGCAGGGCGTAAGCTCCATCTTCCCGGCTCCGATACCTCCTAAGGTCAATCCTGATTTAACTTTTTGTTTTGAATTGTATTTAGGCATGGATTTATTTTAACATTTTGAAAAAATATGGCAAGCTTAAAAAACAGCGTTTAGCGCATGGCGGATAGCGCTGAGAAACCCAAAGGGTTCCGCGAACGAATGTGAAGCGCAAAACAAAAAGCGAATACTATATAGCTTGTTCTATAAAATCGGGATCTAACGGCGTCTCCTCAGTTTTTACACAAACCGGAATACTTGAATCATCACGAAATCCCACCACAACTACCAGCGGCTCTTCCTGGCTGTTGTTTTCAATGACTTTATATGTCGTATGCTGAGAAATTACTCTATCAAACCAGAGGACAGCCCGCAATTCAGTTATGGTAAACCCTTCTCTTCCGTGCATATCTTTTTTCTTCCAGATATCCGTAGCTTCTTCCTCATATACATTTTTGTTAAAAGTGATGATTATAACGCCCCCGGGTTTAAGCACACGTGCCGCCGAAGTAAATATTTCCTGCGGGTTTTTCAAATATGCCATACCGCTGGTTATAAGGACCACGTCAAAAAGCCCCTCCCAATCTTCGGGTAACTGCGGATTTTCATTCAAGTCCTGGGCAAAAAATCCTGTTAATCTCTCATTTAATTTCAACTCTTTGTGATTAAGCCCTATGCCCACGACTTCCAGAGCATTGACACTCTCCGGAACATAAGTATGCGCTCCGCTCATCAGATCCAGAACTCTCGCGCCTTGCGGCACTAATTTCGCCACAACTGCCTCAATCTTTTTTTCCGCATCCGGGAATAAATATGATTTTGTCCTTGTTTCGGCAATAAAACGAGATGCTTTTTTAGCCGGCGATACCGCAGCAGCATCTTCAATCTGTCGATGTCCCCATAAAGGATGCTGCTGTGGACGGTCTTTCCAATAGGCTATTGACTGCTCTAAATGCCCGGTCACAGCTATAATATTTTCCCATGCTTTACGAGCTTCCAGAACACGCCTTCTGGCTTCTATTAATTTCGCTGGAGGACTGGCTATTTTACGCCATTGCGCCACAAGCTTTTTAAAATTGGGGATAGGTTTCTTCTTTCTTTTTCCTATCCCCTCCTGCAAAACAGTAATTCGTTTTTGTTTTCTATTTTCCGCGGAAGCTACCCACTGCTGCTCTAAGATATCCGCCTCTGCCTGCATCCGCCGGTATTCCTCTTCAAAAACCGACACAGCATTCGTCTCCCTTAAGTCGGCCAAAGCCTCTTCCATTTCAAAAATATCAGGGACAATGCCGTCTTCTTTTTCTACCGCGTAAAGAATTTCCGCATTTAAAACCGCCTCGTCCATGCGGTCTCTGGCTTCATCAACCAATACTTTATCTTGCGTCCGTTTAATTTTTATCCCGGAAATTTTAACCAGCCGCAATATCTGCGTTCGGCTATATGTACCTCCGGAAGCGGCTTCCAATTCAGCAGCCGTAGGCATCCCTTCAATATCTTCCATAAGCCTGTTTAGAATTCTTACGGCATCTGTCTTAGTAATTTCACTTTCCGAATGGCTTGCTGCTACTGGTTCCTCTTCGTCATCCGGATCTGCCAAATTTTCCTCTCCTGGGTCAACTCCCCCGATAATCGAAAAACTTGTTAAAGGTATAAACATCTCCGGCCCTTTACTAATACTACGGGAAGTAAATAATTCTCTAAAAAATTCCTTAATTTCCGGTAAAAAATAAATAACTACTCCGGCAACTACTGTTGCCGCCAGCAAAAAAATATATCTGATCCAAAATTCCCTCTGCTCATCCTGCTTAGATTTTAAATACATAAGCCTATACACATCAGGATTACTTTCTACCTTCAGGGAAGCTATCCTGGGATATTCACCGGGATTATTCATCACCTTATCAAAAATACTTCGCGCATATCCACGAACATCACCCTGCAGGTACTTGTAATACCTAGCATCTTTTTCATAACGCTCAATCATGCGTCGCTGCTGCATCACCTTTAATTCAAAATCTCTTTTAGCTATCCCCTCCTCCATGCCGGCGATAATTTCATCAACTCCGGTAAGTTCCTGTTTCCCGGATTCAGCTGCCTCAGAAAAAAGAATTTCGCCTTTTTTTAAATCCTGCTTTAGCATTTCTACAAATTTCAAGTAATCAAGCTTACCTTTTTTTCTAATCGTAAGATAGCAAAGTCTAAAAGCATACCATTCACCGATAGATTCCCGGCTATAAAATTTCCGTTTGCGGGAGGATAGTTCCTGCGCAACTAATTTATCAACAATATCCGGAGCATTTAATTTTGCCCATAACAGGACCATTTTAAACTTGACCCGTTGCCAGAATACTCTACATGATGTGACGATAAGTTCGCTTTTCACAAACAACAGAACAGCGCCGACGACAATTGCTGCGCCGATAATGACCGGATTGTTCAAAGCCAGTCCGGCAGCTGATATCTCTCGTACTGCTTCCGTTGTATTGAGTTGTCCTTGTTCTGTATTACCCGGCACAAACTCCTGGATCCTGGCCCACAAACATAAACCGGAAACCACTATGCCCAAAGTTACCGCCGATATTTCTATTGCCCGGATAAAAACTATATTCCGGTTGTATTTACCTCCCGGCAATGCGAAAACAGTATCTCGATGTTTAAACGCCATTACCTTTCTTAAAAGCGCCCTAATAACATATATCTCCGGATGCAGAAAAAAATGAGAAGCATCGTGGGTAATATGTTCTTCCCTTAAAAACGCGTTAATTTTTATGATATTATAATTAGCGGTCAGAGAAATCCTTACCAACGCCGTAAATAGCCGGCTTTTGGCTTTGATCTTTTCCAATGTTTTAGGCACCATTTCAACCAAAGCATGCTGGCCTAAAGCATTAAAATCCACTTTTCTTGCTGTTTGCTCTTCCTGGATATCGGCATCGGCGGCAATAAGCGCGCTTGTTCTGGATATCTCCCGGATCTTTTTTCTGAACAAGGATGCGATCTTCCAGGTATGAACTTCTTTTAAATCCAGAATCGATAATTCCACCATCGCAATGTACTGAACAAAGGGCCGATGATCGAATAAAAGACTTTCTAATACCGGTATTAGCTCACGTTTATCCGTTACAGAATCCCGCAACGCATACCAGGCCTTCTCAAATACCGCAGCCCTTGCTTTTTCCTTATCCCTTATTCTCACTGCCGCGGCCAGCGTTTGCGGATTAATTTTCCCGCTGTAACTTTTAGCTTTGATATTGGTCGCAGCTAAAAACCGCTGTATGCTGTCACGATACTCATCATTGGACAGGATTTGTAAAGCCTCCTGTTTGCTAAAACGGTGCTGAGAAAATCCCGCAGCTTCAAACGATTGATGCACAATTCCGGAATCTATCGTCAATAACGGCGCAAGAGTAGCAGCTTGCTGCACTCTTTTAGAACTATAAATTTCATTACCTCCGGCACAGGCAAAATCCAAAGTAAAAAATGCCTGGATCAGGACTAGGGCAATAATTTTAAATATGTGTTTTTTATATTTTAATACTTTCATATTCTATCTTCTCTATCCACTATCCGCTAAACGCTCTACGCACTTCTTTAAATTGACTGCCTGATCAAAGTCAGCCCGCTAACTGAAATTATCCCCACGGCAGGAGCGGTTCCCGCAGCTTGTTCAATTAATTGTCTCAATGCTTCTACTGCCTTATGCTGTTCCGCAGCATCCTGTATCGGCTCACTTTCTTTCTCCGGGGCAATCTCACTAGCGGCAACTGTTTCTTCTTCCTTCACTTTTACCTGAACCGCAATAACCACAACAACTGCCGCGATCATCGACACCGGAATCATAATCAACGGATAAATAATATCCATAAAAAACTTAGCATCAAGATCACCGCGCATTCTATATAGAATAACCGAAATAAACGCCAGCGGCATTCCGGCAAACCAGGCAATATTTGTCCCGATCATTTTCACAATATGCCGCAAGGTCTTTCCCATAAACCTTAAACCCGGGCTCGTCTCCTCAACTTGTAAGTTATGATTAAGATTTGTCGTTAAAAACACATAACTAAGCGCTGCGGTTAAAAAAGGAACTGTTAATGTAAAAATTATCTGCTCAGGAATAAACAAACAGGCTATCCCTAAACCAGCACCTACTAAAAGCGAAATATTTTTTAAAGAAATATTCTTATGTTCTATTTCATAAATTTTTAAAAACCGGGCCATATATGCTAATATTACCCCGCCGCTTAACTGCATCATAATTGCCGCTAAATTAAACATCTGAAAATGAGCATAATTAGTACTCCAATGCAAAGCAAGGCAATTAACCACTTCTCCTTTGACTAATAATTCACCAACATTACTTAAAGCCGCTGTCGCAAATAAGGTTATCGCGCTAAACAATGCCCCGGTCTTCAGCTCATAATTTCGCGCTTTCATTTTTCTATACATCATTATTCCCGCAGCAATAAACCCGGCTGCGGCTACAGCAATTAAAACACTCTCTGCTCTTCCCAGGGAATGGTATCCTGCCCCAACATTAATTATCCATTCTTGCGGCCATCCGGAAGTTTTCACAAAATCAGGGGCCATCAGCCGGGCAAACAGTTTGGATAATTGATCCGCGTAGAGTAAAGCCGCAGCTCCAAAAAGAGATCCCCAGAAAATTTTCTGCTCTTTTTCATATTGATCTTTCTGCTGAGTCAAATCTTCTACCGCTTCCTCTGTTTTGGGCATCTCGGCATAAAACGTATTCTGCAAAAACTGTGTGTTTAAAACCAAACGGGGAGATAATGTTCCCCGCTGACTACACAAATCATTTCCCCCGGCCCAGGCAAAATCAAGCAATAAAAATGCCTGGATCAGCACTAAAACAATTAAGCGTTTAGCGTGTAGCGGATAGCGGATAGTTTTTCTTTTGTTTTCACTCACCTGATATTTGCCTTTCTTTCTTTATATTTTGCACACAGCGCATTTTTCGTTTAACTTTCTGTTCTTCTATACGCTAAACGCTTTACCCTATACGCTGTTTTTTATATTGACTGCATTATGAGCCTTCTTACTCCCGCTGCATCCTGCAAGGAATCAAGGTTCCCGGCAGGAATATTTACATCTTTCCCCCGGCGAATATCATCAAAAAGCTTTTTTCTCTGCTTATCTGTTTTTTTAGCATTTAGGGAATCATCTTTTTTCTGCTGGGCCTGCTCCAATAGCTTGGCAACTTCTCCTTCCGGGCCAAAAACAAGCTCCTGTGTCTCCGCGGTCAATGTACTGCCGGATAATGTTTGAGCTGTTTCTATTTTTTGCGGTAAATTACGAATATCTTTAATGACTTTTCCTATTTGTTTTGGTGATGTCGCGGCGGCTAATCGCTCCGCAACAGTTGAAACCATCTGAAATACCGCATCATCAAAAGATGCTGAAACCGCTTCTTCAGCAACCGGTTTTTCTGTTACTATTTTTTCTGCCGGGGTAATATCAGATATAGGATTAAAAGGGGTCTCAAAACATTCGATTAATATCCGGCAGATCTTCCCCTGTTTTTTAAGAATATTCTGCTGCCACTGTCCGCTAAACGGAATAAAAGTCACTTGGTAATGATTTTTATCATTTCCCACCACAAAAGTCCTACCCTGAGAATCTATATAATACTCTTTTGATTCAAGCGCTACATACATGCCGTCCTCTATTTGTTTTATCCCGGTAAGTTCGGCAATTTCCAGTTCCAGGCCGCTTTCTAAGATAAGCGTAACATCCGCGCCTATTGCCGCAACCCAGACATCATCGCCTACTTCTATCGGCACCGAAGGATTGATGATCAGTTTTGCCTCCGCAATAATTTCCCGGGCAGCCCCTTCATATAAGTATTCATCAAGCATGGCTAACTGCCGGACTAAATCCATAACAGCTTTTTCTTCGGCATCTTCTGTGCTCTGGAAATATTCATGTTGCTCGGTAAAATACATAAAAAAATCATCCACTCCTCTGATTCCTTCCGGTAAAGAAGACAGTGAATCCGCTACGGCACTGACGGCCTTTTTCCATTGCAGTTTCTGCTGGCCGGAAAGCATTTCTTCGGTTGTTTTAATTAATCTCGTCCGCCAGCCGTTAAAATGACGGCGTCCCTGCTCATCAATATAGGGTTTTTCTCTTCCTCCGGCATCAGTATATGTTCGATTAAAATCTTTCCAGATATTCGGCGGAAATTTTCTTAAAGATTCTGCCAAATCCTGTAAAGCAAAGATATCCGGGCTGCTCCGAAGCGCTTCAAGTTCTTTCTGGCGGCCTTGAAGATAAACAGTAAGCCCCTGCTCAATCCGGGTCTTTTCATCCGCAACTTTCTTTGTCTGTCCTTTTTCTTCGATAATTTTTTCCAGTCTGGCCATAGCATCCTTATAGAAACTTGATTCCTGGGATAATCCGGAACCTTGTAATAATTTTCTCGCTTCCATTACCGGAGCTAATCCCTCAACATCCACGTTTGCCAAAGATTTCGCCGGTAAATTCTGCAGCCGGATAAGACATCCGTTGAACTCTTTTTCAATAACCCCATATAGCTGCGCCTGAACCGCTATTTTTGCTTTTGATTGACAGAAATCGCAAACATCATCATGCAAAGTAAGCAATGCTTTTTTTATTGATTCCACCGGTATCTGTTCCGCCCGGTCTCTAAGTACTTGGGTAGGCATCATTGCCTGAATATCTTCCGCATCATCTATTTGAGCAATATCCGCTTTTATTCTTTCGAGCTGTTCTTTTATCGGCGCGGCATCTTTTTCCGCCTGCTGTACTAATGTTCTTATTTTAACTACCTGCAAACGCCGTTTATTCAATTCCTCCTGATAGGTACTTCTTAATGTCTGATCCGGGATTGAAGCGATTTCCACCCCGATATTCCGGCAACGCTGCCGCAGTACCTGCAAATCTTTGACCGAGGAAATACGTTCAATAGATCTATCCAATGATTCAAATGCTTGTTCAACCCTTTTGCTTGTATCGGCAACAGTTTCATGCAAATGTGCGGCCACTGATCCGGCCTGTTCCTGAACCTGCAATAACTCTGCCGTAAGCTTTTCCTGCTCTTGATCTGAAGGCACAGTTCTGATCAAAGCCTCAACATGTTTTGTTAATCTATCAATAACCTCACTCCGCACATCAGCGATATCATTTACTGTTCCAAGCTGAGTACGCACAGCAAAAATCTCCTCACGCACTGCTTGCGCGCTTTCTTCAACAACCGCGGTTAATTCGGCTTTTTTGTCCGCAAGTTTTCCAGACAACTCATCATAGACTCCTAAGATATCTTCTCTTATTTTTGTATCCGGGACATTTCTTATGGCTGTCTTAATCTGAGCAAGCTGTTCCTGTTTTTTGTTCACTGCTTCAATTTTTTTAAGTTTTCCCAGGCGTGAACTTATCCTGCTTAAAACTTTTTCCAGCCGCGTCTTTGCCTGATTTGATTCCTCATGCATTTTATGCCGCTGGTCACTGATTTTTGCTTCGATTACTTTAATCAATGACTCCAACTGATCCCGGGCCAGACAAGACCTGACCGCGGCAACTCTCCCGGAAACAGCGTGAAGCTTTCCTAACTGAACCCCCAGGTCATCCGTGTTCTTAGTCTTCTCAACATCATCGACTACTTCTTCTATGGCGAATATATCCTGACTTATTTCCTGCGTTTCCTGTTTTTGCTGAGCATTAACAGCATTAATCGTAGAATCTAATAATTCCCTTAACTGCTGCTTTTTTTCAGAAAGAAAATTTGCCGGGCTTATCTTTTCCAAATACCCCAGCAGTTCATCCATCTCGAACATATCTCCTTCTAAAGCTTCTAAAGCCTCAACATCCTGCGTAACATCATCAATCGTCTGCTTTACTGTCTCAACTTTTTGATTAAATTCCTCGGCTATACTAAGGGCATACGCTGCCCATTGATATTGGCCTTCATACTGTTGGCAGCGCGCAAGCATTGTATTTATTGCCTGCATACATCCGGCTTGAACAATCCGCATGTTTTTTGCCGGCTCGTTTCCCTGCTGTATATTTAATAGATCTAAATATTTTTTCCAAACTGTTTCATATCCACGTTCCGCTTGGGCTCTAATGCCGGGAAGTGTTATTTTATCTATTGCTTCTTGTATTTTATTATGCTTAATGGCAAGTCTGACTAAAGCCTCCAACGGCTCCATACCCTGAAACTCCGCTTCACACTCTTTAATAACCAGCTCTGCCTGCGCCAACAATTCTTTCTGCTGCTTAATAATAATTAAAAGTTCTTCATCTTTTTCCGCCAGAGCCTGACGTGCCTCTGCTCCAAAAGCAAATCTGCCGTTAGTAAATACCGGCCTTCCCAGACTATCAACAAAACGCACATGAGATATTTCTTCAACAGCCCGGGTTTTCCCGATCATGGCATCTTTTAACAATGCCAAAGCATGAAATACGGAAAAGTGCTCAAACACACCATAATGCACGCTGTATCCTTTGCCGATTTTCAGAAAGTATATACCGCGGTTTTCATTTTTAATAGTCTGCCGCAATTTTTCAATATCAGCCGCGGCAAAACCTTCATCACGAAGAATATTTCCAAACACTTCTATAAATTTTTCTTTTATTACAGCGATTATTTCCTGCTCTTTAGCGGAGGTTCCGTCATATTCCGCACAATCGGATGTTACCGCTTCTTTAATTTCTTCTAAAGAATTAGTAATAAGCTCAAAGAATCTGCTTTTTAGATCCTCTCTGATCACTTGATAATCATCACTGCTGCGGCGCGGGTGGCGGCCGTAAAGTCCGGCTGTATAAATACCGTTCCCACCGTCCGGCATATCCTGACAAACTGTCAGCACGCTTGCCCCATCAATATCAAAACACTCCAGGCCATCCCAATGAGGCAATCCCACCCCCACATTATTCCTCACGGTCATAAGCGCCTTAACCGGATGATAGAACTTTTCATTGCTTCCGGCAATACCCAGTTCTCCGCTCACGGGAACAGCAATATTTCCCGGCACTAAACCTCTTGCATTAATATCTCCGTCTATTCCAACAGCAACAGCACTGGTAAACACCGGCGACATTGTAAAACCGATATTTTTCATGGCCATAACTTCCATAAAAGACTGCTCATTCCCGTCTTTTACCAGACGCCACTGCTCAACCGGATCTTTAGGATTTACAACTTCCCATCGGCTCTCGGCGATCTGGCGCGCTGCTGCCTGTTCGACCTTAGCCCTCATTACCCAGGTGTATAAATCCGCAAAAATATCCAATAACTCATAAAGCGTCTTATCGTCATTATTTTTATTTTCTTTGGTTTCTTTTTCCTGATCAAAAAGTGATTTTATTTCTTCGGCAGCTTTCGGTAATTTTTCCATTACATCCAGCACCTCAAATGCATGCATTGTTTCGAGCGTTAAAACAGTTACCACACTGTCCTCCTGCACGTCTTTACGCTTTTTCTCCAGGTCCGCTTTTAACTGGGCCAGTTTCCCGGCAACTAAAAGCTGCAGTTTTTTACTTTCCTGGGCAAACATATGCTGCCCGGAAGCCATTTTCCGGCACAATTGCGTTGCTTCCTGAGCAAAATCATCCAGATTACGCAGCCGGGAAATATAAGAACCAACCAGTCCATTCGCGATCTGCTCATGAAGTTTGATCGGAGTTCCGGCATAAAAAGACACATTTGTATTCAATGTTCCCAGCACATTTATATTGTGAATAACTTCCTCAAAATATTCAAACCTTGCATCAACACTTTCTACTCCATTACTTGCGGCAAATTCTTTTGCCTGTTCAATCCTTGAACGCATTTGTTCCGGATCAAATAAATTTGCACACTCCGCAATAATATTATCCATTAAAGACATCCCGGCTTCATCAGTTTCCACAATTTGAGCAGCCGGAGAAAGTTGATTAACCGCGTCCTGCAAATCTACCCAGGAATTATATATCCGCGCATGTATCGCATTAGCCGGGATCAATTTTCCTCCCACAAAAACAACACCGGCTCCGGAAGGATGATTTTGCTCCATGTCAAATTCTGCCTGGGCTTCTTTTATCACTTCATCTTTATCCTGCCCATTATCCTCAAACAAATTATCCGCGATCACATCATTATGCTCGGTAGACCGCGCTTTCAGGGCTTTTTGAACCGCAACCGCGGCACAATTAATATCTTCACCGGTTACTTTTTCTGTTTCATCATCAAGTTTGCGTTTCAGTTCAACAATTTCTTCCAGTTCATCAACATTTATAAAATACTCTTCATTTAATCCTTCATCCTGATATCTATGTTCAACTGCCTGCTGAAGGGCCGCTAATCGGTTTCGGATAATCCCTTCATTTATTTCATTGCCTATTTGCCGCAGCAGCAAAGCCTGAATATAGGTATAAACTTTGGTCATGGCCGCGGCCATTTCTTTTCTTCTGGATATAAAACGTTCTAAACTTTCCGCGGTAAAAGCCCCGCTCAAATAACCATAAGATTCATCATATAACTTCTGCCATTTACTTATTTGCGCCGCCGGATCACGCAGCATAAGAAATTTTCCGCTCAATACAGTTAAAGGCCAAAGTTCATCTTCGGAAGCGATAATTCCGATATCTTTAGTAAATATATATACTCCCGGATCATTCGGAACTCTTAAAAACCGGCAATACATATGATCATTAACACCCAGGCGTTCCTCTCCGATCATATTTGCCGATGGGCTATGAACCCGCACAATATCGTGGCCGTTCACAAACAAAAAGTAACTGCCGTCATCAGTATCGGCAAAAGAACGGTTAGCCCTGGCTTGAAGACGGCTTTCCAGGGCATTAATATCCGCGTCTGAAAATACGATAAACTGAGGTTCTTCTTTAAAACCCGCTTCTTTGCGGGAAACTTTCGCCGCCGCAGTCACATGTCTTTGGACATAATTAACTGTTTTTGTTTTGTCATTTAGATCTGATGATGCTTGTAATGATTTTGTAAGCGCATTTTTATTCTGTAATATCCAGCAAGGCCTGCCCGCAGCTTCAACTGAGATCATCCCGGATTTAACCGCAGCCGCCAGATCAGGAAGATTAGCCTCATCTTTAAAACGTTTCACATTATCAGCAAACTCTCCGTTACCGTAAAAATTAACCGCATTGATTATGATCCCGGCCTGAGGTATGCGTATTATATTTTCGTCGGTAAACCGCACACTTACACGAGCCGGTTCACCGTTAACAGCATGATTTATTAATATCGTTTCTACACAATCTTCTTGGATCAGCCATTCCAGTAATTGTTCCTCTTCAACCAGAGATGCATAACCACAAGATTCTAATACTTTTCTCGCCTCCGGGATAATTCTTCCTTTTTCATCGACAAACCCGTCTATTTGAGCCGGGTCAAGATACATCAGGCCGGCCGCATCAGAAGCGTCTGCCCTGGCTTGCGCGAAATCGCATAACGCGGCAGTAAGTTCTTCCATCTTTATCTGCTGAGGTGTCTTTTCAATAATCACCGGTACCGGTTTCTTTGCTTCCGGGATTTTTTCACCTTTTATATCTAAAACCGCCCGCGCCACTGCTGCCGCAAATTTTTCTTTCTGATAAGCCGAAATTGAAGTAGCTCCGGTTATGTATTGAGGCAAACTGCCAACCTTAAAGGAAGCCTCTCTAGCGGCAATTGCTTTGGCTGTAGTTTTACCATTCTCTGCTTTTAAAGCCTTATACATTGTAACCGCAACTTGCGCATTAAATCCGTCTTTCAAAAGCGCTTTTGCTGAGTCAACCATTCCTAAGGTAGTTTGCACTCCATTATTAGCAGCTGCGGAACGTACTGTCCTCTTGCGAGTATCTTTTTTCTTCTTATTGTTTTTCCCCGCAAACCATGCTTTCCTTTTTTTATGAATGCCGGCAACTGTACCCATGCCATCTCCGACATGAACAACCAGCTGTCCGTCTTCTTCTCCGATAATTTCTGTTTGTAATTGCTTACCGATTCTATTGCCTATACTGCTGGCTGCTGCCTGAGCATTAATCGCCAAAGCATTAGTCCTCCGGGGGAAAGCTCTAATGTCTTTTTCCGCAGAAAGAGAATTAACCATATTTTCCGCCTGTTTCCCATATCCTTTTTTAAACAATGTTCTGATCAGACAGTTTGCCGCAGTCCTAATTACCCCATCCGGAGTAAACGGCTTTAATAAAAACGGGATAATAATCTCGGATAAGTTCGGAGTATTCACAGCATAAAGCTCATATTTTTTAGGGCTTTGCGGATACAATTCTCCTTCCTTATGGTCAAAAGTCAGCCACATCCCGATATTTTCCATCATCGAGCCGATTATAAAAAAGACCGCAACCGAATAAAACAAAACTGCCGTAACAATTCCCGGGAAAAATATTAGCGGCATTAACATTGCTACTGTTGATAATAAATTCATCGGGTTACGCACATATCGGTAAACTCCGGTCATGATCAGCCCGTTATCTGTCCCATCAAAACTGTAACGGTCTTTATAGAAGAAAAAGATCAATTGGGCAGACCCTAAAAATCCCATAGCTAAAAACCCGGTAAGAACTCCGAGAGCTGGAGATTGAGCAATTAAATCAGAAAATTGTACCGCCATTGCTCCCATGGACAAAGCTAAAGATGAAGTCATTAATAAATTCAATGTAATACGCATTTTTGACTTGCCGTATTGAATAATATAAGATTCCCGCACAAAAGAATCAAAAAGCTTATTATCAAGATTATACAAAAATGGGAATAATACAACAGCCAGCGGCTTGTTTATCTTTTTCGAAAGCCAGATAATCTGAAAAACCAGACTGATTGATAAAACCACCGCATTCGCCAGAATTATTGTTCCCAGATATCCGCCGGCATAGGCAGCAGCAAAAAATCCAACAAAAGCAAAAACAGGGGTAAGCAGAAGAATCTTAGTCCCGGAAAATGAATCATACAATGCTTTTAAACGAAGTAATACTGTTTCCCGAATAAGTGAAGCAGTTCTTGAATCCTGCTCCGAAGAAACAGCACTGCGCTGCTCAGCTGTCCCAGGCTTCTTAACGACAACAGCTTTTACTTTTTTGTGAGTACGCAACTGATCCAGATCCAGGTCATTGAATAACTGCTGCATAGAGCCGGTATTAATATGCACTGCCGGAGCAAGTGTATCTGTTTTATAAATCTTTAAATCAGTGCCCCCAGCCCAGGCAAAATCAAGCAATAAAAACGCCTGGATCAGCACTAAAACAATTAAGCGTTTAGCGTGTAGCGGATAGCGAATAGTTTTTCTTTTGTTTTCACTCACCTGATATTTGCCTTTCTTTCTTTATATTTTGCACACAGCGCATTTTTCGTTTAACTTTCTGTTCTTCTATACGCTAAACGCTTTACCCTATACGCTGTTTTTTATATTGACTGTCCGACCAATTTATCGTTTTTCCAAAAACGAATTAAATATTCCAACGGATCTTTCGTTTGGGAAATTTGCGGCTGTTTATCTTTAAGCCGCTTAAGTAATATCTGCTGGGAAGATTTTTTTAATCCATGCAAAGGAAATTTATCCAGCATCAAAAGCAGACACCCTAATGATTCAACATCATCAATTAACTTCTGCTGAGCATAAGTAAGTTCTTCGCCTCTATCCTTTAGCACTAAAATTTCATTATACAATTCCAGCATATGCCCGCGCATTGACTGCACCGAACGCGGAATAGTCTTAGGATTCGGGTCTGCCGGAGCTAAAAATTCTCCGATACGTCCGCTGCGCGCTACATTTTCCATATTAATATTAACCTCTCTCTGAGTCTCTCCCTCACCTCCGCGATACATCGCCAGCATTTCCACATCATGTTCGATCCCTTTGGCAATAAGTCCGTCATTAAACCGGCGCGAAAATTCAATTGTTTCATTCTGCACACAAGCCGTATAAACCGGCTGTGAAAAATCATTACCCTCCAGAGGAAATCCCATCTGTTTTAAAAACACGCTGGGATTGCGCAAATCATGCCCCTGACACATAATCTTATATACGGGAATTTTAATTTTTTTGCCGTCTTTTTCTATTTCTTTTTCTTCCCGGATAATCCCTCCGCGAAATGTATATTGAATATTATTGTTTTTCGGATCAGTAAGCGGAAAGATATCAAACATTGCCAAATCCACCCGCAATGATTTAAAAACAAATACCAAAGGAAACCCCTTAGGAGGATTGTATCTTTTAAAAGCTGCTTCCACTTCTTCAACCATCTCTTCCGGAGTGAAAAAATCCATATAATCATCTTTTTCTTCTTTGCCCGCGAGCTTTTCCAATACTTTATTGTTAAACCGGCCGTGTTTTCCGCTGAGGATATCTTTAGCTCTTTGCTCCGGGTCATCCGCTCCCATCAGAGATAAAGTGCTGGCCAAAGCCTGCGGAAACATTGGGTCAGATTTCAGCATATCTCCGAACTTACTTGTTTCTAAAGATTTTAATGCGGTCATTCCTTTATGCTGGGCATGCGCCATGCGCGCCCGGGCGATCAGCGCGGCTCTTACAGAATGCGTCAACCCGCTTACTATATAAACATCTCCGGTATGCTGATAAAAAAACTCTTTTCCTTTTATATAGGGGAATTTGTAATCAAACTCTTCCCGCGAAACAAAGTGAACTCTAAAATCGTCTTTAAATTCAATTGATTCTAAAAACCGCCTAAACTCTTTTTTTATTTCCGTAAAATATTCCATATATTCCGGAACAATCACCGCTTTCAATTGTTCATAATCCTCGTTTTCTTTTGTATAACCGGTAAACTCAACCATAGCCGCGCGCGCAGCGATCTCTACAACACATTCCCGGGAAACTTGTTTTTCAATATCTTCTGCGGTTTTTGCAAAATCCTTAGTCCCGGCATGCTCTTTCGCCTCATTAAGGACAAGTTTAAGAAGTTCCCTGAATTTTTTAGTATCATCAATATCACTGGAAAATGAATCAATAATCCTACTAATCGCCGAAGTCTCCATTTTCATCTCAGCTAAAATCCGGGTAAGCATTTCTGCTCTTAATAGCTTAACCATCTTTCTCGTATACGTTAACCTTCTTTCCAGGCCTAAGGCCCTAATGCTTTTTTCCTCAGAAAGAATATACGCGGCCCATTCCGAGACCATGCGCGGAAGAATTTGTTCTACCCGGGAAACATCAACCTGAGAAAGTTTCGCATAGTCAAACGACACCCCCCGGAAACACTCGCAATCAAGCATCTTATGAGGGTCACCTTTTTGCGCCGACAAGGAATTCCGGGAACCTATCTGCTGCTGCAAAACAATGCGGTTTAAAATACTGAAAAGAACGGCATTACGCGCTTTATATCTATCTTTCTGCCGATACACACCAAAATTAACACAATTAACGTTTTCTCCGGTTTCCGAAATCTCCTCAGAATAAAGCGGGCTAACATCCTCATTATCCCAGGTAAGCGCATACCGGGTGGTAAATAGTTTGGACATCCCGGCATTATTAAGTATTGGTTCAACCTGCTCAGAAAGCGCGATGCGGATATTCATGCCGATATCCAGGACTTTAACAATATCCTCAAAGAATTCCTCTCTGAGTTTTTCATTAAGTTCGCGTTCTTTATAATTATCATAAAATTTCTTTATAAATTCCGCCCTCCGGTAAGAATGCATCCATTTTGTCTGCTCATGCCTGTTTAAAAAATCATTCAAGATTTCGTAAAACAAATCATACCGCACGCAATTTTTTAAAAGTAAAGATTTTCCAAAATTTTTCTCGTCAAAAAATCCCCCAAAATGATGCGCAGCTTCTTCGGAAAATTCTTTTTTATAGTCACGCCCCAACAATGCCCAGCGGCCTTCATGCCCGGAAGAAACAGAGCTCAAAAGACCAGGGATAACATCCGGCCGCTCATAGCTTGATATGGCCTGACGTAAAGCCTGAAATGCCGGGATCAAAGAAACATATCTTTGCGTATCAGGATCTTTTGTTCTAAGAAACAATAACCTTCGGAATTCCTTTAAATCATGTTGTTCTTTTTCATTCAGTCCGCGCAAGCCCTCTTTTAACTCCAAATAATTCAATTTACCGATCAGCTGCTGCAGTAAATAACACTGGTACTGCATTAGCTTTTCATCAAGTTTTTGTTTCCTTTCAAAAAGTAAATCTCTAACCGCATCGAAAAAATCCCCTCGGCTAACATTTTGACTAGTATGGATAGTATAAGAAACCGCACTCATGTGCCGATGAAAATAGGCAACTGCGCCTTCCACAACCTGACGATTCTCCATATAAGGAATTTTTCCTCTTAACAACGCTCCCTGATCCGGGACATCTAATTCTCCCTCAGTCTTATCAAAAAGCTGTTGAACTGCTTTGCGCTCTCTCTCTAATCCGTTTTTCTTTGATTGCTCACAATAAAAATAATAAGCTGCCGCTGATTTTTCATCTTCAGAAAGAGACTGTTTATCAAAAGCAACTTTCTGTTGTCGCAGATACCGGCAAATCCTACCGGCTAAGCGATGCGCAGTATTAGTATCTACCAGTTTTTCCATTCTGTTTATAAAATCATTTTCTGAGACAAAAGCTCCCTGGACATTACGCTCAATAATTATTGTCTGAGCAAGATCAGTTATCCTGCCGAATGCCCCGGGCTTACAACCTTTTAAAACTCTGAATAACTCTTTATACGGTAATACATTAATATTCTTCAGATATTTCCGGCGCTCGGAGATACTTTGCAAAGTCTTTTCTTTAAGCTGATCTATTTCTTTTTGCGCATTTTCTCTCGCCTGGGCAAATTCCCCCCTTTTTTGTACAACCAGCTCTCTAACAACTAGACCTTTTTTCTCTTCTTTCTGTCTCTTAGAAGCAAGTTCTCCCGCGTTTTTTCTTAATTTGCGAATTTCTTTCCGGTTAGCTTTTTTTTCCTCAACAAACTTATTATGCTGATGCTGTAACCAAAGCACATCTTCTATTAATTCCCGGCGTTTTTCTTCCGCACCCTTTTCCGCCATATCTTTTAATCTCGCATCAGCCATTATATCTTTATATAATGTGCCTTCTCGTCTCCTGGCCGCTCTTTGTTCCTGCTTTTGCTTTATTTGCTCTTCAATTCCAAACAGCTCCTGCTCAATTACTAAATTTCGACCGGCTAAACTTTGGGCCTGTTCAGCATATTTATCAGCCTCAGCTTTAAGTGATCTAATAAGCACCTCAATATCGGCAAGTTTTTCTCTGGCCTCTTTTAAAGCTTTATATTCCGGAAGATCTTCTTCGGAAGGATACCCTGCGGCTGATTTTCTCTCCAATTCTTTTAAATCCTGAGTAACTCCGGATACAGCCAACAACTTACTCCTTGCTTTCGCTGTTTCCGCCGCATGCAGCCGAGCCTCAAGTAAGAACCTATCATAATCAACAATCAAATTAGACCGGTGATATTTCTGATAAATCAAGTTTGTAATTTTTTCAATACGCGCGGTTACTTCTTCCTCCTGCTTATTTAAAGATGCATCATCCCCTATGTTTTTTTCTATTTTTTCGCGCAATTCTTTTTGATATTTTTTCAAACCATGCAGCATTAGATTATCTTTTTGTTCCTGTGAATATACTGTAGCAAAAGCTGCATTAGCTGTTCCCACACCGGCAGAATCATTTGTCGCGCTTCTATCCAGCAATACAATCCCATTACTTAAATTAACACAATCCGGAAAACTTCTCGTGCAATGGATCTCCAGAGCATTTACAATCTTTTTAAGTACTTCCTGCGTAGTATGCATAACGCTAAATTCAAGAGAATGAGGAGTAAGCCTTAAAGATTCCAGGGCCAAGGCAATAACCCGGTACCGGTAATATTCCGGTTCATTTTGGATAAGATCAAGAAATGATTCGATGATCATCTCCGGATTAGAAATTGCGTCTTCTGTGTCATAAACAACCATAATGGAGCGGTCATACCCCGGCAGGTTTATACCTTTTAAAGCCCCATCTTCATTATATTCAAAACTTACCGCTGTTTTCCCATCCTTATAGCTGATTTGTCTTAATTGCTCATGATCATTATAGTATTTATGGCAGATTATATTGCCCTCACCATATCCTTTAACCGTAACACAGTCCAAAACTTCAAATTCATCAGACATATTCTTAACTGCAGAAAAGAAATTTTGCACCACATTTTCAGTTAGACCTAAAGACGGAGACAGAGTCTGGGATTGCCCTCCATCCGGGCAAACCTCAGCATAAACACTACTACCGGATAAAAGTGCCTGGATAAGTAAGATTGATATTATATGGAATTTCACCCAACAACCCCTAATTTTAATACCATTATGACTTTTTAAAGTAGTAAATTAAGTCAGTTAAATAAGTTACGTGTTTTAAGCGCGACAACGAAAAGTTGGTAAAGTATACCACAATTTATTAGGATTTGCAACGGTTTGTGGAAGTTTTTTACAGAATTTTTACAGACATAACTCTTTTATTTTGAGGAAGAAACGAATATATAAATGATTAAATGGCCTGATCAACAACTTTTTGCTCCAATGATGCCCCATTTACCCCGACAAAATTAACTGCACCGCTGCTTAACATAATTGCGGCAACATCACGCATTTCAATCCTTTGAGACACGGAAAATCCCCCCTTACCATCAGAACTTAAATAGTAAGGATGCGGAATACCCAATACGCAGGAAATCGGAACTATAAAATCACCCTTATCCCGAGGAAAAGATTCTATAAGCTGAGCCCCCAGCGGAGTAACTAACCCTCCGGAGGGAATAGTCGGATTATGTAATATTTCTGTTAAAATATGCGCTTCGGAAGCAGAACGCACATTAAATACCGCTAATACCCGGCCATTTTCTTTTGCCCACTTAGCAAATAAATTATTAACACTCTTACCTATACCCTGCACACGATATTTTTCCTGGATAAAGATATCACCTTTATCCCACATATTATCTCCAATTTGTATAGGCAAATGACTATATTCAGCAACCCCGATTACCTTTCCATTAACAGATATCCAAAACTTGTTCGGAACATCCTGATCAGTAATTAAGAATATTTCCTCCTGTGGGACTTTCAGATTCTTCAGCCTAACCTGCTTCCGCAAATTATCCTGATGCAGATAACGCTCCATAACTATTCCCTGCCGGTCAATGACAAAATATCTGTGCCCGGCTTTATTTTTAATAGTAATATTAGCTTCATGCTCAAGCGGATTATCAGAAATTACAAGTTTTTCTCCTTCTAAAGCAGAAATATCCTTCAATACTGCTTCATCAATTTTACCATCTGCTTTTATAAGTTTGCGTAAATAACCATCTATTGCTTCTTCATTTTTATGCTGAAGAGGAGAAACTTGCGGAAATTTTTCCGGAACTTCAATAGGTGCTACAGAACTGCCGTTTATATTTACGGCAATTGACACTGTCGCCAAAACCGTAGCCGTATCTGCCGCGCTGTAATATATATCCACATCAAATTCATACTTTCCCTCACCTTTTTCACGCACCGGCGCGGCCAATACCGCAAAACAGCTGTAGATTGCTCCGGGGTACCAGCTGCGCTCATCCAATTCATACGGACGATCCTTATCCGCTTTTAAGATCGGTCCGAGCATATAGGTAAGCCAGGGATTATTTCCCACGGGTTTATACCCTTCCGGATCCTCAGTATCATCATCACGGTTCTTTTTAACAAAAGCTGCCCAGAGATCATAATCTCTTTTCCTTATTTTCAGTTCTTTCTCCTGACCTTCTTTTACTTGCCGCGCGGTATGGATAAGTAAAAGTTCCAGTCCATGCGGAAGTTCAGAAATAAAGGTAGATCCTCCGCCCCAGGCACTATCCGGTGTAGAAAAATACACCCCGGCATCACGCCAGGTACCGTCTAAACCATTTTCCGAGACAGCCAAACGAATAATTGAAGAACGATTACTATCCGGCCGATATATTGCATACCATTTGCCGTCTTCTGCCGGGTTACCGAAATAAACAAAGTTTTTAATATTATCATCGGTACAGGGCCCGTCATTTATTAATTTTTTTAGCGGTGTCCACTCCCACTCTACTTCTGCCTGAGGATATTCACGCCGCTTATTTATATTACTAATTAATTCTTTAGTATCATGGATTGTCTCTCCGGAATAATAGTGTCCATCGCCAAAAACTACAGTTAGAGCAACCCGCACTTTATTATCCCGCTCTAAAACCCGGGCATCTTCTAGAGCAACAACCGTATTAGCTTCTATTTCTTTTTCCAATTCATCAGCATTCCTATTATTAGCTTGTGCCTGGACAAGCTGAATTTTAAGTTCTGATAATTTCTGCGTTTCCGGCAAGCGGAAAATTAATTTTTGATCATCCGGATCAAGCATCCGGCGCTGGATCTCAATAATATTTCCCACTATGGGAACAGCTTCACCGGAAAAAGTTTTTACCTGTCCGGTTTCTGCATAGGGATTTTCATGTATTACTAAATCTACAAAGGAAGTTCTTAGTTCACTTCCCTGCCGAGGCACGGCAATACGCGGCCACAACACCCGCATTTTATTTTCATCATCTCGTTTTGTTCTTCCCAGCAATGCTCCTCCGGCATTTAAAATACATTCGGCAGTCCGGAAATCTTTTGTATCATGTCCGGCTTTTGGCGGCATCACTACACCACGAAATTTTACGTCAAGGACCTTTGCCTGCATCTGAAGCAATTGTTGAGCAAAAGTCTGCATCATTTCCAGATCATCCGGCATAGCTAAAGGAGTATTTTTTAAGGTTTGTTCCGGGATAGCCGCATTCGCTAATCCTCGAATATCCAAAGTGGCGGAAAAAATTTCCTGAAGATAATTTTTACTTATCGTTAAGGACGGAGATAAAGTATCTTCGCAAGCCCAGGCAATATCCATAAACAAAATTCCCTGAACTATCATTAAGGCAATCAATTTACCGGTCAATACGGCATTTTTAGGCCTTATTTTCATCAGTCTTGATCCATCCTTTCCGCAACTTCTGTTTAACCGTACTTATTAAATTCTTATCTATATTGCGCTCTCAACAATAGACCTATTTTGCGGCTTACCGGCATTCAAAACCCGCGAAGCATTACTTTGCCTATCCGGCATTGATCCCGGCATATAATCCCGCACAAGGCTCGCCAGATTAACTACCGCATCACTCTGTTCAGTTTCAAAAAGAAACTTCAAATAATTAATAACTTCCGCCCGGGCCAAGCCGTGCTCTTCATCGATCCGGACACTAAGGCGGGAAAGAATCCGCGCGCAATCCTGCGTATTAGCTGTACTGATTTTTTCCAATAATGCATTTACTGTTGGCTTCCAATTATCTGACAATAGCAAATGATTTAAAGCCGAAAGCGCCTCGGCAGTAATCCCCAATTTATTTTTCTTATCATCAACTAAACTCCGGGGGTGAGTCCCCTGATCTATCTCATCAATGATCATTCCCGCTATTGTTTTTCTCTGCGCATCGGATAAATCGGAGAAAAGATAAAAACTACGCAGATCTTCTAAAGATTCAATAACCTCTGCTGAGTTATTTACAAATAGGCCCAGCTTTCTCTCTCCAATAATTCTTATCGCATTTTCGGCAATTATCCTTCGGACCAAACGACGCCCCTGGGCCATAAACTCAGCTCTTTCCTGAGGCATATTTTCACTAAACTCTTTTTCAAATTCAATCCAGCCTTTTTCTGCTGTTTCTATATCTATAAACTCAGCCGCTAAAGCCATTATCCAATATCTATAAAAAGGCATTAATAATTCGGAAACATTTGTCTGCTCCTGCCCAATTTTATCTGCTCCGATACATTCCAGAAAAGCCAGTGAACAATTTGCGATCTTATCTTTTTGCGGTTTTCTTTGTAACTCTATCAAAATAGTCGGTTCAGCTCCATCATAGCTATTAATTATCTCTATTTCCGCGCCAAATCTTTTAAAGGCTATCTCCCGAAATAAATTCTCATATTTTGCCAGCGTATAAATATAAGAACGGGCTTCCGCAGTTGAGGTCTTTGCCGCGATCAAGACTCTTTCGATAAAATACCGTAATAAATCAGGATCTTCATACCTGGCTAAAAAAGCCACTCTATCCACAGAATCAGATTCAACCTGAGCCGGACTGGATCCCAAAGCAAGCGGTACCGAGAGGAGAGCATCTGAATCCATGGAAAGTTCAGCCAGCCCACCGGACTCAGTATTATCCACCCCAGGATCAGGCACATATCCTTGTGGGAATAATTCCCTGTCCGCAACATCCTGTATCTGCCTGGCTAATCTATCAATATCTGTAGTAACCAGGATTGCTCTTCGACGGTTTTCAAAAAAATCATCCGCAAATATTTCCGCAAC
Source organism: Candidatus Omnitrophota bacterium (assembly GCA_043826565.1). GTDB lineage: Bacteria > Omnitrophota > Gorgyraeia > B26-G9 > B26-G9 > JBDRPX01. The sequence continues at coordinate 43,892 of JBDRPX010000027.1, forward strand.
ACCAATTCCTTCCTCAAAAGATCCATCTACGATCAAAACATCAGCTTTACTTGTACCAAAATTCATAACTTCAAACATTTCCAAATGAATAGGAGGGTCATAATTATTCGGAATAACTTCATCACTTCCCAGAAGCTGAGGCACTACCAGGCCGCTATTATCCGTATATTTTGCTGCTGCGGCCATGATCAGTGAATGCTTCCTCAAGTTCTTTCCAATATCCAAGCTGGTAACTCTCTGAAAACTAAGAACAAACTTAATAAGGACTTCCACCTGATCCGCTGCCAAAACAGTACCAACTGTTTCTCCTTGCTGAAGAGCCTGATTTGTTTCCGGCATCGTGTAAAATAATCCGATTTTTTCAATTGTCGCGACACCCCGGGCCGATATATTAAACCTAAGATGCCCTAAGTGATCTTCTCCGGCACTATCTGTAAAAGAAAATTTACAGATAACATCATCCGCGCTGTCTTTTAACGAACCTTCTATTTCTGTAATTAAAACAGATCTTCCCCGGCCGGTTTTAAGTTCAATAGTATCGCCAAGCGAACGCCCCGACGTACCTCCGACAGGCAATTTAATGCTCTTTTCACCGAACGGTATAGACATCACATCAGTAAATAATATTCCCTCGCTGCTTCGCGCTGCGCTATACTGCGGCCAAAGAAAAGCTTTTGTCTGAATTTCCCGGCCATCAGCAATATCCGGGGATCTATCTTGCCGGGCTTTTTTTTCATCATTTCTAGCCTTAGCCCGCCAAGCACGATAAAACAATCCCCTTATTGTCTCATTCTCTGCATTTATTGAAGGAGCCAGGGTATTAGTTTGTACCTCTACGGAAAAAGCTGTTTCTCCCTGTACCAGGAGAACCCCCGCCATTAGCAAAACTATTAATATGAAATTTGTTTTTTTGAGTATCTTCATAATTTTAATCTTTATTTTTCTCTCTACTCTCTACTCGCTACTCTCTACTCGCTACTTTTTACTCAACACTTATATCGCCTGCTCCAGTAATTCTCCAATCCCCATCGGAGTATATTTAACCTGCCCAAGCAGCTGCGCCTCCATAGCCTGCTTATACGCAGGTCCTTTAACCTCATCAACCGCTTGCTGTTTTTCCGCGTTACTGGCAATATTCCACGCGCCGCCTTTAGCCGGATCAATACGTTCAACGACAAATATTTCTTTTGCTTTCCGGCTATAATACTTTCCCAACACCCCGGTTCGATCAACCTGCCGCAGTAAAGACACATCTCCGTCCCGATTAGCTTCAAACATCATCATCCGATGAAAATCATTAGGTCTTTCCGGAAGATAATTTTCCGGGTCTATTCCTACGACATTACCGTCCTGTTCACCGGCATTAAACAGCATCTCATCAGTACAAATTATTCCGCGTTCCCAACAATTCACTATTCTTTCAAAATATTTATCGATTATTTTTTTAGCGCCATCCATATCCCCGCTATCAACAAGTTCTTTGAGCCTTCCTCCGGTCACATCATAAGAATCCAAAACTCTTTTTGTCAGGCGGCACTCGACCAAAGGCTTTGCGTAACGTTCCACGATCACTACCGGAAGATTGACCAGCTTCCCGTTTATATAACAACGTAATGGATTTCGGGAAGGGCTGACAACTTTTGTAAAATCAGTAAATAATCCGCCCATATGATTTTTAATTAGATTAATACTTGCTATCCATTCCGCGTTCCTGTTCAGCGGAACATGCAGCATTAATATTTCACCGGTCTGCGGATCTGTGTATCGGAATACTGCTTTTGCATTCTTTTTTATTCTGACCACTTCCAGATTTTTTTCATTGAGCTGGTTTCTCAATACATCCGCCGGTTCAATAACTTCTTCTCCGGAAATATCCCTTACAATATTTCTTTCCCAGACATTCTTAAGTGAACGAAGTGACGCTACGGCCTGCCAGGCCAACCGCTCTTCTAAATCCAGCCATTGATCTTCTATGGATTCATCATAGGCTAAAACCAGCGCTCCCTGGTCGACAACCGGCTCGATATACTCCGCGACAACCCGTGTCCGGTAAAGATTCTGCATGCTTTTCCAATACAAGCGTTCAATAACAAATCCCACATATTCCTCTGAATGTTCAAACCGATCCCAGATAACTCGGGCATGCCCGGCCTTCACTTTACTTCTTAGGTTAAATTCAACCCGCACAGCTTCAACATATTCTTCAAACATCCGGGCTACCTGTTCATCGGTTAACGGAATATTCTTTTGACCGGCTTTCGGCACCAGGAATCCTGTCGGACCGGCCGGCGGCCCGCGTTCAAGTAAAAGATCAAAATATTTAAACAATATTGAAAATTTATCCATTGCCGCGACCCGGAACAAAGCAATTGCTTCATCACCGGCAACATATCCAAAAACTTCATTAACCACTTTAAAATCCCGGGTCTCAATACGATTATCCAGTACTTTTGCCGGGTCATTATTATACTCATCAATGAACTTCTGAACACTTTCATCTTCAGCACCATACGCCAGCATCTGCATAGAAAATGCTAAGGAGTGCTTAAACCGGGCCGGGTCATTTTCCTGCATATGACTTACAGCTAACCGAAGCGCTTTTTGGCTGGAAAAATAACGCACTGACGGAGCCCAAAAAGGAACCAGTCCGGAATTATTTCCTGCTTTTTCCTGAGCTCGGGCTTGGTTTTCGAGCGTTTGATAATCCTCCACCATTTCCACAGCCTGGGTACCGATAGCTATACTCTCTCCGGAATCATCACGTTCAAATTTTCCATTCGCGATAACCGGACTTATCCCGGTTTTTTTAAAATAAGCCTGCTTGGCAATATCTTTCCGGGATGCCGCTAAATTATGCGCCTGATCAAAAGTATCTCCTTCTCCAATTCCCACAGATAAGGTAAAAGCCACTTCATTTTGGACTGACGGTTCATCCAGCCAGGAATAAACCTTTTCGATCGGCACTGTTCCTGTTCCCTTTTGCGCGACTTTTTCATTTACATCATTAATAAATTCCCGCAAAGCCATGAGCCCCGAGTTACCTTCCGGACAAGGGACAATAAGCACATTATGCCTGCCGACATATCCCATATTACCTTCTTTTTCCTGAACAATCGGCATAACATCATCAATGAATCCGGAATCCGCCCGCTTTGTCCCCAAAGAACAAACCGCAAAACGTGTTTTCTCAACATATTCTTTTATTTTTTCGGCGATCTGCACAGAATACTCTGACTTTGTGCTGACTGTAAGGACAAATTCATCTCCGCCGCGCCGAAAACTTACGGCATTTTCCACGCCTAAAGCAGTAATAGTTCCTCTCAAACCTTCTTCCAGAACATCCAGCATGATATTAACATTCTGCTTGGATATATATTTATTGGTCAGCCCCATTAGATCAATGTCAAAAAATACTACGGAATTAAATTGATGTTCATCAAACCCTTTCCGGGCAAACAATTCCAGCTTGTCCGGAGTCATATTATCCTGAGGATACGCCGCATTAAACCTTTCCATATCCAAACCATTAAGAACCATCAAAGCCGATGCTCCGATAGATCGAATAGTTCTCACAAAACGTCTGAGTTTAGGAAACCGGGACCGGGAAACTTTTCTATTAGTAGATTTCGCCGCACTATCTTCCGCAACCGCGTCTTCGATAATTTGCCGCACTGTGGAAAAACTTTGCTGCAGTTTTTCCCCTTCAATCTGCAAAGACGGGGCCAAAGCATCGAAGCTATCCGCGGCAACGGCAGCATTCCCCATCACCAAAGACTGGATCAGTAAAACTATTAATATTAAATTTATTTTTTTTAGCATCTTCATTTTTAAACTTTTATTTTTCTCTCTACTCTCTACTTTCTACTCTCTTCTCTGTACTTATATCGCCTGTCTAACCAGATCATGCATAATAAGCGCATTCGGCATTATTCCACGCGGAAATTGAAGTATTACTGGGCCATCCTCAAAAGCATCCGGCTTAACATAGGATGGATTTTTAGTCCTAATTGGATTAGGCTCAAACGGCTGATCAATAATAATATCAAAATTACCGGACGGCTCTTTAGCCTGCATCCGCTCGCTAATAGCTCTATCCGATAAGCCTTTTTCATGCAATCTTCTCAGGCGGACTTGCTCCGGCGAGGTTACCTTAACAAAAATATGCGGCACATCAAATTCATCACTATTAGCGGCAAGTGTACTTACCCATTGCAGCCCGTGTCCTTCAACAATAACCAGTTTGCGCACATGTCCGGATTTTTGCAAGGTGATGAATGCTGATTCCATTGCATCTGAGAGGCCATAATCATCCCGGGATAAAACCTGTATTTGTGAAGAATTCAAGCCCGCGATCCCGACGGCCTGGATATATTTAGCCAGGGTAGTTTTTCCTGTTCCCGAAGCACCGTCAATAGCAATAATCACCTGCTCCTGTCCCCGGCTAAATGCAATGCTGACTATTTCTTCAAGTTCTTTTATTTTTTCCCGGGCCGCGGTATTTAAACTAATAACGCTATCGATTTCACGCACAGGATTTTCCCTTACCCGCTCATTTCTAAACCTATTGCGTGCCGGTTTTTTTCTTTCAAGTTTAGAAGCAATCCATTTTGCCAAATACCATACTGCAATTAACGGAATAAAATTAAATAGAATAGCGCCGATAAGATCATCTCCGAGATTTTGCCACCGGGCATTGTAGTAAGGAGAAACCAGCTCAATACTGTTAACAAATGTTTCCCCATATTTAGGCTTTATATTAAACTTACCGGCAAATTTAGCTTCCTGGGCAAAGGCTAATTCTTCCTCATGCTCCCAGGAGAATAGCCAGTTACGCAAAAATGTGTACAAATTATGCTTACTTATAAGCTGCCATAGATTTTGCGGGATTCGTTCCGCATGCACACTTTCGTGTACCAAAATATCTGCCAGCCAATATGTATTATCTTTATAAGCCTTATTCATAGATATAAGAGGTTTCCCCATCCTTCCGCCCCCCCTAGCGCCTCTAGTCATCCCCGCTCCGGGGATATTACTCATAAATAATGATACATTTCTCTGTTTTAAAACATCAAATGTTTCCGGAGATGCTATTTGTATCAATAATAAAGCCTTACCAATAGCCACCGCTTCCTCAGAATTTCCGCGTTTAGTAATAAATGGATCCAACGTATTTTTGGAGTATTCCTGTTCCCATAATTCATTGATCCAGGCATTAACTGCTTCTACCCGGGCTCTGGCGCTTCTTTCTTTAAATCCCAGTTTTTGCTTATTTAGATCAGTTTTTATTTCACCTATAGTACTTTGAACATTTCTTTTTCCGGAACTTTGCAGTATTTTAGTTAAATCAGCTAATGAAGGCGGCCTTTGCGGCAAAACCTGGCCTACTTCCTCCGAAGGCCCCTCGGCAAAAGCCGAAGAATTAACAATTATCTGCATCGGAGCCATAAGCATGATCAGCATTCTTGCTACAAGAAAAAGTTTACTTGCGGATCTTACTCTAGAACTTTGAGAAGTACTTTTTACCCGGGGAGTCTTAGTTCTTTCGATAGCCGCAATCACTTTATCAAATGATTGCTGTAAGCCAATTTCAGAAACCTGAAGTTTTGGGGATAAATTGTGCGCTGCTGTACTTCTGGATTCCGGGGATATATTGATTTCTCCGGCACAAACCGTATTTAAAGCAAAAACCCCCTGGATCAGGACTAAGGCAACTACTTTGATTATTGCTTTTCTTATTCGATTATTTATCATATTTTTTCCCCTAAAACATGTTAACAATAACTTAAATTAATTAAACATGTTATGAACTTTTTCATAAATTTAAAAAAGGTATTAAAGTATATCATATAGTTGAAGGTTTTTCAACCCCGGATGGAAGTTTTTTGGGATGGAAATTTATGACTTAACTTATTTATTTTGAATATATTACAATTGTAAGCAGTTTATTATCTGCCCGCCTGCCAAACATCACTATTCTTTATCTTCAAAATATGAGTTTCTTAAAGCTTTTACTTCATCTTCAAGCATGATCTCAAAAGGAGATTCTTTACCCTTTAAGGCGTCAATATAGCGGGTATCATCTTTCTCAATATTATCAATTGTGGGGATCAAAACAACATAACTGATCCGTTTATCTTTTAAATATTCGGTTATCCCGTCAGTATGGAATCCGCCGGTTATGAGGATCCCGATATTCTCCCCTTCACTACGCATACCCTGCAAAGTGTTCTCCACTAACACATCATTACGCTCAGAAGCATAATGATAAAAATCCTCAAGCATCGGCAGGGTTTTCTCCATATCTTCAAGCCCTGGGGGTATCGGCAGGTCAAGTCCTAAGCGATTGGCCTGGTGTTTAATAAACCGCACCATCTTCTTAGAGTTAAAATCACTACGGTATTTTTTCATGATCAAAAGGTCCCGATTAAGCAGTTTAGTTGAAAACAGATTCCGGGAGAGCCGAATAGTTCTTAAATTATGGTCCAGATTTTTCTGGGTATAACTTGTATATAAACTATTCTTAATCCGTTCAACCAATTTATCCAATTCACTAAAAAGCAAAAATTTGTCCAGATCTTCATATTTATTCAAATAAACAATATATTTACCCAATTCCGGCCATTGCCGTTCCAGTGTTTTTTCTTTTGCTTTTTTATTATTATTATAAAGGTGTTTAAGTTTATTATTATAATCCATAGCTTGAATAGTTTTCGCTTTAAATTCCATTGTCCGGCGCAAAAGATCTTCCAAATCCAATCGGGCTAATCTTTCCATCAAATAAGCAATAAGCTCAACGCGCTGTTCCTCGGCTTTATGCAAATCTATATCCCTTTTTATCTTAATACTGTCCACCAGATCCGTTAATTGATTGAATTCACGATTTAATTTGTCCTCTGTATAGTATCCGGTAACATACAATATATAATCCTCAAAGGCTAATTCCCCATTTTCATAAGCCACTATATGGTCGTCAAATTCCTTCAACCGTTTATTATAAATACGCTCTTTCAATATATTAAGATCGTTTTCTAAAACAGCTATATCCGTAAGTATTTTATCTCTTTTGGGCAAGGCTCTGAGAAAAGCCTCCAGATTTTTATCATAATATTTAGCATCTTCAGCTCCATAAAGAGCTATATCCTTATCTGTAGTAATCGCGAAGTATTCTGTTCCGTTTATCCGTGCCTCTTTTAAAAAATAATCCGCTACCTGTTCTTTAATTTTTTCATCCGGAAGTTTTTGATAAAAAACAGTATCCATCTTGCCAAAGCCGCCCTCAACACTAATTAATCGCAAGGAATGAGTAGTCGTCAGATAATTCAGCATCGCGGCAATATTTTTCTGAGCTTGGTAATTACAATGCAAATCCTGGATAGTAATGATCATAAATTCGCTGGGATTATTAGGAATATGGATTTCCTTTATAGAACCAATTTCCTCCGGAATAATTAAATGACGCAATAACTGGTCTATCCGATTTTTCTCTTTGACCTCAGGAGTACTGATTTTTTCTACTTTCGTCTTAAGAAAAGAGCCTCCTTGAGCATAAACAAAACTGACACTCGATATTAACGAGGCAATAAACACACTTATCAGACAAAATTTTTTCCTAAAATCATCCATCTTTTTTAACCTCTTTAAAATCAATAAACACTCCAATATTGCTTTTTAAAAATTTTAGGATAATAAGCCCCAAAGCATCCCTTAAAAACCAACACCTGCAAATTAAGATCTTGGTTTTTAAGGGGATACGAAGATAGGGGGAAGTAGGGGCCAATAAACGCCTTAGGGGATAAGGCGTATCTAATCTCCGCATCCCCAATTTAAACTTTTTATAGAACTTTTCAAATTTCTTTATTTTTACTTTAAAAAAAAACCCCGCGCCCCCCTGCACTTTTTTGCCCTAACTTCAGTTAAAGTATACCATATTTTAACCTTGTTTTCAACGACCCTAAGTCGCTAAAATAAAAAAATGGGGATACGAAGAACGGGGGAAGTAGGGGTCTTCTTATAACGCCTTATATTTAAGATAAGGACGTTTTGCTTCGCATCCCCAAAAACTATTTAGATTTTAGAATTAATTGTGTATTGCCCCTCTGAGGGATAAAATATACCACAACCTCATGGATTTTGCAATAGCCCGGGGGGAAAAAAGTGGTTTGGTGCGGAGAGAGGGATTTGAACCCTCATGAGATTGCTCCCACTAGCCCCTCAAGCTAGCGTGTCTGCCAATTCCACCATCTCCGCATGATTTTAAGGTGTTATAGTTATATCATGAACAAAAAAAAATTTCAAGTTTTTAATACCTGGTTTCAGGCAAGAGTGAATTGTAACTCATAGTGCGACATTGTCAAGATTTTGATCACTGTTATTTTGAAAATGCTCTTTTACCATTTGCTTCGCTGTCTTATAACCATGAATTTTTCTCGGATAATTATTTATCCATTTTTCGATTTTTTTT
>JBDRPX010000028.1:0-87589 GCA_043826565.1 Candidatus Omnitrophota bacterium
CAGTAACCAGTAACCAGTAACCAGTAACCAGTAACCAGTAACCAGTAACCAGTAACCAGTAACCAGTAACCAGTAACCAGTAACCAGTAACCAGTAACCAGTAACCAGTAACCAGTAACCAGTAACCAGTAACCAGGGTATACATTGGAATATTTATAGGCAGATAAGATGTTTGACCAATTATTTAATTTAGAAAATTTTACTTTTAACGTCCATGCGATTCCTCTGATAGCCGTGGGAATGTTAATCTTTATTATCGGCTCATCCATTCTTTGGCAGGGAAGAAAGATCTGTAAAAACGTATCCTTCTTTCTTCTTTGTGCCAGCTTTACGATCTGGCTGTGCAGTATGGGGATTGTGTATTTATGTAATAATGTGCAGTCAGCACTTCTTTGGTATAAAGTTTTTACCTTTTTCGGAGTGGTAAGTATTATGCCCAGCGGATATTTATTTTCCGTGGCATCTTCCGGCTTGATGAAGAAGCAAAGAAATGTTGTTGTCGGGATATATGTGTTTTCATACATTATTTACTTCTTTGCTTTGCTTACGGATAAAATCATCGGATCTTCCCGGTTGTATTTCTGGGGATACTATCCTCAATATAAACCATTGAGTTTAATATTCATTGTTTTTTTTGTGATAGTTTTTACTATGCTGCAGAGGAATCTCTGGGATTATTATAAGCGTGAGAGAATACCCATAAAAAAGAACCAGATTTTAATTATCATGACTGGATTTATGGTCGCGTTTTTTGCCTCGACTGATTTTGTGCCGAAGTTTTTTGATTTTCCTTTGTATCCGTTTGGGTACATATCGTTGTTCATTTTTACCTGTCTTGTAGCTTATTCAATTATCCGTTATCGGGCTTTTGATATTGAAACAGTATTTCATAAAACCATATTATGGATCTTATCGTTTATGCTCATTGTTATCCCGGTATTTTTGCTTTATAAAAAAGCTATGCCGCATATGCGGCATTCGAATTTACTGCAGTTTGGGTTCTGGACACTAAGCTTTATGTTTTTTGCTCTTTATCTGCGGGTTGTCCAGCCGAAAGTAGATCATTTCTTTCAGAGAAGAAAAGCAAATCTCGAAGAGATCTCCAGCCAGTTTATTGAAGGCCTGGTGCATCTTAAAGGTTTAAATAATTTGATCGAACTTATCCGGAATACAATTTCCAATTCTTTGTACCCGCAGCATATTGATATTTTTATTTATAATGAGGATAAGAGGATTTATACTTTGCTGACTAACGGAAATAAAAGAATAAAAGAAATAACTTTTCTTAAAGAGGATAATGAATTTTTGCAGTGGCTTAAGGGAAATAATAAAACTGTTTATAAGGAATTTATTTATATTGATCCCCGGTACCGGGGAATCGGGCTGGACGCGAGAAGATATTTTAAATTTACCGGCGCGATCGTGGCCATCCCTTTGGTGGTAAACGCGAAATTACTGGGAATTATTAACCTGGGGAAAAAAGCGAATTTAAAACGTTATACTGCGGATGAATTCCATTTTCTTAATACTCTTAAAAATGAATCAGCTATCGCGATCTCCAATTCTCTTTTATACGATAATATGGAAAGTCAGGTCCGCCAGCGCTCTAAAGAACTTGTGGAAATGCAGAAACAGCTGGTGCAGGCGGAAAAACTAGCCACGGTCGGTACTTTAGCCGGCGGAGTCGCGCATGAGATAAATAATCCCTTGACCGCGATCTTAACAAGTGTTCAAATGCTGTTAATGTCTGATGAGATCGCGGATGAGTCGGACCGGGAATCTCTGGAACTGATCGAAGAGGCGACGAAACGCTGCCGCCTGATTGTACAGAAGCTAATGGTGTACGCGCGCAAGCCTATGGATTCGGCGGACCTGGTCAAAGTGGATTTCGCGGAGGTCATTAAAAACGTAATTAATTTCTTAAAATATCAGCTGGAGCAGGAAAATATTACGGTAATCACCAGTATTAAAGATACCGGATATTTTGTCGAAGGTAATCAGAATGACCTTGAGCATGTGGTCACCAATATAATCTTAAACGGAAAAGACGCGATCAAGCAGGTAAAGAAAAGCGGGACGATCTCTATATCTCTTAAAGAAAAAGGGGATTGGTTGATCCTGGATATTCAGGATGAAGGCGCGGGGATTCCCGCGGATTTAAAGAACAAGATATTTGATCCGTTTTTTACGACCAAAGATGTCGGTAAAGGATTAGGCCTGGGGCTGTCTATCTGCCAGTCGATAATTGACCGTCATAACGGGCTGATCAATGTGGAATCAGAACCGGAACAGGGAACGGTTTTTACGATAAAGCTTTTTAAGGCCGGAAAAGGGGACCGGGCCAGGAACATAAAACAATAGATGTAGCTTTTGACTGAGAGGCCGTACAGATTGCAAGGTGAACTTGCAATCTGTACCAACTGATGGTATGATTGTAGTGCTATGATTAAAAGAGATGCCGAGACTAAATTAAAAGAATTTGCCGCTAAATATCCTGTGGTTATGGTTACCGGGCCAAGGCAGTCAGGTAAGACGACTTTATGTAAAAAGGTGTTTCCTGATAAGCCGTATGTTTTATTAGAAGATCCTGATACTCGAGATTTTGCGATTAATGATCCCCGGGGGTTTTTGGAAGCATATCCTAAAGGAGCGATTTTTGATGAGGTGCAAAAAGCTCCGATGCTTTTATCGTATTTACAGGGGATTGTAGATTCTCAGAAGAAAAAAGGCTTGTATATTGTTACCGGTAGTCAAAATTTAATGTTGTTACGTAATATCCAGCAATCCTTAGCCGGAAGAGCAGCGATTTTAAAACTGTTGCCTTTTTCTATTCATGAGATAAAACAAAAAATAGTTAGAAAGAATTTGAATGAAGTATTATTGACTGGGTTTTATCCGCGGATTCATGATGAGGTCTTAGATCCTACGGAGGCCTTAAGTTTATATTTTCAAACATATATTGAAAGAGATATTCATGAGCTTATTCATTTAAAAGATGTTCTGAAATTCCAAAGATTTGTTAAATTATGTGCCGGTAGAGTCGGGCAGTTATTAAATCTATCCAGTTTAGGTAATGAAGCAGGGGTTACGCATCAAACTGCTAGTGATTGGATCAATCTTTTGGAGATGACGTATATTCTTTACCGGCTGCCGCCGTATTATAAAAACTATAATAAGCGGATAATAAAATCACCAAAAATTTATTTTTGCGATGTTGGATTAGCTGCTTATCTTTTAGAAATAGAGAATGAAAAACAAATGGATAGAGATCCTTTGCGAGGTAATCTGTTTGAAAATATGGTGATTACAGAGTTTTTAAAGGGGCGTTATAATAAAGGCCGGGATTCAAATCTTTATTTTTTTAGAGATAATAAAAAAAATGAGGTTGATTTAATAGTTAAAGGCGAAGAGGGGTTAATTGTTGTTGAAGTAAAATCTGCGCAAACCATAGCCCAGGATTTTTTTAAAGGCATTAATTATTTTTCAAATGTTTCTAAAGATTCTATTCAGGATAATTATCTGATTTATGCCGGAGAAAAAGAGCAGAAAAGGCAAACAGTTAAAATAATAAACTATAAGAATTTAGACCGGTGTTTTTAATGGCCGGAGGAGGAATCGGAATATGAAAGGCAGTATTTTAATTATTGATGATGAGGTAATTATCACCAAGAGCCTGCAGAAGTTACTACAGAAGAAAGAATATGATGTAACGGTCGCGCATAACGGGACCGAAGCTTTAGCGCAGGTAAAAGAAAAAGATTTTAATTTGATCGTCTGTGATGTGCGCATCCCGGAAATGGACGGTATTGAAATTATCAAAGGCATCCGGGAATCATTAAAACAGCAGAATAAACCGGCAGTACCGGAAGTTTTAATTACCGGGTACGCGGATGAAGAAAAATATAAAAACGCGATTAACTTAAAAGTCGCGGATTATATTTACAAGCCGTTTGATACTAGTGAATTTTTAGAGATCGTGCAAAAACACGTTAAATAAAAACTGTGAAAAGTTAAAAATTGAGTATTGAGTATTGTAAATTGTAAGACAACTCTCAATTATCAACTTTCAATCCTCAGTAATACTGATAGAACTAAAAAAGGATTCTTCATGAACAAAAGAATACTAATTACCGGAATAGGTGTTATCGCGCCCAACGGAATCGGCAAAGAAGAATACTGGAAGGCTCTTAAGGCCGGCAAGTCCGGGATTAAAGCGCCGACAGTCATTGATGTGACCTATTTTAAAAGTAAACTGGCTGCCGAATGTACTGATTTTAAAGCCGAAGATTTTTTAGGGGCAAAAGGCTTGCGCAATCTTGACCGGAGTTCAAAACTTGTCTGTTCCGCGGTAAAGCTGGCTCTAGATGACAGCGGCTTGGAAATCACCGAGGAAAACACTGATGATATCGGCGTGGTTACGGCAACTACTTTATCCATTACTTCAGATATTGCCAAATTCAGTAAAGAAATTGCTGATGAAGGATTTAAATTTACTAACCCGGCTTTGTTTCCGCCGACGACCATGAATTTTCCCTCGAGCCAGATCGCTATCCGCAATAAAATAAAAGGATTTAATACCACTATCGCTTCCGGATATACCGCGGGATTAGATGCTTTAAAATACGCGGCTACTTTTATTAATAACGGCCGGGCCAAAGCTGTGCTGGTCGCGGGTGTGGAAAGTTTAGGTTTTTCTGTTTTTGTCGGGTTTTCTAAAGTGGGATTTTTAGCCGGGGCTACCGGCCCGGAAATATCCTGTCCTTTTGATAAGCGGCATAACGGCATAATTTTAGGCGAAGGAACCGCGGTTTTACTTATTGAAGAAGAAGAGTATGCTCTAAAACGTAAGGCAAAGATATACGCGGAAGTTTTAGGCGTAGACACTAACTTTGACGCCTACCGCATGTCTAAATACGATCCGCAGGCGCGCGGTTTAAAACGCTGTATGCAGAGGGTGATAGATTATTCCAGCATAAGCCAGGAAGATATAACTTATATCAGCGCAGCGGCAAATTCTGTCGGAGAACAGGACTGGCTGGAAACAATGGCGATCAAAGATGTTTTTGGTATGTACGCGGAAGCGGTTCCGGTTAGCTCCATAAAATCAATGATCGGAGAAAGTATCAGTGCTAACGGTGTATTACAGCTGGCCGCGGCTGTGGGTTCGGTGCAGGAAAATTTCATTCCCCCGACAATTAATTTTGAAGAACCGGCCAAAGGCTGCGACCTGGATTATGTGCCGAATAAGGCTCGTAAGCAGGAAGTTAAGAATGTTTTAATTAATAATTTCGGGCCGGGCGGGAATAATGCTTCGGCGATTGTTTCAAAATATAAGTGAGAATTGAAAGTTGATAATAGAGAATTGTTTTACAATATTCAATATACAATATTCAATTTTCATATTAAACTGCTAATAAACTAAAAAAGGGTTTACATGAGACGTAGAAGAGTGGTTGTCACAGGTTTAGGAGTTGTTTCTGCGATTGGTATCGGCAAAAATGTTTTTTGGAAAAACGCGATTGCCGGTAAATCCGGAATTTCCGAAATCACAGCAGTTGATACCGCGGAATTTAACTGCCATCTGGGCGGGGAAGTTAAAAAATTTAATCCGGAAGAGTTTATTTCCAAACGCAGGATCCCGTTCTTAGGCCGCACCTCCCAATTGGCCATGGCCGCTTCCGTGCTGGCAGTTAAAGACGCGGAACTGCCTTTAGATAAGATTCCCAAGGAGAAATTCGGAGTTATTATCGGAACCACCGTCGGAGAAAGGCCTTTAGAAGAACTTATTCAGGCTTGGGCCCGGGGCGGATTAAAAGATGTTGACCGTAATAAAATATTCCAGGCTTCGGTAAATAATATTTCCGCTAATGTCGGGATACATTTTAAAGCCATGGGAGTAAATCATCTTATCCCGACCGCATGCGCGGCTGGTAATTATTGTATCGGTTATGGTACGGACTTGATCAGAAACGGAGATCTGAATTTTGTCTTAGCCGGAGGCTCGGAAGCATTTTCTCAGATCGCCTATGTGGGCTTTCAAAGATTATACGCGATGTCTCCGGACAAGTGCCGGCCGTTTGACAAGAACAGAAAAGGCATGCAGTTAGGCGAAGGCTCAGGAATGTTATTACTGGAATCTTTAGAATCCGCCTTAAAAAGAAAAGCGCCGATTTACGCGGAAGTCTTAGGCTATGGCGTATCTTGTGACGCGCATCACGCGACCGCTCCGGATTCCGGGGGAATTGCTAAAGCTATGGCAAAGGCTTTAAAAGACGCGGGGATCCCGCACACAGATATTGATTATGTTTGCACGCACGGAACCGGTACTCCCATGAATGACCGAACAGAGTGCAAGGCAATTAAAGAAGTATTTAAAGAACATTCTGATAAGTTAATGATCAGTTCCTTAAAATCAATGCTCGGCCATCCCATGGGCGCGGCGGCCGCGATTGAAGCCGCGGCCTGCTGCCTGGCGATTGAAAACGGGATTGTACCGCCGACAATTAATTATGAAGAACCGGACCCGGAATGTGATTTAGACTGTGTGCCGAATAAAGCGCGCAAAGCAAAGATCAATGCGGTATTAAATAACGGTTTTGCATTCGGCGGTAATAACTGCTGTGTTGTGTTTGCGAAATATATGTGAGGGTTGAAGGTTGATAATTGAGAGTTGTTTTACTATTTTCAATAATCAATAATCAATTTTCGATTTTTTATTAAACATTTAACTATTAACAATAAAAACACATGGATGAGAAAAAGACGATATTTTTAACCGGAGCCACAGGACTTGTCGGCTCCTATTTATTAAAGATACTTCTGCAAAACGGGCACAAAGTTTTTTGCCTCTCTCGCTGCAAGAAAGACAAAACCGCCCGGCAAAGAGTAGAAGATGTGCTAAATTTCTGGGATGAAACTGTCCTTGCTGAGTATAAAGATAAACTTGTTGTTTTAGAAGGTGATATTACTTTAGAAAACCTGGGTCTGGATGAACAGACAAGGGATATTCTAAAGAATGAGGTAGTGCAGATCTTTCACAGCGCGGCGGTGACGGAATTTAATTTATCATTCAAAGACCTCTATGATGTGAATGTTGGAGGAACGAAACGTGTTTTAGATTTGGCGGCTGAACTTAAAAATAATGGCAAGTTCGAAAAGATTAATCATATAAGTACAGTATATGTTTGTGGTGATCATAAGGGAGATTTTGCAGAAGATGATTTGGATGTAGGGCAGAATTTTAATACTGGTTATGGACAAAGTAAATTTGAAGCTGAAAAATTAGTGGAAGAATATAGAGAAAAAGGTATCTGGATAGACATTTTTAGACCGCCTATGATTGTGGGAGAGTCGACTACAGGAAAAACATTTCTATTTGATCAAGCCTTCTATCAAACTATTCGGATTCTTAAGTCTGAAATATTTACTTCTTTTCCAGTTGAAAAATGGCATAAGGTTAATATGGTTTGTGTTGACGAACTTTGCCAATGTGTTGTAAGGATTGCTTTTAAAAATAACGTGAAAAATCAGGTTTTCCACGTGTTTAGTGGTAAACCCCTATTAGTAATAGAAGGATTATCTATTATTAGTGATATTCTAAATATAAAAAAGCCGGGTTTTATTGCTTTATCAGAGGTTATTGGAAAATTAACTCCTGTTCAAAAGAAATTATTAGAATATAATATGTTCTTTCTTAATAATGATGTTAATTTATATTCACATTTAACTAATAGATTTCTTGAAAAATATGGCTTTTCTTTTTCAGAATATGATTCTGTTGTATTTTCAAACTTAGTGAAGCATTTTCTGGGGAATGGGGCTTGAGGGCAATATGAGAGTTAATCTTATTTATTTTTCTCAAACTAAAAATACTTATCAAATTGCAAAAGCAATAGCGAAGGGGATAGAAAATAAAGGAGGGAAGGTAATTCTTTATAATTGGTTAGAATTGAGAGGTCAGTCCCCAGATAGATTTATTCAAGAATGTGATTTGTTCGGGATAGGAATGCCTGTGTTTTTTTATCAAGCTCCTTGGTTTATTCAGGAATGGTTGAAAAGTTCGTCAAAATTCACTGAAAAACCGTACTTTCTTTTCATGTCTTATGCTGTTATTATTGGCAATGCGTTTAGGGATGTGGATAATATTTTAAGGAAAAAAGGTTTGAGTTTAATCGGACATGAGGCTTTTCTGGGGTTTGGATCTTATCAAGCTTATTTGGAATTACCTCGTTTGGCCATTCAATATCCGGATGTTTATGAAGATATGAAAGCAAAACAATTTGGAGAACGTCAAATTGTTAACTATGTTTGTTGGAAGAATAATCGGAGAAATTTTCTTACGCGTCCTCAAAAAGCTTCTTTTTTTTGGAGAAAGAAAAGTTTTTTTCTAACTAAAAAAATAATGAATTTTATCAGCCCACAGTTTAAGGTCAATAAAGACAAGTGTAATGGATGTGGAGCATGTGCTAAGAATTGTCCTGATGAAGCTATTGAACTTAAGAATGGAACACCCGTTTTTAATGGGAATTGTTCAAGATGTTATTTTTGTGAAAAAAATTGCCCTCAAAAAGCAATCATTAATGATTGGGGTGATTTTAGAAAAAAAGCAATAAGATATTATAATGCGTACCCTGATAATTTAAAAGCATGGAAAGAATTGGATGGTTTAAATACGAAACATCCAAAGCACATATAAAAATAAATAACTGTTTTTCACTAGCAAAATAGATTAAAAATGAATAAAAAAAATACTGATAGCAATTATGAAGTAGTGATTATAGGTGCAGGAATTGGTGGCCTTGTTTGCGGTTGTTATTTGGCTAAAGTAGGCTTAAAAGTATTAATTGTTGAGCAACATGATATCCCTGGTGGATATTGCACCTCGTTTAATCGTAACGGGTACAGGTTTGATGTTGGGGTGCATTATTTGGGAGGCATAAAAAGAGGAATTTTAGGAAGAGTTTTAGACGAATTAGAATTAAGAGATCAAATAAAGTTTAATCAGTTTGATCCCATAGATAAAATAATAATGCCAGATAATACAACTTATATACGGGCGAATTCTAGGAATACTATAGAAGAGTTTAAAAAAAGCTTTCCTCATGAGAAGAATAATATAGAAGAATTTTTTAAGTTTATTATGCAAAAAAACTTTATGAATATTTATGCCAGAGTTAAGAAGCTGTCTTTTAAAAGTTTTGTTGATGCTTTTTTTGATGATTATAGGTTGAAAGCAACTTTAGGAGTTCTCTTAGGCAATATTGGGACACCATTGAATAAAGCGGCTGCTTTTCCTGCTATAGTTTTGTTTAGGCAATATGTATTAGATCCGGGATATTATCCTAAGGGAGGAATCCAGAAATTACCTGATGCTTTAGTTAAAAGTCTTAAAAAAAATGGTGGGGAGTGTGTTTTGTCAAAAAAAGTTATAAAAATTATTACAGAGCATGAAAAGATAAAGGGTGTAGTTCTTGATGATGGAGAAAAGATATTTAGTGATATAGTTGTGTCTAATGCTGATGCTACGATGACCTTTAATGAATTATTAGAAATTAAAAGTGAAGAAAAGGATAATACTGCTAAAATGGTGGCTTCTCCATCAATGTTCATGGTATATTTGGGGCTAAAAGGAGATTTAAATAGTTTAATTAAAGAACCTTGTAATATCTATTATTTTAACAATTACGATATTCATAAGGCATATTCAGATAAAAAAAATCCTGATTTTGAAGTTGAATGGTTTGTTGGTTCTTTTCCTTTTGCGCACGATAATATTTTAATGAGTGAAAAAGGAACGGGTTCAATCATTGTCTTTTCTCCATACAAGACGATGGAATATTGGAAAGATAATAGAGGTAAATTGTGTGATAGGATAATGTCAAAAGTACAGAGTGTTATCCCGGGGTTAGAGAATTTTATAGATTTAAAATTTACAGCTACTCCGCTTACATTTCATAGATATACATCAAATAGAAGGGGAGCATTCGCCGGATGGTTATCTACGTTAAAACAAACAAAAGTTTCATTTATGCCACAAAGGAGTACTATAAAAGGTCTCTATTTAACAGGCCATTGGTGTACGATGGGGTATGTTCCTTTTGGAGGAATCCCTAGTGTCGCTTTTTCAGGAAGAAGAGCTGCAAGATGTGTTTTGGAAGATATAAACAAAAAGTGGAAATATAAAGATTTTTATTTATAAAATACAAAGAGATTGGACTAATGCATATATTCGCGTTTTCTTCAATATCAGTTTCTGTTTCAACAGGGTTGATTACAATTTTTGTGCTTTGGAAAGGTAGAAATAGAAGCATCGATTATATCTGGGCTTTTCTTTGCTGTTTTGTTTGTATCTGGGGACTTGCGGGTTATAAGATTTCTACTGTAGATTCTAAGAGTATTGCGTTCTTTTGGTGGCAGATGGCACATGTAGGAATAATATTTATCCCAATATCCTATTATCACTTCAGTTATGCCTTTGTTGAATCTAAAAATATTTTTCAAAAGTATATTCTTTATGGATCATATGCTCTAGGTAGTATATTTTTATTATTAACTTTTTTTGCTCCGAGGGGTGTTTTTTTAGGGGACTTAAGGTTAGTATTTAATCAATTCTATACGCATGATTGGAGATCTTATAGAAGTATTTTATACTTGCTGTTCTATATAGGTTTTTATTGGGGATTATTGTTATACTCATTTTCCTTACTAATAAATAAATACAGGTCATCACGAGGAATTCTTAAAAACCAATTGAGATATTTATTAGTAGCTTCTGTTATCGGATGGATAGGAGCTCATGGATATTATTTGGTGGTTTTTGGAATTGATATCTATCCACATTCAAATTTTTTAATAGCTTTATATCCTGTAATTATTGCCTATGCAATTATCAAACATCAGCTTATGGATGTTCGTGTTGCGCTTACGCGCGGTGCAATATTATTAATGGTATATTTTTTAATTGTTGCTATCCCGGCATTTTTTATTGTTTTTGGGAAGGAATGGTTAGTAGGCTTATTTGCAGATAAGTGGTTCTGGCCCCCGCTGGGGTTGTATACAGTACTTGCCTTGTTTGCTCCGTATATTTATGTTCAACTACAAGACAAGGCTGAAGCAAAAAGGATGATGCAGCAGTATCACTTGCATCAATCACTTAAAGCTGCTTCAAAAACCACCATTGAAGTGCAAAGCATTGATAAACTATCCCGGATCATTCCCCGGTATATCTTGCGTTTATATAGCCGGATGAATAACAAAATAATGCATATAACCCTTTTTCTTAAGGTAAAAGGTAATCACTCGTATGCTCTAAAATCCTCCGTAGGCCCGCATAAACTGCCAAGTGATCTGACCATTGAAGAACATAGTTATCTTGTGCGATGGTTTACCAAAATAAGAGATGTGCTGGTTGAAAGAGGTGTTTTAAAAGAAAAAGACGTGGAAGTGCTTGTATATGAAGATATTGATTATTGGATGGGGCAGTCCAAGATCATGCGTGTGCCTTTCCGTGGTTTAGATAAAGTACTAAAAAATTTAAAAAAGATCATGAAAGACCTTAAAGCCCAGATAATCTTACCGTCTGTTTATCAAAAAGAGTTATTGGGATTTCTGATCTTAGGTGAGAAAACACCGGATCTTTATTCCCGGAGTGATATAGATACTTTTTCCATCTTAGCTAATGACAGTGCCATGGCTTTTAAAGCCGCGCAGTTGTTTGAGGATCTGAAAATTGCCCAGGCCCGGATGATCCAATCGGAAAAGCTCAGCCTTTTAGGTCAGCTGGCTTCTTCTATGGCGCATGAGATCAATAATCCTCTGGCGATCATTTCCGGCAATGTTCAGCTTTTGCTGATGGATGTTAAAGATGAAAAATTCGTAGACCTTCTTAAAAAGATAGAAGGCCAGACCGAACGCGGCTATAAGATCATTCATAGGTTATTGAATTTTTCCCGTTTGCCGAAAGAAGATATTAAAGATATCGATATGGGCCATCTTATAGATGAAACCCTGGAACTTGTGGCGCATAAGATCCGTCACGGCAATATTATAATAGAAAAAGATTTTTTAGAAACAAAACCCATTAAAGGTAATCCTACCCAGATACAGGAAGTTCTGCTTAATCTTTTTGTCAACGCTATCCAGGCTATGCCGGAAGGCGGTAGTTTGAAAATAGCCACAACTCAGCTGGAAAAACATGTGCAGGTAACAGTTACCGATACAGGCAAGGGCATAGCTCCGGAAGATCTTAAGAATATTTTCGATCCATTCTTTACCAAAGGCAAAGAGAACGGAACCGGTTTAGGCTTGTTTGTTACGGATCAGGTCATGAAACTGCATAAAGGCGATGTGAAAATCACCAGTAAAGTCGGGGTCGGAACCACCTTTATCCTCAAATTTGGTAACGAGTTGTAAATCCTGTCAATACACTCGAAATTTTAGGGATAAAGGGGACGGTTCTTTTAATTGACAGGGCGAAGAGATATTTGATATAATCTTCTTGAAGAAAAAAGATTCAAGGAGATTTTTTTTATGCCCAGAGTAGCCAGGATATATACAGATGATGGAATATTTCATGTGCTGACAAGAGGAAATAATAAGCAGTGGGTATTTCATGATGAAGAAGATTTTTCTAAATATAAAGGGATACTAAAAGAAGTAAAGGAAGAACAGCCGTTTAAGCTATACCACTATTGTTTAATGAGCAATCATGTGCATATGCTTATAGAAGCAAATGAAGACACGCAACTTTCCAAGCTGATGAAGCGAATAAACCTTAAATATTATAATTATTACAAAAAAAAGTATGGATATGCCGGGCATTTCTGGCAAGATAGATATAAAAGCTTATTGGTTGAGGGAGAGAGTTATTTGCTGTCATGCGGGATATATATTGAGCGCAATCCGCTCAGGGCGAAGATGGTAAAATCTTTGAGGGAATATAAACTATCAAGTTATAGATATTATGCTTACGGAATGGAAGACGAGCTGGTTGATAGGGATCAATACTATGAAATGCTGGGGAGTAATGATAATATTAGACAGCAGCGATATAAGGAGTTAGTATTAGGAGAAGGAGAGCGAAAGATTGAGCAAGCATTAAAAGGGCAATTATTTTTAGGGACAGAAAAGTTTATCGAGCGTATGGAAAAAGCTTTTAATGTAATTAATACAAGGTTGAATAAGGGGCGGCCAAAGAAAAAATAGTAGAACCGTCCCCTTTTCTCCTCCCAGCTAAGATACTTGTTCTTTGACACGGCGGCGAAGGGTTATTTTTACATAGCGGCAGCTCCGAAGTTAAAACATTGAAAATTTTCTTCTATAATTTTCTGCTAAACTTCGGAGTAAATTCGCACAGTAATTTATGTCCTTTTAGTCCATAAAATACGTGCTCATTTAGAATACGATGTCTATGGTAACACAACAATCCTAGACGCTGCACGCTCTACGCTATCCGCTAGTCAAATCGGCAACTGTTATATGTTTACCGGAAGACGATTTGACCAAGAAACCGGCTTGTATTATTACCGCGCTCGCTATTACAGCCCTGATTTAGGCCGCTTCTTGCAAACGGATCCGGTGGAAAATTATGGATTAACAAGCTTATATGATTATTGTTTTAATAATCCTGTTATATGGATAGATCCCGAAGGGATGGATGGGTATATTGTTAATCGGCAATTTGTTAATCCTTTTGGTGGAGGAGAAAAAGCGAGAAGTTACTATAACCCTCTAACACACACTTTGACGGCCACAACAGATGAACAGGGGAATGTGGAACATACATATAGTAGAGTTTTTAATAAATGGGAAAAAGATAAGCCGAAAGATATTAAGACAGCGCAAAAAGCCATAGATAAGGGAAAAGCAAAAAAAATTACCGATGAAGTTTTTGATGATTATATAGATAAGGCTTATGAAGAGGTAAAAGATGATAAATCATTATTAGATATTGATAACAATTGTAAACATAATACAAAGAAGCTACTTAAGCGAGCTATTGAGTTGTATAGAGAGGAAAACGAAAATAAGTCACGTGACAATATTAATTATAGAAAAAAATTAGAACAAAGTGTCAAGAGTAAAAAGGAATAATTAGATGAAGAATAATTCAGATAAATATTTTTTTATTGTATTAGGAATGTTGTATGTTTTATATTTTTTGATATTTGTTTCTTTGGGAGGATTTAATAAATTTTTTTCATTGTGGAATTGGGGCATCTTTTTGAAAATATTTTTACTTTTATTTCCTCTTTATATTGCTGTCATAATTAAAGCTAAAGATAAATTAACTGCTTTAGATAAGAAAACAGTATATGTTCCAGTTTTTTATTGGCTTTTATTTAATTTTTTAGTTGGTTATAAGGGGGCAGCCAATTTTCTTGTTGAGTTGTCAATTGTCGGTATCTTGTCTGGAGCTTATCTAATTAAAATTCCTTTGAGTAAACACTTTAAAAATCAGTATATGTTAACATCCATTTTATGGATTGTTATTTGTGTTTTAATAACAGCAACTCATTTTATTATGCCATATTTACCTGAGTAAAAAAGAGAATAACAGGGGCAGGCACTGAAAACACTAATTCTTTTGTTTGTTTTTTGTTTTGTTTGTTTTTTGCCAATCTAAAAGTAAACTTTTAATTGTCTGTAAAACAAGAAAAAATAATATAACATGCTCCCGCCACAAAAGATAGCGGGATAAATCATTAGCGGATAAAACCCTCTTAACCTGACAATATTAAAAGGAGCGAGGATGAAGAAATTATTTTTTATTTTATTGGTTGTTTTAGTATGGCAAAGTGCATGTTTTGCTGTTTCTAAAGACGGGTTTTACAATGATATTTGTGATATTGCGTATCATCCGGGATATAAATGCGGTGAATATGATGCCCGAGCTGAGAGAGATTATGATTCAGAATCAGCTCGAGATAATCCTGCAATCGAGGATTTTATTTCATCATTAAAAGAACAGTATAATTGTCATAAGCCGGGAGTGAATACTTATAAACAACAGCAGTTTAAAGCGGCTTTTGATGAGGGGTGGTCTTCTGGTTATGATGACGGGTATTATGGGCGAGATAAGAGAAAGACTCAGTTCGATTCAAAATTAATCCTGCAGGTTCAATAAGTTATAAGTATATAAAAGAGGGGAGCTAGTTACAAGCTCCCCTCTTTTTATTAGATACTAAGAATTGTTATTTCTTTTTGGCCAGGACATTGTATTGTTCCTTATTAGTTAAAATATTTGTAACATATTATATTACAACATGTTAACCAAGAATAGACGATTTTTGCAGTTCGAAAATGAAGAAAAAATTGATTTTTGGTTGTCATTTTAGTTGTCATTTAGGTTGTCATTTATTATAATATAACTATGACATTTAAACCCATATACACAATCACAGATAAAATACTAAATAACATTTCTCTGATCATGGCGGGAAGAGAAGTTATTGAGCGCGCAAAGCTTATTCCTAAGTGGGAGATTAGGCTAAAAAAAGAAGCTAATATCCATAGTGCTCATTCCTCAACCAGGATTGAAGGGAATAGGCTTACTTTAGATCAAGTCAAAGCGCTTTCTGAGCATAAAGAAGTAGTTGCTTCAACCAAAGATAAGCAGGAAGTTTTAAACTACTTGGAAGCATTGGATAAAATTGAACAATACGCCAAGAAGAAACTAAACTCAGGCCTGTTACTTACAATCCATAAAGTGCTTAGCAAGGGTACACTTAAAAAAGAAGAGTTTTGCGGAGCATATAGAGACCGGCAGGTTTTTGTAGGAAAAAGGATTTTTGAAGGAACTCAAATAAAAGAAGTAGTTGAATACATGCCCCCGGAAACAGAAGCTGTGCCGCGTTTGGTAGAAGAATTTTTTAATTGGCTGAATTCAGAACAAATAAAAGATATTAATCCAGTGATTTTGGCAGGTATTGTGCATTATGAAATAGCAAGGATACATCCCTTTATTGACGGCAATGGGAGAACCGCAAGATTATTGGCAACAGTTTTACTCTATCGGAGCGGATTTGATCATCGAAGGTTTTTTGCTTTAGATGACTATTATGATGATAACAGATCTGCTTACTATGATGCGCTTAAAACTGTTACTGATAATAATGGAGACATAACTCAATGGCTTGAATATTTTACTGGTGGTGTGTTATATTCTATTAATCAAGTAAAAGAGACTGTAGAAAAATTGAGCTTTGCCGGTGAAGTAAATGTTTCAGAGCAGATAGCATTGACTCCACGTCAAATAAAGATATTGGGATTAATAAAAGAAAAAGGGAAAATTGCCAATAAAGAATTAAGAGCAGAATTTAAGATATCAAGGCAAGCCATGCTTAAGGAAATTGATAAACTTACAGAAGCTAATCTGATGATACTTGTTGGTAGGGGCAGAGGAGCTTATTATAGATTAGTGGAAAGCGGAAGAGAAAAAGCCAAGTCTGAAAATTACCAGTAAAGTCGGGGTCGGAACCACCTTTATCCTCAAGTTTGGAAACGAGTTATAGCTTTTGTCAATACTTACTAATTTTTTTGCAATCCAAAAAAATTTGTGGTATAATTTAAAGGATTTTATACGGATTTATAAAGCTACAATGTAGTATTTGTATTTTATTAGGAAATACTAAGGATTAACGATTTTATACATGAGTGTATAATATTTTTTCTTATTGTGATAGATATGTCGATATTATATGAAAAATAAAAAAATTGTTTTTCTCATAAGTTTTTGTCTGCTTTTGTTAAACTGCTCTGTTGCGTTCGCAACTTCATCCCCAGGATATGCATCAATATCCGGGCATGTAAGCGATAAGATTATGGAAACCCCTTTACAGGGTGTATATGTCTTAATAAAATGCGGTTCATTTAAATCTTCGGTGATTACGGATGCTTCCGGATATTATGAATTTCCTCAAGTTCCTATTGATAAAAAGAAAAATAAAGATCAGGATAAAGCGCAGATTATTGTGCTTGCAAAACAATACCGTCCGGAAATAAAAAAACTTAATTTAAAGCCTAATAAAAATTACACCGTTGACTTCGCGCTCAATACGTTATTTCAATACCCTATTCTTAAGGGGAAGATAATTGATAGTTCTACTTCTGAAGGTATTGCCGGAGCTCTAATTACTGTAAAAAATCCAAAAGAGACTTATACGGCAATAACCAATACACTTGGTCATTATGTTCTGCGGATAATGAACCGGCGAAAAGGCAAGTATACAGTAGAAGCTAGTGCTGATGGGTATATATCCAGCGCACCTCAAGTCCTAACAACCCGTCCACGCCTTACCTATACTTTAAATTTCTCCCTAGATAAGGTAATGCTGGGAATTAATGTATCTCCGGATTCTTGGAACATTGGGGAAATAGCTCCTGGGAACATAGCGACAATGTCTTCCGGACAAGAAATAGTTGTCAGTAATATAGGTTGGGAGACAAATCAGACCTATAGTCTGATGGTGGTCAATCCTTCAGGATGGACTGTTTCTCAAACTAGTGTCGGAAGTGACAAATATATTTTAAATGCTTCTTTTGCTGAGAATCCGCTAACTATAAATTGGAATGAAGCTAATCACGCACTTTCTACAGAAGCTCAGAAAGCAACAAATACTAAATTTGCCGCGGATCAGACCGGGGTTAATGTCGCGCCGAATGAAGAACGAACTCTTTGGCTGCAATTTAAAGCTCCGACATCGACAACTATTACCCAACAGCAGGAAATTGAGGTAATTATAAATACACAAGCTCCTTGATTATAAGGAGCTTTTATATAGATCGGTATTTTATATTAATTGTTAAACATGTGAAAAAGGAATGAAAGGAGGAACAAGAAATGAAGAAAGGGTTAATTTTAGGATTAATTATAGTTTTGTTGTGCGCGGCCAACGCGATGGCGCAGACAGCCCAAATAGCGGTTACGGTTACAATCACTCAGAGTATTTCCGTGTCGGTAACTCCGGGCAGCTATGCGTTTGGGGGAACTGATTCCGGGCAGACTTTGTCTACAGCAGCAGGCGCGTTTGTCGCGACAAACGATGGAAATGGCGCAGAAAATCTTGCGATAACAGTTGGTGACAGCGCGAATTGGACCGCAAGTACAGCAGCAGGCGCGGATGCATTCGCGATGAATGCTTATATTGGAGCTACTTGGGCTTTGATAGATCCGGCAAGCGGAGTAAGTTTAGATGCCGGGTTAGCACCAGCAGGAACCCAGAGTTTTGGGTTACAGCTTTTAGTGCCGACTTCTACATCTAATGCCGGAGTTGAACAGACTATTCCGGTAACAGTTACAGCATCAGCAAGTTAAATTTAAACTGAAGTTTGCGGGAATAGGATAGAAAGTGCGAAATATGCTTTTTATCCTATTCCCCAGTACCTTTTAGAAAAAGAAAGTATATTTATAATGAAATCATTTTGTTTACTAATTATATTTTTATTAGCGCCGGTTACCGTTTATGCCGGAGGATTATCCTCTAATTGGGGGGAAGTTATTGTAAATAATTTAGAACCGGGTAATACCTATGATCTTAATGAGATTGCCGGGAGTACTTTTAAAATCACTAATAATTTTGATAAGGAAATAACCATAAAGCTGGAAGTTTTAAGGCCAATAGAAGAAGAATTAAAACCAGGGTATGAACCGATTGAAAATACTTCCTGGGTGCAAATAGAGGAAGAAGCAAAAATCAATGCCGGAGAATATAAAGTTATTCCCATAAAAATATCTATTCCTGATGATAGCAAGTATTTGGGAAAGAAATATCATTTTTGGGTATGGACGTATACTTCCGGGCAGGCTGTAGGTGTAGGATTAAAAAGCAGGATATTGATTTCGATAATAGATTAGATATTTAAAATGTTATGATAAGAAAATTAATTTCTACAATAATAGGCATAATCTTAATGTTCGGGGTAAGCAGTTCTGCTTTAGCCGGACTTTCGGAGACGATTCTGCTTACTGTAACTGTCACTGATAATGACCCGCCTCCGTTTGTGGAAATACTTTCTCCAATAGAAGGACAGGCCTATTCCGGAAGTTTTGAGATCCGGGGTACAGCTACAGATGATAATTTTGACTATGCTCAGCAGTATCATGGCCGGGGCGCAGTGCCTACAGAGTGGCTTTTGGATGATACCTATGATGATCCGTTTGAAAACTTTGTCGTTGCGAATGCTGATATAAGTGAAACAATAAACGGTGTTTACTCTATAAAATTTTGGGCAATAGATACTGCCGGACATGAAGCAGAAGATATTGTGATTTTTTCAATTGAAAATCCCCTTGTCTTACATACTCCGGCATCTTCTGAAGAAATGATTTCACCAAATGCCGATGGAAACAAAGATACAGTTGTCTTTTCCGCATATACTAATGATCCCAGAGTCAATTGGGATATTTCTATAAAAAATGATAGCAATGTGGAAATAAGGCATATCAGCGGAAGCGGAGCAGTTATTAGGGAAATTCCTGATCCTGGTGATCCGGGTGATACGAATGAAGCGGCAGTTATCGAACAGGTTTGGGATGGAAAAAATAATTCCGGAGTTGTTGTGTTGGATGGAAATTACACCTTTGAAATAATGGCTAATTATAATGGCCAGACTGTTGGGCCGGTTGGCGGTCAGGTTGAAGTTGATACAGCTCCACCGATAGCGCAGATTATCTCTCCGCAGGATTATGATGTTATCTCCGGAACCATTGAAATGATCGGAACAGCAACTGATGCAAATTTTGAAATATGTGAAGTATATCATGGGTTAGGGGATGCCCCCGCGGAATGGGAGTTATTAAATGAATCATACACAATTCCCCAGATCAATGCTGTTTTATTGTCAGCAAATATAATGGAAACAGTTAATGGCCTGCATTCTTTGCGGATTGTGGTTAAAGATAAAGCGGGCAATGAATCCATAGATACTCTTATAGTGGAATTTCAGAATGAGTTTAGATTATCGGATGGTGATGTTTCGGAGGATTTATTTTCTCCTAACACGGATGGGAACAAAGATACAGTTACAATTTCCGCGCGAACTAATGAAGAAACAGCCGCATGGACAATTATTATAAAAGATTCTATTGGCGCGGAAGTTAAACAATTTTCCGGACAAGGTGCTCAGATAGAACAGATTTGGGATGGTAAGGATGATTTCGGAGTTGTTGTGCCGGATGGAGTTTATACTTATGAGATCAGGGCTGCTTATAATAGCCAGACTTTGGGTCCGTTAACCGGAACAGTAGAAATAGATACAGTTTATCCTGCGGCGGTGATTAGTTATCCGCAGAATGATGATGTAGTGACCGAAGGCCCGAGGGTTGATGTGATTGGAACAGCCACAGATGATAATTTTGTGAGGTGTACTGTTTATTCAGGGTATGGGAGTAATCCTGATGAATGGGGGTATCGAGATACTTATAATGAACAAAAATCAGCAGAAATTTTGGCTGTTTTCGGAGTGTATTCACCTTTAATTAATACTACTTATGGAGCAAAAATAAGTGTTTTAGATAGAGCCGGCAATGAATCTGTGGCAACAGTGGTTTTTGATGTAAATTTAGGTTTTTATATTACTAATCAAAATGCTTCTTCGGCATTTATTTCTCCGAATGCTGACGGAGCTAATGATACCACAACGATTACAGCGGATGTTGTGGGATATATTTATTCTAGTACCTGGTTAATTTCTATTAGAGATTCGATAAATCAGGAAGTAAAACAGTTTAGCGGTTCAGGAAATATTAATCAAATATGGGATGGTAAGGATGCGCAGGGACAAGTGGTTCCTGATGGAGAGTATACTTACGTGATAACCGCTACTTTTGGAGAGCAGACTACAGATCCTGTACAGGGAACTATTACTAAAGACACAGGGACTCCTATTGCTTTGATTACTTCCCCGCAGGAAAATGAAATTATTGATGATGGGCATACTGACCTTATCGGTACAGTGGGTGATGAAAATTTAGCCCAATATTCAGTTTATTACGGTCAGGGAAATTCCCCAGCAGAGTGGCATTTAATAGGGGCAGAGACTCATCATAGACTGAATGATGAGCTGGTGGTTAATGGCTGGTATACACAAGGATTGGGAAATGGCGCATATACTGTGCGGCTATTAGTAGAAGATAAAGCGGGAAATAAAGCTATAGATGATGTTTTAGTTGAAGTTAATAACGGGTTTTATATAGAGAATTACAATGCAAATCCTGAAAATATCTCGCCTAATAATGATGGATTTAAGGATAGCACAGTAATTAATGCGACAGTTGTTGGATATGAAACTAACTGGACGATTGCTATTAAAGATATAGAGAACAATATTATCCGTCAAATAAATGGTTTTGGTTTTAGCATTAACTTTGTTTGGGATGGGAATAATGAATCAGGGGAGACGGTTCCTGACGGTATTTATACGATAGAAATTACGGCTGCATATAATACTATTACTACCGATCCTGTGGGTAGTCAGATTCAGGTAGATGTTTCTCCGCCAATAGCTATTATTGCATCTCCGCAGGAAAATGCTGTTGTTTCCGGTTATGTAGAGATTTCCGGAACAGCTGCTGATGAAAGTTTTAAACAATATTCTGTTTTTTATGGTGAAGGGGCTGCTCCTGCAGAATGGAGTCAATTGGCAGTGAATAGTTATATTAAAGTTGATGAGGTATTAGCGTACTGGGATACTCGAGATTTAAATAACGGCACATATTGCCTGAAATTAGTTGTGGAGGATAATCATAATCTTGAGACCGAACAGATTATTCAGGTTGAAGTTGATAATGGATTTTCTATAATCAACTTTTGGATGGATCCGGATTATATTTCACCGAACGGAGATAATTTTAGAGATACAACTTCATTTCATGCGCAAATAATCGGGTATGCTGCGGATTGGGCAATTAGTATTAAAAATTCTGAGAATATGGAAGTTAGACGGCTTAGTGGACAAGGCTATTCAGTGAATGTTTCCTGGGATGGTAAAAATGAGTCAGGCATAGTAGTCCCGGATGGTGATTATACCTGGGAGCTTACTGCTGTATATAATACTCATACAGCAGATCCGATAAACGGGACCATAAAAATTGATGCTGCTTTTCCGATAGCAGAAATAATTTCGCCTTTGCAAGATGAAGCAATTTCCGGAGAGGTTGATATTATGGGAACTGCTAATGATGCGAATTTTCATAGTTTTTCTCTTCATTATGGCAAAGGAACAGATCCTCAGACTTGGGTATCTCTTTGTACGTCGCAGGATCCTGTGACTAATGGCATGTTGAATACATGGAATACTAATAATCTTGTAAATGGCATTTATACCTTGAGACTTGGAGTATGGGATGAGATAGGAAATAGTGTTTTTGATTTTGTACCGGTATTTTTGGCGAATGACCTTATTTTTGAAGATGTTAATATTACCCGTGATAGGATTTCTCCAAATGATGATGGTTTGAATGACAATACAATAATCACCGCTTGGACTAATGAAGCGGAAGCAGTCTGGACGATTTCCATAAAAGATTCTACAGAGACAGTAGTGCGTGAGTTTACTGGTCAGGGATCTGATATAGAACAGGTATGGGATGGAAAGAACGAAGGGGGTGTTGTAGTAGACGGGGAATATAGCTGCGAGATAAGTGCAGAGTATAACAGCCAGACTGTTAGCGTGATTGCGGGAACTGTTATTGTGGATATTACTCCGCCGACAGCAATAATAACCTCGCCTGTTGAGAATGATAATGTTGCCGGGATTGTTACAATAACCGGGCAAGCTAATGATATTCATCTAAGTTCAAGAACACTTTATTACGGGCAAGGAGCTGGTCCAACAGAATGGATACAGCTATCTAATGTGGATTGGAATGAAGATGGTTTTAGCGCAACATGGGATACTTCTGGTCTGACTAATGGGGTTTGTGTGTTACGTTTGGTAGTTAATGACAATTTTTCTCAGCAGACTATTAATTATGTTTCAGTTAATGTGCAAAATCCGTTAGTGTTGATTTCTCCGAGTGTTGATTTTGAATATATAACTCCTAATGGTGATGGTATTCAAGATAATGTGACAATTACCGCTGTGGTAAATGAGCCACAAGCTAACTGGACGATTTCCATAAAAGATTCTACAGAGACAGTAGTGCGTGAGTTTACTGGTCAGGGATCTGATATAGAACAGGTATGGGATGGAAAAGATGAGTTTGGTGTAGTTGTTCCGGACGGTGAATATACATATGAAGTAACTGCCGAATATGATACCCAGACAGCTGGGCCGGTTAGCGGGACAGTTATTGTGGATAATACTCTACCTATAGCTGAAATAATATCTCCGCAGGAAAATGGAACGATTATGTGGTTTATGTCTATTATCGGAACAGCTAAAGATGATAATATCGCGGATTATTCTATAAGTTATGGAAGAGGGGATGCTCCGGATACCTGGAGTACTTCTAGCCTTACCTTAAAGAGTCCAAGAAATATTTCCCGGGAAAATATTGAATTAGCTACATGGAATACATCGGATAATTTTAATGATAGATATACGATAAAGCTTTCCGTTATTGATTTAGCCGGAAATACATCTACGGCTGAGGTTAGAGTAGATTTAGCTACCGGATTATGGATTCAAGATGCAGCGAGTAGTTTGAATTATATGTCTCCGAATGGAGATGGCGTTAAAGACACAGCAGCTATTAGCGGACGTCTAAATGAAGAATTCGCAAATTGGAAAGTTGAAATAAAGACTTCCTGGGGGGCGGTGATTCGCCAGTTTAGCGGACTGGGGTATAATATATCACAAGTTTGGGATGGTAAAGACGAAACCGGAACTGTGGTAGATGACGGTGCGTATATATGGGAAATCAACGCAGAATATAATGGGCAAACCGCTTCTCCGGAAAGCGGTTGGATTACAGTTGATCTTAATCTGCCAACTGTTTCCATAACGACTCCTGGGGAAAATGATATTGTAAGCGGAAGTGTGAAAATAATTGGCACAGCAACAGATGCGAATTTTTACTATTATAAATTTTCTTATGGAGTAGGTGCTGATCCTGTTGCTTGGAACAACTCTAATAATATAAGTACTCCTGTAGAAGATGGTGTTTTGGCTACTTGGTCTACTGGTAATCTAATCAATGGTATATATTCCTTAAGAATCATGGCCTGGGATCGCTTATTGCAGGTATCTTCAGATACGATTTTGGTTACCGTGGCTAATGAACTAACTTTACAGAATAGTTCTGTTTCTTTAGATGTAATATCTCCAAATGAAGATGGACAAAATGATAGTACAATAATAACAGCTTGGACAAATGAAGAATTAGCTACCTGGGCTATTTCCATAAAGAATTCCACAGATGGAGTAGCGCGTGAGTTTACCGGTCAGGGGTCTGATATAGAGCAGGCCTGGGACGGTAAAAATGAAACGGAAACAGTGGTTGCTGACGGTGAATACACTTATGAGGTTAGTGTTGAATATAATAGTCAGACAGTTGGCCCGATAGGCGGTACGATTATTGTAGATTCAACTGCACCTATTGCTTTAATTAGTTTACCTGGAGAAAATGATATTGTTAGCGGGAATGTGGATATTATTGGTATTGCTGCTGATCCTAATATGCATAAATATTATATTCATTATGGAAAAGGAACTGCGCCGACTGAGTGGACAAACATTAAAGAGAGTACGCAAACAGTAGATAACGCAGTTTTATTTACCTGGGATACGTTGAATAGAACTAATGGAATATATACATTAAGACTTCTGGTTCGTGATATTGTTAATAATGAATCTATGGATACTGTAAGTATTATTTTGAATAATGAACTGATATTAGATAATCTTACCATTTCCTTGGAGGTAATTTCTCCGAACGCAGATGGAAATAATGATAGCACAACAATTACAGCTTGGACAAATGAAGAGTTAGCTAACTGGACGATTTCCATAAAAGATTCAGCAAGTACAATTGTACGTCAGTTTACCGGCCAGGGTTCTGATATAGAGCAAGTCTGGGATGGTAAAAATGAAACGGAAACAGTGGTTGCTGACGGAGAGTATACTTATGAGGTTAGTGCTGAATATAATAGTCAGACAGCGGGCCCGATAGGCGGTACGATTATTGTAGATTCAACTGTTCCGATTGCTGTGATTAGCTCTCCTGGGGAAAATGAAACTGTTTGGGGGGATATTTCTGTAATTGGAACTGCTAATGATGCGAATTTGTTGTGGTACAGAGTATATTATGGAGAGGGGGAAAATCCCCAGACATGGTATCAGCTTATAAGTTCAAGTAACAGTGTTGTAAGCGGCCAATTGACAAGTTGGGATACTCTAACATTCCCCAACGGTATTTATACTTTAAAGTTACTTGTAAGAGATACTGTAAGTAATATATCGGAATACTATACTAAGGTTAATCTGGAAAATATGGAAATTAAGAATGTGTCTGCTTCCCAGCAGTTTATTAATCCTGCGCATTCAGAGATTAGCACAATAGACTTTATTTTGGATCGGGATGCGCAAGTAGCAGTAAAGATGTATCACGTATACATTAGATTTAATTCACTTGAAGGTACATATACGAGGAGTTATGTGGATACTGTAGCAACAGTTTTTGGTCAAGCCGGGGGTAACAGCTGTGTTTGGGACGGCCGGGATTCCGGAGGGGACCTGATGTCTTATGGAGCTTATGTTTATGAATTGGAAGCACTTGCTCCTGATGGGCGAAATGGGTTTTACGGCCCTGATTATGTGCGTGGTTTTGTGGATGTGACTAATATGACGGTAAATGCTAATGCGAATCCGTATTATTGTGAGCGTTATAAAATCGATTATGATATTTCCCAGCCGGCTTTTGTAGTGATTGCTTTTAAAAATTTAGTAGGAGCTGTTTTGTGGGGAGAGCCAAGGTCAGCGGGAGGTCATTATGAATACTGGGATGGACGTAATCCTTTTACCGGTAAGATAGTGAATAATCAAACGACAACGCTAAGCGGGTTTGCCTGGACTTTGCCGGATAATTGTATTGTTGTTTATGATGACACATTGGAAATAACTGAATTATCCAGTGGAAGCTTTTTGATTCAACCGGGGTATAGCCAGGTTAGTAGTATAGGATATGCGATTAATGAAGATGCGGAAATTACAATTAAGTTATCTGATCCTAATGGTAATTATTGTAAAACACTTATAGATAATTCACTTGTCAGCGCCGGGGCTTATCAAGTAGAATGGGATGGAATGAATGATGATGGAGAGCTTGTCTCAATAGAAGGGGATTATATCATTGAAGTTACCGCGTCTACTCCCGGAGGAGAAACTACGGTTATTAGAAGAGGCAATATAAAAGTCTATAAATGAGAAAATATATTATATCTTTAATGTTATTAATATTTATATGCTTAACGGCAGTTTTTTGTCAGGGACAGGGAATGATTAAAGGCAAAATTGCTTATTCGGGGTTTACCGACGGATATTGGCAGATTTGGGTTATGGATTGCGCGGCAAAGTCTGCAGTTCAGCTGACCTCATCAAAGGTTGATAAAAAGACCCCGGTTTGGTCTCCGGAAGGAAAGAGAATTATTTATCGTACCAGCAACGGTGAATTTTTTCTGATTGATGTCGAAAGTAAAGAAGAAAAAAGAATATTTTCTAAGTTGGGATATCTGGTTGATCCATCATGGATTAGCTTAGAACGGATTCTTTTCGCGCGCTATCGTAGTGACTTAAAAGATGACAGTGATATTTGGAGCGCTGATCTTAATGGAGCCGGCGTAAAAGTAATAAATGAGGATTTGGGATTGCAGTACTTTCCGGCGATTTCTCCGGATGGGGAAAAAATAGTATATGTTTCCGGGAAAAAAGCGCATGAACATGATATTTGGGTTATGAATAAAAACGGGCAGGATAAAGTTCTGCTTGTTCAAAAATACGGCTATGACATTTGTCCGCGCTGGTCTCCTGACGGAAAGAGTATTGTGTTTGTTTCCGACCGTACGGGAAGCTATGAGATTTGGATAATGAATGCGGACGGAAGTAATCAAACGCAGTTTACCCGTACCAAAGGGTATAATAATAATCCGGCTTGGTCTCCTGACGGAGAAAGAATAGTATTTGTATCCAATGCCGGCGGGGATTTGCAGTTATGGGTAATGGATAAAGATGGCAATAATGCGGTACAGATAACAAGAGGCGCGGAATGCGTAGATCCGGCGTGGTGTTTGTAGGGACAATCTGGAAGAGGTGAGAGTATTAACACAAATAATATGCGTAGAATAATTTTTTTACCATTAATAGTAATGATTGTAAGCGGCTGTGCCGCAAGACAGATGACTGTAAAAGAAGACCTTTATCCTGAACAAAGGTTTACGATATCTAATGTCTCGGCCAAGCCAAAGACTATTAACAATACAAAAAGTCAGCGAGTAAAAATAGAATATTCGCTTTCGCAAGACGCGGAGGTTTCTGTTGATATATATGACAGTGATGACCGGTGGATAAACTCAATTAAAAAAGACGTGACGGAAAAAGCCGGTAAAAATTTAGTAAAATGGGATGGTAAAGATAGTAATGAAGAACTTGTGCCTAGCGGCGCGTATATTTATGTGATCAAAGCCAAGGATAATGCTGGTAAAAAAACAAAGTACGATCCTGCGGACATTAGTAAAGGCATCGGATTAAGTGAGCGGGAACTTATCTATAATAAGGAAAAGAATAAAGTGCGATATATTCTTCCCCGGGCGGCAAGGGTTCTGATTCGCGCGGGTATTAAAGAAGGCCCGCTTCTAAAAACATTGGCAGATTGGGAGCCGCGGGAAGCGGGTAAAAATTCCGAGGGTTGGGATGGCCAGGACAATGCCGGGAATTTAATAACTCAACATCCTGATTTTACTTTGTTTCTTTCCGCGTATTCTTTGCCGGATAACAGTATTATTGTAAAAAACAATAATAAAGGATTTGAATATGAATGTGCTTTTGAATTAAAAACAGAGCAGCCCCGGAGAGTCCCGCGGAATGTTACCGGAATAATCTTGCATCCTAGTGCAAAGCAAAGCTGCCGAAAAACCCGAGTGCCGCGTTTTAGTATTGAATTCCCAGAAGCAGACCATGATGAAAAAAGTGTTCCGGTTATTGCTGGTCCTACGACAATTAGGCTTAGTTGTGATGAACAGGATAAGCATCTGCTGGTTGAATCCCGTTTTGAAATCATTTGCTATATTGATAATATATTTTATTTTGAAGAGGAACAGGGTTTTACACCGTTTAATTACCGCTGGGATCCTCAGGGAATGACAGCTGGAGAACATATTGTAACGTTTAATCTGCAAAGTTATACCGGAGCTGTGGGTACTAAAAGTTTAAAGGTTAGAATAAAAGGAAGAAAACAATAATGAGAATTTACGCGAAAAAATTTAAAATACTATCCTTATTTATTATTATATGTTTTTTGTTTAATACTACAGTGGCTCCCTACGCGTATGCTTCACATTTAGGAGCTTGGGATGATCATATCGGAATTCCCGGGCCGGATGTTCCTCCGCCCTATAATCCGGATAATCCGGATAATCCGGATGCGCCGCCATGCAATCCTTCGCCGCCGCCGCCGCCGGACATGTGTCCAAATCCGGAATCTCCGCCGGATCCCGGAGATGAGGATAAGAGCGAATGTACCGGAGGAGAACCGGTGTCTTTATATGACGGCAGTTTTTATTACCGGCATACCGACCTGGAAATTCCGGGAAGGATGTCTCTTTCTCTAAAAAGAGCCTATGATACCCGAAGTACCTATAACGGAGTTTTCGGATACGGCTGGTCATTTAACTTTCATACGCGTTTATTTAAGGTATCTGACGGCACATTACTGCTTAAGCGCGGAGATAATACCGAAGATACATTTACCTATGACAATGTAACAGGTAATCATCTTAGCCCTTTGGGTAAATACGAAACAATCATTTCTAATTCAGATGGTACCTATGTTTTAAAAAGTAAATATGGGTCAAAGTATCATTTTGATATTAATGGAGTCCTGGTAAAGATGGAAAATACAAAGGGCAACCAGATATTCTTAAGTTATGACCCGGCAGGCAAACTGCCGATTAGCGGCATATCTCCCTATTCAAACATAACCAATTCGATTGTGATCGGATATGACTACCGCTTGATAAAGATAGAAGAAGCGCAGAATGATATTCCCAGCGGAAGGTTTATAGAATTTTTCTATAATAATGACGGACGAATTATAAAGGCTAAAGATTTTACGGACAGAGAAGTTATCTATACCTATGATCCCAGCGGGAACGGAGATCTGCTGTCTGTGCAGGATCCGGAAGGTAATCTTTATGAATATGTCTATGATGAACACCGGATTGCTGTATTTTCCGATACAGCCAGCTGCAGCGGATGCGGGGGATTGGGCGGCGGAGTGCATATAAACACCTATGATGACCAAAAGCGGATAAGCCGGCAGGTACATGGGAATAATATTGTGGATATAGAATACATTGTTCCTTATGAAAAAACCAAAGTAACTACGAGTATCTATAATGACGAAACCGAAGAATTTTTGCATACCCGGTATGAATATTTTGAATTTGATGAAGATGGCTATACAATTAAACAAACCCGGCAGATGGGTGATTTTCTTGATGAAGACGGCGGCACAGAAAACGATGATATTATAAAAGAGATGGTTTATAATAACGCGAAGAAAGTCGAGTCAAAGACCTATGCGCAAGGGAATGCTGTAGATTATACCTATGATGATAAGGGCAATATCCTGACCAAGACAGTGACATTAGAAGACGGAACTATTGTAACTACGCGGTATACTTATGAACCTAATAACAGTAAAGCAATGTCCAAAGAGATTACTTCTACGGATACTTCACAAACATACCGCAAGGAATATACGCGTTATGCTGACGGCAGTATCCACGAAGAAAAGACAATATTAGATGATACAACTACTTATACAACAACCTACACTTATACAGCTCAGGGAGATATTGATACTATAATTGATCCCAGAGGCAATACAATTAAACATGAGTATAATGGATATGGTTATCTTACCCGTGTCTATGACCCGAATAATCCAAGTCATCAGACATTATATGGTTATAATGATGTGGGCAATCGCGTATCCATGACTGATGCAAATAATAATACTTCAACTTTTACTTATGATAAACTCAACCGGATTACAAAGATCACGACGCCTAAAAATGAAGAAACAATATATACCTGGGAAGGCACAAACTTAATCCAGATTGAAACCGGAAAATTAGGGGCGCAGGAAGGCCGGATTACGCAAATAGAATATGATGATTTAAACCGGAAAACCGCGATAAAACAGAAAAACGACAGTGCTGTTTTTGTAACTATGGCGGCTTATACTTATGACTCCGAAGGTAAAGTTTTAACCACTACCGACGCATTAGGACATACTACGGCAAATAGTTATGATGTGATGGGGAGGCTGATACAGGTTACAAGCCCCCTGTCGCAGGCCACAAGTTATGAATATGATAAAAATAGTAATCTTATCGCTGTAATTGATGCCAATAACAATACTACAGAATATGAATATGACAAAACCAGCCGGCTTAGTAAAGTAATTCAATATGAAGGTACTGCTCCCATAGAGACAAGCTATATTTATGATTTTCAGGGGAACATTAAAACTATTACTGACGCGGAAACTCACACAACTACTAATATCTATGATAATCTGGGCAGGCTGATACAAGTCACAAGTCCCATGTCACAAGTCACAAGTTATGAATATGATGCTAACGGAAATCTAACTAAGAAAACAGACGCGAAAAATCAGGTTATTGAATATGAATATAATGCCTATAATCAGCTAACGCATGTTTATTATGGGGGGAAAACATCACCAATAAAGACAGTAGCTTTTACTTATGATGATGTGGGCAACATGGAAACCTGGAGCGATGGGGCTTATTCAGCAACGTATATATATGATGAATTAAATAGAGTCCTTAATGTTGCTACACAATATCCATTGGGCACAAAGACTGTATCGTATACATATGACCGGTTCGGGAACAAAGCTACACTGATATATCCGGATGCGCTGGGTGCGGTGACGTATAGTTATGATGCGTTTAATAGGTTAGTGCAGGTCACAGGTCCCATGTCGCAAGTCACAGGTTATGAATACGACAACTCTGGGCGGCTTCTAAGTAAGACTTTGCCCAATGGAGTTTATACGGATTATGGGTATGATGATGCAAATAGGCTGACGAGCTTGGTGAATAAGAAAAGTGACGCGAGTGTGATTAGTTCATTTAGTTATACGCATGATGGGGTGGGTAACAGAGTACAGACTATAGACCATAGACCATCGACCATGGACTATACCTATGATGATGTGTATAGGTTAAAGCAGGTGGATGAGGATACGGTAACCACAGAGACGTATAGTTATGATAATGTAGGGAATCGGGAGACAAGTGTAGCACATAGTGATTGGATGTATGATTCGGAAAATAAATTGCAATCTTACAACGGAATAACGTATAATTATGATAACAACGGAAATCTTATTTCAAAAGACGATAATGGTTCTTTGACTACGTATAGTTGGGATTATGAGAATAGGTTAACAGGTGTTATTAATGCATCGAATATCAGCTATAGTTATGATCCTTTTGGGAAGCGAATAAGTAAGACTGTTGATGGAGTAACAAAGTACTATTTATATGATTCAGAAGATATCATTGTTGAGTATGATGCTGGAGGTGTTGTGGTAGCGCATTATGTGCATGGACAGGGAATAGATGAGCCGATTTCGATGACTCGAAATTCCAATACTTACTATTACACTATGGATGGATTAGGGTCAGTAAGAGGTTTGACGGATAATATAGAAGCAGTAGTTGAAAGTTATGAATATGATTCTTTTGGCAATCTTAAATCACAGCCGGCAACTGGGAATCCTTATACATACACATCAAGAGAATATGATGCAGAAACGGAGCTTTATTTTTACCGGGCACGGTATTATGATAGTAGTGTAGGGAGGTTTATCAGCGCGGATATTATTGGATTTTTTGGGGGTATTAATTTTTATACATATGTAGAAAACAATCCGATATTAAGATTGGATGTATTTGGTTTAGCATGGACAACGATTGACTTTATATATCATTTTTATCGGGGTGGGGGGACAACTGTTGATATATCTACTGTAGGATTGCTAGAAAGATATAAAATGGATTCTTCCGTTGGGGTAGTGCGTAGTTTTTCGGAAATGGAAGTCAAAATTAAAACTAGAAGTTTTTATCAAACACTAAATGGAGGTGAGTCTGGAGACTTTAAAGTTTCTGGGGCAGGCCTAGTATATGTTACTACGATTTATGTATTGGCGGGGGGGTATTTAAATTATAATGGGAACTGCGTGGCAGTTAAAGACAAAAATTGTGAATGTGTGACAACTGTTTGTGAAATGTCATATAATTTTAGAGATACTTTTACAGATCCCTTAGATACTGGGAAAGATTATGGCGGGACTAAATATGATATTATTGGTTCTTGGAAGGATACCTATTCTTATAAATACTGTCCGAGGGGTGAGAAATGATTAAAAAATTTTTTATTGAATTTTTGTATTTTATTTTTGGCTCAATAATTACTTCAACATTATTTGTTATTATGCATAATTATTTTGCTAATTATAATAATATGCCATTTTTCATAATTCTGATATTTCGAATAATAGATATATTTATTATCGGTTTTCCTGCTTTTGTGATCGCATTCCTGTGTTATATATTAAGGAAACAAAAAGACTTTATCGATTCAAGTTGGTTCTTGGTGGGGTGTTTGTGGGCAGCGGTTTTAATAACAATAAAAAATATGCCTAACTTTTCTGAAAGATCGTTGTATCTATACGGCAAATTAATGGTATATTTTTTGCCAATGGTATTCAGCTATTTGATTGTTTTCCTTTTAAATCTTATTAGAATTAAGATTTTGGAGAAAAATTAATGTCAGCTCTCCACCTTCCACTATAGGGTTATAATAAGGGGGCAGGGGATAATGGTAAAAATTATTTTAGCTATAATATTAGTTTTATTTGGAATAATGATTATAATTAGGCATAATAAAGTTGCAAAAGTTTTAGAAGATTTCTATAAAAAATATCCTTTTATAAGGTACGCGTCTGATAAACAGTTTAAAATGCGTCCAATTTTTATTATAAGTGTAGGCGTTACGATTATATTTATCGGGATTATTGCGTTTGTGGACATTGTGAACTACCTATGATTAATGGAATGTGAAATAGTAGATGAAACTCTTAAAAACAATCCCAATTTTACTTATATTTTTTTGCCTTGCCAGTCAGTTAGCTTTTGCCCAGCCTGCTGAAGTTGTATTTGAACAATATAAGGAAGCGGTTGAGCAGGGGAATGATGGGTTATATGGATCTTTTGCAACACAGGCTTCTGTGCAAAAAGGATATCATAAACTTAGCGCTGGTCAACGAAAAGCGGTTTTATCCTGTATCAAAGATAATAGCTATGCGGTTGAGAATAGAACTGATAATGAAGCTATTATTACTTTTTCCGATAGCCGGAATGGAAAAGCTAATCCGTATATTTTTACCAAAGAAAACGGCGAGTGGAAAATAGATTTTGTGGAGATGAGTAAGCGGATTGTTTTTGATAAAAATGATAAATGGAGATGGCGTTAAAGAATTTCACCTTTAATTTCAATAGTAATGAATGAATTTTTTGTTTGTTCTAATTTTAAAAATAAATATTTACGGAATTTTCCTGGTTTTAGAGTGGTTGTGTTAAGCTGTAAGGTAAGTTTGAGAGATTCATTTGGATTGATTGTGTGTATCGTATTATCGTAAACAATAGTAATACAGTTGCAGGATGAGCGCACTTTTTTTAAGATAATAGTGTTGTCCTCATTATTTTTTATAGTGAGGACTTTTTTATAAACAACTTCATCTTGTTGAATTTCGCCAAAATTAATGTTTTTTGGTGTTATTTCAACAGCATAAGCTATGTTTGTTGTTAGTAATGTGAAACATATAAGTAAAGTTAGTTTTTCCATTTGGTCTCCTTGTTATAATTATAAGGAATTACACAAGTTATGCAATATATTTTTAGGTATAAGATTAAAAAATTTGTTCTTGGCATTTTGATATTGAGTTTATTACTTGTTGCTAAAGGGTATAGCACAGAACCTTTAAAAGTATATTTGTTTGCTTCTTCAACATGTGAAGAATGCCGCCAGTTAAAAGAAGCAGTTATCCCGGAAGTCTTGGCAAAGTATAAAGATAAGGTTATTTTCGAGCATATTGCGGTTGATAATAAAGAAATGTTTGAACTGCAGTTGCTTTATGAGGAAGAGTTTGAGGATGATTCTGATTCTAGTGTGAAGCTGTTTGTGGGCACACAATGTTTAGCTGGAGTTAAAGCAATAAAGAATAATTTAGATAGGGTATTATCTGAGGAATTCGGGAAAGGAACTGATACCATATCTCCGGATCAGATCTTAGCAAAACGTAGTGAGGGTATGATTAAACAGCGTTTTTCTTCTTTTAGCCCGATTTTAGTAGCAAGTGCCGGTTTAATAGACGGGGTTAATCCTTGCGCTTTTGTGACCCTGGTATTTTTTATTTCTGTATTATCCTTACTTAAAAAATCCAAAAAAGAAATATTATTTGTGGGATTGGCTTTCTCAATTGTTGTGTTTTTGACATATCTATTGTTGGGAATCGGAGTATTGCATGCAGTGAAAATTATATCGGTGAATGCAGGTATCGCCAAAGGTATTACAGTATTAGTTGGTATTATTGCTTTGATCCTGGCTTTTTTTAGTTTTTTGGATTGTGCGCGTTATTATATCAGTAAAAAATCTTCAGATATTAGTCTAAAACTGCCGAAGATGATACGCAATATAATTAATCGTTTAATCAGCTCAAAAATGAGAACAAGGAATATTGTGTTTGCGGCTATTGGCTTGGGAGTTATGGTCTCTTTACTGGAGTCAATGTGTACAGGCCAGGTTTATTTACCGACAATTATGTATGTACTGCAGGATAAAACATTAAACCTTAAGGCAATATCTTATTTGATTTTGTATAATCTGATGTTTATTGTGCCGTTGCTTATTGTGTTTTTATTTGCTTATATCGGAATAAGTTCACAGAAGATTACTGCATTATTTACCCGAAATATCGGAATGATTAAATTTTTAATGGGGTTATTGTTTTTAGTAATGGGAAGTGTTT
This sequence comes from Candidatus Omnitrophota bacterium, assembly GCA_043826565.1. GTDB lineage: Bacteria > Omnitrophota > Gorgyraeia > B26-G9 > B26-G9 > JBDRPX01. The sequence goes on from JBDRPX010000028.1 coordinate 35,282, forward strand.
TAATATATAAGAGTTATGTTTTTTAAAGGAGGGGAGAGCATGAGATATAGAAATATAATAACATTGTTTCTAGTAATTGGAATTATTCTAACATCAGCTTTATTGGTAAAAGCAGAAAAACAAAAAGAAGTTGTTTTATATACAGCTTTAGACCAGATTTTTTCTGAGCCGATAATTAAAGATTTTGAAAAACAAACCGGGATTAAAGTAAAAGTTGTCTATGATACAGAGGCAGCGAAAACCACCGGCCTGGTAAACCGTTTAATTGCCGAAAAAAACAATCCCAATGCGGATGTCTTCTGGAACAATGAAATTGCCCGAAGCATTATCTTAAAGGACAAGGGGATATTAGGTGCTTATTTTTCAACTTCGGCAAAAGATATTCCGCCGCAGTTTAAGGATGCCGGAGGGTATTGGACCGGATTCGCGGCGCGCGCGCGGGTTTTAATCTATAATAAGAATATGCTTTCGGAAAGCAATATCCCGCAATCTATTTTTGATTTAACTAAAACGCAATGGAAAGGCCGTTTTGCTATGGCTAATCCATTATTCGGAACCACGGCTACGCATTGCGCGGCTTTATTTGTGAAACTGGGGGATGAAAAAGCCAAAGAATTTTTTACTTCTTTAAAAGAGAACGGAGTGGTCATGGTGCCGGGTAATTCCACTTCCCGGGACCGGGTAGTGGATGGTGAATTACCAGTTGGATTTACTGATACAGATGATTCCTGGGTGGCGATGAGTGAAGGACAGCCGGTAGATATGGTGTACCCTGATGCTGATGGCTTGGGAACATTATTAATTCCCAATACAGTTTGCCTGATCAAAAATTGCCCGCATCCGGAAGAAGCAAAGCAATTGATTGATTTTATTTTAAGTAAAGAAGTAGAAGAAAAACTCGCTTATTCAGAAAGTATGCAGATACCTTTGCGTAAAGACGTAAAAAAACCAAAACATGTACCGGATTATGATACACTTAAAGTTATGGAAGTTGATTTTGAAGCAGTAGCGCATAAACTGCCGGAATCCGGTGAGTATTTAACCGAATTATTTTTACAGTGAGCATATTGCCAAAAACCGTTATTGCTATTTGTCTGAGTGTATTCTGCGTTATTGTGATCGCGCCGTTGCTGCTGTTATTATTTAATGCAATTACTTCTGTGCCTTTATCGAGTTTTCTGCTTGAGGCTAGACAGCTGAACCTGTTAAAAAACAGCCTTGTTATCGGGATCGGAACAGCGTTATTCGCGTTAATACTTGGTATTCCGTACGCTTTTTTCCTGACGAGAACAAGTATATTATTTAAACAGGGTTTTCTTTTAGCGGGTTTAATTCCGCTTTTTTTGCCCGCGCAGATAACTACAATCGGCTGGCTGAAATTAATGGGTACGCAGGGTTTGGATTTAGGATTTAAGTTATACGGTTTAGGGGGAATAGTCTTTATCCTGGGATTATCCTACTTTCCTTTTGTAGTACTGCTTACGCTTACCGGATTAAATTCCATGGATCCTAAACTGGAGCAGGCCGGAGAACTGACTTGTTCGCGAGCTAAGGTATTTACCCGGATTACTTTGCCGTTACTTTTACCTTATATATTTTCCGGAGCGATATTTGTGTTTATTTTTTCTATCGCGAACTACGGAGTGCCGGATCTTTTGAGAGTAAATACCTATCCGGTAGAAATATTTGTGCAGTTCAGTGCTTTCTATAATACGCAAAAAGCTGTAATTCTGGCTATACCATTAATATTAATTACCCTGGGATTGATATTACTGCAAAGGCATTTAATGGCGGAGAGATCATATGTTACTCTGCGCTGTCAAAAGGGGATCCCGCATTATATTGATTCCGCGAAAATTAAATGGCTGGGAATTGTATTTTGCAGTTTTGTTTTTATTTTATCTGTAGTTGTGCCCATGCTTATGCTGATTATCGGTGCCGGGCCAATAGCTACTTATGCAGCAGCTTTTAAAACTGCACAGCAGCAGATTTTTAACAGCTTATTTTTTGCGGTAATTGCCGCGACTTTTATTTGTATAATATGTTTTCCGTTAGCCTATGTAATCCAGCGTGCGTCAAAACGATTTTCTTTGTTTGTTGATATTGTTTCTATGCTGCCGTTTGCGATTCCGTCGGCGATTTTTGGTATTGCTCTAATTAAGTTCTGGAATCATCCACAAACCAATTTTATTTACCAGACATTTTTGATTGTTGTTTTTGGCTATACTGTACGGTTTAGTGCTTTTGCTATTAGAACCATGAGTGCGAGTATAAGCCAGATACATAGAAACCTTGAAGAATCCGCCGGGCTTGTGCCGATATCGTGGTTTAAAAGATTTTGGAAGATTTTATTTCCTTTATCCGGTACCGGAATATTAGCCAGCTGGGTTTTATGTTTTTCTCTGGCTATGGGAGAGTTAGGTACAACGCTTTTGGTTATTCCTGCCGGAGAAGCAACTATGCCCATACGGATATACACATTAATGCATTACGGCGCGCATAAACTGGTTTGCGGATTATGTGTGCTTTTAGTAATGATTATCTTGTTGCCGGGTATTATTTTGTTTATAATGCATAATTGGCGGCAGAGGAGAAAAAAGGCAAAGGTTCTATGTTAAAACTTGTAAATGTATCGAAGAATATCAATAAAAAGAAAATTGTGGAGGATGTTTCTTTTTCTGTGAAGCAGGGGGAGACTTGTGTTATTCTCGGGCCCTCCGGCAGCGGTAAAACCACATTATTGCGAATGATTGCCGGTTTTGACAAACCGGATCGCGGAAATATTATTATCGGAGGAAAAGATGTTAAAAATATACCGCCGCATAAACGCAATGTGGGAATGGTATTTCAGGATTTAGCTTTATGGCCGCATATGAGTGTGGAAGGAAATGTTTCTTTTTGCGCGGGAAAGGATATTCCCTTTAAGGAAATCACGCAGATGCTCCAATCCGTAGGATTAGCCGGCCGGGCCAAATGCTATCCGGCGCAGTTATCCGGAGGAGAACAGCAGAAGCTGGCTTTAGCCCGAAGTTTAATCGCCCAGCCAAAGATATTACTGCTTGATGAGCCGCTTTCGAGTATTGACCCGCTTTTTAAAGAAGATTTAAAAAAACTAATTCTGGAGCTTCAGCAGAGAATGAATGTTTCGCTTATCTATGTTACCCATGATCAGAATGAAGCATTTAGCTTATCGGATAATCTTATTGTTTTACATCAGGGGAAGATTGAGCAGATGGGAAAGAAGGATAAGATATTTAAAAACCCATCATCGGAATTTGTGAAACGTTTTCTTGGTTTGTAAGACATCCTATAAGAGAAAAATAAAAGGATGTCTTGATTATATAGATTAGAAAGAAGATTACAGTGATTTAAAAGCTATTCAGACAGGAGATTAATGGTTTAATCTCCGTAATCTAATATTAATCGTTTTAATCAGGTATAATTATTAGTGGATTGAAGATTATACCTGGAGTAAACTATGGTTCGATATCTTTTTATTTTTTGTCTTCTGATCTCTGTCTCCTTTTTTCTGACATCTGAGGGGAGAACTGCTCAGGATGGACATTTTTACTCCACCTGGGATACCTTAGAACTTGATACCTGTGCAAGTGCTTGGCTGATAAAAAACTTTGTGGATAAAGAAGCGGAATTTAAATTTTATCCTAAAGGTGAAATTATTACCGAAGGCATGCCTTTTGACACTCCGGATGCGGAATTAAGAAGGACAGCTAATGCTTCGGCTTATGAAAACGCGCTTATAAAATATAAACTAACCGATCCGGCTTTAATAGAGATCGGGAATATCATCCATGATATCGAAATTAATTACTGGGGGCAAAAGCAAAAGGAAGAATCTCAGGTTTTAAAAGATAAAATCCTGCCGATAATAGAAAATTCAAAAACTCCGGAAGAATGTTTTAAGAAAACCTTTATTGTTTTAGATGAATTGTATGGACAACTGTAAGATGGGATTATGGTCGAAGCAGAACAATCAAAAAAGGGAGGGAATGTATATGTTGGCTAAAAAAATTATTTTAGGATTTGGGATTGCAATCCTTTTGCCTATGTTGGTTTATTATGGATTAAGTTCTTTTGTGCATCGTCCATTTTGGAAAGATTATCAAATTGAGGATTACTCTGAAAGATATGATGATGCCACTCCATTACAGAAGGCGGCGCTTGAAAAAGAAAGAAAAGAACTAAATAACAAATGGAAAGAAGATAATGAAGTATTTGAGAGATATTTTTTCTATGCAGCTATTCCGATTGGGATTGTTGTAACTATTGGGGGTATAATTGTAAAAATTCAAGCTGTCGGAGCAGGTTTGATGGTGGGAGGGATAGTTACTTTGCTTTGGGGGTGTTCTACTCGCTGGGCAGAGTTACCTGCTTGGATCAGATTTGTCTCTCTTCTGGTTGTTTTTTTATGTCTTGTAGGTTTTGGAATCTCAAAAATTCAAAATGGGAAGGATAAGGATGAAAAGTAAGCGTCTTATCCATATATTTTTTTTATTGATAATTATAAGCTGGTTTTTTGTGGAAATTTCTTCTGCAAAATCGATTTTTTCCGGTATCCAAGTTCAAGAACTTAGAAAGATAACAGAAAACGATTTGGTTAAGGATTGGTTTTCAATTCCGGTATATCGAAGTGAAGATATGTTTAATCCTGTATTTTTACCCTTTACATATGTATGTGAAGAAGGAATAGAAGATCCTAATCAATCTCTAACTTTTCCATGTCTTTTGTCATTTAAATTTGATTTTGTTCCGGATAATTTTTCAGCGCGTCATCCGGGTTTTGTTTTTCGAAGTGATCCGAGTGTGTTGAAAATTGATCCTAAGGAAGCTGAGGAGATTGCTTATTATATTAAAAATTGGCAAGCTACTCACGTAATAACAGGAACCATAATCCAGAAGGATGATGACTATAGGGGTGAATTAGTTGTCTATGATGTGAATGGGGTAGAAATATTACGCCAGGAATATGCAATTTCTAGGCCTTATTTTGAATTGATGGGAGAAATGGTTGAAAGTTGGATGGATTTTCGTAAGCAGGTTATCTCGGAAAAAATGGCTATGGAATTATTTAGGGATATGACTACTGATATGGAAACTGTGAAGTGGTATGGCGAGACTTTTGATGTAGAATGGCGAAGTTTTGATGAATGGGATATTTATGAAAGAATTTTAGAACGGGATCCTGAATTTGCTGAAGTTAGATTTTGGTATGCCAATCAAAAAGGATGGTCAACAGGTGAGAAAACATCAAATCATTTTGAATATATACGTGCGTCAGAGAGTCATATTGTTATTCCAGCTATTTCATATATTAGTTATAAAACTATAAAAGATCAATCTCTTCGCGAGCGATTTAAGGCAAATTTAGAAAAGGCCAGAGAAATATGCGGAGAAAGTCCTGTTATCGCGGAAACATATTTAGAACTTGGCAGGAATTATTTTTCTACTAAAGAATTAGATGAGTTTTTACCTTTAGCAGAAAAATACCCTAATTATAAATCATTTATAGATGAACTTGCGGATAAATATTTTTATGCCGAGAAATACGACAAAGCCGCTCCGCTGTACTTAGCCACATTACATTCATCATATTTGCCAGGAGAAGGGCTGCAAGGGTTTTCCTGGGCATTCATACAATTAGTTAGAATTTATATGGAGTTAGGATATTTGTCAGAAGCTAAGGAATGTATTGAATTGGCCTTGGTTAACTACGACTATAATAATAAGCCATGGCTTGATTACTATAGTGGAGTCATTTATCAGGAGTTATTTGATTTTAAAAAGGCAAAGGGGGTTTTAGATGTAGATAAAATTACAGTTGGGGTCGTGAATCATATGTTTTTTCGAGCAGCTATGGGAGCATTTATTCTAGAAGACTTTGATACTATGAAAAAATGGGAAAATACTCCTAGTATGCAGTCATTGCTTTTTGGGATACGACATTTTTACAAGGCGCGAAAAGCACTTTTAGATAACAACCCTTTTACTGCTTTATTAATAATGGAAGATGCTCCTTTTCGCAGTATGGAAAGTGATGAAATATATCGTTTTGAAAAAGAATCTATAAAAGCTGAAGCTTTTTTGGTTTTAAAACAAAAAAAGAAGGCGGTGAAAAGTGCTTTAAGGGCATGGTATCTATTTCCCCGAAGTAGAAAAGCCGGATATCTTTTAGAGGCTGTTTTAGATGGCAAGGTTCAAACCTGGGGCCGTTTTTTAGAGGTGGCGTCATTTATTTTTCCATCGCAGCATTACTGGGCGGATAAGTTGTCAGCTTTAAAGGGGCAAGGATATAAGACTGAAACTGATGACTGGGTTCTTAATGCATTTTACGACTTGAAAAAGCGATTTGGTGAGATATCTTCAGGAGCTAAAATAGATTTTTTTATTTCCACCCCACCTTTTCTCATTGAATATTTATGTATGAGAATTTTACAGACGGAAGATAGTAACCATATAAATGATGCGTTAGATTTTTATGTTAATTTTGCTGCGACAATTAGCGCCTTTTCTAGATATCAGAAAACTCATACACGAATTTATTTAATGCAAATTTTATCATCAGCATCAAAGGAAGAAAAAAATAAGTGGAGTAAAAAGCTGGAAGATTTAATTGAAAGAGAATTTGGCAAATATGAACGTCTTGAAGGAGATGGGTGGAGATATGTTGACGAAAACATGGATGATGAAGCCCTGAAAGTATTTGAGGAAGTTATTAAATTATTTCCTGAGAAAGCAGGAGGCTATCACGGGGTCGGATATGTTTATGAGAAAAAGGGGATGTCTGATGAAGCAATTCAGATGTGCGAAAAAGCAATAAGTATCAGTCCTGACGATTCACCGCCATATATAGTGATGGGGAATGCTTATATAGATAAAAAGATGGAAGATGAGGCGTCAGAAGCGTTTAAAAAAGCAACCCAAATAAATCCAGCTCAGTCAAGGAAATGGAAAAAAGGTGGTACTACTTTTAAGGTTTTTGGTAAAAGGGGTAGTGGGTTTCTGCACAGCGGAGAATTAGATAAGGCAATTGAAGAGTATGAAATTGCCTTGTCAATTAACCCCACATATTCGTGTATTTATCATGATCTTGCTGCGGTTTATTCGTTAAAAAAAGACAAATACAATGCATTGAGATTTTTGAAAATGGCTTTTTCTTTGGGTGTGTCTGATAAATGTAAAGAATGGGTAAAGACTGGCAAAGAGTTTGATTTTGTGCGTAATGACCAAGAGTTTCAGAAAATTATACAGGAAGAGTAACCTAATAAAATAGCAGGGAACAGAATAACAGGAATTCCCGTCTGACCCTGATACTTTTAGAAAACTTTTACTGTTTTTGATGAATTATATCTACAGGTGAATGATACAAATGAAGAAAATTGAAATTTTGGTTATAATAATTATTTTGATTTTTCAAACTTTTTGCTTTGCGGATATCGTCTACCTTAACAGTGGGAAGAAAATTGAAGGAGAAATAATAGAGCAAACACAAGACTATGTTAAAATAAATATGATGGGCATGGGTTTTTATGTAACCTACCAAACGGAAGATATAAAAGAAATCAAAAAGACGGAAAATAAAGCATATATTCCCAATTCTTCTAATAATGACTTATCGCAACCAATGCAGAATTTAGTTGAACAAATAGAAGCGCAAACAATTGATCAAGAAAGTTATCTTCTATATATTCCCTCTAATATTCATAAGGAAAAGAAATACCCGTTGGTTATTGCTCTGCATCCCGGAGGACATGCTCCGGCTATGATTGAAACATGGAAAAATATAGCGGAAGAACATAAATGGATAGTATTTGCTTCAAAGACCTTTCGGAATGGAGCTAGTAATTGGAATGAGCCTATTTATGAAGCTTTAGAAGAAGTATTTATGAAATATCCTATAAACAAAAGAAAAATTATTTCTACGGGAATATCAGGAGGAGGAATGGGAGCACATATGCTTTCATATAGTTCTCTGAATCTAGTTTCGGCGGTAATTGCTAATGTGGGTAGGATCCATCCTAATTATAAAAAAGCTCCTGCTAAAAATGACTATCCAAGAAAAAAGATAGCGGTATTTTTAGCTAGCCCTACAGATTTTAATTATGAACATATGAAAGACGATAGAAATTTTTTAAGGGACCTTGGATGGGATGTTAAATGGATTGAATTTGAAGGAGGGCATGTAACGGCTCCAGAACATGCGTATCAGGAAGCCGCAGCATGGCTTGATAGGTATTTGTAAGGAGGTAAATTACAAAAACGATTTTTGTTTTATTAATTGTTTAGTTTTTCAATTAACGAATATTCAATTAACGAATAACTGGAGCTCCCCCGATTTAATAGACACCTAGTTTACTATTCTTATTTTCTTTTCCAGCTGGCTCTTGACAATAATTATATTGTGTGGTATTATTATTTCTGTAAGTTAACATTAATGTTAATTAAAGGAAATTATGCGTTACGATGAATTTAAAGCAAAAGTACGGGGTTTCCCGGTATTAAGTACGCAATTGCTGCAATTATTATCCGGCGAGGATGCGGGGTTTTCGGTGCAATTAGGGCGCTGGGTAAATGCGGGAAAAGTAATTCAGCTGAAGAAGGGGATTTACTTACTTAATGAACTTGACCGGAAGATTATGCCTTCAAGGCTTTATCTTGCCGGAGAACTATATAAACCTTCTTATATTAGCCTGGAGTATGCTTTGGCATATTATGGCTTAATTCCGGAAAAAGTAGCAGATGTTACTTGTGTTTGCGCGAAAAAAACGGCAATGTTTCAAACTCCACTGGGAAGGTTTATTTATCAGCATGTTAAAGATGGTTGTTTTAACGGATTTAGGCAAGTAAAAGATGAATCCGGTTTGAATTTTTTTATCGCATCTCCCGAGAAAGCACTAGTGGATTTTTTTTATTTGAATTTGGGATTATTTAAAAAAGATTATGTGTTGGTTGGGCGGGAATCACTTCGTTTGCAAAATATGAAAACTCTTGATTGGGAAAAATTATTAAGTTTAGCCGGGCTATTCAGGGTTAAAAAACTAATGGAGGTTGTCCGTGCTTTTAGGGAGGAAAATAATGATTGATGTCTTAAGGCAGAGTTTATCGGAAGCTGCTACACAGGAAGAAAAAGCGTATAAGGTTCGTGAAATGCTGCAGGTATTGATGCTGAAAATAATGTTTGACCGGGGCGCGTTTAAGCATCTTTGTTTTGTCGGCGGGACTGCTTTACGGATTCTTTATGGTTTAAGAAGGTACAGCGAAGACCTGGATTTTAGTTTAGTAGGAAAAACTCCGTATTCTTTTTCGGAGATGCTGAAAAAATTATTATCTGAGCTTAGGCATTATGGTTTTACGGCGGAAGCGCGGGCTAATCAAAAAGGAGTAGTTCAAAGCGGTATGGTGAAGTTTCCTGATTTGCTGGAACAACTGGGATTGAGCAGGTTAAAGGAACAAAAGCTTGCTGTAAAGTTAGAAGTTGATACCAATCCTCATCAGGGCGGCAAAACATTGTTTATGCCGGTAACCAAATCATTTGTTTTTGCTGTGAATACTTTTGATTTGCCTTCGTTATATGCTACCAAGTTACATGCCTGTTTCTACCGGAAATTTATTAAGGGAAGGGATTTTTATGACCTGGTTTGGTATCTTGGCAAAAGAATTGAGCCTAATTATTTGCTTCTTAATAATGCTATCCAGCAGACGAAAAAGGGGTATCGGAAAATCGAAACCAGTAATTTTAAAGAGTTTTTAGCGGAGCATTTGTCCCAGGTTGATTTAAGTGCTGCTAAAAAAGATGTTGAGCGTTTTTTAGAAGATAAGAAGGAATTAAAGCTTTTAGATAAAAAAATTATTCTGGGTATGGTTGAGGGAAGTTAGAAAACCAAAAGAGGGGAAATAATTATCTCCCCTCTTTGTGAAGATACTAAGAATTGTTATTTTTTCTGAGCCAGGACATTGGCGATGCTGTATTTATAAGCCGCGCCCACAGAGTTGATGACGTCCATTAAAGCTTTGTCATAAGCAGACATATCAATACTGCCTTTTTCCGGCCCGGCAATATCCGCGATATTCATGATCGGCAGAGGCATTTCCAGAATCGGCAGCCACTGGGTATAAAGGTCATAACGCATTTTTTTATTACCCTTAAACCCGACTTCCTGCCCGCGGATATCCGCGCTTAAAAGAACATTAAATGACTGCAGTATCGGAGTGCCGCCGCTGCCTTTATCTACTCTAAAATTAATCTGCAAAAATCCGTCCGCGCCCAGTTCATGAGTTATCTCCGCGACATTCATCGCTACTTTGATCATGCCTAAAGGCCCGGGGAAAAGCCCTAATCCGGTGGCGGATACTTTTTGCGTTTTGGTTACAACCGTATCCGACATCATTCCTGATTTTACTCCGCGTCCGGCTTTTTCTTCAGCCAGGTTGAATGTCTGATATAATTCGTTTTGGCCGACTTCTTCGGTAGAAATTATCTCGATGCCGTTGTCTTTAAAAATTTCCGTAACAATGTCATAAACCCGGTTTACAGTATTGGTGTAATAATCTTTGTCTAAATCCAAGGTGCTGGTTTTTGTGGTGGTTGTATAAAATTGCCGGCCCTGATTAGCCGCGGATCTGGCAGCGGCTCTGCTGGCAAATGCTCCTGCACTTACCTCTTTGGAGGTAACAAACTCTCCGTAACATTCCAGGATTACCAGTTTTTTAATATTTTTTGATTTAAGTATTTTTACATTCGCTTTGGCAATTTTTCTGGCGATCTTTTCCGTATCGCTGAATTTTGCTTCGTCATACTTCAGCGGCCCGGCATATACCGCGGACTGACAGAGTAAAACCATTACTGCTGACCATAACCATTTTTTCATAAATCCTCCTTTCAAGTGTTTATAATTTAGGACAATATATTTAATTTATTATACTAATTTATCATTTCCGGGGCAAGAAATAACTGGAATATAAAAAAAGTATTTATGGTAAAAGGTTTACTTTTGTGTTAGAATTTTTAATGGATTTATAAACTTTAAATTTGTGTCGGATACATGGAGGTTTAAGATGCTGGAAATTTTAGTTGTTGATGATGAGCGTGAAATAGCCAAAGCTCTCAAGAATTTTTTCATTGCGAAAAATTATACGGTGTATGTTGCCAATAACGGCAAAAAAGCGATTGAAATAGTTAAAACACACCGGCCTCATCTTGTCTTTTTAGATATCCGCATGCCGGAGATGGATGGACTGACAGTTCTCCGGACTATCCGAGAATATGATAAATCAATAAAAGTTATTATGGTTACCGCCTTTGGTACGCGTGAGATCGTTAATGAAGCCATGCGTCTGGGCGCGGCTGATTTTATCCGCAAGCCTTTTACTCTCGACTATCTGGAACATGATGTTATGGAAAAAGTAAATGTTCAGTTATTCGAAGATTTGCGCACAGAGATAAGTGAAAAAGATGATCTTATCGACCAATTACAAAAACTAAACAAAAGAGTATCACGCAATTTTTATCAGACCATGCTTTCTTTGGCCGCGGCATTAGAAGCCCGGGATCAATATACCCACGGACATTCCGAACGGGTTGATTTATTCAGCAAACTTATTGCCGGAGAATTAAAAGCGAATAATAATCCTGTGGTCACAACAAAATTCTTTGATGATTTGCATATTGAATCACGGTTGCATGATATCGGTAAGATCGCGATCCCGGATGATATTTTAAACAAACCGGGGAAGTTGACCAAAGAAGAATTCCGTGAAATCCAAAGACATCCCGCGGAGAGCGCGCGTATTTTAGCGCCGTTGGATGGGATTAAAGAACATATTGATGTTGTTTATAACCATCATGAGCGTTTTGACGGCACCGGGTATCCGGAACAGCGGACCAGGCAAGATATCCCGCTGCGGGCCAGAATAATTTCCGTGGCTGATGCTTTTGACGCGATGACGTCAGACCGGCCGTATCGTATGGCGATGCCGCAGGAAAAGGCTTTTTCTGAACTGGAAAAAAACAAAGGCACGCAGTTTGACGCGGAAATAGTGGACGCGTTTGTTTCCGCTTATAAGAATAAAAAAGATAAAGCTAAGGAGGCAATGGAAGCGATCATCTAACGCGGATAAAAAGGACTTTTCGGCTTAGCACTGCTAAATATTAATTATTCCATAATTTATCATTCATACATAATACGCATTAATTTTTTATAAATAATAAACCTTAATATTAACTTACAATATTCAATCGGAGGTTTGTAATGCTAAAGATCCTGGTAGTGGATGATGAGCCGGAAATAACAGAGTTACTAAAAAACTTTTTTTCGCGTAAAGAGTATACAGTTTTTATTGCCAATAACGGAGAATCTGCTTTAGAGATTGTCAAGGAGCAGAGGCCGCATCTGGTGTTCCTGGATATCCGTATGCCGGGGATGAACGGATTAAATGTTTTGAAAAATATCCGCCAGATGGATACGAGTATCAAGGTTATTATGGTAACCGCGCTCGAAAGTGATGCGATGGTAAGAGAGGCTTATTCTTTGGGGGCAGTTGATTTTGTGCGCAAGCCGTTTAATCTGGAGTATCTTGAACGTGATGTTATCGAAAAAGTAAATGCCAAACTTTTTGGCGACTTGCGGCAGGAACTTGACGAAAAAAGTAAACTGGTCGAACAATTAGCGGATCAGCTTAATCAGATCAGTGAGCTGAACAGTAAGCTAAAACGCAATTTTTATCAGACGATTCTTTCTTTGGCCACGGCATTAGAAGCCCGGGACCAATATACTCACGGACATTCCGAACGGGTTGATTTATATTCCAAGATTATTGCCGAAGAGTTGAGAGATAATCAAAACTGGCCGATCGATGATGAATTTTTGGATAATCTGCATGTGGAAGCGCGTTTACATGATATCGGCAAGATCGCGATTCCGGACGGAGTTTTGAATAAGCCCGGGAAATTAGATGACGAAGAATTTAATTTAATTCAAGCGCATCCGGTAAAAAGCGCGAAAATTTTAGCTCCTTTAGAAGACCTTAAGGAAAATGCCGAAGTGATCCGTCATCATCATGAAAGATATGACGGCCGGGGATATCCCAGTGCTTTAAAAGGAGAAGATATCCCGGCCCGGGCCAGAATTATCGCGGTAGCTGATTCTTATGACGCGATGACATCTAATCGTCCGTATCGGAAGGCTTTGTCGATTGAAATCGCCATGGGAGAACTGGAAAAAAATAAAGGCACGCAGTTTGACGCGCAGGCTGTAGATGCTTTTATCAGCGCGATCAAAAAAGGTAAAATACCTAATTAAAAGATGATAATTGAGAATTGACAGTTGAAAGTTGAGTATTAAATGTCTAAAAGATTTGAAGATTTACAAGTATGGCAACTGGCGGTTGATTTGGCAGTTAAAATATATAAGAGTTCAAAGGTATTTCCTGCAGAAGAGATATATGGGTTGACTTCACAATTAAGAAGAGCTGTTGTATCAGTTTCTACTAATATTGCTGAAGGAAGCGGCAGATCATCAAAAAAAGAATACCGCCATTTTGTTGAAATAGCGATTGGTTCAATTAATGAGGTGGAAAATCTTTGGATAATCGCACAAAAGATAGGATATTTAAAAGAAATAGATTTTAAGTTGATAAAAAATAATATTGAGGAAGTGCATGGATTATTAAATGGATTTCGCAGGTATTTGAGTAAGTAATTTGTTTTTACAATTATCAATTATTAGAAATATGAAAATTGCAGGTTGAATGTTGAAAGTTGGGTATAAATAGTTTTTTATTTTACAATTGTCAATTGTCAATTGTCAATGTTCAAATCAAAGGGGGATTATGGAATCAGTTAAAATAGGAATTATCGGCGGCAGTGGAATTTATGATATTGAGGAAATCAAGGAAGTTGATGTTATTGAAATCGATACTCCTTTTGGAAAACCTTCGGATAAGGTTATTATCGGTACTTTAGAAGGGGTGAAATTCGCTTTTCTGCCGCGTCACGGCCGGGGGCATACCATATCACCGTCGGAGTTAAATTACCGGGCGAATATTTATGCTTTAAAATCATTGGGCGTAGAACAGATAATTTCTGTTTCCGCGGTGGGCAGTCTTAAGGAAGAATTAAAGCCGCGTGATTTTGTGGTTCCGGACCAGTTGTTTGACCGGACCAAGAACCGTCCGTGTACGTTTTTCGGCAATGGAATAGTCGCGCATGTCGGCGTTGCCGATCCGTTTTGTCCGGAATTAACCAGCCTGGTGTATGATACTATTAAGGAAGTCGGTATTCCCGTACATAAAGGCGGCACCTATGTTTGTATTGAAGGCCCGCAGTTTTCTACGCGCGCCGAATCAAACGCCTACCGTCAATTAGGATTTTCCATTATCGGCATGACCAATGTGCCGGAAGCAAAACTGGCCCGGGAAGCGGAAATATGTTATGTAACTGTGGCTTTGGTTACTGATTATGATGTGTGGAAAGCAGACGAAGAAGTTACTTTAGAAACCGTGCTGGCTAATCTTAATGCTAATTCCGCTAATGCCAAGAATTTCATCAAGGCCATCCTGCCGAAAATGGACCGGGCGCGTAATTGCGGATGTCCAAGCGCTTTAGCCACGGCGATCGTTACATCCAAAGATATTGTTCCGAAAGAGACTTTGAATAAGCTTCAGCTTTTGATCGGGAAGTATCTATGATTAGCTGAAATGTAGGGGCTAAGGATTAGGGGCTTTGTCCCGTCTGTCAGACAGTAATCGCTGTTCTATTGATATCACTTATTAGATTAAAATGATAAAACAAATTAGAAAAAAAATTAGAATTCTTTTTGATGTAATATCTTATTTTATCCTTTCTGTAAAGCTTCATCTTATGCATTCTTATTCATGTTATATCTGTGGAAATAAAACACCAAATATTTATCTGCCTTACTGGAGAAGGCCTGTTCTTAAATGTTCCAGATGTGATTTAAAATTTGCTTTAACAAAACAAGGCCTTGACGATGTTAAAGTAATTCATGGCCGCCGCCATTGGAACGATATTTATAAAGAACTAGGATGTGAGGATAACTCTTTGGCCTGGAAAGATTGGCAAAAATGGAAACACGGCTTATTAGAGAAGTTTGCTTTTTCCGAGATTGAAAAGGAGTTTGGTTCTGCAAGAAGTGTCTTAGATGTGGGGTGTGGAAATGGTATGTTTCTGGAAATGTTCCTGCAGCGTAAATGGAGATGCGTAGGTGTTGATTTCAGTGAATTTGTTAAAGATATTTCGTTTTCTCCAGAAATTAATATTATAATATCTCCTTTTGAAAAGACACGTTTTGATAGCAAACAGTTTAATTTAATTACTTTAATGCATGTCTTAGAGCATTTTATTGATCCAGTTGCATGTTTAATTGAAATTAAAAGGATTTTGAAAGATGATGGATATTTATTAATGGAAGTTCCTTTGACCCAGGATTATTACGGTATTTATCATCAAAGTTATTTTACAAAAAAAAGCTTATATCTTTTGTTGAAAAAAGTTGGAATAAAGGTCGTACAATGTTTTACGTATAAAGATGAGATTAAAAAGAAGGCACACTATAATTTTGTAGTACTTGCTAACAAGCTGACCTCCTCCCTAAAAACTGTACCACTTGCAAATGTGAAAATCAAGTGGTAAAACAGTAAAAGGAGGTGCAGGATGAAAGGGAAAAGATATCCGGTAGAGCAGATCATTGGGATACTAAAAGAATGTGAATCGGGGATGAAAACGGGAGATTTATGCCGCAAGCATGGGATTTCGACCAATACTTTGTATAATTGGAAGGCGAAATACGCAGACATGAATATCAGTGATGCTCGCAGGTTAAAAGAACTTGAGCAAGAAAACGGACGGCTTAAGAGATTAGTAGCGAATCAAGCATTAGATATCCAGATGCTCAAGGAGATAAACTCAAAAAACTGGTAAAGCCCGAAGCAAAACGCGAAGCGGCAAAACATCTCATGAATCGTTTCGGGCAGAGTCAAAGACGCAGTTGTAAAATTGTTAAATTACATCGATCATCGTATAGTTACAAACACCAGTGCAAAGATGATGGCAAAGCACGAACAAGAATTAAGCAATTAGCAAAAGAAAACCGTAAATGTATGTGTTTAGCAAAGAAGTTTTTCTCTAAACTGGAAGAATATCCAACAGATAAAGCTGCGTATCAAAGGAATATTCATAATACGCTTAAGGTTGCGAAGTATTTGAATAATATCAATAATTTCGATGTTTCAGAAATACGTGTTCTTTTAGACCAGCTTTTACAAATATGGCAGATGGTCTGGGCAGAGAAAGATATTGAGGAAACGTTGCTCATTCCATAGGTTTATGCCTAACCTTTAACGTGTTATGCTCCAATAAGTTACCTTCCAAAATGTGATAATATACCGCTATTCTTGATAATTCCATCTGTTTATGATAGTATAACATATCTATAATTATAAAATATATTAGGTGTGTACCATTGAAAATTGAATATTGAGTATGGTATCAAAGATCAACGCTCATTTTGACAGAAGTTATTGACTATAATATATGCGAAGAATTCTACTACTATATATATCTAATAATTCCGGCCATCACCGGGCGACTTTGGCGATAGAGGAGGCCTTAAACTTTCTTTGTCCGGAGCTCAAGGTGCTGAATATCAACTGTTTTAACTATACCAACCCGGTATTGGAAAAAGTTATAAACAGTACCTATAACAAGGTGATAAAGATAAAGCCGGAAGTTTGGGAGTATCTCTATGATAATCCTAAGATTGTGCGGCGTTCCTTAAAGCTGCGGGCGATGATCCATAAGTTCAATTCTAAGAAACTTAAAAAAATGATCTATAATTTTAAGCCGGAAGCGATTGCCTGTACCCAGGCTTTTCCCTGCGGCATGGTTGCTGATTTTAAAAAAACATATGATCTGGATGTTCCGCTTATCGGAGTATTAACCGATTATTATCCGCATTCTTATTGGAAATACGATAATGTGGACGGATATGTTGTTCCCAGCGACCAGGCTAAAAAGCGTCTGGTGGATAATGGCGTAAAAAAAGACAGGGTCCATGTATTCGGAATACCCATAAGTCCGACATTTTCCAAGCCGTTGGATAAAAATTTTATTTTAAAGAGTTTAAATCTGCAGACGAATATTCCCACGATCCTGCTGATGGGCGGCGGCCAGGGGTTAGGCCCGATCGAAGACCTGGTTTTTGCGATCAATACAATTGAAGGACAGTTTCAGGTGATTATTGTCTGCGGAACAAATAAAAAACTAAAAAAATGGCTGGAAAAAAGAAAAACTCTTTTTAAAAAAGACATGGCGATATTCGGATATACCAGGCAGATAAATATACTCATGGATATTTCGGATCTGATCGTAACTAAGCCGGGCGGATTAACTACTGCCGAAGCGCTTACCAAGGGCCTGCCGCTGGTAATCGTCAATCCGATCCCCGGGCAGGAAGCAAAAAATACCGAGTTTCTTTTAAGTGCAGGTGTTGCGGTTAAAGCCAAGAACCCGCTGGATGCTGCGGTGCTGATAGAATCGCTGTTAAATACTCCCGGCAAACTGGATAAAATGAAAGCCGCGGCATTAAAGCATGCTAAACCGCAATCAGCTATGGACACAGCAAAACTTTTATTAAGCCTTATTCAACAGGAGTCATAGAATAGATGCTGATATATTTTTTATACCGATTAGCACAGTGGTTAGCGTGCAGCCTTCCTATTTCTGTCGGTTATCGTGTCGCGGTTTTTATAACCGGGCTTAAGTTTTCTTTTACGAAAAAAGAACGTGTTTTTGTAAATAATAATCTAAAGACAATTCTCGGCGCAGATGATCCGCGCATTCCGCAATACACCAGGGAATTATATAATAATTTCGGGAAATATCTTAATGATTTTTTCCGTTCTTCAAAGCTGGATAAAAAATTCATTGATAGATTTGTCCGGATCGAGAATTTACGATATATGGATGAAGCTTTAAGTAAAGGTAAGGGCGTGATCGGGCTTACCGCTCATTTGGGCAACTGGGAACTTACGGCTTCGATTCTGGCGGTACTCGGGTATAAGATGAATGCTATTGCCCTGACACATAAAAATAAGCAGATTGACCGGATCTTTGATCATCAGAGAAAAGTAACAGGAATGAATGTTATTCACTTAGGGATTAGTGTCCGGCAGTGCTTTGCCGCGTTAAAACGCAATGAAATTGTCGGGATCTTAGGTGATCGTGATTTTTCCGGGGAAAACGGTGTCCTTATGGATTTTTTCGGCAAGAAGATGCTGATCCCCCGCGGCCCGGCAGTATTGAGTTTAAAAACAAAAGCGGCGATTGTGCCGGCTTTTGTTGTCCGCGAGACACAAGATGACCGGTGCTTTCGTTATATTTTTGAAAAACCGATCTACCCGCAAAATTCCGGAAATGATGAAGAGGATATATTAAGGATGACCGAAAAGTTCACCCGGATTATCGAAAAGTATGTAAAGCAGTATCCTCAGCAGTGGTTTATATTCCACGAGTTCTGGAATCCGTCAAAGGTAGAAATAATATAATATGAATATTGAATATGGAATATGGAATATGGAAAGTTGGATATAAATAGTTATATGTTTTTCAATTTTCAATTTTCAATTCTCAACTGTCAATTATCAAAATTATGAAATGCTGTGTATTACTTCCCGCATATAACGAAGAAAAAACTATCGGTGCGCTGGTTAATGATGTCCGGGCGCAGGGATTGGATGTTATTGTTGTTGATGACGGCTCCAAAGATAATACCGCGGCGGTTGCCGAGCAATCGCAGGCTGTGGTATTAAAACATGCGCAGAATCAGGGAAAAGGAAAAGCGTTGCGTACAGGATTTGATCATGTTATAAATAATCGTTATGACGGGGTGATTGTTATGGATGCGGACGGCCAGCATTCTGAAGGGGAAATTCAAAATTTTATTAAATTGGCTGAAGAATCTGAAGCGGGAATAATTATCGGTAACCGGATGCATAATCCTCAGGGTATGCCTTTTGTCCGGAGAATGACTAATATTATTACATCTTCGGTAGTTTCTGCTTTAGTCGGAGATAATATCCCGGATAGTCAGTGCGGATTTCGGCTGATCAAGACCGAAGTGCTTAAAAAGCTCAGTCTTTCTACAATAAATTATGATACGGAAACAGAAATATTGCTTGAAGCCAGCCGGGCTAAATTCCGGATTGAATCCATCCCCATCAAAACAGTCTATGCCGACCAAAAAAGCCAAATTAATCCTTTTATCGATACATTGCGGTTTTGGAGTTTGATAATCAGAAGCTTATTTAAGAAATAGTGTTTAAAGAAGGGGAAGTTCCGGGTATGTGCGGAGAAACTGATTTTTATTTTTTGCGCGACCAAATGATTGAAACCCAGCTTACTTTGCGCGGGATTAAAGACCGAAGGGTTTTGGACGCGTTCCGGAAAGTCGCGCGTCATGAATTTGTATCCCCGGAATTAGAAAAGTCAGCCTATGAAGATCATCCTTTGCCGATCGGCAGCGGGCAGACGATTTCCCAGCCGTATATGGTGGCATTGATGAGTGAGCTTTTAGAGCTTAAGGGGCAGGAAAGAGTCTTAGAGATCGGTACCGGCAGCGGTTATCAGTCGGCGATTCTCGCGCAGTTAGCTAAAGAAGTTTATTCGCTGGAGAGAATTGAAAAATTAGCTCATAAAACAAGAGAACGTTTCCAAAATCTGGGGATTGACAATGTTTTTATTGAAGTCGGGGACGGGACATTAGGGTTTGAAAAGCATAGTCCGTATGACGCGATTATTGTTACGGCCGCGTCTCCGGAAATTCCTCCGGCATTATTATCGCAGTTAAACGACGGGGGCAGATTGGTTATTCCGGTGGGGGGCAGGTCTCAGCAGGTGCTGACCTGTTGTGTGAGGAAAAAAGAGCAGGTAGAAATTAGAAAAGTATGCGGATGTGTGTTTGTTCCGCTTATTGGTAAGGAAGGATGGAAGAGCGTATATGAATGAAGCAGTTGTAGAATCTTTTAAGGTTGTGGCTCTTTCGGCAATGCCGATTTCGGAATTAAGAGGAGCGATCCCTGTGGGAGTGATGATGGGGATACCGCCGCTGAAAGTGTTTGTTCTGGCGATTATCGGGAATATTTTGCCGGTTCTGCCGTTATTGTATTTATTGGATCCGGTTTCCGCGAAACTGCGCAAATTTAAATTATTTAAAAAGTTTTTCGATTGGTTATTCGAACGGACAAAACGAAAAGCGCAGATCGTGGAAAAGTATGAATTATTAGGCCTGATCATTTTAGTGGCGATCCCTCTGCCGATGACCGGTGCGTGGACCGGATGTATGGCGGCATCATTATTCGGCCTGAATAAAAAACTTTCTTTTATCGCGGTTACGGTGGGCGTGCTTATCGCGGGAATTATTGTGATGTTGTTAACTCTCGGCGCAAAGAATATTTTTTAATAAAACATTAACATTAAAAATTTAGTATAACAAGGCAGTTTATATATCGCAAAAACACGTCTTTGAGCTAAGTCTGCTGCGGCATCCTGCCTTGCAGCCGCGCGTTCTTACTATTTTGACATCCTTGTCAAAATCACGTTCGAAAGCGCCGCTCAAAGAGAATTTTTGCGCTATCTAGTTAGCTTGTACATGTAAACATATATTCAAAATAGTACATGCATTATATATTAGTATTAAAATTTTTAAGTTTTGAATTTAATTTTTGACTTTTGACCTTTGACTTTTGACTTTACTATTATGTATATACAGGTTGCGGTAAATCTACCGCTAAAAAATATATTTGATTATTCGGTTCCCGCGGAGATGACCGCGGATATCGCTATTGGTAAGCGGGTCTGGGTGCCTTTTCGTAATCGGACGATCATCGGTTATATCATCAGTATCAGCGAGCATACGGATATTCGCCGGACCCGGGCGATAAAAGAAGTGATCGATGAAAAACCTATTCTAGCACCGGATATGCTTAAGCTGACCCGCTGGATCGCGGATTATTATTTTTGTTCCTGGGGTGAGGCTATTGAAGCAGCTATCCCCGGGCCGTTTAAAAAAGGAAAAACTTCTATACGTCTTCGCGATAAAGAAGAAGATGATCTTCCTCAAAAGCAGGAGGTTGCCCGGGGGCGGGAGAATCTTTTAAATGCGCATCAGGGAATTGCCTTAGTAGAAATCATCCAGCATATTAATAAAGGTGAATTCGGCGCGTATCTTTTGCACGGGATTACGGCCAGTGGAAAAACCGAAGTATATTTTGGGGCGATTGAAGCGGCTTTGCACAAAGATAAAACCGCGATCGTGTTTGTCCCGGAAATCGCGCTTACTCCGCAGACTTTAGAACGGTTTGAGCGGTGCTTTGGTAAAGACAAGCTTGCGGTCGCGCACAGCCGTTTAAGTAATAGCGAAAAATTCATACAGTGGCAGAGGATTAAAAGCGGAGAAGTAAAAATTGTTGTCGGCCCGCGTTCGGCGATATTTACGCCGTTGGAAAATCTGGGGGTAATTGTTGTTGACGAAGAACATGAAAATACCTATAAACAGGAAGATGTGCCTCGTTATAATCTTGTAACAACAGCTATTAAGCGGGCGCAGATTTCTCATGCCGTGGTGATCTTAGGCAGTGCTACTCCTTCTTTAGAGTCCGCCTATCGCGCGAAAAAGGGTATTTTAAAATTAATTGAATTGCCGGAACGCATAGAGGGCAGTGATCTGCCCACAGTGCAGATAGTGGATATGCGCGGCCAGCGCCGGATTGTAAAACGCCAGCCGATCATATCTAAAATTTTAGAGGATAATATTAACCGCTGTTTAAATAAAAAAGAGCAGATAATTCTTTTTCTTAACCGCCGGGGGTTTTCTACATTTATCCACTGCGCAAAGTGCGGTTATGTGGTGGGGTGTAAACGCTGTAATGTCGCTTTAGTGCATCATTTTGACCGGCAGAATCTTATCTGCCATCATTGTAATTATAAAACATCTTTGCCGAAAATATGCCCGGAATGTAATAGCGATTACTTGCGTTATGTCGGAGCGGGAACCCAAAAAGTGGAAAGCGAATTACACCGCCTTTTTCCGAACGCGGCTATCGGCCGGATGGATTCGGATGCTTTAGCGAAAAAGACCGCGCATTTTGAGGCTTTTGAGGATTTTAAATCCCGGAAAATCGATATTATGGTCGGTACGCAGGTACTGGCGAAAGGTCTTGATTTTCCCAATGTTACTTTAGTCGGAGTAATATCCGCGGATATTACTTTAAATATCCCGGATTTCCGGGCTTCGGAGAGGACGTTTTCTTTATTGACGCAGGTTGCCGGCCGGGCCGGCCGCGGAAAAACTCCGGGCAAGGTTATTATCCAGACGTATACTCCGGAGCACTATGCGATTCAATGCGCGCTAAAGCATGATTATGATAGTTTCTATAAGCAGGAGATCGTGTTTCGCGAGCAATTAAAACTGCCTCCTTTTGTGGAGATGGTATCCGTAATGCTGCGTTCGAAAAAAGAAGAGAACGCGATCAAGACCGCGCAAACTTTGGCAAATCTTTTAAGTATTAAAAATAAGGACAAAGGTATTCTGATTATGGGGCCGTCGCCATTACCGGTGGCCAAGCTGCGCGGATATCACCGCTGGGCCGTGACTTTAAAAGGCGCGGATGTTTTAAAAATGAATAAACTTCTGGAATTGTGTTTTGCCAACTGGAAACCTTCATCAACAGTTAAGATGGCGGTGGATGTTGAGCCGCGGATGGTGGTTTAGGGATTATCAAAGCCTTCTTCCATGACTCCGAAGGCGGCGATGTTTTTAAGGATATTTTCCGCTTCCAGATGATGCGGATTAATTTTTAGCAGCATTTGCGCAATAAGCTTTGCTTTTTGATAATCTTTATCCTGTAAATAAAGTTGAGCCAGTTCCGCGAGTACTTTGAGATTATTATTATTTATTAAGAGCGCTTCTTCAAGCGAAACCTTAGCCAATGCTCTTTTTTGCTGCTGAATGAAAAGTGTTGCCAACTTATAAAAAGCTGATATATTATCAGGATTAAGCAGTATGATTTTTTGCAGGACAGTAATTGCCGGATCCGGATTATTTTTTAATAGTAAAAAAATAAGTTTAAAATTTAAAGTTAAAATTTTTGTTTGTTTGAAGAGCATATTAAAAATTGATGATTTTGAGGTTTTATTGCTTTCCCGGATTGCGGTCCAGAGATTGTGGAGGCATTCCGGTGAATCAGGATTTGTTTTAAGTACTTCCTGAAATAGTTCCACAGCATAGGCATAATTATTTTTTCGTAAAGCAGAAATGCCTTTTTGATAGAACGGATTGTCCTGGATTGAAAAATTTTCACTATTCATGATATAGTATTGTAGCAAATAAAGATGAAAATTGAAAGATGAGAGATGAAAATTGTATTTTTCGGATCTTCAGAGTTTGCTGTAGAAAGCCTGAAAAAACTTATCGATAAATATGATGTTGTTGCGGTGTTTACCCGGCCGGATCGTCCCAAGGGCCGGCATTTGCATTTAAGCAAGACTCCGGTTAAAATATATACCGAGGAGAGGGGGCTTACTCTATTGCAGCCGGAAGATGCCGGCAGTGCGGAATCTATTCTTCAGCTTAAAAGCTATGCCGCGGATTTATTTGTTGTAGTCAGTTACGGAACGATACTTAGTAAACAGGTTTTGGAAATTCCAGGGCAGTGCTGTATAAATGTGCATGCGTCATTGCTTCCGCGCTGGAGAGGCGCGGCGCCGATCAACCGGGCGGTTATGAGCCGTGATGAGCAGACCGGCGTTAGTATTATCCGGATGAATGAAGCCATGGATGCCGGAGATGTTATCTTAACCAAAAGCATAAGTATCGGGGAAGATGATTCGATAGTACTTTTTGATAAACTTGCTAAACTCGGAGCAGAGGCGCTGATCCAGGCCGTTGATCAGATCATTGCCGGAACAGCACAGTTTATTCCTCAGGATGAAAATGAAATAACTATTGCGCATAAGCTTAAGAAAAGCGGCGGGCTTATTGATTGGCAGAATAAAGCTCTGGATATTCATAGCCAAGTCCGCGGACTTTTGCCATGGCCGTGCGCGTTTGCATATTATAAGGAAAAGTTTTTAAAAATTTTAAAAACAAGTGTTGCGGATAGTAATAAAGGTTTTTCGGCCGGAGAGATTATTGCCGCTGATCAGAAAGAAGGTATTATTGTCGCCTGCGGAGAAGGGGCGATCCTGATCGAGCAATTGCAGATTGAAGGCAGACGGGCAATGTCCGCGCATGATTTTTTATTAGGACATAAAATGATTCCCGGAGAAAAACTGGGAGATAAATGGGAAAAATAGTATGCCGGAATTAAGAAAAGATCCTTTAATCGGAAGATGGATAATTATTGCCGCAGAACGCGGTAAGCGGCCGCATGATTTTATTGTCGAGCGTAAAGCTCCCAAGGAAGAAGACTGTCCTTTTTGCCAAGGCCAGGAACAGGAAACTCCTCCGGAAATAACTTCTGTACGGGATAATGGAACTGCTCCGGATTCTCCCGGATGGCAGGTGCGGGTTATCCCGAGTGCCCTGCCGCTAATGCAGATAGAAGGAGATATGGGGCGGCGCGGTAAAGGGATGTATGATCTTATGAACGGTATCGGGGCTCATGAACTTATTATTGATACTCCGGAGCATATCGCGAATATCGCGGATTTAGACCAGGAGCAGATCGCTAAGGTTTTTCGAGTATATGCCGAGCGCATGAAAGACTTAGAAGGCGATGAGCGGATAAAGTATGTTTTGATTTTTAAGAATTACGGCATTATTGCCGGAGCCAGTGCTTTGGGGCATTCCCGGACGCAGTTAATCGCGATGCCGGTCAACCCCCGCCGGGTCAAAGAAGAACTTGTCGGAGCGAGGCGTTACTATGAGTATCGTGAACGATGTATTTTTTGCGATATGATCAAGCAGGAAATTGATACCGATGCCCGGATCATTGCCCGGGAAGAAGGGTTTATTGCGATTGCGCCGTACGCCTCACGTTTTCCTTTTGAAATAATGGTTTTGCCGGAGAAGCATTGCTGTGATTTTTATACTATTGAAAATACGCTTGGTTTAGCAAAAATAATGAAGAAGGTTATGAAAAAATTATCGGTCGGCTTAAAAGATCCGCCGTATAATTATATTATTCATTCCGCGCCTTTTCGCAGAATGGTTTCCGCGGGTTATTGGAAAACTATTGATTATGATTATCATTGGCATATTGAGATTATGCCGAGATTGACAAAAGTTGCCGGATTTGAGTGGGGCAGCGGGTTTTATATTAATCCGACTCCGCCGGAACAGGCCGCGGAATTTTTGAAAGGGGTAAGGATTTAAATAATAAGTAATTAATTCAAAAGTCAAAGGGCAAAAGTCAAAACTACAAGTTAAAATTCAAAATTAAAAAGAAAATAATTTTAAAAAATTTAGTTAACAAAAACTTTTGATTTTTGAATTGAATTTTTGAGTTTTGCATTTTAAGTTTTGACTTTAATATGATAGGAAGAAAAAATATGCAGCAGTTACGACGTGACCCAATTTTAGGCCGATGGATTATTGTGCATTATGACCGGGAAAAAGGGCCTCAGGATTATCAGGTTGAAGCCGTTAAAAAAGATGACAAAATGAAAGTCTGTCCTTTTTGCCCGGGACATGAGGTAAAAACTCCCGTGGAAATATATGTAGATAGAACTCCGAAAGCGCATTCGGAAGGCCCGGATTGGAATTTACGGGTTATTGCTAATAAATTTCCCGCGCTTTGTGTCGAAGGTGATTTATGCCGGGAGGGGTTGGGGATATATGATCAAATGAACGGCGTGGGAGCGCATGAAGTTATTATCGAGACACCGTATCATGATAAGGACCTGGGTGATTTACCGGTAGCGGATGTTAAAAAAGTCATCCTGGCTTATAAACACAGGTGTCTTGATCTAAAGAGAGATACCCGTTTTCAATATATATTAATATTTAAAAATCATGGAGCTCCGGCCGGAGCTTCTTTAGAACATTCCCATTCCCAGCTGATCGTTCTGCCGATTATGCCGAAAAAGGTTTTGCAGGCAATACAGGGGGCGGAGAATTATTATAAGTTTAAAGAACGCTGTGTGTATTGCGATATTATCCATCAGGAATTAGAGGATAAAGAGAGGCTGGTTTACGAGAATAAAAATTTTGTCGCTTTTGCTCCGTTTGCTTCCAGTTCGCCGTTTGAGACCTGGATAATTCCCAAGCGCCATGTTTCCCATTTTTATAATATTTCCGACGAACTTATCGAAGATTGCGCGGATATGCTGCGGGAGATTCTCTGGAGATTAAAAAAAGTATTGACAGACCCGCCATTTAATTTTATTATTAACACTGCTCCTATTCAGCGTGAAGAGGAGCTTAGTTTTTATCACTGGCACATAGAGATAGTGCCAAAACTCACCAGAGCTGCCGGGTTTGAATGGGGAACCGGTTTTTATATAAACCCGAGCCCGCCGGAAAAAGCTGCGCAATGGTTGCGCGAAGCAAAGAAAAAATAGCATATAGCGGGTAGCGTTTAGCGGATAGGAAAAACCAAAGACACAAAACAAATAATTGTAAAGTTTGTGCTTACCGCGGCCTGTGTAATGTAAACAATGGAGAGGAGGAGTTACAGTGGGAGTAAAAATAGGTATTAATGGTTTTGGGAGAATCGGGCGTCATGTATTCAAAATAGCATTTGCTAAAAAAGATATCGAGGTGGTGGCGATCAATGATATTACTGACGCGAAGACACTTGCGCATCTTTTAAAATATGATTCAATTTACGGCAGATTCGGTAAAGATGTAACCGTTGACGGAGAGGCGATTGTTATCGACGGTAAGAAAATAAAAATCTCCGCGGAAAGAGATCCCAAGAATTTGCCCTGGAAAGAATTAGGGGTAGATGTGGTTATTGAATCCACCGGGGTGTTTGTCAAGAAAGAACAATGTATGTGGCATGTCGAAGCCGGGGCGAAAAAAGTCATTCTTACAGTTCCGTCCAAGGATAAAGTAGATAATACAATTGTGCTTGGAGTTAATGATGATGATTTAAGAGCGGAAGATATCGTAGTTTCCAATGCTTCCTGTACAACTAACTGCTTAGCTCCGGTAGCTAAGGTATTACATGATAATTTTGGGATAGTAGAAGGGTTGATGACAACAATTCACTCTTACACAAATGACCAGAGAATTCTTGATCTGCCGCATTCTGATTTAAGGAGAGCAAGAGCAGCGGCACTTTCGATGATTCCGACAACAACCGGTGCGGCAAAGGCTGTGGGCTTGGTTATTCCTGCGCTTAACGGTAAGTTAAACGGAATGGCTATTCGGGTGCCGACACCTACCGGGTCACTGGTTGATTTGGTAGTTCAGCTGGAAAAAGATGCTTCTATTGAGCAAATTAATGCCGCGGTTAAAGCCGCTGCGGAAGGCCCGATGAAAGGTATTCTTTATTATTGTGTGGATCCGATTGTGTCTGCGGATGTCATCGGAGATGCGCATTCTTCAGTTTTTGATTCTATTGCGACAATGAAGATCGGAAAGGGTATGGTTAAAGTCCTCTCCTGGTATGATAATGAATGGGGATATTCTAATAGAGTAGTAGATCTTATTAGCTTACTGGCTAAAAAGGCCGCCAAGTAGAAACTGAAAGTTTCCAGTGGCGAGCCTCGCCGTGGGTAGCTTCAAAGAGTTAACCCGGCGGGGACATAGATGTTAATAACTAATATATATAAGTGCAGAGAATTGATTTTTCTCTGCACTTTTTTTATAGTACTTTTTTATAGTACTTCTTTTTCAGCAACAGGTTAATGCTTGTTTTGGTAGGATATATTACTTGACAATAATTACAATATATGCTATTTTAAAATTGTTTAAAATAGGGGAGTTGTATACGCTCTCAGGAAAATAAAATCCTGCCTTTTCCAGGGATGGGCGTGTTTATATTTAAATGGAGTTAATATCTTTTTAATGATTTAGGAGTGGACATGGACGATGTATTGACCGCAATGGATGTGGTTAAAGAATTCAACATTTCATATCAAACATTAAATCACTATACCAATTTTGGTCTGCTTAACGCGGTTAAAAAAAGAGGCTTAGGCAATAAGCGTTTATATGCCGCATCCGAAGTCAGAAGTAATCTCCAGAGAATCGATCAATTAAAAGAAAAAGGATATCCTTTAAAAATCATTGTAGATATCATAAAAGAAAATGATGTTTTACCGGTATAACTTGGTATCTTTGTGTATGCCTGCCGGCTGGCAGGGAAGGAAAGGAATATAAAATGGAGTTTCGTGAGAAACAGTATTCTGTTGTAACATGGTTGAGCTATCCCTTTTTAAAGGGGGCTGTTCTTTATCTTTTGCGAGGTGAGAGATGAGTTACTATAAAATACTGGGGTTTAATAAAGAGCCGTTTTCTACCAGCCCTGATCCATCCTTTTTTTATGAATCCCGGGATCATGAACGGGCACTAACTAATCTGATGATTGAATTGCGGTTAAAGCGCGGCCTGTCGGTTATTTTGGGAGATGTCGGTACGGGCAAGACGACTCTCAGCCGTAAGCTTTATCAGCTGATCAGATCCCAGGAAGGGTTTAAATGTCATATGATCCTTGATCCTGTCTATAGCGATGAGGAGATTTTTTTGACTTCTCTGGTCAGGAATTTTGAGGTGGAACCGAATAATTTCGGGCCGGCAATCCTGAATCTTAAAGAAGCATTGGAAAAATTTCTTTATCAGCAGGGCGTAGAAAAAGATCAGACGGTTGTTTTGATTATCGATGAAGCGCAAAAACTTAATGAGGTAACCTTGGAAGCTTTGCGCGTACTTCTTAATTACGAAACAAATGAATTTAAACTCCTGCAGCTTGTCTTGCTGGGACAAATGGAATTACATTCAAAGATTATTAATATCCCTAATTTTATTGATCGGATCAGCTTCAAATACACTCTTAATCCGCTTGATGGTGAAGAGGTGCGTCAGATGATCGAGTTTCGCGTGCGTCAAGCCGGATACCAGTCAAATATACATTTGTTCCTTGACCGGGCCATAAAAGAAATACATCGTCACACCGGAGGTTATCCCCGCCGGATCAATATGCTTTGTCATAAATTGCTTAAGCAGTTGGTTATGAAAAACCAGTTTGTTGTGGATGAATCATTGGTCAAAGAAGTGGTTGAAGAAGAAACGCGCCAAGGGCTGCAATGGATAAGGCACCCTTCGGTAGTCGCATAACCTCAAAAGGTTTATAAAATAATTAAAATGGTAAATAAAGATCCTTCTCCGGAAAAACGTTTATTAAAAATAATTGAAGGCAAACAGGATGAGTCGGCGATAGCTTCTACTTTGCGGCAGAGCAAAAAATTTATCGCGCCCAGCAGTTTAAGAGGAAGGATGTCTTTTCTAAAGGAGAAGTTTAAACGGGGGAAAAAGTCTCCCCGCCGTGCCGAGGCTTTTGATGTAAAGAAATTTAATGTATTTTTGCAATGCTGTGTTGTGCTTCTGGTTATTGCGCTGGGAGTAAATGTAACTATGGAAATTATTAGTATAAATAAGGATCAATTAATTCCCGTGCCTAAGTTCGGCGCGAACGCGAACGCGGAACCGGCACAGATAGTTTCTTTGCTGCAGCCGCAGGATTACTATCTGCAAAAGGTAACTGACCGGGATCTTTTTAAATTTGGAGATATTCCGAAGAAAAAGGTGGATTTTAAAGAGGATACTCAGCCAAAAATCTCTAAATTGCAGAGCATGGTGCAAGGATTAAAACTGGTGGGGATTTCCTGGGGCGAGGTGCCGGATGCTATTATTGAGAACGGGAATCTTAATAAAACATATTTTGTCAAAAAAGGATCTGGAGTTGAAGATATGCAGGTAAAAGATATTTTAAAAGATATGGTAATTTTGAGTTTTGAAGGGGAAGTTTTTGAATTGAAATGAGAAAAAAAATAGGGGGACTTATAACGCTGTTACTATTGGGGGCTTGCGCAAGAGTAGCGCAGGCTGAGGAGCTTGCTTCGGCAATATTACCTGTGCCGAGTCAGGTGCAGGTAACTTCTTTAGCGGAAGGTATCTATGGAAAGATTTCTTTAGACCTGCGGCAAATAGATATTAACGATGCCCTAAAATATTTTTCCTTAAAAAGCGGATTAAATATTATTACTTCCAAAATGGTCAGCGGCCGGGTAACCTTGGTTGTTGAGGATGTTCCGGTAAAAGATGTTTTTGATATTATGCTGCGTTCAAACGGATTGGCCTATGATAAGACCGGGGATATCTATAATGTAATGACCCAGGAGGAATACAAGACACTTTACGGAAAAAGGTTTTCTGATGTTCGTGTCGTGGAAGTGTTCCGGTTACAATACGCTCTTCCGGAACAGGCCTTTGCCATGCTTGATACTATTAAAAGTGAAATCGGACGGATATTAGTCGATACTGAATCAGGTACGGTTTTATGTCTGGATTCGCCGGGAAAAATTGAACAGATGAAAGCGGCTCTCGTGGGATTTGAAAGAGAAACATTGGTCAAAGTTTTTGATCTAAACTATGCCAAAGCCGCGGTTGTCGAGGAGCAGTTAAAAAGCCGGCTTGATGAAAAAAAAGTTGGTTCGATCAAAGCGGATGTTCGTTCAAACCGGGTGGTTGTTCAGGCTTTGCCGGACCGGATGACGGAAATTGAAAAATTAATTAAAGCTTTGGATACTAAAACAAGAGAGGTTTTAATTGACGCTAAGGTTTTAAAGGTTAAAGTCGGCGATGAACTTAATGTTGGGGTAAGATGGGAAGGGCTTGCTGAGGTGGTCGGAGGTGATGATGGGCTGACTTATTTGGGGTCGTCTCCCTTTAGCGCTGTTCAGGCAACAACCGATGCCTGGCGTTCGCGAAAACAAGTTTATCAGGATGTCGGCTATGCCGGGTCCTATGCTAGTAGCGGAACAACTTCCAATTATTCATCGGCAGCTTCGGCACTGGGTATAAATAATTTGCATTATGGGGTTATCGGATCAAGCGATATCGATGCTGTCCTAACTTATTTAAAAACAGAAAATAATGCTAAGATACTTTCTAATCCTAAAATTGCGGTAACGAATAATCAGGAAGCGCGTATCCATGTGGGAGAACGTCAGGCTTATGTTACGACTACGACGACCAGCGGACAGTCAACCAGTACTATTTCCGAAGATGTAAATTTTATTGATATCGGAATTCAGATGCATGTTATCCCGACGATCAGTGAGAACGGGTTTGTCAATTTACAGATCAAAACGGAAATCAGCAGTGTGGTGGACGTATTAATTACTCCCACGGAAAACCGGATCCCGATCGTGGATACCTCACTTGCCGAAACAACTGTTTTGATCAAGGAAGGCAAGACTGTTATTATCGGAGGTTTACGCCGCGAAGAAGTATCCCAGACAGTTAGGCGGGTTCCGATCTTGAGTAAAATCCCGATATTGGGTTTCTTGTTTAAGGAAAAATCAGAAAATAAATATACTACGGAATTGCTGATCATGATTACGCCGATTGTAATCACCGGAGATGTATTAGTCTTGGAAGAAGGCAAGAAGATCGGGGTTCCGGAGATAAAAGAAGCTCAGGAATATAAAGAGCTTGAAAGAAGGAAAAAAGAAATTGAAACTTATCAGCCGGTACCAAGTGATTTAGGGGGCATGAATTTTAAAAAGTTCAAAGTATATGAGGGGATACGGGATAAGGACTAAAATTATGAGAAAAAATAAAAGTATTTATCGAGCAAGTTTACCTGCCGGGGGAATGCTGATCATTACCGCATTACTTATGGTTTTTGCGGTTAATGGATATGGTCAATCCGCGCCGGAAAAACCGCAGGCACAGGTATCTTCTATTGTCGCGACAATAGAACAGAATATGTCGGCTTTGGCCAAAGAATTAGATGATAACAAAAAAGCTTATGAACAGCTCAAGGAAGAGTATGATAAAAAACAGCAGGATTTAAGTTTTAGCCAGGATGAGGTAAAGGAATTAGAGAAGAATTTTGAAGAGCTAAAACAGGATTTTAAACAGAAATCGCAGGCATTATTAGAAAAAAAGGCTGATGAGGTCGGAGCATACAAGGCGCAGATAGACAAATTGCAAAATGAAATAGACGAGAGAGGAAAAACAATTGTCCGGAAAAAGGAAGAGATCATATCTTTAGAAACCCAGCTGAAAGAAGAAAAGAGAATACTAGAGGACAAAGAAAAATCGTTAAAAGCAAAAGATTTAGAGATCAATGATCTGCAAAAACAATTAAGCGACTTTGACCGGCTGCTTAAAGAAGCACATAATTCCATTAATGACCTCAGGCAGGAGGATACCAAAAAAGATAATCTGGTTGAATCTTTTCGCGCGGAAATGCATAAAAAACAAAAAGAATTTGATGATAATATGCAAAATGAACGAGGCCAGTTCCAAAAGAGGCTTTTTGATGAGGAGCAGAAAGAAGAGAAATTAAGAAGACAAAATGCCGACCAATTAAAGGAGTATACTAAACAGCTTCAGGATAAAGATGATTTAATGTCCGCGCAGAAAGAGATGCTGGTTAAAAAAGACAAGCTTATTAATGATCTTAATATTAGTTTGGATAAGCAAAAACTGGATAATGAAAATATTCGTAAACAGAATAATATTCTGGCCGAAGAAAAGAAACAGCTGCTGCTTAATATTTCTGTTTTTGAAGAGGAGATCGGTAAGCAGGGGTCTTTATTGAAGAATGGCAAACAGAATTTGACTGTCGCGCAAAAGGAACAAGAGTATCTTCAGAAGGAGCAGCAGGATCTTAAAAAGAGATATGAAGAATTACACAATGAAAAAGAGGTTTATTTGAGCAAAAGTCAGTATCTTGAAAAACAGGTAGAAGAAAGAGATAAAAAATTGCAGGCATTGCGGGATGATATCCAGAAACAGGTAACTTTGCTGCATCAGCAGCTTGGCGGGGTGGTTCAGCAGACTCAGGACCCGCAGAATAAACAAGCATTGAAAGATAAACGGGATGAGCTTGAACAGATAAATCTTTCCTCTAAGCAGCAGGAGCGGGAATTACGCAAACAAATAGATGATCTTAAATCAGAAAAGCAGGATCTTTTTAATCAGAGTAATAATCTGATCCAGGAAAAACTTCAGATTCTGGCCAGGATGGTCCAGCTGGAAGCGCAGCAAAAGGCTTCCGGAGCTTCGGATGGAGCTGTCGGTATGTCTGAGGAAGAAATTGCCTATGTAAAACATGAATTAGAGAATCTTAATAAATCATTAGATAAAAAAGCAAGTGAACTGGGTAAAGTCCAGGAAGAAAATTATAAGCTGTTTAAAGAAAAAGAGGAGCTGCGAAAACTTGTTAATGATTGCAATGATCAGATAACTTCTCAAAAGAAGCAGCTTAATGACCTGCAGGAAATGATGCGGAATAATGAGAATGAAAGCCAGTTGAAAGTTCGCGATATGAGAAAAGACCTTGATGGTCAAAGGGCTGAGTTCCAGAGAGTTTCTAAAGAATTGGAGAAAAAGAATGCTTTATATGATAAGGATATAAAGAAATACTTAGCCCGCTGTGAAGATTTCCGGGGTAAATTAGCGGCTTCCCAGGAGAAATATGATACGATGAAAGCTGATTACGATATTTATGTAAAACGTATCAAAGAAGTATACTCAGAGCAGCGCAAATTAGAAGGAAGGGTCCAAGAGCAGATTAAACTTCTTAATACATACTCAAAAACTATTGACGAGCTGAGCGCGGACAACAAGTCTATGGAAACGGAAAATGAGCGGCTGGGGTTGTTGTTAAAGACAATTCCGCAGAAATTAAATACTTTGGAAAGTGATGTCGCCCAATTACGCAAACAAAATTCTACTTTACATTATAACTTAGGGGTTTTTCATACGCAGCGCCAGGAATATCCGCAGGCAATCGCGGAATTTAAACAGTCTTTAAAATATAATCCCAATGACGCGAGTACCCATTATAATATGGGCGTTATTTATTCGCAGTATTTAGTTGATGAATCCAGTGCGGTTATGCATTTTAGGCATTATCTGTCGCTTGATCCTAATGATAAAGATTCTCAGCGGGCAAAAGAATATATTTTGCTCTGGGGAAGTAAATAAAAACAGAATACAGATGACAGAATACAGAAAACAGAAATTAAATATCCTGATAATATATTTTGCTCTGGCTTTATGCGGCAGTGTGTGCCGGGCAGATGAGAATAAAGAATATGCCGCTTTGCCAGTACCCGCGGCTAATGGAATGATCTCAAATTTGGCGATAACGAAAGAGCGGATATCTTTGGAGTTGCGGGATATAGATATTAAAGACGCGCTTAAATATTTAGCATCCAAGGCCGAGATTAACATTGTTCCGACAAATCAGGTTTCCGGACGCATAACCTTAATGATTAAAGATGCGCCGATTGATGATGTTTTTGAAATGGTTATCCGTTCCAACGGGCTGGCGTATGATAAGATTGGAAGTATTTACAATGTTATGACGGAAACAGAATACAAGGAACGCTATGGACAGGCGTTTGATGACCGCAGGCATCTTGAGGTCTTTCATCTTAAATATGTAATACCGGAACAGGCGTATTCAATAATTGATTCTATCAAAAGCACAATCGGAAAAGTTTTAATAGAGAACGATTCCGGGACGATTTTAGTTTTGGATACCCCGGAGAAATTAGAAGAAATAAGAAAGACCATTAAATCCTTAGAGCGCAAAGGTACTGTACGGATGTTTGATTTAAAGTATGCCAACGCAGAAGATGTCGCAAAACAGCTTAAGTCACAGCTGGATAAGAAAAAAGTAGGGTCTATCCGGGCGGATCAGCGTACGAATCAGGTGATTGTGCAGACTTTACCGGAACGTATGGACAATATTGCCAAATTGATCGAAGGCTTAGATCAAAAGACAAAAGAAGTTTTGATCCAGGCCCGGATCATCCAGATAAAACTTACGGATAATCTTAGTGAAGGCGTGGAATGGGAAGGATTGTTTGAGCTCTCAAAAGGCAGTAACAGCACGACGTATCTGGGCAGTACCCCGGTCGCGGCTGTGGGCAGTCCGGTGGATACTTGGCGCTCAAGACAGCAGGTGCTTGCCGATACCGGATATGTCGGGTCATATCCGTTTAGCGGAACATCCACGGATTATGCCAGCGGGCAGAGCAGTGTCGGGACCGAACAAATGCATGTCGGAGTTGTCGGCGAGAGTGATTATGATGTATTGATAAAATATTTAAAAACATTAGGGCATGTGCAGATATTATCTAATCCAAAACTGGCGGTAACGAATAATCAGCAGGCACGTGTGCATGTCGGCGAGCGGCAGGCATATATAACTACGGTTACTACGGCCGGACAGACGACAACCACAGTTTCTGAAGAAGTTACTTTTCTTGACGTGGGTTTGCAGTTGTTTATTACTCCGACGATTAACGATCAGGGATATGTAACATTAAATATTAAACCGGAGATAAGCAGTGTGGTGGGTACATTGTTAACCGCGCAGAATAACAAGATTCCGATCATTGATACTTCCACAGCGGAAACTACGGTCATGGTCAAGGATGGAGCAACAGTTGTAGTCGGAGGATTGCGCAGAGAGGAAGAGACATCTAGTTCCCGGCGCATGCCGATACTGGGAAGTATCCCTTTTTTGGGGAATTTATTTAAGACTGAAGATCGAGGAAAATCACGTAATGAATTATTAATCATGGTTACCGCGCATATTATCGAAGGGGATGAGTTGATCACCGGCGATGACCGTGATTTTGGAAGTAAATCACATGAAAAATATCAGGAATATAATTTAATGACTAACGAATCGGATTTAACAGAGTATGAGAAAGAACAGAAAAAAACATTAGAGCAGAAGATGTACCAGGAATATCCGGAATATAAGGAAGATAAAGAATTTTACCCCGACTTAAAACCATTAAAATAAAAGGTGGCTAAAGTGAGACTACTAATAATTACAATTGTTGTAAGTTGTATCATGGCGATGCCCGGAAATGTATTCAGTCAAGCAGCGGATGATCATGTGAAGATAAAGGCGGAGTATGAAAAGCTGCGTAAGGAAAATGAAGACATCTCCAATGACCGGGATAATTTACGGGCTCAGATGAAAGTGCTTTTGCAATATAAAAGTGAGATCGTCAAGGCTCAGGAGATGGTAAATCAGACGAAGATGGAGCGCAATCAGTGGGAAACCCAGAAAAAACTGCTGCAGAATGAGAATCAAAATCTGCAAGATAGGATGAATCTGCTTAAAGCGCAGATAGATGACCATGAATCTGAACGGCTGCAGTTTGAGGCAGAAAGAGATAATATGAGAAAGTCTTTGTCTAAATCCAAAGCTGGATATATAATAGTAGACGATCTCAAAAGAAAAAACAGTGAAGAAAAAAGGAATAATAGCCTATTGCAAAAACAGATTGCCGGCTTAGAGAAAAGAGTAAAAACGCTTACTGAAGAATCAGGAAAAATGGAGACAATTGAGGAGGTATTGCGCAGCCAGTTAAAGGAGCTTAAAGATAAATACGCCCAGGCGCAGAAGAAAAACAAATCTTTTGAGAAAAAACTAGAACAGCAGCCGAAGCGGTACGCGGAAGTTGCCCGGGAGAATAAAGTTTTATTAAAGCGCACGGCGTTGATGCATTATAACCTAGGGGTCTTTTACACAAAGGGGAAAGAGTATCCCCGGGCGATTGCGGAATTCGAAAAAGCTGTAGAACTTAACCCTGAAGATACTTACGCTTATTTTAATTTAGGGTATATTTACGCGGAACACTATGTGGATAGGCCCAAAGCAATTGATAATTTCCGAAAATATCTGAGTTTGGCGAAAAAGGAGGATAAAGATGTGGACTGGGTAAAGAGGTATATTCTTACCTGGGAGACTTGGGAAGGTAAAGAGATAACTAAATAAAAACTAATTAAGTCGGGGAAAAGAGGAAGGGAGGAAGCAGTGAAAAAAACAATTACTTACGGTCTGATAATAATGTGTGTTTTCGTGTTTTCCGCAGTAGACAGCGGATATGCTTTTTTGGGTAAAAAGAAAACCGAGGAAGCGGAAAGCAAAACGGTAAAAAAGGCAGAAAAAACAGAGGTTCAGGAAATTCAAAAAACTGAGTCCAAGGTTGAAGAAAAAGCAGTTGAGAAAAAAGATGAAAAAGTCCAGGATAAAGAACGCGCTTTGAAAAAGAAGAAAAAAGCTCAATTGGATAATACAATGTGGGATATAACCCTTATCCGTATGTCCGGCGAGGGTAAAAAGAAGTCTGATGTTTTGGTTTTTGAAGAAAACCGTTTTTATTCGCAAGCGTATATGGATCAGGGATTTAGCGCAACAAATTATACGTTGAATGTAAAAGAGGAAGAGGCTGTGGTTTGGGAAACAATGCAGACTTCTGCCGGAGAAAAAGTTATTTTCTGGAGAGGGGAAATTGATCCTAAGTTAAATGATATGCGCGGGGTATTAAGTGTTCAGGTCAGTCCGGGCAAATCAGAAGATTTCTCATTTATTAGTAATGGTAAGAAGCCTTTTAAAAAATAACTATAGTTTAAACAGTTTGATCGCAGCAAAAAGAATGCCGAATGCTGAAAATATCCGATATTTTAAAAAAAGCCAAAGTACGCAAAAATAAAGAGGGGGGGGGGCCTTCTCCCAAACCTGCTGTTCCTGAATCGTCCAAAGCACCGGAATCTAAAAAGGCAGAGATAGCCAGGAGGGTGAAAAAACATCCTCCGGAAGATACTTTGCCCAAGAAGTCTTCAGGAAAAGAAAAAGCGGTGCCGGTCTTACCGATAGACAGTGATGAAGCCATCGGAAAATATGAAACGGCAATAGCATTACTAAAAGATATCATGGAACCTCTGGCGGAAAAAAGAGATGATTTAATAGATGCCGCGGATAATCTGATCGAAAATATTATTGAATTGCTTAAAAAAGATGATTCAGCTTTGATGGGGCTTTTTTTTCGGGATTATGAGGTATTAAAGGAGTATGTTTATCAACATTCGATTAATGTATGTGTTCTGGCCTTAAGGATCGGTTTGAATTTAGAATGTGATTTTGGTCATCTTAAAAAACTGGGGATGGCTGCGCTGCTTCATGATTTGGGCCAGTTAAAGTTTGAATCACTTGTAAATAAACCGCGGAAGCTTGAACAGAGTGAATATGAAAAAATAAAAAGTCATCCTGCCGTAGGCAGGGATATCTTAAAAAAGTTTGCGAGAAAATTGGATCTCAAGATTTTAGATGTTATATATCAAGAGCATGAACGGATCAACGGCACCGGATATCCGCAGGGGTTAAGCAAAGATATGATTGCCGATGACGCTAAACTGATCGGGATGGTTGATGTTTATGAAGCTTTAGTTCATTCCCGCCCGCATCGGTCAAAATTCGGCGGGCATGAAGCTATCCAGATGATCATAAAAGAAAAAAGTAGTTTTGAATATAATTTAATAAAGGTTTTAATCGATACCATTGGTTTGTTTCCTCTGGGAACACTGGTCGAGTTAAATACAAAGGAAATAGGTATCGTCGTCAATCAAAATCCCAAAATGCCATTGAAGCCGATTATTGATATAACTCATAATATCAATAAACAAAAGTTATCGAAACCTAAGCGCGTCGATTTATCAAAGAATTACGCTATTTATATAAAACAGTGCTTTGATGAGCTTCAGGATTAAAATATGCAAAAATCCCATAAAATCATAACTATTTTATTTTGCTCTCTACTTGTAGCCAGCGGGTATCTTTTACTGCGGTTTATGATCACAGTCAATTATGTGGGCGAACTCAAAGACAATTATACTGTTTTATCGGGAGAAAAAAATGTCCTGAAAAAACAGCTTGAGGCAGAAAAAGAGATTAACGTCGTGCGGGTGAAGAAATTAGAAAATGAGATTGCCGGCTTAAGTAATGTTAAAAATATTCAGGATAATCTTGCTCTGACCCAGGAGAAACTTTCCAGTGTTGATAAAGACTTCAAACAAATTAGTCAGGAAAAAAAGCAATTAGAACAAACAACCCTGAATTTAAATAACCGCATTAGTAATCTGACCAAGGAATTCACCAAGACTTTAGATCAATTGAAAGCCGTGAGGGAGGAATTGGTAAAAGCGCAGAGCGGAAGTGCTATGCGAAAGTATGAGAAAGAAATTGAAGGATTAAATGCGCAGCTTGAGCAAAAGGCCGAGCAGATCGTAAAACTGAATAATGAAATCAAAAAAATAAATGATGAAGTGGTAAATCTGAAGAAAGACGGCACAGAAGCTCACGGTCAAAACAAGGTTTTGGAAAATCAAATTACCCGGCTGGAGAAAAAAAAGCAAGAACTCCAGTTGAGATACACCAATCTTGAGGAAAGGATGTCCAAGAAGAAAGACCCTACCCTCGGATTAGGAGAGAAGCTGAACAAGCTTAAGGCGGAACTTTCCGAGAAAGAGAAACAGTTAGCAGAATTAGAAAAGAAAAATTCCCAGGAAGTCGAATATCTGAAAAAAAATCTGGAAATGGCCAGAGCGGAAAAAGAAACTCTGCAGGCAAATCTTAATAGAGCCGAAGACCGGCTCCGGGAAAAAGATAAATTTGCAGATGAGCTTGAAGAGAAGCTTAAGCGTTTTGATAAACAGCTTACCCAGCGGGAAGATGAAAGAGATGCTTTAGAAAAAGAAATTGCTCAGCTGAGAAAGACAAAAGTTGAAGTGACCGGAACTCTGCCGAGAGAAATGGTGCAGTACCAGGAAGAAGGAGCCTTAGATGCCCATGATATGGGTACGATGCAGGAAAAACTGAATAAGGTGTATGCTCTTTATGATACCGCTAAGGCGCAAGTAGTTAAGTTCTCGGAACTTCTTATGCAAAAAGAATTGGAGATAGAGAAATCAAAGCAAAGAATTGTTGGTTTAGAGCAGGAGTTAAGTATGATTAAGGGCGGCGCGGCTTTCTCGGGAACCGGAGAAACTTCCGGTCAGATCGCGGATCTTGTCCAGGTCAAAGCTAAACTTGAGACGCAGTTACAATACGAAAAGCAAAAGTATGAAGATATGAATTCTCTATATATTAATTTAAAGAGCCAGGTGGTCCAGGTTACGACACTTCTGACGCGGCGCGAATCCGAATTAGATGATAAGAATGAAGAAATCGCAAACTTAAAAAGGGAAATGTTAAGGGTCCAGCAGGAGTATTCCATGGCCCAGCGGGAACTTAAAGATGTTGCAGAACGTCAGAAGAGAACCTTAGAGGATCTCTCGCGGTCGACGCGCCTGAATTCGACTTTGCAGGAAAACCTTTCATATCGTACAATAACAGCCGAAGATAGCAAAAAAAGCCATGAAGAAGCGGAGAGATTAAAAAAGGAAATTGAAGTCTTATTAGGTAAATAAATAATGATTACATCGATTGAATACAGATTACACAGATTAAATATAAGTTTATCGAATAGAGTTATGGTGATGGAATGATCAGGAAAGTTAAGAAATATATTACTGTTACGATGATGGTATCTATCCTTTCTGCGGGGGGAATTTGTCCGGCACAAGATTTTAAAATGGAAGCTGACGCGCATTACCAAAAGGGGTTGATTTTATATCATCAAGGCAAATATGATCAAGCCCAGGAAGAATTTAGCCAAGCCAAAGAATTGCTTAAAAAAAACGAAGCCGAAAAGCCGGCTGTTTTAGAAAAAAAAACAGAAGTGATTAAAAAACAGACGAAAGTGATCGAACTTAAGGCAGAAGATAAAAAAGAAGATACTGTGCCTAAAAAGAAACCGGTTATTGAATATACTATCGGAGCGGGTGATGAGCTGGTTGTTTCGGTATGGGAAAACGCGGATCTTGATAGAGAAACGATTGTGCGTCCGGATGGTAAGATATCTTTTGCGCTTATTGGAGATATGAAAGCTGCCGGGCTTACGATTGAACAGTTTAAGAATAATTTAACCGAAGCTCTTCAAGAATATATCCGTTATCCTCAGGTATCTGTTTACATAAAAAAAATGGGTGGGGAAAAAGTCATTGTTTTAGGAGAAGTGCATGACCCGGGAGTGTATGAGGTTACCGGCCGCAGGACGATTTTAGAAGCTATCGGCATGGCCGGGGGATTTACCAAAGAAGCGGTGCTGAAAAGTGTGATTTTGGTCAAAGGCGGTGTGGATCAGCCTGTGCCCAAAAAGCTTAATCTTACCCGGGCTTTGTATAAAGGTGAAAGTATTGAGAATGTCGTTCTTGAATCTGAAGATATCGTTTATGTGCCGAGTAAGGTTATTTCCGACGTAAGCTATTTCCTTAAAACAATTCTTGATCCGATCACATCCAGTATTTATATAAATAAAGAAGTTCGTACTTGGGGAGAGTAATAATGGAAGATGTGAAGTTAGTAACTAAAAATATTAAATCATTTGCTTCAAATAAAGAAATTGAATCTGTATTTCGTCCGATGAAATTAATTCACCATGCCCTTATGAAAAAGCAGTGTCCGGGCAATGACTACTTAGGCTGGCTGGATTTGCCTTCTAAATTACCGGCAGCGCTGATCAAGGATATCGAGCAAACCGCAAAAAAGATAAGAAAACAGGCCGATGCTTTTGTCTGCCTGGGGATTGGCGGGTCATATCTGGGAGCTAAAGCGGCTATAGAATTTTTAAAACCGACATTTGCTAATGAACTGAATACGGAAAAACCGAAGATTTATTTTGCCGGACATAATTTAAGTGCGGATTATCTCGCGGATCTATTTAGCGTATTAAAGAACAAAAAGATCGTGGTTAATGTAATATCAAAATCAGGCACAACTACTGAGACTGCGGTAGTATTCAGGATCATTAAGCAGTATATGGAAAAGCTCTATGGTAAAAAGAAATTAAAAGACAGGATTATTTGCACGACGGACCAATCAAAGGGAGCTTTACTTAAATTAGCCAAGGATGAAGGATTTAAAACTTTTGTGATTCCGGATGATGTGGGCGGCAGGTTTTCTGTGCTTACTCCGGTGGGGCTTTTACCGATTGCTGTAGCCGGGATCAATATTCGCGAGCTTTTAAAAGGTGCGGCTGATTTTGAAAAAAAATGCAATAGTTTAACCTTGCGCAATAATCCGGCATATCAATACGCGGCGATAAGACATATTCTTTATAAAAAAGGAAAAGTTATTGAGATATTATCATCTTTCCATCCAGCGCTTCATTATATCTCGGAATGGTGGAAACAGCTTTTTGGCGAAAGTGAAGGCAAGGATAATAAGGGGGTTTTTCCGGCATCATGTGATTTTACTACAGATCTGCATTCTTTAGGGCAGATAATTCAGGAAGGACAACGTAATATATTTGAA
The DNA here is from genome assembly GCA_043826565.1 of Candidatus Omnitrophota bacterium. Classification (GTDB taxonomy): domain Bacteria; phylum Omnitrophota; class Gorgyraeia; order B26-G9; family B26-G9; genus JBDRPX01. The sequence goes on from JBDRPX010000028.1 coordinate 77,717, forward strand.
ACATTTATGGTCATAAATAAAACTTCGGCAAAATGCAGTATTCCCAAAGACAAAGAAAATCTGGACGGTTTAAACTATTTGGCGGGTAAGGATATTGAATTTGTCAATCGTAAGGCTTATGAGGCCACTGCCAGTGCGCATTATGACGGAGAAGTGCCGAATATGACCATTGAAATACCTTCACGTAATGCCTATTCTCTGGGGCAATTATTTTATTTATTCGAAAAGGCGATCGCGATGTCCGGATTACTTAGCGGCGTGAATCCGTTTAACCAGCCGGGCGTAGAAGCTTATAAAAAGAAAATGTTTAAGCTGCTGGGCAAACCGGGAACATAATAATAGGACATCCTGAGAGGTTCCACGAACAAAGTGAAGTGCAACCGGGAGTGTAATAGGAAACTTGGCTTATAGCTTATGGTTAATAGCTGATGGGAAAAACAGATACAAGATAAAAGTCACAAGTCTCAAGTTACAAGTCGCAAGAAAAAATAAAACTATGCCGAAGTTCGGTTTATTACTATTCTCAATTTTCAATACTCAATATTCAGTAATAAAATAAATAAAAAACTTATGGATTGTAAAAAGTGTAAAAAATCATTGGCCCAGTTTCTGGACGAGCAATTGGCCAAATCACAGCAGCGATCCATGGAAAAACATCTTAAGAGCTGCCCCAAGTGCGCGGATAATCTCAAATCTCTGCAAAAAATGATCTCGATCATGCGTACCATGAACAGTGAAAAATCCCCTGAATAAAAATATGCATTTTGTTAGAAGATATCCTGTCTTTACCGGCGAATAGCCGTCCGGATAAACCGAGGAGCATTTTTAATCATAACATGTTTATTTATAGCTGGTTCTGGCTATGGATTTATTTGCAAAAACCCCGTCAATATGGTATACTTTAAAACCTTTTCTAATTCATGAAAACTTATTGTAACATGTTTAAGATGTTTAAGTTAGTTAAATAATAATTAAATTAAAATTATGAAAATATATAAAAAAATAAACCACATAATAATAATTTTGCTGGTGCAGGCACTGGTGATAGGCAGCATTGCTTTCGCGGCCCCGGAAATCATTGATGTGCCGCGCCGGACACAGGTTAATCTGGCGCCTTCCTTAGGAATTAGCAATTCGGGTTTCCAAAGAGCGTTTACTGATAAAAGCGGAAATAATTCACAACGGCTTCCCCTGAATAATGTTAAAAAAGTCGGGGCAAAGGTGGAGAAATTAAGGGGGAAAACTGAAGTTCTGGTTAAGCGTATAGTTGAAGCTGTTCTGCGTAAACTGCCGGATGGATATGTCGCGAAATTTTTATATTGGCAGATGCTGGTTGCCAGAAAATTAAGAGATGTGCATTTCAAAGGTTTTTTAGAGGAGATCTCTTTTAAAAGGATAAGCCGGTGGTTTAATTATCAGGGTGAACTTTCCCGGGAATTAGCCGGGGAAAAGATCATCTGGATTAATGGGATCGATGTTGGAGAGTGGAATATCGCCGAATCATTAGTACGTGACCTGCAAAAAAAATATCCCGGACATAAACTAGTACTCTCTTCTCCTTATAAGATGGGTGTTGAATACGCTAAAAATAAATTTCCCGGAGTTAAGGTAGTGTATACTTCTTACGGAATGCCGGTACTTAGGCCGGGTTTTTTTAAAAGCATTAATGTGGAATTGTTCATCATGATCGAAGGCCCCGGGCGTTCTGTTCCGGAATGGTTTAAAGCGATTAAACAAAAAGGCGGAAAGGTTATTGTGGTCAACGGACTGGCGCATTCTTTTATTGATAGAGTTTCCTATCGGGCATATCCGGATGAATTGTTTGGCAATATTGATGTACTTCTTGTGCGGGATCAGGCAGAACTTCAACAGATTCGCAACGATGGGTTACCGGTTTCCCAGGTACAAGTAGCCGGAGATATAAAATTTGATACTTCTTCAATAACGGTTTCTGAGAGTCAACAGGAACAATTAAGGAATCTTTTGGGAATAAATAACAATACTCCGGTTTTATTAGCCGGCAGTACCTGGCCGGGAGAACCGGAAATAATAATCCGGGCTTATGAAAAATTGAAACAGAAATATCCGGATTTAGTTTTAATTCTCGCGCCCCGGCGGATGGATACAGTGGAGGAAACAATGGCGGCAGTGCCGAAGCGGTTTAGATGCCTCAGAAAAACAGAATTAGCCGCGGATCGTTCTTTTAGTTCTCCGTCGCCGGATATTGTGGTTCTGGATACGGTAGGGGAATTGCGTCAGTTTTACAGTATTTGTTCAGTAGCGATTATCGGGAATAGTTTTGGAAAGCAGCATGGAGGGCATAATCCCTTAGAACCGGCTAACTTTGCTAAACCGGTGGTTTTCGGCCCGAACATGGAACATTTTGCGACAATGACCAGTTTGATGTTTAAAAGAAATGCGGCCATACAGGTAGCGGACGAAACAGAGTTATATGCCGCGTTAGAACGTTTATTTTCCGACAGCCGCCTGCGTGTTGAATATGGTAATGCCGCGCATCAGGTACTTCAGGAAAACCGCGGAGCAGTAGAGCGGACAATGCAGGTAATAGACGGCTTATTGAATCCGGAACAAGTTCAGGATGTTGCGGGTGTGGAGGGTATAAGGCAGAGAGATAAATATGATTATGATGATATTTCTGCGTTGTACGGTAAGGTTTATGAGCGGAGGAAGCTGCAGGGAAATATGGGGTGGCTGATCAATCATATCCGCCGGGGTGCGGCAATAGTAGAAAATGTCGCGGATAGAATGGGGCTGAGTAAGAAAGATAAAGCAATAGTGCTTAATGCTTTTTTTATGCATGATCTGGGAAAACTATATAGTGAAGATTTATGGGCGATTGTTTCTTCGAATGAAATATATCCCCGAAAGGCTCCTAACGGTGAAAGAATTATTATCAATAGGCATGCAGAGCATTCCATAAATATATTAAACGAGTTGGGTATTGATGTTTCCGATGAAGTCAGCCAGTTAATAAGGTATCATCATACTCCGGAAAAAATTGAGGATAGCCGCCTGCGGCAGCTTGCGGAGATTATTTTCTGGGCGGATATTTGTGATGCGTTTATGGCCGATGACCGGCCTTATCAGCAGAGGGAACTGAGCAAAGATTTTTTTAATACGTTTGAGAAATGGCGCTCGGAATTGTTTTCTACCGGTGTCTGCCGGCATCCGGAAGTATATGAAGCTTTGCGCGGCTTTGTTGTTACAGAGGGATTTGCCGCGCTTTATCCGGGAATATTTTTTGAGGATTTTGTTTTAAGGAAAAATCCGGAGATTTTAATAGGAGAACTGATTCTCGAGTCGATATAAATACAAAGGCATAAAGAGTAATATATTTTTTCTTGACATACCACACACATGTGTGGTATTTGTATTTTAGGGTTAAAATTACTCTATATATAAGGAGAGGGGGAATGATGTTAACAGAAAAACAAAAGGATGTATTGACGTTTTTACGAAAACGCATACGCAGCGGGTTACCGCCAACACTTCGGGAAATTGCCGCTGAGTTTAAGGTTTCGTCTACGGGAACGGTGAGGGATTATCTTAAAGGCCTGGTTAAGAAAGGATATATTATTCTTTCGGAAAAAAAATCCCGCGCGATTGAATTAACGGAAAGAGCAATGTTTAATATCCCGATTATCGGCCGGGTTCCGGCGGGTGTTCCGGTATTGGCCGTAGAAAATGTCGAAGACTATTTTAATGTGGATAAATTATTTGCTCAGAAAGATGAAATATTTTTCTTAAGAGTTTATGGCGATAGTATGATCGGCGTAGGGATCATGCCTGATGACTTGGTGTTGGTAAAAAAACAGCCGGTTGCCAATGATGGAGATATTGTGGTCTGCCGGATAGATGGAGAGGTTACGGTCAAAACACTTAAGAGTAAAAATGATTATTTTTATCTGCAGCCGGAAAATAAAAACTATCAGATAATTCCGTTGAATGAGAATTCGCAAATAATCGGAAAAGTTATTACAGCAGTAAGAAAGTATGTTTAATCCCCACGCACGTTGGGATCGCCCCCTTCCTCAGGAGGGATCATTACCGGGAGAGCCGATTGATGTTGTTGTTAATTTTAAACAGAAGCGGTTTTACCCGGTATGTTTCTTTTTTGGTAATCGCAAACACATAATTAAGGCAGTTCAGTTTGTCTGGAAAGAGAAAAAGGGCAGAGACCTATTTTATCTTTTTAATATTACCGATGAGCAGGAGTCTGTATATACAATGTGTTTCAGTTCGCAAAGTTTGCGTTGGAGATTGATTATAGAAGATGGATACTAGATGCCATTAAGAAATGTAGTTTAATAAAGTGGTGTTTATAAATATAAGTTATAATATTGTTAACATATAGATTTTTCCACTAAGGTACGATTTTTCTAAAGAACGCTAAAAAATGTCTAAAAATCGCCTCCCGGCCTAACGGGCTCGACGATTTTATTAACGTCATTTTTTAGCTAAAATCGTAAATCGTTCCAAAATACATATGTTAACATATCATTGCTATTCTACATAAAAGGCTGATTGGCTGATATCCAATACACAATAATCAATTTTCAATACTCAATTTTCAGAATAAATCATGAAAAAATATATATTACATTTAGATATGGATGCTTTTTTTGCTTCTGTTGAGCAGGCGGCGAATCCGCGGCTTCGGGGTAAACCTTTGATCGTCGGAGGCCGGCAGGATAAACGCCGGACCGTGGTGTGCGCGGCTTCCTATGAAGCAAAAAAAATGGGAGTTGATTCTGGGATGAGCTGTAAAGAAGCTTTCCGCATTTGTCCGCAAGCGGAATTTGTGACTGCGGATTCCGCTAAATATTTATATGTTTCCCAACAGATATTTGAGCTTCTTAAAAATTACAGTCCGCAGGTAGAACAGGCTTCCGTAGATGAGTTTTATCTGGATATTACCGGAATTGATAAGATATTTGGTTCTTATTTGGAATTGGCCAAGCAAATAAAAGATTCGATTAGGAATATTCTCGGTATTACCGGGTCAGTAGGAATTTCCATAAACCGGATAATGTCTAAAATAGCAGCGAAGCTTAATAAGCCGGATGGGTTGGTTATTATGGAAGAAAAGGATATCCCGATTATTTTAGCGGATCTGGCCGTAGAAAAGATCCCCGGTATCGGGAAGAAGCTTACCGAACGTTTGCATGGTCTTTCCATATATTCATTTACTGATCTGGCAGAGTATCCATCGGAATTTTTTTTAGAACGGTTTGGTAAGTTAGGATTATGGATGCATGCGGTAGCGCATCCGGAAGAGGATGCTGACCAAGTGCATTGGTATGCGCAAAAACGCGAATTGCAGAAATCCGTGGGACACTCTTATACTTTACCGCAGGATATCTACGGCCGCGCAAATATAGAGTCCTGGCTGCGTTTATTATGCGAAATGGTCGGTTCCCGGCTTCGCCAGAACAATTTAGAGTCAATTACTCTGCATGTTTATCTCAGAAATCCGGACATGTCCTTTATCGGTAAAGAAAAAAATTTTAAAGCGCCGACAAATGATTCCTATGCCTTATATCAAAGGGCGGTTTTTATATTGAATTCATTGTATCAGAATAATAAAGCCGTAAGAGCGTTGGGGGTAACGGCCCGGAACTTAACTTTGCCGACGAAGGGATTTCTTTTTAATGAACAGGAGAAAAGGGCGAATATCCAGGGCGCGCAGGATGCGATAAATGAGCGTTACGGAGACTGGACAGTTTATCCGGCGAGTATTTTTTCGATTAATTGTCATTAAATGATTGTATTGACGTTGCTCTGATCAATTTGTTATACTTATTTCATTGCAGACTATCTTACGGAAAGGGGTTTGAAAGAATGAAGATTAGTGAAAAAGACGGAGTGCTCGAGATTACGGAATTTGACGCGCGGGAAGCGTATACAATTGCCTGTAGAATAGAAAAAGACGGGATATTGTTTTATAAAGGTATTGCCGATAAGCAAACAGATGAAGCAGCAAAAAAAACATTGGAATTTCTGATTAGTGAAGAAAAAAAACATTTGAAGTTCTTTGAAGGCTGCTTGGATGAAATTGGTAAAGAAAAAGAAGATGTTAATGAAGATGATGATTTGTTAAGCAGTTTAGATTATGGTATTTTTCAGCCATACCAGAGCATGGCAGATTTAGATCAAATATTAAAAGATATTAAAAAAGCATTAAAACTGGGAATTATCATTGAAGATAAAACAATAAAATTTTATGCTCTTTGCACTCAGAATGTAACTTGCGAACAGACGAAAACAACTTTGCGGGATATTATTGGGGAAGAAGAAAAGCATAAAGCTTTATTATCTGAGATAATGGGTAAGTAGTAACTTATTTTTAAAAATAAGGAGAAAATCAAATGGCAAAGTTTAAATGCGGGGTTTGCGGATATACATATGACCCGGCGAAGAATGACCATGTCGAATTTGAAGAATTGCCTGATTCCTGGACCTGTCCGATGTGCGGGGTAGAAAAAGAACAATTCGATTAATCCTGAGGGGTAAAATTAAGCGGCTATAGGGGGCTCTAATGAATCCGGGAGATGCTTTATTGCTTGTCGATGTGCAAAATGATTTTTGTCCGGGAGGGGCCTTAGGAATTCCTGGCGGTGATAAAATAATTCCGATCCTTAATGATTATATAGGTGCTTTTAAAGATAAGGGTCTTTTGATAATTGCCTCGCGGGATTGGCATTCTGCGCAAACACAGCATTTTAAGCAATTTGGCGGTATCTGGCCGGTTCATTGTGTGCAGGAAACTTTCGGCGCTCAATTCCACCCTGACTTAAGGCTTCCGGATACAGTTATAGTTTTATCTAAAGGAATGGATCCGGCAAAGGACAGTTATTCGGCATTTCAGTCCTTGGATCCGGAGAATAATAGTTTATTGGATAGACTGAAAAAACATGGAGTTAAAAAGCTTTTTATCGGAGGATTAGCTACTGATTATTGCGTTAAATTTACAGTTCTTGACGCGCTAAACAGCGGATTTCAAGTGGCGGTGTTAATGGATGCGATAAAAGGTGTCAATATAAACTCTGATGATTCGGAAAAAGCAATAAAGGATATATTTGATGCCGGCGCGGATTTAATTACCTTTGATACTCTCAGACAATAGTTAAACAAATTAGGATGATATATTGAGCAGAAAAATATCCGGGCAAATTTTTTTTATCTTAGTTTTGTTTTTTTTATGGATCAGTTTTTCCCGTGCGCAGACTACATTGGATGAAGCAGATTATGAAAAGCTGATCAAGCAGCACCAGGAACTGTTTAAGATCAATCCGTATGACCCTCGCCTTAAGAGTGAATTAAGCATTTTACATCATAATTATGCGATGCAGCTTTCCGAAGAAGGGGAGTGGCTTAAAGCAATTGATCAGGAAGAGGCGGCTTATGAATTGGCGCCGGAAGAAGAGATTGTAAAAACGGCCTTAGCTAAACTGTATAATTCCTACGCTCTGGAATTAAAAGATTTGAAAAGATTTCGAGACGCATTGAGCAAGCTGGATCGTGCGCTTGAGTATGCTCCGGATCAGCCGCAGATCAAAAAGAATATTGCTGCGGTTTATCTGAATCTTGCCTATAATGCATTTGATAACAATGAGTATGAAAATGCTGACGGCTTTTTACGCCTGGCCAAAGAATTTAATCCGGAAGAAGCTTACATATATGTGCTTTCCGGAGAAATAGCCTATAAAAAGGATAATTATATTCTGGCGGAAAATGAATGGAAAAAATCCCTGGAATTAAATCCCAGCCTTTATGAAGTAAAATTGCGTTTAGAAAAGCTTAAACAGGAAAAGGACTTAGAGGGCAGCTTTAATTACCAGGAAATTGAAAACTTTAAACTGAAATTTGAGGGTCTGGAAAAAATGGAGATGGCTGATAGTGCCGCGCAGATTCTGCGTAATGCGTATCGGGATGTCGGCCAGGACTTGGATGTTTATCCTAATAACATAGTTCCGGTTATCATATATCCGGATTCAAAATTGCAGCAGCTGGATTATTTTCCGGATTGGGCTAGCGGGGTCTATGATGGTAAGATACGTCTTGGTGAACATCTGGGCGAAAATACTCTTCTAATGAAAGCAGTATTGTATCATGAATATACACATGTTTTAGTGCGTATATTAGGCCACGATAATGTTCCGCTTTGGCTGAATGAAGGCTTAGCTGAGTACCAGGCAAAGCAGTTTATTAAACCGGAGCATCGTAAAGAACGGAGAAAAGAATTATTAAAAGCTGCCCGCAAAGGTACTATTTTTAGTATTGAAGAACTTTCCAATATGGATCTATCCCGTCTTAACCAGTGTTCTCCGTATCGGCTGCAAATGGTTTATACTCAGTCGGAATCTTTTGTGACTTATCTTATTAAAAGAACTTCACTCTATGATTTGCGGACGCTATTGGTTTACCTGGGAAAAGGTATGAATATGTATAAAGCTGTAAAAAAAGCATTATATGTAGATATCGAAGTCTTGGAAAGAGATTGGAAGGCGGAATTAATAAAATAGCGTATAGCGTAGAGCGTATAGGAAAACATAAAAAGATTAATATTGATGAAAGCTATTAGTTTGTATATTCATATCCCTTTTTGCCGGCAAAAATGTCTTTACTGTGATTTCAATTCAATTACTTTCAAAAATCCCGAACAGATTAATTTCTACCTTAAGGCATTAAAATCGGATATTCATAAAACTTTAGAAAATAATCGCGGTTATAAAATAAAAAGTATTTATTTCGGCGGAGGAACTCCGTCATTACTTAACGGCAATGATATCCAGGGGATCATGGAGCAGATTAGAGAATACGCTCCTTTTCAAACAGGCGCGGAAGTAACTTTAGAAGCAAATCCGGCGACAATTGATTATGAAAAACTTCTTTTATGCCGTCAATCCGGAGTAACCAGGATTAGTTTGGGAGTACAGTCTTTTAATGATAAATATTTACAGGTTTTGGGGCGTATTCATAGCCGTAAAGACGCTTTAGCATCCATTGATTTATTGAAGAAGGCTGGATTTGATAGTTTTAGCATTGACTTGATGTACGCTCTTCCGGAACAAACTTTAAAGCAGTGGCATAAGGATTTGGATCAGTTTCTTGCTTTAGGCATAGATCATATTTCTTTTTATGATCTAAAGATAGAGAAGAGTACTCCTTTTTATAATATAAGGAAATCATTAAAGACAGCGGGTGAAGATCTTCAAGCCCGGATGTATACATCCGGCTGTGAGAAACTTAAAGAAGCAGGATATATTCATTATGAGATATCAAGTTTCGCAAAGCTGGGAAAACAGGCACAACATAATCTTATATATTGGAAAAATGAAGAATATTTCGGAGTTGGTGCGGGAGCGTATTCCTATGAGGATGGCCTTAGGTTTGGCAAACAGAAAAATATCAAAAAATATATAAAAGAAGCTGCCTTATCCCGGATATCCAGGCATAATTCAGAAAAACTATCTTTGGCTAAGCGGTTAGTAGAGACATTGGTACTACGGCTAAGGATATTAGAAGAAGGAGCGAATTTATCAAAGATTGAGAAGCAATGCGGCCGGAAATTTACCGGAAAGTTAATCCAGGCATTGGAATACCTGGTTCAAATAGGCCTGATCATTAATAAGGCAGGTGAGTATAAGCTAAGTCATAAAGGGATATTATGCTATGATACTGTTGCTGCTTACCTGCTTGCCTGAAACCAGTGTAGATTGTAATTACAAGTGCGACAAGAAAAAGCTCCACAGATCGTAAGAAACCTGTTATTTTGTAAGTGACAAACAAAACAAAAAACAGGAGATCATATGGAGCAAGAAAATTGTAGCATTAAAAGGCAAAAATATA
>JBDRPX010000029.1:0-43509 GCA_043826565.1 Candidatus Omnitrophota bacterium
AAAAAAATCGAAAAATGGATAAATAATTATCCGAGAAAAATTCATGGTTATAAGACAGCGAAGCAAATGGTAAAAGAGCATTTTCAAAATAACAGTGATCAAAATCTTGACAATGTCGCACTATGAGTTACAATTCACTATGTTTTATAGACAAGTCTAAATGTATTGACGTACTCCTTAAATTATAGTATCCTACTTAGGCTATGATGAAAAAAATTATAAGAGAATGCATTTCCTGGTTCAGCTATTATGGGCTAACGTGCTGTGTATATTTGATTAAAGTATCTCCGAAAAAGACGGTAGATTGGTTGGGAAGTGTCTTGAGCTCCCTGTATTATTGGTGTGCTGTTCGTAACAGAAAACTTGCATTGCGTAATTTGCGCCTGGCTTTGGGCCCAGAGATTGGCGATAAAAGAGTTAAAGAAATTGCTAAAGCAAGTTTTAAAACAATGGGAAATGTTGTACTCGATACAATTAAGTTTAAGGATTTAAAGCCGGAACAAATACGGAAATTAATTGACATCGAAGGCAGCAATCATCTCGACGATGCTTTAAAAAAAGGTAAAGGAGTTATTGTTGTAAGCGCTCATTTAGGGAGCTTTTCTTTAGTCGGTACACGTTTGAATATTGATGGGCATAAAGCTAATATTGTGGCCCGGCATATGAGATATAAAAGACTGGAAAAACTGTTCCTGAAATTTTGTCGCCAAGTCGGACAGAGAATAATTTTTAATAGTCCGATTGTTGCTTTTTATCGTCGCTGTATGCGTATATTATCGCGAAATGAGATTATTATTTTTGAACTTGATCAAAATTTTGGAACTTATGGGGAGCCGGTAGTATTTTTTGGCCGAAAAGCAATGGTTGCCAATGGACCGATAGCTATATCTATGCGAACGCAAGCAGTTATTTTGCCCATGTTTATAGTTAGAAATCCGAATAATACACATGTTCTAAAGATTGAGCCTCCGGTGGAGTTAACTAGCAGCGGTGACAAGAAGAAAGATATGTCTGATAATCTGCAGCGCACAATTAATGTTATCGAGAAATATATTATTAAATATCCGGGGCAATGGGTAAACTGGATTCATAAGCGGTGGGATGGTTAGATAATTGCTCTAGGCTGCTTGGTATTGACATTTTACTTATAAGCAGATAAAATAAAAGAAAAATTGAATAGTTTACAGGTAATGCTATCTTTTCTTTGACTAGTCTATCTTACGGAAAACAAAGAAAATGGAGAAAAGAATGAAAAAAAATATTTTAAAATTAGGTCTTCCTAAAGGAAGTTTACAGGAAGCTACGATACGTATGTTAAAAAAAGCCGGATTTTCAATTTCCGTATCATCCCGGTCGTACTTTCCTTATATTGACGATGTTGAAATTGAAACAGTCTTGCTCAGGGCTCAGGAACTTCCCCGGTATATTGAAAACGGGGTGCTGGATTGTGGGATTACCGGTGCGGATTGGGTTTTGGAGAATAATGCTAAAGTTAAGGTGGTAGCTAACCTTATGTACGCGAAGCAGGGTATGAATCCGGTCCGCTGGGTTCTTGCTGTGCCTAATAATTCTAACATTAAGTCAGTTCGGGGGTTGCAGGGGAAGCTTATCGCGACGGAACTTGTTAATGTTACAAAACACTATCTTAAGAAAAATAAAGTTAAGGCAGAAGTGGAATTCAGCTGGGGGTCAACTGAAGCAAAAGTGCCGCGGCTGGTTGATGCTATTGTTGAGCTGACTGAGACAGGGTCAAGCTTGCGGGCAAATAATTTAAAGATTATTGATACGATTTGTCAATCAACAACACAGCTGATCGCGAATAAAGCGGCTTGGAATGATCACTGGAAGCAGGACAAGATTGAAAACATTGCCATGCTTCTTGAGGGGGCGATTCGTGCCGAGGAAAAAGTCGGCTTAAAATTAAATGTGAGCGAGAATAAACTAAAAAAAATTCTTTCAATTATCCCGTCTATGAAAAATCCGACGATTTCAATGTTAACTAGGCCGGGGTGGTATGCTATAGAAATAGTTGCTGACGAAAAGGTAGTCAGAGAGTTGATCCCGCGGTTGAAGAAAGCCGGAGCCGAAGCAATTTTTGAGTATAATTTAACTAAAGTGGTTCCTTAAAAATCAATTATAAATAAAGTTTACGATAATAGAAAGGGGAGAAAAAGATATGCCTTGCGGGAAAAAAAGAAAACGTGCAAAGATGTCTAGGCACAAAAGGAAGAAAAGATTAAGAAGGGATAGACACAAGAAGAATAAATAAAGGGCAACCCTGAAAATGAAAAAGATAAATAAAGAAATTTTGCAGTTAGTGATTCCCTTAGCGATAGTTTCTTTTATCTTCAGCGGGTGTGCGTCCCATAAAGTTATAAATAGAAGTGATCATACCCACGATGTGCCGGGAAAAAAAATCAATTTTCCCGGCCGTAGTGATCTGACTTCAAAAGCATATACGCATTATATGCGCGGATCATTGTATGAGCGGCAAAACCGGCTGGATAAAGCTTTGCAGGAATTTGAGCTTGCTTCCAATTATGATAAAGAGTCGTCTGCTATTTATGTTAAGCTGGGGACTCTTTATTTTAAAAAAGGTGATTTTACCCGCTCAACGGCCCAATTGAAAAAGGTGTTGGAATTAGAGCCGAAAAACATCCAAGTGCGATTATTGTTAGGGGTGATTTATACTACACTGGGTGATTTTCCACAAGCTACTATCCTATATGAGGAAGTTATAAAGATTGATGCAGATAATAAACAGGCTTTTTTAAGCTTGGCTGATGTTTACATTTTGCAGCAGCAGATCGAAAAAGCAATTATTTTGTATGAGCAAGTTATTGGAAAAAAAGGAGACATTCCTTATGTTTTTTTTAATTTAGGTATGCTCTATAGCCAAGTCAATAAATATGATGAAGCAATACAGAACCTGGAAAAAGCAATCGAATTATCTCCGGAGTATTTAGAGGCTTATCTAGGCCTGGGGTTGGTTTATGAATTAAAAAAGGAAATTGATAAGTCGCAGAATGTTTACGAGCAGGTAATTAGCATTAGACCGGATAATCCGCTGGCCTATTTCCGGCTCGGTCAGATGTTTGCCGAACAGAAAAAAAATGAAGAAGCTTTGGCGTTATTTAATAAGGTCTTGGAGATTAACCCGCGTATTGTTGATGCTTATTTCGAAGTAGCGCATATTCTCTTAAGAATCGACCGGACTGATGAAGCTATCGAAATGCTGCAAAGAGCCGAACCGCTGGTTAAAAGGAAAGCATATGTGTTTCTTTTATTAGGACTAGCAAATAGTCTTAAAGAAAACTTTACGGAAGCTGAAGATTATTATAAAAAAACAATAGCTCTTACTCCGGATGATGATATGGCTTATTTTTATCTGGGTGCTCTTTATGAAAAACAAGGAAAACAAGATTTAGCGGCAGAACAGTTTCATAAAACATTGGAAGTTAATCCCAATAATTCCGATGCCTGCAATTACCTGGGATATATGTATGCGGAAAAAGAGCAAAATCTTGAAGAAGCAGTCGGGCTAATTAAACGAGCTGTGGTATTGGAGCCGGATAATGGCGCTTATATAGATTCGTTGGGGTGGGTGTATTATAAACAGGGAAAGTTTGATGAGGCTTTAAAATATCTTGAGAAAGCGGTAACAATTCTTGATACTGACGCGGTAATTTATGATCACCTCGGTGATGTGTATCATGAAAAGGGTTTTTTTGATGAGGCGAAGAGAGCGTGGGAGCGGTCTTTGGAGATAGATCCTGCGCAGCCCCAGGTTCAGAAAAAAATAAATAACCTTTTTGGGGAAATGGAGAAAAAATGAGGAAATTGATGTTTTTAGAAAAAATCAGATTGTTTTTTAGCGATTTTTGGATGGTTCTTATGATTATTTCAACTCTGGTTTTTTTACTTATTGCGGCATTTGTTTTTATCGGACAAATGGAATCATACGGCAGGATCACTCTTTTCGCGCACATGTCATTATTTGCGATTGTCGTATTAATTAGCGGTGTTTTTTCGGCATTGGTTTATATATCGTTGTTTTCTAATTCATTCGGTAAAGGCGAGAGGAAACATCAGACTGTAAAAAATCTTAATGTTCCGTTTTCGGATGTTCTGGGCATTGATGAGGCTAAAGAAGAAGCCCGGGAATTAGTCGAGCTTCTAAAAGACAGAGCCATGATTAAGAAAATCGGAGGTAAAGTGCTCCGGGGTATTTTAATGGTTGGGCCTCCGGGGTGCGGCAAGACATATCTGGCTAAAGCTATTGCTACAGAAACAGGGATTCCTTTTTTAAGTATGGCCGGCAGTGAATTTGTGGAGATCTTTGTCGGTGTAGGCGCGCAGAGAATTAGAAAAATTTTTAATAAAGCTAAAAGGTTTGCACGTTTTGAAGGAGCGTGCATTATTTTTATAGATGAAATAGATGCGGTGGGAAGATCAAGAACATTTAGCTTTATGGGCGGACAGGAAACTAACAATACTTTAAACCAGCTGTTGGTAGAAATGGATGGTTTAGACAGTAAGGAATTGAATGTAATTGTGATTGCGGCAACAAATGCCGATGAATCGGTTTTAGACCCGGCTTTATTGCGTCCGGGGCGTTTTGATCGCAAAATATACATTGATAAACCGAATCTTGACGGCCGGGAGGAACTATTCAAATTTTATTTAAGCAAGGTTCGCTGCGATGAAGGATTAGATGTGGGCCGTTTAGCCAGAAGCGCTGTATATAAAACTCCGGCGGATATTGAAAATATTGTTAAGGAAGCCGCACTTATTGCTACCCGAAAGAAAAAGGAAACTATCGGCTACCGGGAAATAAGTGAAGCTATGGAACGTATAGAATTAGGTATCAAACATAAACGGAAGATGACTGTTCAGGAAAGAGAAATGGTGGCTTATCATGAGTCAGGACATCTCGTTTCTTTATTTATCCTTCACCCTACAGATGATGTTTTTAAAGCATCAATAATTTCCCGAAGAACTGCTTTGGGAGTTGTTTACCATCAGCCGCGTGAAGAAATATTTACTAATAACGCGGATAGATTGCTGGCGAATATAAAAGTAGCCTTAGCCGGGTATATAGCTGAGAAGCTAAGGTTTGGCGTGACTTCTGACGGAGTTGCTTCGGATTTTAAGCATGCTATGTGGATAGCCCACACGATGGTATGGAAATACGGCATGGGACTTTCCGGTCATATGGGGGATTATACTGTTGTTCCTGATGCCCAGCTTTCCGAAACAATAAAAGACAGTTTAAATGAAGAAACAAATCAGATATTAAGAAAATGTGCGAAAGAAGTTGAAGAGCTTCTTATAAAAGAAAAGATCATATTAGATAGATTCGCGAAAGAATTGCTGGAAAAAGACGAATTAGAATTTGATGATATAGAAGCGATCTTTAAGGAATATGGAAAAGAATCTATTAGAAATGCACATGCTTAAGCGGTTAATAGCCGTTATAATTGTAATTTTGATGTGTTGTGCCGGGTGTAATGCGCCTACTTATCCCAAAGAAAAGTTTGTAGAATCGCTTAAAGATATTTGTAAAAAAGAGTATCAAGTAGATGCGCAGGCAAAGCTCGTAGGGAAAACACTCGTTGTTTTTTTGCCGCTGGAAGAGTTGTTTGATGAAAAGATGGAAATTCTTCCGGGGGCTATAGACAAGATAGAGAAAGTGATCACTGCTGCATCACGTATAATATTCAGTACTGATGCGGAGGTTTCATTTTTTACAGTAGTCGCCGCTGATATTAAAACTACGGCGGCAGAACTTATTCTTATTAAATATGTAGAAGACGTGCATCGGCTTATAAATAGTTGGATTAGTCAGGATGAATATCGCCGCAGGATTCTATGGCAGATTAATTTTAACCCGAAACACTTGAATTCCGCGGCGTATGATTTTAATGTTGAAGAGCTTACGCTGCCGGTTTTTTTAGCTCGACAGATTGCTCAGCGTTTAAACTTTGCTTCGGAAAACAGTGGTTATTCTAAAGTAAGAATTACCGGGGAATATATTGAACAGGAAAAGCTATTCTTTTTTTCTTTGATAACCGCAGAGAAAAATAAATTTTTTGAAACTTTTTCTCCGGATATCTTAAGAGAAGCAGCGCTGGTTTTGTCTAGTTATAAGTTTGAAGATTTTAATGGAGTTGAAGTGAGAAATTTATTAAACAATGAATCTGTGACTATCGAAAAAAAAGAATTAAATAATTATTTAAAGTAGAAAATTCTCAGCAAAGGAGTGTTTGAAGTGGATATCCCACAATTAAAGCAAAAGGCAAAGCTAATAAGACGTCTCATAGTTCAAATGTTGGAAAAGGCCGGTTCCGGTCATCCCGGAGGATCTCTCTCGGCGACAGATATTCTAGTATGTTTATTTTTTAAAGTAATGAACCATAACCCGCAGGATCCCCAGTGGCCGGACCGGGATAGATTCCATATGTCTAAAGGCCATTGTTGTCCGTTATGGTATGCGGTGCTGTCTGAATGCGGATATTTTTCAAAAAAAGAGTTATGGAGTTTGCGTCAGGCCGGAGCTCTTTTACAGGGGCATCCGGATGTCAAAATTCCCGGGATTGATGTTGCCAGCGGTTCATTAGGCCAAGGGCTTTCTGTTTCGATAGGGATGTCTTTAGCCGGTAAGATCGACAAAAAAGATTACCGGGTTTACTGTCTCTTAGGCGATGGTGAAATACAGGAAGGGAATGTTTGGGAAGCGGCAATGTCCGGAGCGCATTTTAAGTGCGATAATCTGTGTGCAATTTTAGATAATAATGGATTTCAGATAGATGGACGAATTGATGAAATTATGGGTTTAGAACCGATTGCGGCTAAGTGGCAGGCTTTTGGCTGGCATGTGATCTCTATTGATGGACATAATATTGAGCAGATTCTTAAAGCATTTGAAGAAGCGGAAAAAGTTAAGGGTAAACCTTCGATTATTATTGCTAAGACTATTAAAGGTAAAGATGTATCGTTTATGGAGAATGTCGTCGATTTCCACGGTCGTGCGCCGACCAAGGAAGAGGCGGAAATCGCGTTAAAGGAGTTGTCTGATGAGTAATGAGATGCTGTATCAGCGGGATGTTTACGGAAAAACATTGGTGGAGTTAGGTAAGCAGGATGATTCAATTGTTGTTCTTGATGCGGATCTATCCGGCTCAACAAGAACCTCGCTTTTTAATCGGGAATTTCCGGAAAGATTCTTTAATTTTGGAGTTGCCGAACAAAACATGATGGCATCGGCGGCGGGATTGGCAAGTTGTGGAAAAACGGTTTTTGCTTCTACCTTTGCGATGTTTGCTACGGGTAGAGCCTGGGATCAGGTGCGAAATTCAATATGTTATAGCAATAGGAATGTAAAGATTGTAGCAACTCATGCCGGTATTACTGTTGGCCCGGATGGGGCAACACATCAGGCTTTGGAAGATATTGCGATAATGCGGGTAATTCCGAATATGACCGTAATCGTTCCTTGTGATGGGCCGGAAACTCGTGCTGCGGTAATTGCTGCTGCCGGCATGAAAGGACCGGTATATATTCGTTTAGGCCGTTCCAAATTTCCTACGATTGAAGGTAAGCAGGATTTTGAGATTGGAACGCCGTATGCTTTAACCGAGGGAGATGACTTAGCCATTTTCGCTTGTGGTTTTATGATTCAAGCTGCCCTTGAGGCACAGAAGGTATTGGCCGGGAAGGGTATTAATTGTAAAGTTATAAATATGCATACAATTAAACCTTTAAATAGCGGAGTGATTAAAGCGGCGGTTAAGAGTGTTAAAGGAGTTATTGTTTGTGAAGAGCATTCTATTATTGGCGGCCTGGGCTGTGCGATAGAAGGTGTGCTTTCCGGGTGTGTTTTTGATAAGCCGATAGTTAAAATTGGCGTTAAGAATAGATTTGGACAATCGGGTGATCCTAAAGATCTGCTTAAGATCTATAATCTTCAGGCGGAAGATATTACTCTAGCCGCAGCAAAAATTTTAAATCTGTAGGGGCAATTCGCGAATTGCCCGATAATATTAAGAGGATCAAAAAGGAAAGTGACCTGTGCTATCGCTTCGTGCTCCGGCAAAAATTAATTTATTTCTTGAGGTTGTAGGAAGAAGAAAAGACGGGTATCACAACTTAAATACACTTTTTTTAAAGGTGCGGCTTTTTGATATTCTTCAGTTTGAAAAGGCTAAACAGGGAATTGCGATTATCTCAAACCATCCTCATATTCCTAAAGATTCCAGCAATTTGGTATACAAAGCGGCTGAACTTATGTCTAGGTATGCTAAGGTTAAAAAGGGTGTGCAGATAAAGATAATAAAAAATATTCCTATTGGTGCCGGACTGGGCGGAGGATCAAGTGACGCGGCAACTGCTCTTCTCGGGCTTAATAAATTATGGGATTTGCGGCTGCCCCAGAAGGAATTGCTGAAAATTGGCAGAAAACTGGGGGCGGATGTCCCGCTATTTCTTATCCCGGATTCTGCTGCTTTAGGAAGGGGGCGGGGAGACCGTCTTAAAGCTGTAACATTGCTTAAAAAATTCTGGATATTGTTATTTGTTCCGGAAATTTTTGTCTCTACAAAACAAGTTTTTAAGGCCCTTTCGTCAGACTTGACAAATAGAAAGAATGATGTTAAACTGCTAATTCATGCTTTGAAAAAATCAGACTCAAAAGAAATCGGCAAATATTTATTTAATCGTCTAGAAAGTGTAACCTTCAGGAAATACAAATGGTTAGCAAAGATTAAAAAGAAAATATCCGCTCTGGGGGTCCGGGCGGTTTTAATGTCTGGGAGCGGTTCTGTGATTTTTGGAATTATTAATAGTAGAGAGGAGGCGATACGCATTAAGCGTAAACTTCAGGACAGTGGGCAAGTATTGGTAGTGAGAAGTTTATAACTACATACATCCTTGGAAAGGAGTGATTTAAAGATGGAAGTTACAGAAGTAAGAGTGTTTTTACGGAATAAAGACAGCAATAAAAAGTTGAAAGCATATGCTACCGTTACCTTTGACAATTGCTTTGTTGTCAGAGACGTAAAAGTTATAGAAGGAAGCAAAGGTCTTTTTGTCGCTATGCCATCTGCAAAAATGAAAGCCACATGTCCTAAGTGTGGACATCGCAATGTTGTCAGGAGTAAATTTTGTAACCAGTGTGCCGGGATACTGGAACAGCCGGTTCAAACCATGTCTACTCCGGATGATAATCGTCAAACAGAACATAAAGATATAGCGCATCCGATTACGCCTGAATGCAGAGAGTATATTCAGAAAAAAGTATTGGATGCTTATGATGTAGAAGTGAGGAATGCTCCTGTGCAGGATGCTGATAGTAATGATGGGCAAGCCAGTGCATCAATTCTCAATGATGCAGCAGATGCTGGAGTATAGAGAGAAGTTTATTGCCCGGTAGTGTAATGGCAACACATCAGCTTTTGGAGCTGACTTTCATGGTTCGAGTCCATGCCGGGCAGTTTTAAATAATTCAATTATGCCGGATGGTAGAGAACTGGATGTGCTTAAAACTATAATAATGTAATCTTATTTAATCAATTAACTATATAATATTATGAAAAAATTAAATGCGGTAATTCTTGCGGCCGGAGAAGGCACAAGAATGAAATCCAATTATCCGAAAATATTACATAAGTTAGGCAGCAAGCCGATGCTGGGACATGTGATGGACAATGTTCAGGATGCAGGAGTTAGTAGTATTTTTGTTATCACCGGGTTTAAGTCTGAGATGGTGGAGAAATATGTAGGTAAATCAGCTAAATGTTTACAGCAAAAAAAACTTCTCGGGACAGCGGATGCAGTATGGCAGATTAAAGATGAGGCAATTTTAAAAAGTAAAGATGCTCAGTTATTGGTGATCTATGGGGATACTCCATTGATTAGCTCCGAAACAATTAAAAGTTTGCTTACTAAGCATGCGGAAAATGGCGCGGCTTGTACATTGTTGACTGTAAAAACAAAAGATCCTACAGGTTATGGAAGAATAGTTCGTAATGATTCCGGAAGTATTTTGAAAATCATTGAAGAAAATGATGCTGATGTTTATCAAAAAGCCATAGAAGAAATTAATGTCGGTGTGTATGTTTTTAATGCTCGGGAGCTTTTTGATGCGATAGAGAAAATTAAGCCTAATAATAAAAAGAAAGAATACTATTTAACTGATGTTGTCGAAGAGTTACGCAAAAAAGGATTGAGTGTCGATTCTGTCGAAACGACCGATCATGATGAGATTATTGGTGTTAATTCAAAGTTAGGTCTGGCGAAGGCATATGAGATATTTAGATATAGGATTCTTGAACGTGTTATTGATATGGGGGTTACGGTTGTCGATCCTAAGACTACTTATATTGATGAAAAAGTAGAAATCGGCAAAGACACAGTGATCTATCCTTTTACAATTATAGAAAAAGATGTTGTAATAGGTGAAGATTGTTCTATTGGCCCGTTTTGCCGTATTCGATCGGGGTGTAAAATTGACAAAGGTGTTTGCCTGGGGAATTTTCTTGAAATCAGCCGTTCGGAAGTCGGCAAGCATACCCGGATAAAACATCAAGGTTATGTCGGCGATACAAAAGTTGGAGAGAATGTTAATATCGGTGCCGGAACGATCGTGGCAAATTATGACGGAAAGAATAAAAATAAAACAATAATAGAAGCAGGCGCTTTTATCGGTACGGGAACTATATTAGTTGCGCCGGTTAAAATAGGAAAACAAGCCATAACCGGTGCCGGCACGGTAGTTACCAAGAACAAGGATGTCCCGGATAAGGCCACGGTTGTGGGAATACCAGCAAAAATATTGAAAAAGAAAAAAGAGGCTAGGTAGAGGCATATGCAGGAAAAGTTAATGGTATTTAGTGGTAATGCGAATATTAAGCTTTCTAAAAATATTTGTGAAGCTTTGGGAATCCCCTTAGGGGATGCATTAATCGGACAGTTTAGTGAAGGAGAAATTCAGGTAAAAATAAACCAAAATGTTCGCGGTAAAGATGTGTTTATTATTCAGCCTACTTGTCCGCCGACAAATGATAACCTGATGGAGTTGTTGATATTAGTGGATGCGTTGTCCCGAGCTTCTGCGGGAAGGCTTACCGCGGTAATCCCTTTTTACGGATATGCTCGTCAAGACAGGAAAGACCAGCCGCGTGTCCCGATCACGGCTAAATTGGTAGCTAATTTATTAACTACGGCCGGGGTTAACAGGATTCTTGCCGTTGATTTACATGCCGGTCAGATCCAGGGATTTTTTGATATTCCGGTGGATCATTTGTTTGCGGCGCCGGTTTTAATTGACTATTTTAGAAAATATAAAAAAGAAGATTTGGTAGTGTTTGCTCCTGATGTCGGGGCAGTTAAAATGGCCAGAGCTTTTGCCAGGCGTCTGGAGACACCTTTAGGTATAGTGGATAAGCGTCGTATTGATACATCAAATGCGGAGGTTATGAATATTCTTGGTGAAGTTGAAGGTAAAACCGTGATTATTATTGATGATATGGTCGCTACTGCCAGCTCGATAACCGAAGCGGCAAATGCGATAAAGAAAAGAGGTGCTAAACGGGTTATTGCCGGAGTTACGCATGGTATATTTTCCGGGCCGGCATTAGAACGTATCGATAAGAGTGAATTAGAGGAAGTAGTTGTAACCGATACTATTCCCTTTGATGATAATAAGAGCCATTTTAAAATTAAAGTGCTTAGTGTCGCCTGTTTACTGGCAGAAGCGATTAAACGTATTCATAATGAAGAATCAGTAAGTTCTTTGTTCGTCTGATGAAGAAATGAATTATGGAGCAAAGCGAACATAAGTCATAGTCTGAATCAGACCCCGCCAAGATTTTTGGCGGGTAACGAGGTGGAGATGATCCGCCACAAAGATTGGCGGATTTAATTCGACCAAATAATTTACATCACTATGTTCTGTAAATTAAGGTCTCATTAAAGGAGGAAAAATACTGTGGAACGTGCAATATTAAATGCGGAAATAAAGCAGGGTGCAGGAAAATCTGTTACCAGAAAATTAAGAAGTAAGGGGCTTATTCCCGGAGTTATTTATTCAAAAGATAAAACTTCGGTACATGTTACTACTGATTTTCGTGAATTTGTAAAATTAGTGCATCAGCATGGTGAAAATGCGATTATTGAGCTGAAGATTAATAATGATGGCACAACTGTAGAGAGAAATGTTATTATTAAGGAAATACAGTATGATACCCTAAAACAAAGTGTGCTGCATATTGATTTTCAGCAGATAAAACTTACTGAAAAAATTAAGATTAATGTGCCGTTAGTGACCAAAGGAGCTGAAGATTGTCCGGGAGTTAAAGAAGGCGGTAATTTAGAGCACATATTAAGGGAACTGGAAGTTGAATGTTTACCTACCAATATTCCGCATGAAATAAATATTGATGTAACTTCTTTAAACATTGGAGAAGCTATTCATGTAAAAGAATTGGAATTGCCCGATGATGTTGTTGCGATTACCGATGGAGATCAGATTGTTGTATTAGTGAAGAGAGAAAAGGAACAGATAGAAGAAAAGAGTGAAGAAGCCGCGCCTGGGGCAATAGAGCCGGAAGTTATAAAACAGAAGAAGCCAGAGGAAGCAGCGGGAAGCGAAAAAAAATAATCTTGATATGGGGCTTGAAATATGAAATTGATTGTCGGGTTAGGGAATCCAGGGCTCCGGTATCAGAACACAAAGCATAATGCTGGTTTCTGGGTTATTGATGAAATTGCCAAGCAGGAAAAGATAAGTTTAAACAAACAAAAGTTTAACTCTGTATGGACAAAACATCAATATGCCGATAAGAGTGTTATTCTAGTCAAGCCGGCTACGTATATGAATCTTAGCGGCATTGCGGTCAAAAGCTTTGCTGATTATTTTAACCTGAATAGCGATGATATTTTAATAGTTTTTGATGATATTAGCCTTAAACTTGGCAGTGTCCGCTTAAGAGCTTCGGGAAGTGCCGGCGGACATAATGGACTGCATTCAATAATCGAAAATTTAGGTACAAATAATATCGCGAGATTGCGTTTAGGTATAGATACAGATGCTGATTATGATGATTTGTCGGGGTATGTCCTTAGTTCTTTTAAAGGAAAAGCGTCAGTTGCTAATGCTAAAGAAATGGTCAAAACTGCAAAAGCAGCGGTCTTCTGTTGGTTAGATGAAGGTATGGAATGTGCAATGAACAGATTTAACAAAAAGAGGAGGGAAATTTCAGAATATGAATAATTATGAAGGAGTCTTTATTTTGAAAGCTGCTTTAGACAAAGATACATTGGAAAAAGTAGTCGAAGATATTAAAGGCGTAATAAGCAAAAATAAAGGCGAGGTAAGCCAGGTTCAAAGTTGGGGTAAACGTAAATTAGCTTATCTTATTCAAAAACAGGCTGAAGGGATATACTATTTAATGGATTTTCAGCTGAAGCCTGATGTTGTTAAAAAAATTGAAGGCATCTTCAAAATTAACGATTCAATTTTAAGAACTTTAATTATAAGGAAAGAATCTTAAGGAGGAGAGATGGCTAATTTAAATAAAGTATTGTTAATGGGAAATCTCACCAGAGACCCGGAACTTCGCTATGCTCCGAATGGATCAGCGGTTACTACTTTTTCTATTGCCATGAGTAGAGTTTTTAATACTGCATCCGGAGAGAAGAAGGAAGATGTTTGTTATGTTCGGGTAGTTAGCTGGGGTAAATTAGCACAGACTTGCAGCGAGTACTTATTTAAAGGACGGCCGGTATTTGTTGAAGGCAGGCTCCAGAGTCGTTCTTGGCAGGCATCGGATGGGACAAAACGCAGCACTCTTGAAGTAATTGCGCAGAGTGTTCAGTTTCTGGGCAAAGGAAAAACACAGGACTCTTCTTCTTCGGCAGACCCAGATGCCGGGGTGAGAGCTCAGATTGATGCCATCCCAGTTACGGATTTTGATGATTTAGCTTTTGAGGAAAAACATAGTGAAGAAGTTCCGTTTTAAGTAAAAATAATTATAAAGGAGTAGAACAAGATGTTTGGAAAAAAACCTGGTAGTAAATTAATAAAAAAAGGCAAAAAAGATAAAAAAAGAACCGGTTTTATAAAGAAAAGAGTATGCCGGTTCTGTACGGAAAAAGTTGATGATATCGATTATAAGGATATTAATCGACTTTCGAAGTTTGTAACAGAGAGAGGTAAGATTGTTCCTTCCCGAGCCAGCGGTACTTGTGCTAAGCATCAAAGAAAAGTAGCACAGGCAATCAAAAGAGCGCGGTATGTAGCACTTTTACCGTATGCTGCTGAATAACGTCATTACCCCGATACCAGTGTTCGTTTTTTTTACACAGTGGGGGGGTTATTTTTCGCCATAAGGCTTGGCGGACAGAAGCGTAAATTATACGCTCATTAAAGGAGTGGTTAATATGAAAGTTGTTTTAAAAGAAGAAGTGAAAAAAATTGGCAAAATTGGTGATATTGTCGATGTAAAATCCGGATATGCCCGCAACTTCCTTATTCCTCAGGGAAAAGCTTTAGAAGCTAATAATAAAAATCTGAAGATATTTGAGGAATATAAGCGTGTGCAAATGAAAAAAATGGAAAAGGAAAAACAGGCAGCGCAGGAGATTGCTAAAAAGATTGCGCATGTGTCCTGTACTATTGTTATGCAGGCGCACGAAGAGCAGCTCTATGGTGCTGTTACTAACGCTGATATTGCCAAAGCATTGGAGCAGGAAGGGATAACCATAGATAAAAAAGACATTCTGTTAGAGGAGCCGATTAAGGCTTTAGGGGTTTACCAAGTGGATGTTAAACTTCATCCGGAAGTGAAACAGCAGGTTAAAGTATGGGTGGTAAAAAAATAGTTTTTAGTCCGGAGAAAGAAAGAAAATTTTCTTCGAGCTCGCTTATAGACAAGGTTCCTCCGCAGAATACAGAAGCAGAAATGGCGGTGCTGGGGTCTATGCTGCTTGAAGAAGATGCGATTATAAATGTTGTTGAAATTCTTAATGAGACCTGCTTTTATAAAAATAATCATAGAAAAATTTATGCGGCCATCTTAAGTCTGTTTAACGAGAATAAGCCGGTTGATCTAATCACACTTACAGATCAGTTACGTAAAGAAAACAGTTTGGAGGATGTCGGGGGAGCTGTTTATCTTACGGAACTTGCGAATATTGTGCCTACCGCGGCAAATGTAATGCATCATGCCAAGATAGTCAAAGAAAAAGCATTACTTAGAGGCTTAATTACAACTGCCACAACTATTATCTCCGAAGGTTATGAAGCAGACCAGGAAGTAGATATTCTTCTGGATAAAGCGGAAAGATTGATTTTTGAAATAAGTAATTCAAAAATCAAAGGCGGCTTTGTCAGTGTTAAAGATCTCATAAAAGATACTATCGAGACGATTGAGAAATTATACCAGAGAAAGACTCAGGTTACCGGTATCCCGACGGGGTTTGAAGATTTAGATCGTATAACTGCTGGATTCCAAAAAGCAGATCTTATCATTGTCGCGGGCAGACCGTCAATGGGCAAGAGTGCACTTATGTGCGGTTTTGCTGAACATGCTGCTTTGGTTGAAAAAGTCCCTACGGCAATTTTTAGTTTGGAAATGTCCAAAGAGTCTTTAGTGCAAAGAATACTTTGTTCTCATGCACGGGTAAATATGCAGGGTGTTCGCACCGGGTTTTTGGCTCAGCAGGATTGGGGCAGATTAGTTACCGCTGCTGGAAAGATCTCTCAGGCGCCGTTATTTATTGATGATACTCCCAGCATAACTGTTTTGGAGTTAAGAGCTAAGGCGCGCCGTTTAAAAGCCCAGCATGATATCGGTTTTATTATTCTTGATTATTTACAGTTAATGCAGGCATCAGCAGGATATTCGCAAGGACGACAGCAGGAAATCTCGGATATTTCCCGTTCGTTAAAAGCTTTAGCCAGAGAAATTAATGTTCCCCTAATTGCGATTAGTCAGCTTTCTCGTGCTACCGAACAAAGAGAAGGATTTAGACCGAGACTTTCCGATTTGCGTGATTCCGGGGCAATTGAGCAGGACGCTGATGTAGTTATGCTTTTGTTTCGCGAAGAATATTATAACCCGACAGAGGAAAATAAAGGGATGGCGGAAGTTATTATTGCGAAGCAAAGAAATGGACCGGTAGGTAACAAAAAAATGACATTTTTAAAAGAGTTTAGCCGATTTGAAAATTACACAGAAAGAGAAGAATAAGAAGATGACAAAAAAAATAATTGCAGCGATTGCGATATATTGTTTATTCATCGGGAATGTGTTCGCGCAGCCGGCCGAGCAGATTGTTCGTGAAATAGCGGTTAAAAATAATCAGGTTGTTAGCGAGCAAACAATTCTTTCTCAGTTAAAAACTAAGATTGGTCAACCGCTTTCTCCGAATACACTTAGTGACGATATAAAAAGACTTTATACTACCGGTTTATTCAAAGACGTTAGCGCGGATGTCGAGGATACAGAAAAGGGTGTGCGTATTGTTTTTCGGGTTGAAGAAAAATCATCCCTGGAAAAGATTGTTTTTAAGGGTAATCGCAAACTGAGAACAAAGAAACTACTTAAGGAGATGGAGTCAAAAACAAAAGAGATTTTTGACCAGTTTAAGCTTCGGGAAGATATCGAGCAGATAAAGAAATTTTATGCGGAAAAAGGATATTCTTTAGCTGCTGTTGATTATAAAATAGAGGAAGCAGATCAGAAGGTTAAGGTTACAATTAATATAAACGAAGGTAACCGCATAAGAATTAGGAAAATAAGTTTTGGAGGTAATAATGCTTTTCGGAGTAATCGTCTTTTGAAAATAGTTAAAACAAAGCGAAAAGGATGGTTTAATTCCGGATTTTATAAAGATGAGGTGTTGGAAGAAGATGTCGAAAGAATAATTGCTTTTTATCGGTCGGAAGGTTTTATTGATGTGCATGTTAATGAGGAGGTTGCTTACGATAAAAAGAATATATGGATGTATATTGTTTACCGGATTGAAGAAGGTAAACAATATGCCGTAGGGGAAGTTTCTTTATCCGGCAATACCATCGCCGGAGCCGATGAGTTAAGGGCAGATTTGTTACTTAAAAAAGATGCTGTTTATTCGGAAATGAAATTAAGGGATGATATTTCAACACTGCAAAGTTATTATTTTGACCGCGGATATATATCTTCAGAAGTAAATGTCGACAGAAAAATCGATTCGGATAACGGACTTGTTGATTTAAGTTATGAGCTGGCTGAAGGCCATGTGGCGTATGTTGATAAAGTTAATGTTAAAGGTAATACGCGCACTCGTGATGAAATAATCAGAAGGGAAATGCGTCTTTTCCCGGGAGATAGGTATAATGGGGAAAAGCTCAAAAGAAGTCGTCAGAGATTAAATAATCTTGGCTATTTTGAGGAAGTAACTTTTGATACTTCCGATGAGCCGACTACGTTGCCGGATAAGCATGATCTTGATGTGTTCGTAAAAGAATCCAAAACAGGAGAATTTAGTTTTGGTGCCGGCTATAGTTCTATAGATAAATTCATCGGATTTGTCGATTTGACCCAAAGGAATTTTGATCTGTTTAATTTTCCTACTTTTGCCGGAGGAGGACAAAGACTTAATATGCGTATGGAATTCGGCTCAGATAGTAAGGATTATGAAATTGGGTTAGTCGAACCCTGGTTTTTAGGGTATCCGGTAACTACAGGATTTAGTGTTTATAACCGGACCCGGGACTGGGAAAAGTATGACGAAAAACGTATTGGTGGAAATTTATTTGTGGGTAAGGAATTCGGAGAGTATTGGAGAGGGAAGCTTACATATCGTTTTGAAGGGGTTCGGATAGCAGATATTATTGATGATGCCAGCAGTGATATTAAGCTTGAAGAAGGGAAAAACTATATCAGCAGTATAACTTCAGAAATAACTCATGATACGAGAGATAATATTTATAACCCGACTACCGGTTGGTACAATATGGTATCTTGTGAGATTGGCGGAGGAGCCCTCGGCGGAGATAAGGATTTCGTGAAGTACTATACCAATCATTCTAAATACTTTCCCTTGACGGAAAAAGCGGTTTTAGAGCTCAAAGCCAGAGCTGGATATGTCGAATCCTATGATGATACAAAGGTGGTGCCGATCTATGAGCGTTTTTATGCCGGTGGAGCCAATACAATCAGAGGCTATAAAGAAAGAAGAGTTGGGCCGGAAGGTGAAAGAGGCGATCCTATTGGCGGCCGTATATTAGGTGTTTTCAATGTTGAATACATCTATAAAATTGCTAAGAATCTAAAATGGGCGTTCTTCTATGATAATGGGAATGTTTGGAGACGGCCATCTGAATTTGAATGGGACAACCTGAAGCTTAAGTCCAGTATTGGTACAGGGATAAGAGTAAAAACCCCATTAGGCCCGATAAGGCTTGATTATGGTTATGCTTTAAATCCAAAACCAGGAGAGTCAAAAGGAAGGTTCCATTTTACGATGAGTCATGAATTTTAGGGGTATATTTGTACGCTAACTTTGCATTGACAAATCAAGATAGTGTGTTAAAATAGAACAAATTAGTTAATAAGGAGGTTGCATGAAAAGAATAATTTTCATATTAGTGGTTTTAGGGGTAATATTAGTAACTCAGCAAGTGTGTTTTGCCGGGGATTTAACGATTGGATATATAAGCTTAAGCAATGTTTTTAAAGATTATAAAAAAGTGGAAGATTCTAATGCTAAGCTTGAAGAGCGTAAAAATCAGGTAAAAGCTAAGCTTACTGAAATGCAAGACCTCAAGAAAAATTATGATTCGCTTAGTGAAAAAGGAAAGAAGGAATTGGAAGATAAATTAATGGCGAAACAGGAAGATATTCGTAAAGATACTTTGGAAGTAAGAAAAGATGAAGATCGTGTTTTGCGGGAGATCCTTCAGGATATTGAAAAAGCTGCCGGTGATTTACGCAAAGATCGTAAATTAACCTATATTTTAGATGATCGGCTTATTATTGCCGGTCCCGATGATATGGATGTTACAGGTGACATCGTAAAAATATTAAATGAACGTTATAAATGAGTATTGCCGTTCTAATTAAGGGGATATTATTACATTGAAGATGGAAAAGACATTAAAAGAGATAGCACAGCTGATAGATGGGACTGTTGTCGGTAATGAATCGATAGTGATTACCGGAGTCTGTGGAATAAAAGAAGCTAAAGAAGGGGATATTACCTTTGTGGCAAATCCTAAGTATGTTTCTCTTATGGATAACACTTTTGCTTCCGCGATCATCACTACTGTTGATGTGAAAAAATCTCCCAAACCATTAATAGTTACGGAAAACCCCTCTTTAGCGTTCGCCAAACTTCTTTCACTTGTTTCACCAAATGAATCAATGCGTTTTAAAGGTGTACATCCTACGGCGATTTTGGGTAAAAATGTTAAACTTGGAAAAGATGTTTCGATCCATCCCTATGTAGTTATTGAAGATGATGCGGCGATTGGTGATCGTACGGTGCTTTGTTGTGGAGTTTTTGTTGGTAGTAATGCCAAGATAGGTAATGATACCATAATTTATCCTCATGTAAGTATTCGAGAAAGAGTAGATATCGGTAGCCGGGTTATTGTTCATAACGGAACAGTAATCGGCAGCGATGGATTTGGGTTTGCTACAGTCAAAGGAGTCCATCATAAGATCCCGCAGATTGGTACTGTTATCATAGAAGATGACGTGGAGATCGGAGCAAATGTTACTATTGATAGAGCTCGCTTTAACAAGACCCTGATAAAACATGGAACAAAAATTGATAATTTAGTTCAAATAGCGCATAATGTTGTGATCGGTGAGAATACGATAGTTGTTGCGCAGGCTGGTATTTCCGGCAGTACAATAGTCGGAAAAAATGTTACTATAGCCGGGCAAGCCGGAGTTATCGGGCATATTAGTATCGGAGATAATGCCGTGATTGCTGCGCAGTCAGGAGTTACAAAATCAATACCTGAGAATAGCTGTGTTTCCGGATATCCGGCAAAGCCGCACAAAAAGGCAAAACGTATTAATGCATGTGTTCAAAAGTTACCGGATTTATATAAATTAGTAAGTAAATTAGAAGAAAAAATTGCTACATTAGAGGCTGCCTTAAATGAAAAAAATTGCATATCAGAGGACCATAACCACCCCGGTTGAATTTAGCGGAATCGGATTACATACAGGACAAAAAGTTAATATAAAATTCAAGCCTTCAACGGAAAATAGCGGTATTGAATTTGTTCGAGTTGACCTTCCTGATAAAACCCGCATAAGAGCGCATATCTCAAACTTGATCGAGAGGCCGCGCCGTACGTCTATTGGAATGAAGGGGGTTGAAATCCATACTATTGAGCATGTAATGGCTGCTTTAGTCGGATTGGGAATTGATAACATTGTTATAGAGATGGATGCTGAAGAACTTCCCGGATTAGATGGAAGTGCTTTACCTTTTCTGGAAATCTTAAAAAAAGCAGGAATTAAAGACCAGGATTCTCCTAAAATTTATTTTCAGCCTAAAGAGCCGCTGTACATGGAAGAAGGAGATTCATCGTTAATGATATTGCCGGCTAATAATTTCAGGGTTTCTTATACGATGAGTTATCCTCATCCGATGCTTCAATCTCAATATGCTTCTTTTGTGTTTGATCCTCAGGTATTTGAAAAAGAAATTGCTCCCAGCCGGACGTTTTGTTTGCAGCAGGAGGCTGAAGAATTAACTTTGCAAGGGCTGGGCAAGGGAGCAAATTATGATAATACAGTAGTTGTCGGTAATAATGAAATAGTCAATAATGAGTTGCGATTTGGTGATGAGTTTGTCCGCCATAAAATTTGTGATCTTATTGGGGATCTATATTTAATGGGACATCCTTTAAAAGGACATGTTATCGGGATTAAAAGCGGACATCCTTTAAATATAAAACTACTGAAAAAAATCAAGCATTTGCACGATCGACAGACCGAAGCGGGGATAAGTACATATTCAGCTGACTTTAATAATATCCCGCCGTTAGATATTAATGATATACGCAGAATATTACCTCATCGGTACCCATTCCTTTTGGTGGACAGAATACTTAGGCTGCAGAAGGATAAGTATGCGGTAGGAATAAAAAATGTAACTGCGAATGAGAACTTTTTTACCGGACATTTCCCCGGAAGGCCGGTTATGCCGGGAGTATTGATTATTGAGGCAATGGCGCAGGTAGCCGGGGTTCTGATTTTGAGTAATCGGGATAATTTGGGTAAGCGAGCTTATTTTATGAGTATTGACAAAGTAAAGTTCAGAAGAATGGTTCTTCCCGGAGATCAGCTGCATATAGAGGTTTCGGTTACAAGGTTAAAATCAAAAACAGGTCAAGTTTATGCACGGGCCTTGGTAGAAGATAAGTTGGTTTCTGAGGCACTATTGATGTTTTCTTTAGGAGAAAAATAAGTGTATGTCAGGAAAAACAAAAATTCATTCCACAGCCTGTGTCCATCCTAATGCAGTATTAGCAAATGATGTAGAAGTCGGACCATATTCGATAATCGGGGAGAATGCTTCTATCGGTTCTCAAACGAAAATCGGCAACGGATGTCTTATCGACGGACAAACTCGAATCGGTAAACGCTGCCATATTTTTTCCGGAGCGGTTCTTGGAAGTATCCCTCAGGATTTAAAATATAATGGAGAAAACACAGAACTTATTATTGGTGACGATAATATTATTCGTGAATATGTTACGATAAATCTGGGAACAGCAGATCATAAGAAAACGCTTATCGGTAATAAAAATCTTTTCATGGCCTATGCTCACGTAGCCCATGATTGTGTTATCGGAGATGGCAATGTAATTGCCAATGTTGGTACTTTTGCCGGACATGTAACTGTTGAGGATAAAGTAGTTGTCGGGGGGATGACTGCGGTACATCAATTTGTTCGGCTGGGGAAAATATCGATTATTGGAGGCTGTTCTAAAGTAGTTCAGGATATACCTCCTTTTTCTATGGTTGATGGGCATCCGGCAAAAATTTTTGGTATTAATAAAGTAGGATTAAATCGGGCTGATGTTTCTTCCGAAAGTATCATTCGATTAAAGAATGCCTTCAGGATTTTATTCAAGGAGAAATTATCCATGACAAATGCGATCAAGAAAGTTGAAGAAGAAATCTCTGCTGATGAGCATGTTCAATATTTATTGAACTTCATCAAGAGCTCGCAAAGAGGAGTTAGTGGAGGAAGCTGATATTTTTAAAGAGGGAAAAGATTCATGGAGAAGATCGGTTTAATTGCTGGCAATGGAAAATTTCCTTTACTCTTTGCCCAAGCGGCAAAACAAGCCGGGGCTTGCGTTGTTGCCGTAGCGATAAAAGAAGAAGCAGATGAATCTTTAGCAGAAGTAGTTGATTCTATCTATTGGATAAGCGTTGGTCAGTTTAAAACTCTTATTAAAATTTTAAAAGAAGAAAATATCAAAAAAGCAGTAATGGCCGGACAGATACGGCATAAGCTTATTTTTAGCAAAATAGAGCTTGATGCTGAATTAACAATGCTGCTTTTAAAACTAAAAGATAAGAAGACGGATACAATCCTCGGCGCAATCGCCCAAAGACTGGGACAGCTGGGAATAGAGTTGATAGATTCTTCGACATTTCTCAAGAATTACATGCCGGAAAAAGGGGTTTTAACAAGCGCTCAACCTACAGAAGAACAATGGCAGGATATTAATTTTGGATTGGAAACGGCCAAGGCAATAGCGGGATTAGATATTGGGCAGACCGTTGTGGTTAAGGATAAAGCGGTATTAGCTATTGAAGCAATTGAGGGGACTGATGAGGCAATTTATCGGGGAAGCTTGTTTTCTCAAGGCGGGGCCGTGGTTGTAAAGGTAAGTAAGCCAAATCAGGATATGAGATTTGACATCCCTCTTATCGGCAGAAAAACTATTCAGACATTGATTAAAGCGAATATAGCAGTCTTGGCTATCGAAGCTCAGAAAACATTGTTTTTAGATAGAGAGTATGTTTTAGAAGAAGCTAATAAACACAATATTAAAATTGTTGCCATATAAAAACAGAAGATAGAAGACAGAAGACAGAAGAAATCCTAAAGCTAAATTTTTTTAATTTCTGACATCTGATTTCTGACCTCTGTTATTTGTTTTTTTATTGGTGCCCACGTAGCTCAGTTGGTAGAGCAAGGCTTTCGTAAAGCTTAGGTCGGGGGTTCAATTCCTCTCGTGGGCTCCATTTATCTTGAAAAAGTTGAAAAAATAAGTCATGAGTAAGTTTAGTGAAGTTTTAAAGGAAAAGAATTTTCTTTGCTTTTGGTTGGGGCAGGTTATTTCTCAATTTGGCGATAGGCTCAATCAAATGGCTTTAATCGCACTTGTTTTTCAGAGAATGGGAGGGTCTGCTCTGGGGTTGGCAAAGATTATGTCTTTTACAATTATTCCTTCTTTTTTGATCAGCCCGATTGCCGGTGCTTATGTCGACCGGTGGAATCATAAGTATACAATGATTGTTACTGATTTAATTCGCGCTTTTTTGGTATTGTGCATTCCTGTTTTTTTTACCAAGAGCGATTCTCTTGTGCCTGTATATATGGTTGTTTTTATGGTTTTTTCAGCTAGTTGTTTTTTTCTGCCCTCAAAATTTTCCATAATTCCTGAACTTGTATCAAAAGAAAACCTGCTTATTGCCAACTCACTGACCAATACTACGATGATGTTGGCGGCAGTTTTCGGGGTCGGCTTAGGAGGCGCTTTAATTGAAAAAGTAGGCGCAAAGGGCGGATTTTATATTGATTTTGCAACTTACCTGGTTTCCGCGGTTTTGCTTTCAGCGGTTATTATCAAAAACAGAAATCCTGAAAAAAAACCATTACCGCAGGAGGATATTGCGCAATTGATTAAACAATCGGTTTTTACGGATATTAAGGAAGGTATTAAGTATGTGTTTGCGCATCCTTATTTGCGCTTTGTTTTTCAGACAATTTTTGTATTGATGGCGGGAGCGGGAGCTCTCTATATTATGGCCATTGTTTTTATACAAAATATATTTGCCTCGGTTACAAAGGATTTAGGAGTTTTGTCAGTTTTTGTCGGTGCCGGATTTTTTATTGGAGCATTAATTTGTGGACGTTTTGGTAATAAGGTTCATAAGGTTAAGATCATATTCTTTGGCCTGATTTTTAGCGGTATTTTTATCGCTAGCTTTGCTTTATTACTGCATTTCTATCCCTGGCTGCCTTTAGCAGCAGGAATTGCGGTTTTAATAGGTGTAAGTGTCGGTCCAATTTTTATTTCCAGCAATACCTTAATCCATGAAGTTATTAAATCAGAGATGAGAGGAAGGATTTTTAGTTCTCTGGGGATAGTTATGAACCTGGGCTTTTTGATGTTTATGTTTATTGCTTCTAAGCTCTCGGAGGTGTTTAACCCAATGTGGGTTATTTTAGGGGTTTCATTTTGCTTTATCCTTTACGGGTTATTAGGGTTAGTGAAATTTAAAATTAAACGTTGAAAACCAATTATCCTTTAGCGGTGGGATTGGTTTTGGCTTTGACAGTGAGCTGACTTTATGCTAATATAATTGAATTATACAGAGAAAAAGCTCTAGAAAATAATAAGAAGGAAAATATAATGTTTGGAAAACCGAAATATACAATTGTAAAGATAAAGAAAAAAGATATGCCCGGAGGATTATGCACTAAATGCGTAGAATGCGGACAAATCATTTTCAATAAACAACTTAGTGAAAATTTTAATATTTGCCCTAAATGTGACCATCATTTTGTAATGGGTGCTAAAGAGAGGATTGATTTCCTTATAGATAAAGATACTTTTGAGGAAATGGATAAAGGGTTAAAGCCTAAAGATATTATTGATTTTAAAGGGCCGAAAACCTATAAGGAAAAAATTAAACAGGATCAGAAGAGAACCGGATTGCTTGACGCGGTTATTACCGGATTGGGAAAAGTTGATGGCCGGAGTGTGGTCATGGCAGTAACTGATTCCCGGTTTATTATGGGGTCAATGGGTTCAGTTGTTGGTGAAAAAATAACTAGAGCCATAGAAAAAGCAACAGAACTGAAGCTTCCGGTGATCATTGTTTCCGGTTCAGGCGGGGGAGCGCGTATGTATGAAGGGCTGTTTAGTTTAATGCAGATGGCCAAAACATCGGCGGCTTTATCTAGGCATAAAGAAAAGGGTCTGTTGTTTATATCGGTGCTGACTGATCCGACGATGGCGGGAATTATGGCCAGCTTTGCTAGTTTAGGTGATATTATAGTTGCCGAACCGAAAGCATTGATCGGTTTTACCGGCCCTCGTGTTATTGAACAAACAATTAGACAGAAGCTTCCGCCGGGATTTCAAAGATCTGAATTCCTGCTTGAACACGGCCATATTGATATTATTGTTAATAGAAAACAGATGAAGGCTTTGTTTACTCAGCTGATGGATTATTTGGCTTGATTTTGAATCACAAGAATAAAGAAGGAGAATACAAGATGTCTAAACCGAAATATTCTATCGGTGTTGACTTTGGCGGTACATACGTTAAGTTGGCGTTATTACGCTTTACTGATCAGGGATATAAAATTGACGGATATTCAAAATTTCCTACCCGTAATTATAATCAGCAAGAGATGATTGAGCAGCTGGTTATCCGGATTATTAAATTAAAAGCGGAAAGTACTTATAAAGGGAATATTGTAACCGGAGTAGGTATTGGTGTTCCGGGGAGAGTAGATTTTAATAATGGAATAGTTTGCGATCTTACTAATGTCCCGGGTTGGAAAAATGTAAAATTGAAAGAGCTGCTGGAAAAAAAGATAAAAGTACCGGTGTTGGTTGATAATGACGCTAACTTAATGGCTTTGGCGGAAAGCAAATTCGGAGCGGCTAAAGGATTTAAGAATTGTGTTTGTGTTACTTTGGGTACCGGCATCGGCGGCGGAATAATTCTAAACGGCAGAGTATATCGTGGCGGTAGTTTTGCGGCAGGAGAGATAGGGCATATGACGATTAATGAAAATGGGCCGTTATGTGCATGTGGGAATAGAGGATGCGCGGAACGTTATGCGGGAAATAGATACATTTTAGAGGAAGCGATTAAGAGATTAAAGCAAGGGGCCAGAAGTAAATTAAAAGATTCTTTAAAGGGTAAGTATTCTGATTTAACTCTGGAGATGCTTACTGATGCGGCTAGAAAAAGAGATCCCTTTTCTTTAATCCTTTGGCAGGAAATCGGAGAACATATCGGAGTTGTTTTGGCGGATGTTGTGAATCTTCTTAATCCGGAGATCATTGTTCTTGGCGGCGGAGTGGCTAATGCTGGAAAACTGCTGCTTGATCCTATAAGAAAAGTAATTAAAGAAAGAGCTTTTAAGGTTTCACGGCATAACTTTAAAGTGGTGCTTTCTAAGTTTAAGAATAAAACGGGCATTATCGGGGCGGCTACTATTGGGATAATGAGTAAGGAGGAATTGTGAAAATTCTTATTACCGGAGGAGCGGGATTTATCGGCTCATATCTTACGGAGCACTTACTAAGCGAAGAGCATGAGGTTATGGTTGTTGATGATCTTTCTACCGGAAATATCGAAAATATTGCTCACTTACAAGAAAACGATAATTTTGAATTTTATGAAGGAAGCATATTAAATTATAAATTAATGCTTCGGCTGGTTACTTCCTGCGATATTATATATCATTTAGCTGCCGCTGTCGGAGTTACCTATATTATAGAGCATCCGCTTGATTCATTAATTACCAATGTGCGGGGTACGGAGATTGTTCTGGACCTTGCGCATGTTTTTAGAAAAAAGATTTTCATGTCTTCATCTTCAGAGGTTTATGGTAAAAACGGGACTAGCCCGTTTAAGGAAAGTGATGACAGAATTTTAGGGGCGGTAACTATTCCGCGTTGGGGATACTCCTGCGCTAAGGCCTTTGGTGAATTTCTGGCTGTTTCTTATTATAAATCCAAAGAGGTAGATGTGGTTATCGGAAGATTATTTAATATTTGCGGTCCCCGGCAGAGTGGAGATTATGGGATGGTCATACCTAGGTTCATTAAGCAGGCTCTAAAGAATGAACCGATTACTGTCTACGGAGATGGGAATCAGGTGAGATCCTTCACATATATTACCGACGCAATAACGGCTATTTCCTTGCTTATGAATCAGAAGAAGGCAACTGGAGAGATCTTCAATATTGGCAGCTCTGATTCGATATCGATTATATATCTGGCAAAAAAGATTAAAGAAATGACCCAAAGTTCTTCAGAAATCATCGTAACACCTTACGCGCAAGTATATCCGGAAGATTTTGAGGACATGCTTTATCGCGTTCCGGATATTCAGAAGATCAAAGAACTTACCGGATTTACTCCAACAATTAAACTTGAGGAAATGCTTGAAAAAATCATTACTGAGCACAGAGGTAATTAATTGGAGTTATATAGTAGAAAACACGAGTTGTTTTTTAAATCATTATTTCTTTTTGTCGTTGTAATCATTTTTTTATCCTTTCCTCCCGGGGTGTTTTGTGATCCCGCAGCTAAAGATATTTCAGATTCAAAATCAATAAAAACTTCTCAGGGAAAACCTATAGTTGTTGATGCCGACGATGTTGAATACAATGACCAGGAGTATCGGATTATCGGAAAAGGTAATGTTAAGATTAATTATGAGGGCGTGTTAATGACATGCAACGATGTTATTGTTGATATGAAAGATAAACATGCCGTTGCTACAGGAAACGTCATTCTTTATTATCAGGCAATTACGATGACCGGTGAACATCTGGTTTATGATTTTAATACCAAAATCGGATATTTTGAAAATTATAAAGAGAGCCAGGGAATCATAGAACCGAAAAAGATTGAAGCCGTGCAGGGGGATCAGAGAATACTCTCGCAGCGTATTGATTTTAATTTGGAAAAGCGGCAAGCCTATGCCAATGGATTTACCGAACTATTCCAGGGGCCGGCGAAGTTTACCGGATATAATTTAGTGTATGATTTTAATTCGGAAAAAGGGGATTTTTCTGATGTGAAAATGGAAGAACTGCCTTGGTATGGCCGGGGGGAGAAAGCCGTAAAACCCGGCCCCGACCGTATAGATTTCATCCGTGGTGCAATTACGACATGTGACCAAGAACATCCGCATTATCGTCTTCAGGCACGTACGATCTACTATTATCCGGATGATAAAATTGTGGCTAAGAATGTGCTCTTATTTATCGGAAAACTGCCGGTAATGTATTTCCCGTACTGGAAGCAATCACTTAAAAGCGGAAACTCGAATTTTTCGGTGATTTTCGGAAGTAGAAAACAATGGGGGTGGTTTGTGCTGACAACATACCGGTATGATTTTAATGAATACCTAAAGACTAGATTTCATTTTGATCATCGTGATTTAAAAGGTTTTGCCAGCGGAGTTGACGCGGAGTATATTATTCCCGATAAAGGCGAAGGAAAAATCAAGACTTACTATATGAACCAGCGTGATAAATTTGTAAAAAATAGGCAAGATGAATATATTGCTAATAATAAGGAGCCGGAATTACTGGATAATTCACAGGAATGGGAAAGATATAGAGGTCAGCTAAAGCATAGATGGCAAATGAATGATTCTACTTTGGCATTACTTGAATATAATAAAATGAGCGATATTAATTTTACTAAAGACTACTTATATCGTGAATATGAGGAGGATGTTCAGCCTATTTCCGAGGGGTCAGTAACCCATTCTGCCGGGCAGTATAACAGCGGTATTTATGCTCGAAAAAGAACTAACCGTTTCTATTCGGAAATAGAGCGTTTACCAGAGGCTACTTTTAACTTAAATAGCTGGGAAGTTGCCGATACCGGGTTTTATTATCGCAATGAACTGGCTGCGGCTAATTTAAATCAAAAGACCGCTAACAGTGCAGCAGATACTGATGTTAATCGTTTGGATGCTTATAATGAGATCAAATATCCTACCAAATTACCGGGTAGTTTAGATTGGATAAATTTGACTCCCTATATAGGAACCCGGCAGACGTATTATTCAAAGGACCGGTTAGGGGAATCCGAAGATATAATTAGAGGTATTCATTATTATGGCGGTGATTTGAGTGCTAAATTTTTCCGAATTTGGGATTTAAGCGATAGTTTGTTTGGGGTGGAGTTAAACAGGC
Source organism: Candidatus Omnitrophota bacterium (assembly GCA_043826565.1). Classification (GTDB taxonomy): domain Bacteria; phylum Omnitrophota; class Gorgyraeia; order B26-G9; family B26-G9; genus JBDRPX01. The sequence goes on from JBDRPX010000029.1 coordinate 29,212, forward strand.
TTCGCCATGTGGTTACTCCCGGAGTAAAATATACATATATTCACAATCCGACAATTCCGTCTTCGGCTTTAGGTGCTTTTGACGCGATAGATACTATTGAAAAAACAAATTTCTTCACATTAGGGCTTTCAAACTATTTGCAAACAAAATGGAAAAACCCGGATAATCTTGAAATGGAAGATGTCAACCTGGTGTATTTTTATCCTAGTGTGGATTATTATGATAAGGTTCGTAATCAAGCGCGTCATTTTTCAAATATTAATGCAATAGTAGATGTATATCCATATAGATGGCTGAATATAGATTCGGACATGGCTTATAACCAATATCAAAGAAGATTTCAGACCGCAAATATTGATGTTTGGGCAAACGGCGGGGATAAATGGAAAGTTGGTATGGGTAAGAGGTATGAGCGTGATATTAGTGAACAGGTTACCTCAAATTTGTATTATAAGATTAATAGATTGTGGCAATGCCGCGTTTATGGAAGATATGAATCATATACTGAGCAATTCCAGCAGCTTCAATACACAGTCTACCGTGATTTGCATTGCTGGTTAATGGAAATCACATATGATATGAAATTAAATGAAGATGGTTCTACTCGTGACCGTGCTTTTTGGTTCGTTTTTCGTTTAAAGGCTTTTCCAGATGATACTCCGCTGCAGTTTAATCTTGGTTATGACAGTGCCCAGGATATTCGGGGGAGAATGTATTAATTTTTTAACTAATAATAAAGTGAGAAAAATATGAAAATTGGATTGATGGGATTAGAGCATTTGCCTGAAGGTAAGATGAAATACAAGGATGATAAGTTAAATAAGCTTGTGGAAAAATTTTCTCCGAAAAAAATAAGTCCTTTTTTCGCGGAGTTTATCCGGGGGGATTTGGTAAATGCTGACTGTATTGCCGTGCAGGAAGGAATGGCTTTGGATCTCCTTATTCAGGATATGGAGAAAATGGAAGCACGTATTGCCAACTCAAAAGATGAAAAGGAAAAACAGCTTGTTAAAAAATGTTTAGAACAGCTGGAAAATGAAGTTCCGTTATGTGATGTCGATTTTACTGAAGATGAGATTGTGCTAATGCGGGGATTAGCTCCGATAAGCCTAAAGCCTACTCTTATTGTCGGAGGAGATATTGTTGATAATTCTCTTATTGAAGCAGCCATTGAAAAATCCGGCACAATATTCTTCTATACGGCCGGTCCTAAGGAAGTACATGCCTGGCCGATTAAGAAGGATTCTGACGCGGTAACTTGCGCGGGTAAGATTCATTCTGATTTAGCCCGGGGCTTTATAAAGGCGGAAATTGTTAATTTTGATGATTTTGTTAAAGGCCACAATATGCAGGAAGCTAAAAATAACGGATTGGTCAAATTGGTAGATCGGGATTATATTGTCAAATACGGTGATATTTTGGATATTCGGTTTAATGTCTGAAAAATGATTACCTAAAGCAAAATTAGTTGCAAAAAACGGTTTTCTAGTGTAAACTTCAAACATGTATTTTCTGGAGATTTTATGGTTTTCTGCTAAATTATGGTTTAACCTGCATCATTTCTACCCAGTTAATAATAAAAATAAAACAACACCAAAGCTAGATATAATATAGTATAATATTATGCATAAATTGTGCCGGCAAAAAACACTATATTATAGATATGTTTGCACAATAATACACAATAACATACTTAAAACCTAATATAATTAAATATTATATGAAATATTTTATAAAACCATTTGAAAAGTATTATGCAATAGTGTATAATAATAGTGTAAGGGGGTCAGAGGCAATGAAGAATAGTACACAATATGATAAAATCCTAAAACAAGCCGCAAAAACAGTATCTTCCCTTATTATAGCAATTTTAGCACAAATTCTGCTATTTAATGTTCAAAATTCATTTTCTCTGGATAATGGCGTATTAGGAAGCATGGTTATTTCTCAGGAACGTATTGTTACTGGAGGAGTTTTAATTTCCCGTCCTGCTTTGATTGATGAAAAAATCCGCGATATCGTGGTTTTTAATAATATCCGTACTCTTGATGATTATGTTAGCTGGGTAAAATCAAATATTGAGTATCGACGTGATGAAAATGGTGATACATGGTCTACTCCGGATGAAACATTGAATGCGCAGGGCGGAGATTGTGAGGATTTCGCGTTTTTTAACTCTGCAGCTCTTCGCGTCTTAGGATTTAATCCGGAAGTTTTAGCAATTTTGCGGATCGGCCGCAGTCATGCGATCTGTGCTTTTAAGGAAAACGGAACGTATTCATTAATTGACAACAAAACGCTCATTAGAACAAAAGCTGCGACAATGGCTGAATTAGCGGTTGTTTTGCAGGACATGTATAATTTTTCGACCCTTTGTTCTGTTAGATATGAGAATAAAAAATTATTGGTTCTTTATAAAAAATCGGATATCGTGAGTAAGAATTCTTAATAATCTGGCTCTCTTACGCCCCTCTGCCTATCGGTAAGTATTAGTGGAGGATCACTCAGACTGACCCCCTGGTGATCCTCCAAACCCCTCCAAAACTCATTCAGATTGACTTAGTTATGCCTATGTAGTACTATTAAAATAATATTGATCTTACTGAAGATCTAATAATTAGTTCATTAACCAGTTAAGAGACAAAACCTGTGTTTTAGGAAACGTAATGAAAATAAGTGAAATATTAAAAGAAAAAAACGAAGGAGTATCTTTTGAGTTTTTTCCGCCAAAGAGCGATATTGGAAAAAAGTCATTATCTGCTACCGTATCAGTGCTTAAAGAATTTAAGCCCTTGTATATGTCCATGACATATGGAGCCGGCGGAGGAACGCAGGAAAGAACAAAAGATGCCGTTGAATTATTGCTCCAGGAGACAAAAATAGAGGTGATGCCGCATCTTACCTGTATTGGCGCCCACAAAGAAACCATATCCGGACTACTTGATTATTATAAAGAAAGAAAAATTGACAATATAATGGCTTTACGGGGAGATCCTCCTTGTGGTGTAGATAATTTTAGTTTTGCGCAGCAGGATTTTTCTTATGCGGTAGATCTGGTTAAAACTATTAAAATAAATGATAATTTTTGTATTGGGGTTGCAGTATATCCGGAAGGGCATATTGAGTCTCCCGGTATTGACCAGGATATTGAATATACAAAACAAAAAATAGATATTGGTGCTGATTTTGCTGTTACGCAAATGTTTTTTGATAATAAGTATTTTTACCAGATGTTAGAGCGATTCCATAAAAAGGGAATTACAATCCCGGTATTACCGGGAATACTGCCGCTTACAGATGTGGATAAAGTTAAACAGTTTGCGGCGATTTGCCGGAGTACTATTCCAGAGCATATTGAGCGGGCCATGGCCAGGTTTGCCGGAAATCCCCAGGAGATGGAAAAGGTGGGGATTGATTTTACAATTAAGCAGTGTCGTGATCTTATAAGGAATGGAGCTAAAAAACTGCATTTTTTTACGCTGAATAAGCCGGAGATAATTAAGACAATTTTGAATGCTATATTTTAAAAAGGATGTAGATGGCAGAATATATTTGTCCGCAGTGTAAGCAGCCTATTTATGATGATGATGCTTTATTATGTCTTTATTGCGGGGGGAGTTTAGGGCGCGGCAGCGCGGGGTTTGCGAGTGGTACTCCGAAGATTATGATGGCAATAATCGGTCTGATAGTTTTGCTGAGTTTTTTAATGCTTATAATTAGATAGTACAGAAGGAGAGTCAAGGATGTTAAAGGGACTAATGGACAAATGCGCGGGATTTAATATTGAGCGGGAGCGCCGGGTAAGTGAAGAATATGTAGAGATTGTAATATTTACAGCGGATATTGCTAAATGGTCTGATGTTTTTGCTTCAGAATTTGGTGCGCCGACTAAGCCGGCAGGGATAGCTCCGACTAGCGAACATCAGGAATTAACCGCAGATTTTGGCGGTATTTCCGCCGGACAGATATTGTTTAGCAAAAAATCCGGTGATGATGTGGTCATAATAATGTTTTGGCCTTGGCAGGATGGCATGCATACTACATTAAAGATGGTTCTTCTAAAGAACTGATTAATGGCTGCTATAAAAATATGAATAAGGGAAAAAAATCTAAACCAGAATTAGTTTCTCCGGCAGGGGATTGGGCTTGCCTTGTTACCGCTATAGAGAGCGGAGCAGATAGCGTATATTTTGGCGTTAAAGGCATAAATATGCGTAATTTTGCCATGAATTTCGATGTTTCTGAACTGAAGAAAGTCATGAATTTCCTGCACAAAAATAAGAAAAAAGGATATCTCACCCTGAATGTTATCGTTATGAACAAAGAGTTATCCAAGGTGAGTTCGATATTAAAAAAGGCTAAGGATGCCGGAGTGGACGCGGTAATTCTTTGGGATATGGCGGTTTTTAGCTTGGCTCGCGAATTAGGCTTGCGTATTCATATGTCAACGCAGGCTAGTATATCGAATGTCAGGGCCCTAAATTTTTATAATTCTCTGGGGGCGCGCCGAGTAGTTTTAGCTCGAGAATGTACCTTGAAAGATATTCGGCAAATAACCGGAACAATTAAAAAAGAGGGGATGAATTGCGAGATTGAAACGTTTATTCATGGGGCAATGTGTATTAGTGTTTCCGGGCGCTGTTTTCTTTCTTCTTTTTCTTCGGGAAAATCTGCGAATAAGGGGGAATGTCAGCAGTATTGCCGCAGAGAATTTACGATAAAGGATATTGACCGGGAATCGGAGTATATTCTCGGAAGTGATTATGTCTTAAGTGCAAAGGATTTGTGTTCTATAGATTTTATTGACGGCCTGATTGAGGCGGGTATCCATTCTTTTAAAATTGAGGGCCGGATGCGGTCTCCGGAATATGTTAAGATTGTGACCTCGGTATATCGAGAAGCAATAGATGCTTTTTTTGAAAATAAGTTTACGGATAAATTAAAAATTAAACTTAAACAGCAACTATCTGCAGTATTTAATCGCGGATTTTCTTCGGGATTTTATTTTGGGGCTCCTCAGGATGCGATTAGCCGGAGAAATGAGCATGATCATGAAAAGATTTTTCTTGGTGAAGTAGTTAAGTTTTATAAAAAAATTAGTGTTGCGGAAGTTTTAGTGCGCAGCGGAACATTACATTCCGGAGAAACTCTTTTATTTATCGGTAATAGCACGCCGGCTGGTTTTGCTCTTATCGATCAGATACAGCAGAAGCATGAATTTGTGAAAAAAGTTAAAAAAGGGGAATTTGCCGGAGTAAAACTTCCTTTTGCGGTTAAGCCCAAAGACAAGGTATTTATCTGGAGGAAGAAACAGGTCACGGAATAATACTTATCAGCTAATTTTTTTCTGATCTCTGATCTCTGTTTTAAAGCAGGTTGCTGGCAAGTTCGGCCAGTTCAGAACGTTCTCCTTTTTCTAAATTAATATGAGTATATAAATTTTGTCCCCGCATTTTGTCTATTATGTAGCTTAATCCGTTTGAGTATATATCAAGATAGGGGTGATCAATTTGGAAAATATCTCCGGTGAAAACCATTTTCGTGCCTTCTCCGGCTCGGGTAATAATTGTTTTGATCTCATGCGGGGTTAGGTTTTGTGCTTCATCCACGATAAAAAACACATCTACTAGGCTGCGTCCGCGGATATAAGATAAAGGAGCGATGACCAACTGTTCTTCATCTAGTAATTTTTGAATTTTTTTTCGCCGGTTTTTTTGTTCAAAGAATTTATTTTTAATAACTCCCAGATTGTCATAAAGAGGCTGCATATAAGGCTCGAGCTTTGAGTCGATATCTCCGGGAAGATACCCAATGTCCTTATTACTTAACGGAACAACCGGTCTGGCCATAAAAATTTGAAAATATTTCTTTTTGCTTTCTAATGCCCCGGCCAGGGCTAGAAGGGTTTTTCCTGTGCCGGCTTTGCCGGAAATCGTAACCAGAGGTATCGTATCGTTAGTTAGTGCATTTAAAGCAAAAGCCTGCTCGGCATTTCGCGGGGTTATCCCATACGCGGATAGTTTGTTAACACGGCGGATCATTGCTGTTTGAGCATCAAACCGTCCTAATGCTGATTTTTTTTTATTGCGCATAATAATGTATTCGTTGGGGAGAAAATCTCTTTTTGGCCGGAGGGCTTTTGCCGGTATTTCACAAGGGGCGTCATACATTTTGTTAACCAGGCCGAGAGAAACATCTTCTTCAATGCGATATCCTTTATATATTTCAGAGATGTCTTTTACGTGGTCGGTCATGTAATCATTAGCAATTAAACCGACTGATTTTGCTTTCATGCGCAGGTTGACATCTTTAGTTACCAGGATAACCTGCTGGTCCGGATGGTCTATCCATAAATAATAAGCAGTATTTAAAATGTGGTGATCTACGGTATTAGGAGAAAAATTAAAAGCAAGATTTTTGTGGAATGCCTGTCCCAGTTTTATGGTTACACGTCCTTTATCCGGTCCTAAGGAAACTCCTTCATCAAAAATCTGCTCACCACTTAAACTGTCTAAGACGCGGAGAAATTCACGGGCATGATAGTTAAGCGATTCATGCCCTTTTTTGAACCGATCAAGTTCTTCCAATACTTGTATGGGAATAACAATCTCATTATTTTTGAATTGGTACATGCAGGAACTGTCGTGAAGAATTACATTTGTATCCAGAACGAATATTTTTTCTACTTTTTTATCCATAGCGATAAAATCCTTTTTTAGGGTGGTTGGTTAATCCTAGTAAGATTATATCTTGTAAAGACCGATATTTCAATAGTTCTTGAATATTTATTTTATGTAAGCATCCCGTTGTTGCAAAAGCTATGCTCAATTGTTATACTAATAGATAAGATTTTGCAAACAGGGGGAGAAGATGAAAGCGATTTTTTTAATAACTATTTTTTTAGCGATGATTTTACTGTCCAATTCGGTGATCGCCCGGGATGATTCTGAAATAATTCCTGATGGTATGCAAATAGTTGAGGTTAGCCGGGGGACTAAACTTCTTGTGCCTCAAGATGCTAAGGTTAGTGAACAGGGCGGCTTGATCGTTGTGGAAAAAATGGAAGAGTATGTGGCCAGAATTTTTTTCGCGATTAATGCGCGTCTGGAAGAATCAAGGCTAAAGCAGGAACAAATTGAACAGCAAGTAAGTCAATTAAAGGCCGAAATTATTGAACTCAAAGATAAACAGGCCGCGGCCCAAAAAAAAGAAGAAGAACTTCAAAAGAAACAAGCGCAAAAAAATACAGAAGAGCAAGCTGAGCAAATAAAAAAGCAAGGGCAAGAATAATTGCATGGGGCAGGACAAACAATACGGGATAGCCATAAAAGACTGGCCGATAGATGAGAGGCCGCGGGAAAAATTACTTAAGCGGGGGGAGCACTTATTAAGTAATACTGAGTTAATGGCAATTCTTTTGCGCTCAGGCATAAAAGGGCAGAGTGCTCTTGATTTAGCCCGTAGAATATTTAATAAATTTAAAACATTTCGCAGTATGAGTCATACCGATATTGCGGACTGGAAGCAGTTTAAAGGGGTGGGGCAGGCAAAGATTGCCCAAATTAAAGCGGCGATAGAGATCGGCCGTAGATTCCGGGAAGAACAGATCAGGGAATCTAATCCTCAAATAAAATCTTCTAAAGATATTGCCGAGTTATTCATGCCGCGAATGCGGGATCTGAAAAAAGAAGTCTTCAAAGTCGCGCTGCTGAATGCGCGTAATAAAATTATAGAAATAGTCGAAGTTACCGAAGGAACGGTTAACCAGGCCAATCCTATAATCAGAGAAATATTTCAAAAAGCTATTCAGTGTTTTGCTTCGTCAATTATTTGTGTGCATAATCATCCTTCCGGAGATGCCCGGCCGAGTCCGGAGGATAAGATTTTTACCAAGAAGCTGGTGCAGGCCGGAGAGGTTCTTTATCTCAAAGTTTTAGATCATATTGTGATCGGTAATGACACATATTTTAGTTTTGTTGATGAGCACTTAATATAATATTTGATTAGGATAATCATTGATATTATTGACGGTAAAAAAAGAAAATGGTATAATTAAATAGAATGAGTTTTGTGATTAGTCCAATTAAGGAGTTGCGAATGAATAAAAAAAATGGGTTTACTTTAGTTGAATTGTTAATGGTTGTTATAATTATCGGGATTCTGATTACTCTAGCAATACCGAATTATTATCGAACTATTGAACGGTCTAAAGGATCTAAGGCCAGGAATAATTTAAGGGCTTTGCAGGAGACTGAAATATGGTATCGGGCCCATGAGGATACTTATTGCGGAGATATAAATATTCTGGGCGGCTGGGGTTTTCCTCTAGGGTCTTTAACCAATGATCCGGACTGGACCTATGATGTTCCCGTATCTACTTCTTCAGCATTAGAGGTTCGGGCAACACGTACTGGCGGTCCATATGATGGCTCAACTATGAGCGTGGATGAAGGCGGAATATTTACCATGTCACTATCCGGGATCCCTTGGTAATGAAGTCCCGGATTCTTTTTCTGGCCTTATTTTTTTTAATGTTTAATATTCTCTCGGTTTTTGCCCAAAGTTCATCGAGAAAATCCCGGTCTCTTAGCGAGGGATTCTATCCTCTTAGTGTGTGCGAAATTATTGATGCTGAAACAATGAAACTTTCTGACGGTCAAGTCATTAAACTTATCGGGATAGATACTCCGGAATTTGAAAAATCCGGAAAGCTTTATGCTGAGGCAAAAATGGCTGGTATTCCGGTGGAAGTTTTTGAGGTTATGGGAAATGAAGCAGTCATGTTTGTCCGGTCGCTGGTTACGGATAAGAAGATAAGAATAGAGCTTGATGAGCAGGAAAAAAATCTATATGGAGTATTACTGGTTTATGTTTTTTTGCTCGAGCCGGGTGAGGGGGAGATTTTTCTTAATGAGAAGATTATTGAACAAGGATATAGCCGTTTTATTGATACCTCGCCGAATCTGAGATTTAGTAATTTATTTAAAAAAACCTTTCAGCTTGCCAGCCAAAAAGCTACCGGATTATGGAAGCAGTGGCTGCGCTAAGGGGCATACGCCCCCGGACTTTTTAAAAACTTTTAAAAAAGACAACCATTTAAATAGCGTTTTTCTTTTTTTTTATTTAAAAAAATCTGCATCTAACATATTGAATTTAAAAGAGTTAAATTGTGAGGTGCCTCCCTTGACAGGTTACAGTTCATATGGTATACTTCTACTAACTTTATAAAAGAAGAATAGCCATAGTAATAAATTAAGATTTTGAGTTAAAATGATCTTAATAATTTTATTATTACTATATATTATTACTTTTAATCTTTTGAATATAAATTACTTAAATTATATAGCAATATTATCATATTAAATATAAAAGCAGGGGTAACCTGCTTTTTTTAACAGGAAGTGAAATTAGAAATTTTAATTTGGGGATTTTTTGTGTCTTTTTTAAGTATTTTTTCGTTGGGGGGGGAGATTTAAAAAACAGGGAGGGTGTATTGAAGTTAAAAAAACTTTATGATCTTATTGTTGAAAAGGGGATTGATCAGGATCCGCGAGGTAAAGCTAAAGTTGTTAAAGAGCTTGTTAGAACAAAAAAGCAGTTTGAAAAATTAAGTGATCAGGAAAAAGAAGAATTTGATCTTGAGCAATTTAAAAATCCTTATAGTGATACAAGAATTTTGTTTGGTACCGGTGAAGAAGAAATAAAAAAAATTATCGTTGGTGTTGATATTGAAACCAGTGAAATACTTCTGGCTGATCGATTGATGGAAAAAGGCCGGAAAATAGATTTAATTATGGGGCATCATCCGGAAGGAAGAGCATTGGCGGCATTGCATCAGGTGATGTATATGCAGGCAGATATGGCTAATCTTCGGGGTGTTCCGATCAATATTGCGGAGAGTCTGATCAAGGAGCGTATGCATGAGGTTGAAAGAAGGCTTTTGCCGGTAAATCATACCCGAAGTTCAGATGCAGCGCGTTTGCTGGGTATTCCGTTTATGTGTGTGCATACTCCTGCGGATAACCATGTAAATAGTTTTTTGCAAAAGTTAATGGATAGAAAATCGCCGGATACAATCGGTGATGTTATAGATGTTCTTAGAGAAATTCCGGAATATAAGGACGCAATTAAGAATAATGCCGGACCTAAAATATTTAACGGTTCGAAACCATCCCGGACGGGAAAAATTTTTGTGGATATGACTGGCGGCACAGGAGGATCAAAAGATATCTATAAGAGCCTGGCGCAGGCCGGGGTAGGAACCGTCATCGGCATGCATATTGGTGAGGAGCATTTAAAGAAGGCGAAGAAAGAGCACGTTAATGTTGTTATTGCCGGACATATATCCTCGGATACTTTAGGATTGAATTTAATTTTAGATGCCATAGAGAAAACCCAAAAATTAGATATTATCGGTTGTTCAGGATTTAGTCGTCTAAGGAGAAAATGAGTAGAATTTCCGGGCAGATACTTGAGGAGATTCAGAGTCGTTGTGATATTGTTGACGTGATTTCGTCATATATACCGCTGAAAAAGATCGGAAGTAATTTTAAGGCGTGTTGTCCTTTTCATCATGAAAAGACTCCTTCGTTCGTGGTTAGTCAGAATAAGCAGATTTTTCATTGCTTTGGATGCGGCCTCGGCGGAGATATTTTTAGTTTTGTGATGAAGCATGAGCGGTTGGAATTTCCGGATGCGGTAAAAATGCTGGCAGAAAAAGCTGGTGTTAGCGTTGTATTGGATAAACAGAATGAAGCATCCCAGGATGGTTCGCTAACAAAGCTTTTATATCGAATTAATGAATTAGCGTCAGCCTATTTTCAGAATACATTATTAAATGATGCTCAAGCTGCTAAGGCGCGTCATTATATTGAGAAACGACAGATTAGCCCGGAAAGCATTAAAAGTTTTGCCATTGGTTATTCCGGAGAACAGTGGGAAGGACTATTGAGTTTTTTGCGGAAAAAGGGAGTTAATGACTCTTTGATTATCCAGTCCGGACTAGTGGTAAAAAATTCACAAGGTAAACTATATGACCGGTTCAGAGAACGGTTAATGTTTCCGATCTTTAACAGTCAGGGCAAGATTATTGGTTTCGGAGGAAGAATTCTGGATGATAAAAGCGCAAAAACGCCGGAACGCCAGGATGATAAAAAACCAAAATATATAAATTCACCGGAAACAGAAATATATAAAAAAAGTAAGAATTTATACGGATTTAATTTTAGCAAACAATTTGTCACTAAGCAGAATTATTGTGTTGTTGTTGAAGGGTATTTGGATTTTATAATTCCCTTTCAGTTTGGGGTGAAAAATCTGGTTGCTTCTTTAGGTACGGCGTTTACTCCTGAGCATGTGCGGCTTTTAAAGAGATATACGCAGAATATCGTGATTGTTTTTGATTCTGATGCAGCCGGACAGGAAGCGGCATTGCGCAGTTTGGATCTACTGCTTGAGGAAGGAATGAATGTCCGTATCGCAAATTTGGATCCGGGATTTGACCCTGATTCATGGGTATGTTCCCACGGTGCGGAAAGTTTTAATGAAGTAATAAACGCGGCAAAAAGTTTGTTTGATTTCAAACTGGATTTGCTGCTTTCTAAATTTGACAGAAAAATACCTGAGCATAAGGCGCAGATAGCTCATCAGATGCTTTTGACAATTAAGAAAGTGAAGAATGCTATCGTCAGAGAAAGTTATCTGAAACGTCTCTCAGAAGTTATTTCAGTTACGGAAGAAGCATTGTTGGCGGAATTAAGTAAACTTAGAGATTTTTCGGTTTTTGATAGAAAGGAGGCCTCTTTAACAGGAGGTAAAGCGGAAAATAAGCATTTGTATCAGGCGGAGAGAATGCTGCTTTCACTTATAATTGATGACGCAAGATTGGTGAGGGAAGTCAAACAGAAGCTAAATATTGATGAGTTTAAAGATCCATTGATTAAAAAAATCGCCGGGTATATGTTTGATAATGAAGACTTGGTGGGCCCGACTAAAATATTGAATAAAATCAATGATCAGGAAATTACTTCTTTTATCAGTAGATTAATGGTTGATGATTTGGCGATTAATGACAGACAGAGAAGTTTTGATGATTGTATCGGTAAGATAAAAAAAGATGAAATTCAAAACAGGATAAAATTTTTGCAAAGAGAACTTAAAGTTGCGAGTGATGAAAGTATAACGGATAGTTTACTTAAAGAAATCGGTTTTCTAAAAAAGGAGCAGAAGGCTTATGAAAAAGGCCAGTAAGAATAAAAACACAAAGACGGTAAAAAAATCCGCGCAAAAAAGTGTAAAGAAGAAAGTCAAAAAGATCATTATGAAGACATCGGTTAAGAAAGCAACAAAGAAGAATACTACAGCGAAGAAGCCTATGGTAAAGAAGAAAATTATATCCCGAAAACCGGCGGAAAAAAAAGCAGCAGCAGTTAAGGTGTCGAAAAAGCTTTTGAAAAAAGCCGCGGTTCAATCAACAGAAGTTATTGCTCAAAAGGTGGAAGATAAAAAGAAGGCTACTTTGAAAAGCGGTGTTAAGGCAATAAAGAATTTAGATAAGCTGATTGCTTTAGGGAAGAAAAAAGGGTTTCTTACTTTTGAGGAGCTTAACCATTGTTTGCCGGAAGAAATTGTAACTTCTGAGGAAATTGATGAAATCCTTACAGTGCTTGACGGAGAAAATATTGAGGTTGTTGATTCCGAGGAAGACGGGTTAAAGCTGGTTGAGAAGGAAAATGCTGAAGATGAAAAACCGCAGGCTGGGGCAATCGGTGAAAGTGTTACTACGTATGTAGAAGATCCTGTGCGGATGTATTTACGTCAGATGGGGCAAATACCATTGCTTTCTCGTGAAGAAGAATTGAAATTGGCGAAGGAGATTGAGGCTGCGGAATCAAAATTCAGAAGAGCGGTTTTAAATTGCCAGGTAGCTCGTTTTGAAGTGCTGATAATCGCTAACCAGATTCTTAATAAAGAGGTTAATGTCGAAGATATTATCCGCGATGAGTTCAGGCTTAAATATAGTAAGCTTATCCGGCGCGTATCTACAATAACGGCAAGGCTGCGGACTGTTCGCAAGCCGGAAAGCATTCTGGAAACTCTTTTAGAGTTTAATATGACGACATCAATAATTGAGGGTCTTGCTAAAAAAATTAAGGAAAAAGCTGAACAAATTTCTCAAATTGAGAAAGAGGTTTTTCGTCAGAGGCAGAAAAATATACGCGGGCAGATACAAAAACTTCAGGCGAAGAAAGCTAAGATTTATAAAGAGTTCGGAATGTCGATTGAGGAGATCAGGAAGACATTACGGAATATCAGACGTAAAGAAAATGAATTCAGTCTTTCAAAAAAATCATTGGTTGAAGCTAATTTGCGATTGGTCGTAAGTATTGCCAAAAAATATACTAACCGCGGATTGTCGTTCCTTGATTTAATCCAGGAAGGAAATATCGGGTTGATGAAAGCGGTGGATAAGTTTGAGTATAAGCGGGGATATAAATTCAGTACTTATGCCACATGGTGGATAAGACAGGCGATTACAAGATCTATCGCTGATCAGTCCCGGACGATCAGAATTCCTGTTCATATGACGGAAACTATTAATAAACTTATTCGGGCATCCCGTTTTCTTGTACAGGAACATGGCCGGGAACCGACACCTGAAGAATTAGGCCATGTAATGAAGATGTCTGTGGATAAGATCAGAGGTATTTTGAAAATAGCTCAGGAACCGATTTCTTTGCAGACGCCGATCGGCGAAGAAGGAGATACGCATTTCGGCGATTTTATCGAAGATAAGCGGGTAGTTAGTCCGGCTACGGCGACAGCGCATTCTATGCTTAAAGAGCAGATGGAGCAGGTTATGGAGACGCTTTCCGAGCGGGAAAAGAAGGTCTTAATATTGCGTTTTGGCATAAAAGACGGTTACCCTCGTACTTTAGAAGAAGTGGGAAAAGTCTTTAGTGTTACGCGTGAAAGAGTCCGTCAGATCGAAGCTAAAGCATTGAGAAAATTGCGTCATCCGACGAGAAGTAAGAGATTGCGGGATTTTCTTGAGATCACTATCGGTGAGCATCGAGATTTCTTATAACTCATAGCAGAACATTGAAATAGTGCAGATAATTAACCGCAGGTTGTTTCTAACCCTGCGGTTAATTTTTGAGTGTAGATTGTAATTACAAGTGCGACAAGAAAAAGCTCCACAGATCGTAAGAAACCTGTTATTTTGTAAGTGACAAACAAAACAAAAAACAGGAGATCATATGGAGCAAGAAAATTGTAGCATTAAAAGGCAAAAATATA
>JBDRPX010000030.1:0-113131 GCA_043826565.1 Candidatus Omnitrophota bacterium
ACTGAAATCAATCCCCGCCGAACGCTTCCCTGCCAGCTTCCCCAATTTAGTAAGCGAAGCCCGCACCGGATCACGCTGGTACATCTGCGGATCGTAATTTGCTTTGGGTGAAAAGTTAACCAGAATACCCGCATCCTGCGCCGCAAGAGTTTCCGCAACACCTTCAACTGATTCTATCTTCGCCGCAAGCTGGCGTTTCCTTATAAGCATTGACATCGCAATTCCTCCTTTTTAATTTTTTAATGTCGGGTCCGATCGCAAATGCCGGTACCGTATTCTTAGTTCTATAATGACCCCGGCATAAGGCTGCGCATCAGTAGTCTCGAATGGAGTCGTCCCCATAACATCTGTATCAATCGCATCGCCGCCACGAGTCGAATCCAGTAAAATAGCTTTCTTAATATCGCCCTGCAATCTGTTCAAATATGTATCTGTTGATACAGCGTCATTTTCATCATTTACAAAAAACAAATCCAAATAAACCGTCAATCTGCATTCCTCAAACGGATTCGGCGAGCTTGACTCGTCCTCATCGCCCGGACTGATAACCGCCATTGGCATGTCCACCATGCGGTTGCCGTGCATCGACCACCGCTGAACTGTTTGCGGCGTAAAGTCGAAGATATATCCATTAGCGATCGTCACCGCCTCAATCGCTGTTTTTATGTTTTGCAGTATCCGCTCTCTTACTGTTTCCATTAAATCTTCCTTAATGCGTTGTCGATCGACTTATTCAAAATATCAATACGGTAATTCACAAGCCCGTCCCATGTTCTGTAAAAACCAAGCCGGGGCTTTATCCTTACCTGCCGTTTTAAGACATAAAGCGGTAATATCTTCTGCGCACGTTTCGTCACCCGTGCGAGAAACGTCTCGCCCTTCCACCGCATGGCTCTGATATTTTTTAATTCTTTCGGGTGTTTATATCTGGCTCTAAGTTTTCCAGCGGGCGTAAACATCTCACTGCGTGCCGATAACGGCACTGCCAGCCGCTTGCCGCCCGGGTCTTTTACCGTACCTCCTGTCTCATGTAGCTTGGCGATCTTTGACTCGGTAAAAATCTCAAAACCCATTCCCTCAATATCAGGTGTTACAAAAAACACACGTTTAAACGTGCCAAATAATCCATGCCCTGACGCACCCCGCACGCCCGGAGGCCCCTGAAGCTGTTGCTGTCTGAACCGCTTTAAAAAACCTTTACCGATACGATCCATACCGTCCGCAAGTTCAAATTTAAGAACTCGGGGAGCGATTTTAATCGCCCGGTCAAGCGCACGAGTGTCAATCTCTGTTATTAACTGCACCATTCCTACCACCCCACCATGAGGTACCACATTCCATCATCACGGTTTACGATATCGTTAATCCTCGCCTCACGATCAAACCCTTCCGTGTCTTTAAGTGTTATGCGGTCATCTTTTTTATTTACCGTTACCACGCCGCTTGTTTCATCGTTTGCGATATAAACTTCCGCCTGCTTTTTCAACGAACGGTTAATATTTTCTTCCGCTGGCGCAAGTTCATAACGCACAACAACGGCTTTAATAATCTTGGAAGCACCCGCACCTGTGATGTAGGTAATTTCCTCAGCGAACTCGCCGCTGTTTAAAAAACAGCTCACAGCGTCCCTCGACATCTGTTCTTTTAAACTCATAGACACCTACCCTTAAAGAGGGCCCGGGAGCGGTTAAACTCCCGGGCGAACCTCAATTGTTAAGCGTCTACTTTCATAAGATGAGCGAAGTACGGATCGATGATCAGCTCGTCCACATGCTGACGCACACGGAAGATATCACTTCTTGCCGCATCATCACGGTACTGCTCAACCGTAGCGTTTTCCGGACTATCTGAAGACCAGAGAAACGTCCTTCCCACGCTCGGATCAGCAAGCCGTTTAGAATCGCCGATCACCGCAACCATGGCGTAATCGTCGCTCCAGATATCTGCGCTGACAAAAGACTTCCCTTCCTTAGCGGAATTGTAAATGCCTTTGCCAACAAGAATCTTCTGAACGCCGAGGATATCCGCCAATGCGTTAATCAATTCCGCCTCGGTTAGACGTGCCACATATTTAATTGCGTCCTTGATGCTGTTGCTCGCCAACAGACGATCAATATTCGCTTTACTACAAATAAGCGCATTGGGTTCAATCCCGCAATTCGCTCTCACTCTTTCTCGTGCGGCACGCACCTGCGCAGGAATATCTGCGGACGATGCGTTATCCCAAGGCTGAGATGAATTGTCGCTGTAAAGCGAAGCGCCGGTGAAAGTGGCCAGATTAAACACTGTTGCGGCAATACGCCTTTCCTGAGCTTGTAGCACTCGGCGAGTGATAATCTGCACCGAAGTAAGCTCTGCGTCGAAGTCGGTCGCATACAGACTTCTTTCGCTATCGTCGAGAGGCCCTTCAAGACCGTATTCCTCGCAGTTATACTGCTTATCTTTCGCCTGAAAGCCATCACGGTTATAGTTGCCTCTTGGCGCACGCTTAGTGTCCGCCTCACGAGTGATACTTTCCCTTGTGATCGCAGGAAAGATAGCCGCCTTTTTCTTTGTAGGAAAAATCGGCAAGACCTGCGTCCCAATAAACTCATCCTGCTGTTGAATGTACTCCAATGCCGCCTCACCCAGCTCTAAACGAGGCAACGCTCTTGTTCCCAAATAATCAGCTCCCATGTGTATTCCTCCTCTTTATTAAATGCGTTAATTACAGCAAAATCGCTTCTACAATTTCACCGTCTACCGCCGCCGCTTCCAGCACACGACCTTGAATAGAACCACTTACCGTTGCGCTAACTTTTCCATCTAACGCACCGTAAAAACTACCACCGACGGCGATAACGCCGTTAGCTGTTACCTTAAAAGTCATACCGGTGTTTTTCAATATCACCGAAACCATCTCCCCCAAATTGACGGCCGCCGCAGTAAACCCGATAAAGGCGTCTCCCGCATCCGCATACTCAACTTGAGTTCCGCTACCCGTGCTTAACTTAACCCGACGGTAGGCTTCCATCGCTTCTCCCGCCGTAAACGCTTTTGATCCGATATTAAATTGAGACATTTTTCTACCTCCTCCTTTATGATTATTGTCTTTTGTCCGCTGTCGCCTTGAGAGCGTCAGTAATACTGCAAGGATTCTCTTTCTTGTACTGCTGAGCCCGTTCCAAATGAGTCGTTTTCTTCTTTGGCAATTCCTCGCCATCAGGCCCAACAATCGGCGCTGACGCTTTTTCGATATCATCCAACCGCTTCTGTTGGAATTTCACGACCGATTGATCAAGCGTAATCCCCTGTTCAACAGACTCACGAGCGAGCGCACTCATGCCTTGAAACGTTTCCGCTTTTTTCAGGATTGAAACCGCCCTGCCACGCTCGTCCTGAACGCCAGCGTCAAAACCCTGTTTGTGAACCGCCTCAAAAATATCCTTCCTCTGCTCCTTCAACTTCTCTACCGTTAATTCATCCATTGCCGTTACCTCCCTTTTACATTTATGTTCAGTTTCTTTGTTCAAACGATATCTATTCAAAAACCCGATGGTCTTTTCCACCGCATCAGGATTGTTAAGGAATTTATCCAAGAAAGCTGTCATCTCCACTGACGGACGAACGCTTTCGGAAAAAAACGGCATACCAAATAATCCATTGTTCGCCGCCGGATCATCCACCACGTCAACCGAGAAAAGATTCGTGACACGAATATATGGCGGGAATTCTTTGCCATTAGCGTCTAAGCCTTCTCGTTTTTCCTCATCCCAATTGATCACCATTGATGATCCGAACATCTCCGGGTCGCTTTCCGCAAGATTAAGCACATACCCGGCGAGGTTCCCATCCGGCGTGTTAAACGCTGTCTCATCAATATGCAGATCGGCTCTGACGATATCGCCATCACGTCTGAAATTTCGCACCCTTCCTAGAAAAGTGCCTAACGCCGTACTGCTCATGTTGGGATGACCAAACCTTGATTTGACTCCCATCTTCGCCTTGTTGCCAAACTCAACAACCGAATCAAGAGCGATATCGTCAAACTCACCCCGGCTGTCTTTAGTCACTCCCTTGGTGACAACGGCGAAGCCACTGATAACAGCCTCCTCACGGCTAATTCTGACGTTGCCGGAACGAGCGATATCCGCTCTAAATAAATCTTTTTTCATTTATTCCTCACTTCCACGACCAGCGTCTGCGCTGTTTGCATCTGCGCTCTTACCATTACCTGAATCCGCCTTTGGATTGATTTCAAGCCCGAGCTCTTTGATTTTTTCTTGTTCTCTTTTTCTTTGTTCAAAACATTCCTCCCAGTCTTTCCCTTGCGCCGAATACAAGTCCGAATAGGTGACAATCCCGTTTCGGATACCAACCTCCGCCGCTTGGGCTTCTTTCAACGGATCAACCCACTCCCAGCCCGGAGTAATCCACGATGCGTTGACCCAATACTGCTTATTCTCATAAAACGAAATCGACCCCAGTTCGCCCCTTAAATACGCCTCCTCCAAAACCATCTCCCAAACCGGCTGGCAGAGCTTGCGTGCGAGCCACTCCTGCCTCACCTTAAAATACCTGCGTGCCTCAAGAAGCGCCGCCCGTGCGCTTGAGTAATTCGTCTTTGAGAAATCCTTAGCGACGAGTTCATACGGCAAACCCAAAGCCGCTGAAATCGCCCTGAGCATTTTTTCCACAAACGGCTCAAAAGTCGCCGACGGACGTTGCGGGTTAAACGAAGTTATTGACTCACCCGGAAGAAGATGCCTTATCATTCCCGGCTCTAATGACTCTAAAAATTGCCCTTGAAAGTTGCGGTCATATCCGGTGTTAAGATCCATCGACGCTTCCGAGGTGATAAATATCGAAAAACACGCCGCAATCCGTGCGGCGACAAGCTCCGCTTCGGCGTACTCCGCCAAATCTTTGAAATACGTAAGCACCGGTGAGAAAAACGGAATTCCACGAGTCTGCCCAGAACGCTGAATTGGATATAAATGAAACACGTTCGGTCTGCCGTATTCATTACGAGCGGGAATCTCAATGAACTCCCGATCCTCCGCTTTTGCGAACCGGTAATCACCGGGATGCGTCTTTTGAATAAAATACGAAACCGGCTCTCCGTTTTCGCCAATCTTAACTCCCGCCCTAACGGTTTTATCCCCACGCCTGTCAGGCGGTGTCGCCAAACGGTCTGACTCTATAACCTGTAAAGCAAGCGAGAACGGACGGTTTTTATCTTTAAGCATGACCGGGATAACTATCGCCTCACCATTCTCAAGAATCTGTCTGTCAACCAATTGCTGAATCTCGTAAAAATCCATACGGGTGCCAGCGTCGGCGTATGGAAGCCATAACTTCCACGCACGCTCGGCTATCTTTTGAAATTTATCCGCTTTGCTGTCAGCGATCCCTAGAGCCTCTTTATCAACTCTGCTCTGCGGCCGGATCCCAGTACCGACAACATTCGTTGTCATAGTGCTCGTGATCCCGGAAGCGTGTGCGTCGTTGCGGTTTAAATCACGACTGCGCTCTCTCAAATCGGGCAAATCAGGAATGATGTCCTGATCCGCTGATCCACCGCCCGGAAGCCACGAGGAACGTAACCTGTTCTTTTCTGCTCCACGATAAGACCCGAACTTATCGGATAACTTAATCGCCTCACGAAACATCCGCCTCTTTAAACCCGCCTTGGGCGAAAA
This sequence comes from Candidatus Omnitrophota bacterium, assembly GCA_043826565.1. Taxonomy (GTDB): domain Bacteria; phylum Omnitrophota; class Gorgyraeia; order B26-G9; family B26-G9; genus JBDRPX01. Next base: position 5,682 of record JBDRPX010000030.1, read on the forward strand.
GAATCCGATAAAACCATCTAAACCGTTTGCCACTTTTTCTTTTATGCTCATACTGGATTATCAAACCTTGCGTATGACGTGCGGGAACCGGAACCACCAGCGACGATTTCCTGCCGCAAGCTATCCCGCAGTTTTATAAGTTCCGTCAATGTTATGTATTGCAAATTACGCCCACCGATAGAATATGACTGCACCGCACCGCCGGTCATTCTGGCGTTAATCGCCGCCTCAACGTTATCAAGCATTTCCTGTTTTGTCGGTGCGCTCATAAATCTCCCTATCTGCCCAATAAAAAAACCCGACTCCCCCTTAGCTAAGGAATCGGGTTTTTATAACTTATTGGGTGCGGCGGCAGTGATCAGCTGTCCCGCTTTAATCTTCTAATTAAAGTTTATCTCACTTCAAATCTTTTTCAACTAGGTCGTTACTACAAAATAGTAATAATTATTTTTCATCGTTTGACTCAACTGATTTGAAATTATAACCGCAATCTCGGCAAACATGATACCTGATAGGTGGCGCACTTGAATAACATCTAACATCCTTGCTCCGGCATTTCGGACACTTCAAAGGAATATATCTCACCCCATAAGCCTCGCTGTCGTTAACTGGCCGTCCAACCGGGCGTCGTTCGGCGCTCTTTTTATCAAGCCAGTTCTCATGTCTGTTCAGCCATCTGCCGCCCATTAAATCCACGACCCCTCTCTTGTGCGGATCCAGCTGGAACGGCTGTGTTCCTGCCGTATATCTTTATGAACCGTGCGTTCATCTCTGCGCAGATTAAGCGCACGGATTATATCCGCCGCCGCAATGGTGTAGACCTCCGCATCAAGATAATGATTCGCAATCGAGGATCGTTTTTTCTGCCAAACTTCTTTCGCCTTGCCGGTGTTTCTGTTTCTTATCAAAACTTTATGTTCTGCGGTGAACTGAGCGAGATATTCATCTGACGGATTCTTAAACAAATGCCATTTCGCCGGATCCTTGCTCGCCACGAGACGGCTGATTTTATCTTTGTACTGCGTGACATTAAGATTCCACAACACAAGACCATTCTTGATAATGCTTCCCGTGCGTGAATTAATATCGATCTTAGACGCACGATAGAACCTGCCGTCCGTTAATTCCTCTTGCCCCTTGATCGCCTTCGCTCGATCATGCCATTTCCTGCAGAAGTGATATACCTCATCAGTCCTAAACCCTGAGTCAACGCAGGTCATGTAAACCGGGAGCGTTTCTTCTCCTGAGAATTTCCTGTATTCCGTCTTAAACAGAACCTCAACTAAGTCGTCCCAGTATTCCAAAGAACCGCACCGCACAAGCCAAGACTGTTCCTCATAACCCCAGCCACGTATGACGTAATAAAAATGATCTTTCTGCACGTCAATGCCCGCTGTTAAGACAACCGCCTCGTCCGGCACGAGTCCTTCGACATAATCGCAGGAATGAGCCCTGACCCGGTCAACCGTGGTCTCCTCAATCTTCTCCTCCCAAACTTCCGCAAGCCACGAGTTCACGAAGTTCATCAAAAGCTCAATAAAGTCTTTTGATTTCAAAAACTCAGTGGCGATATCGCTCCAATTAAGCCACGGCGAATAAAGCGAGTTGATCCAAAATCCTCTGTGCTTGCTCTTGATCTTCTCTCCCCATATCTCGCCTTGTTCATTAATCTCGCAGTCCTTCGGCACCCATTTCCCATGAGAAAGCATCTGTTGTTTCTGATAATCATCGATGCGCTTTTTACAGTGCTCACACTCATACCACGCAAGACGCTCATTCCTGATCTTCTCCGCTGACCGTTCATGCTCCGGCCATTTGATCTGGCCAAACACAAGTATCTGATACCCGCCGCAATGCGGGCACGGAACGAAAAACCTGCGCTGATCTGATTTCTCAAACTCACGAAAGATATAGCCGTCACGAGTTGTCGGCGTTGATACTTTAACCGTTTTTTTATTCCAGAAAGTTTTCTGCCGCTCGGTCGCCAGCTTAATCGGATCCGCTTCACGCCCCGAGAATCTCGGGTATTTATCTATCTCGTCTAAAAACAAATAACGAATCGGACGTGAGGCAAGATCAGCAGGGCTATTGGATCCAGCGAAAAAAAGAATCATCCGGTCAAAACGATATTCGAGTTTTGTAATGTCGTCGGCGTTAACCGGCATGCGATTGCGAAGAACCGGAGAACCGTGAATCATGGGAAGCACACGGTTATAGGAAACGCTCTTTGCGTCATTCTCTCTCGGTAACACCACCAGCGTAGGGCCCGGGTCTTGATCAATCAGGTATCCCAGCATGTTAAACATGCCCTCGGTCTTGCCGACCTGCGAAGCCGCCATGACCGTAATTTCCTCGACATACGGATCCGTGAAAGCGTCCATAACGCCCTGAAGATACGGCGTGCGTATGGTCTTCCACCTGCCCGGCTCGGCTGACGTTACCGGATTAAGATAGCGGTATTGATCAGCCCACTGGCTGACCGTTATCTTTGCCGGACGCTTCCACGCCTGCCGTTCCGCCTGTGTCCAAATTCCCCTGTCCTGTTTCGCTGTTCTCATTCACAACTCCCGCAAATTCATCGATAATTTCCGAAATCGCTTCATAAAGAATTACCTCAATTTCTCTCGGCTCCTGCATAGATAGAGCCGGAGCGAGCCGTGTCGGTAACGCCAAGAAAGCTCGCTTTACCCCAATGATCCTTGAAATGCGCCCACGCTCAACTTCCTCGCTTGAGATAAGCTCGCTTTGAGCTTTCTTTAACTCAATCTCAAGAAGCGTCGCTTTGTACTTCCTAATCTTTTCTTCCCAGTACGCTTTGCCTTCGCCATCGCCGGTCTTTTCTCTTTCTTCAAACCAAACCCTGATCCGCTCAAGATCGTAGTACCCGTCCTTGGTTACCGGCATTCCCTCATTACGCCAGCGGTAAACCGTACGCTCGGACACGTCCATGAACTGCGCTACTTCCTCTGCGCTCTTAACAACGGTCGGCACATCCGGTTCTTTCTCAAATTCCTCAAGCTCTTTGATCTCGGTCTTGGTTAACGGCGTGCCGCTGTGCAATTTCTCAATTAAGTGCAGGTAGCGTTTCTTCCGGGCAATATCCGCCAAATTCTGTTTCGGTTTTACTTCTTCCATTAAGCTCTCACCGCTTTCTTTCCAGTAAATTCTTCCCAGCGTTTGACAGCCACATCCACAAAGAACGGTTCAAGTTCCATGGCGAAGCACCGGCGATTTAATCTCTCGGCGGCGATTATCTGCGAACCCGATCCGCAAAAAGGCTCAAAACAAATATTCCCAACTTGCGTATGCACTCGTATTGGTATGGCGAACACCTCAGTCGGTTTAACCGTGGGATGTTCTGCGATCGAACTTCCCCGTTTCTTTCCTTCCCAATCAAGCTCCCAAACATCGGTGTGATACTCTGGCGTAGTCGGATCGCCTGAGCGTACGAAGTCAATCGACCAGACGCTTCCGATAGATTTGTCCTTCGGCCGATAAGGCGGCTTCTGCCCTTTAACCCACATCAAAAGACATGGCTCATGCCGCCATGAATAAAACGAATAGGTCAAGATCACGCACGGCTTAACCCATATGATTTGCTGGTGAATGAGAATATTTAGTTCCTGACATACACACTCAATCTCGCTTCTGCGCTTCGATGCGTGCCAGAGATATAGCGCCGTATGCGGTTTGATAAATTTCAGCGCAACCGAATAAAAACTTCTCATGAAAGCCGATGCGTCAGGGATATCGATCTCGTGATAAACGTTCGACCAATCCCTGCCGCCATTGGGTCTATTCTTGCCGGTATAATCAACGCAGTACGGCGGGTCTGTCGCAAGCAAGTCCGCCTGCTCTCCGTCCATCAACCGTGCGACATCTTCTTCTTTGGTGCTGTCACCGCACAACAAACGGTGATCCCCAAGAATCCATAAATCACCGGGCTTGGTGATTAAATCCTTCGGCGGTTCAGGTAAATCATCCGGTAAAGTCTTGCCAATATTCTCTTGCTCAAACTCCCGCACTTGATCCCTGAGTTCCTGTAAACGTAAAGCGATATATGCGTCGCCATTCTCGGTGCGCAATTTCTCAAGAAGCGGAATCAACGCCGCTGTCCACTGCCCGGCGATCTCCTGAGAATTAAGCGTGACATTCATCGCCATTTCAGCGATCTCATCCACATCAACCATGATGACGGTGACTTTCTCAACTCCCGCCTCCTGCAAAATCTTGTAACGCTGATGCCCTGAGATAATTCTCATGTTTCGTTTATTAACCACCAACAAATCCACCATCCCGAACCGCTCAAGCGACTGCCGGAGCCCTGCCAACGCCTCGTCCGAGATTTCCCTCGGGTTATACGGCGCAGGTTTCAGCTCTGACACACTGACATCGCAAATGTCCGGATTAACATTAATATTCGCCATCGAAATTCCTCCTTTTTGCCCGTTAATTAACGAATCTCCCCATAAAACACGCCTTTTTGAGTCCTTTGTGACCGTTTTGGCCGCCTTGTTTTGACCTTACTGACACTGACACGCATTTTTAAAATTTTAAATCACTCACAAAATGCGCCTCGCCCGACCCTCGCCCAAGCCGCCCCCGGAAGGACCCGTAAAAATAGTTGCGTTAAAACGTCACGCATAGCGTCAATACTCCTGCGGCCGCCCAGTAGATTGCGTGTCGTACATCACCACCGCATGCGTACACAATACCTGCGGCGAAATCTAAGACGATCAATATGATTGGGAATACTTTCTCCATCGCTTCTTCTTCCTCCTGCTTCGTTCGTCAAATTGTTTTGTTTTCTTCTCCTCATCATCAAGGACGATCGTTCCCTCAAACAGATCAACTGCGTACTTAACCTTGCCCCAGTAATCCTTCTCCTCATCAGTGAACGTTGCCCACATAGCGTCCATGGGCTCGACTACCCCCTGATTAAACTCATCCTTGTCCTTCTCTGTCGCTGTGCCTTCCTGCATCTTCTTATTGAGCCAGCGTGAGCCATCCACGAATTTCTTATAGAGCCGTTTAAACTGCTCGTGCTTATCCATTACGCCTCCAAAGGGCTGAACTCCTAAAAAACTCCACCGCAGTTTACTCCTTACAAATCAACGACTTACGCAAATGCGGTGGAGAAAGTGGAGAGATTTTCCATTTCTCCTGTACATATATATATAAAAACAAATTTTCTCATACATGAGTTATAGGTAAAAAACTCCACTATCTCCACCACTCGCCAGAACTCGTTGATAATAAACGATTTATAGCGGTGGACTTTTTAACCCTAATATGGCCGCTCATCTGAATCCTCCCCCTTCGGCAACTCTCGAAGTTTAAGCCCTCGCCAGTAATACCTGCCTTTAAGCCGACCAACCGTGCCTCTGTCCTTCTGATACCCGTGCTTCTCCATGTAATCACTGAAGTCTTTCTTGCGCATGAAAGCGTCCGAATTTTCCCTAAACGAATCGTAAAGCTCGGAAACAGCGACCGTCTCCATCTCGCCAAACTCACAGCATTCATCCAAGAAAGCGCCGATAGCGTCCTCATCGGATTTATAGTCCTGCGTTGCGCACTGCACGATCTGCGGTGGCTTCATGCCTTCCTTCTGCATCTTTAGAAATCCCTCAACAGCCCAACGCAATATCCCGGGCAATTCCGGATACAAAAACTTCTCAGCGAACTTCTCAATCTTGTTCTCGCCTTCAAATTTATGCTCAAATGGAATAAGCCGGATGCGCCGCCAGATGCCGTCATCCGTTCCCTTGATCGTGGGCTTATAATTTGTTGAGAGATAAATCTTGCCGGTGGGTTTAAACTCGAAAAACTCCTGCCTTAAAAACCGAGCCGAGATCGGCTCCTCGCTTGTGAAACGTTTGACCAACGCCTCATCAAGCGTCTTTGAGCGTTCAAGCTCTGATGAAATAATGAAGCGTGCGCCTTTAAGCCGTGCGACATCGTTGGGAATTTCATTTCCCCGCTTCGCAATCAATGTCGAGGTAGGAGTGATTGCGGCGTAACTGCCGAGAATCTTATAGAACGTCTCAACAAAAGTTGACTTACCATTCGCCCCATCGCCATGCAGAATAAAAAACACCTGTTGCGAAACATCACCGGTAAGCCCATACCCGACAGCTTTCTGAATAAAATCGATTAACTCTTTATCGCCTTTAAAAATAGTATCAAGAAACTTCAACCACTCCGGGCATTGCGCCTTCGAGTCAAAATACGTGTTGCATATTTTCGTGAGAAGAAAGTCAGGGCTGTGCGGGATAATCTTCCCCGCCTTTAAATCAAGCACGCCATTCTGGCAATTCAATAAATACGGGTCCGCATCGAAATCATCAGAGCGCACCGACATCCCCGGCCAGCTACGAGCCACGTTCGACATGGCTCTAAGCCTCGCCTCATTACCCGAGATGCGCATGTGCTTGATAAAATACTTCTGCTCATCCTCATCCATCTGCTGAAGGTAATCATGAAAAGCCTTTACCGTGTCTCGGGAAAGAGCGGTGATAACGTGAATCTCATCGAGCTTCCACGCCTTGCCGTCCCAGACATACCAGCCGCCGAGATTATCGCAATTCCTAATAAGCCCGGAGTGCCGCTCAACAAGCCGCTTTGCGTTCCACTCGTCATTCCACAACCCGTTCGGAAAACTTGACGTCTCCTCACGCTTAACCTTAAAACCGTACTTATCCTCTGCCGCTTTAACGGTTCTCTTAAACAAATCACCACGCAAAACTCCCGGCTTCGCTTCTTGACAGTCAATAATCCCCTCAAGCACGGCGATCAGAAGAAGCGTCCCTCCGCCTGAATTACAGCGAAAACATTTCCAGACGTTCTTCTGCGGATGAACAACAAGATTCATCCCGGTCTTTGAGCCGTGAATCGGATGCGTACAAGCGTACTGCCCTGATATTTTTTTAAGCTCAACGCCGTTCTTCTGCAGAACGGTCATGATATCCAAATCTTCCGGCTTAATGCCGTCAAACAACTGCTTGTCATCAAGCAAAAACTCGGCGAACGGCGAGAAGATTTCTTCCCGGCTGATGCGGGTTATCCCCATATCACGAAAAAGCTCATACGCTGTTTTCGTGTCCGGATGAATCGAACCACACCCGACAACCTGCGCCCCGCTTGATATGATCTCGCCAAAATGTTCTTTGTCTTTATTAAGGACAATCTTGCGTGTGATCTCTTGGCATAAAAAATAATAATGATGCCCGCATTTCGGTGTTTTAACCGTGAATGTTTTCGGTAAATCTGATTCGGCGATCTCGCTGATCCTTTTCTGATCAGCGTCAAGAACGATAAGCTCACCCTCGCCGCCCATCACGCCGTAATTGTTTCCGGTATTAACCCACGCCTCTATATCAATAAATCGGTACGGTTTCTTCTGCCATCCTGTCTCAAGCGGTATCTTTGTCTGACCACGGAGTTTGAGGAAACCATACCGGTTATCACGTAACTGTTCCGGTATTTTCATAAACACACTCCTATAAAAACAGGGGTGAGGACAAAACGTCCCCACCCCTTATGTATTTAATATGGTCTTTCTTCCTCCGTGGTATCCTCAACGTGAACCTGAATATCCTTCGCTTTAGCGGCGAAGTCTTTCCACAACCTCTCGCATACGGCGAACTCCTCTGGTGCGGCGTCGCCCACAGGCGCCACCCTCAAAACGGCGTACGTCCCGATATCGTTTGTCTCCATCTGCGAGGTCAAACGGTACTTGCGGGAAAACATATCCCCGCCTCGGAACTTGCCCAGCGATAAAAGCTGTTTTCCGGTGCGATAACTCGTCTTTGCGAAACTCACAATCACCGGCATCGGCACGCCCGGGAAGTACGAGAAGAAATTAAGGAACGTCGTCGCCACCGGCTTCTCGCCGTTAGGCCCGAACTTCGTCTGCGCCTGAACCTGCGGATCGCTCGGGTCCGCTGAACGCCAGATAATCGCTCCCGGCTCGAAGTCCGAATCGAAATTCGGATCGTCCTTGCTTCTTGGGTTAAAACGAATGTAATTCTTGAAGGAGAATATCGGGATAAACTCCTCCGGTAACGCCTCTTTCGTGAGCGAATTAATGATCACCCCGACCTTTATGCCGGGCAACCCTTCCTGCATCTCAGGCGATAACGCCTGAATGAGCTTCGCTCTCGGGATGATCAAGTCCTGCTGATCAACGCCGGATTCAAAACCTCTCTGTTCTTTGTCCGCTTGCATTAGAACACCGCCCTGCGCCTTTACAATTTCCTGACTCATGTCATGCCTCCTTAGTTTTTCAGGCGTATAGCCTGACTGTTGGTTTTAAGTAATAACTGATAAACTCCGGAAGCTCGATTCCAGCTTCTATGCATTCTTTCGTGAAGCTCGAAAGGCTCTGCGGCATGACAGTTGTCTTGATAAGATCCTCACGCTGTTGGTCTTTAAGGAAATCAAAAAGCCTGTCCATGTTCTCCTGCCGACAGCTCGCATAGAGTCTTGGTTTCTGAATCTGCGCATACCCGATGCCTTCATACTTCGCTGTGGATATTGCGCCATTCGCTTCCAGAAACTCAATGAGCCGTGATTCCGCTTTCTCGTATTCCTCCTGCGCTTGATCTAACGCCGTCTTTATTTCTTCCCGGCGTTCTCGTGCGCATTTGAACCGAGACAGCAACTCTCGTTCTGTGTCTTTTTCCGGCATTATTTACCTCCCTTTACTTCCTGCCCCATACACGACTGAATATCCTTGTCGTAAATACTCATCGTGTCGTAATGCCGCTCTTTATCCAGCGGAGCGACCTTGTAAAAGACACCGCTTTCGGTCTCAGTGATACTGATAACCTTGACAGCGATAAGAAGTTTCTCTCCGACCTTAACCATTTAAATCACCTCCTTCGTTAGTAAGTAGATTCCTGACCTGATCCACACTACGACACACAGCCACACGCCCACCGGCACGTTTAATCTGTTCAAGAACGTAAAGCTGTATTCTCGTAGCCTTGTTATTCCCGATCTTAAGCTCGGCCGCAAAAAAGCGTCCTTTCCTGCAGATAAGCACGTCCGGGATTCCCGACTTCCATCGATCCGAAGTCTTGTAAACCCACGCATCGTTAAATTCCCTCCTAAGCATTGCGAGGACTTTTTCCTTGAGCCTTTTTTCTGACGATTCCATAGACCACGTCCTGCAATGATTGTTTGCGTTGCAAAACTTTCAAAAGCTCCCCATCAATCGAATTACTTGCGACTAAATACACATATAGACAACTCTTACTCTGTCCGATCCTGTGAATGCGATCCCTCGCCTGAGCGTGCGCCTCATACGAATAATCGAGGCTGAAAAACACCATCGCCGAACAGTTGACGAACGTAAGCCCGTGCGCCGCTGACCGAGGATGAGCGATCAAATACCGCACCTCGTTATTTTTGAATTTGTTGATTGATTCGTCCCGATCCGGTGTTTCTGAATAAAGCGTCGTGACCTGATCCGCCCCGTACTTATCGCTGATGAGTTTAAGGATGGCGTTTACCTCGTGGTGAAACTGCACCCAGATAATCACCGGCTGACTGCCTAACTCCTCAAGCACCTCCTCAAGCTCTTTAAGTTTTGAGGAACTGCCAATCTGAAGCGCCGCTCCTGTCGCCGAATACAAAAACCCGGCTGTCACCTGCCGCAATTTCATGAGCTTAGTGAGAGCGATCTGCGCCGTTACCTCAACGCCATCAATCTCGGTGATGAGCAAGTCCTCCATTTCCTTATAAGCCTTGCGTTCCTGCGCCGAGAGAGTAACCTCCCGGGTTTCATCGATCTTCTCAGGAAGATCCAACGCTTCCTCTTTTTTTACCCAATGCGTGAACGGCTTAATCTCGTTCATTAACAATTCCCTGTTCTCATCGGTGATTGCGTACTTCCATCCTTGACTGAAGATTTCCCGGATTTCGTCCTTACTCATGTACCGGCTTCCCTGCCGCATGATGCCGTTACGCTCTAAATGAAAATAGGTGTTGCGAAAGGCGTAGAATGATTTATGAAGCAACTCCGGCTGGACGAAATTCATCTGCCCCCACAGCTCAAGCTCACTATTCGGCATGGGTGTTCCTGATGCGATCAACCGATAATTAAAATTCCCTGACAGATCGAGAATTGTTTTTGTGGTGACGCTTTTGTTATTTTTAAGACGAGAACTTTCATCGAGTATGCACATGAAGCGGTGCTTCCAAATAAGCGACTCCACAAGCGGCAAATTCTTTTTCGAGATAAGGCACTCGTAATTGATAACCACGATATCCGGCACCTCGCCCTTGATCTCCTTAAATGGCGCATAGGTGAAATTGGTAAACTTCTTAATGTCCTCGCCCCACGCCGAGTTGACCAAGGAAAGCGGACAGACAACCAGCAATCGAAGCCCCGGGATCTTGCTTCTGTAATAGCGGAACACTTCAAGCCCTGTGAGCGTCTTACCCAAACCGGGATCATGAAAAAACGCACAGCACCCACGATTGCGTACCGCAAACTCAACAGCTTCTTTTTGGTGCCTGTAAAGACTCACTGCCTTCTCCTTAATTCCTTGCAATTGGCTTCCCGCAATTTCATGCGGTTGTACCAACTCAAGCGCTTATAGATTTCCTTTAGTCCCCGAATTACCTTCATTGCGCACCCTCTCCACCGTGAATGACTGCTCGCCGTAATCCTTAATAAGAAGCCCGGTAAAAACCTCCGCTATGTGTTCGCCAACCGGACTTGAAACGTCAATAACCGCCTTGTTATCAGCCGCAAGATACGCCGCATTGAGCCTGACCTTCGCCTGCCCAAAAGTACATTCAGCAGAAATAATCGCAAAAGCGATCTTTTCCTCAATCTGCTCACGGCTTAAACTTCTGTTGAATTTGAATCTGCAAACCTGCATCTTTTTTTCCTCCAAGGCGTACATTCCGGAAAACTTCAAAAAGTGTCGGAACTTTTTTTCAATCGAGATACTCCTGAAGGTTTTCCTGCTGGAATATGGCTTTGATACGCTTAATGTCCTCATACAGAGTGCTCCGGGGCGTCTTAAGCAACTCGCTGGCTTCTGAGATACTCAAGCCCTCCTCACCCAAAAGGCGGCACAGCTCCCGCTGTTGCGGGGTCAACTTTTCAACAGTCCGTGAAATATCGATTTTGAGTAAGGCGGTGATATGCAGATTTGAGACGTGACTTTCATCTTCTGAAAGCTGGTCTAAATAGGTAGGCGAGCCCTCCTCATCTGAGATCGGCTCGTTTAATGAGACGTTGTTTATTCCGGCTTTACGTTTCCCCGCTGTGTGCTTTTCGATAAGACGCTGGAGTTTATGCGCCACGACTCTGGACATGAACGTCCGGATATTCGCACCGGCGGCGGGATTGTAATCATCTTTTGAGAAATGCCAGTGGGATAAGCACTCCTGAAGAAGATCATCAAATCCTTCCAGCTCCAAACATTTCCACTGCCTTCTGAACCTCTCAATTACGTTCTTTGCTACTCCGATTTCCCAATCTTGAAACAGACCTTCGTACCTTGGACTCATCATGAGACACCTCCGCTTTCTTTTTTTTGCGGTGTCTCAAATAAGCCCAACTAAAGGATAGCTCTTTTAACCCCCTCACAAAATCACGGAGGGCTCCGTGATTTAGGATTTCCGACGAGAGTGCGACTCGGATATATCAACAAGCCCGAGCAACTCCTCCTGCGTGGGTTCTCGCTTAAGGATTCCGGCAATCACCTGCGTAACAGCTTTTGCCAAGGTTTCCCCCTGCACCTGTTGATCAACCACGGTGCGGGGCTTGTCGGCATAAACGGCTGTGATGCGGTCGCCAAAGCGTTTCTGAAACTGACTAACTAACGGTTTGCCCATTTGGTATCACCTCTAGGGCGTACATTCCGGAAATCGCTGAAAAGTGTCGGAAAAATTCCGACAAAAAACCAAAAAAACCGGAATATACAAGTGAGACCTCTTGTCGGCTAACGGGCTTGATATAGCTTGACTTGTCCGAGGGGTTGTTATAGGGGTGTTGTAAAGCAGATAGGAAAGGAGAACAATGATCGCACCAATAGTTCAAGACAAGAAAAGAAAACGATTCGTCATTTATACCCGATGTTCCACCGATGATCAGGCGCAAGGCGACTACACCACGCTGGACGCCCAAGCGCATCACTGCAAGAACATGATGGATGCCTTCGGCTACGAGCTATCGAGTTTTGGCGATAATGGCGTGATTAACGACGATGGCTATTCCGGGAAGGATCTCAACCGCCCGGGCATACAGGCGATCTTGAAAGATATCCAAAAAACCAAATCTTTTGACGGTATTATTTTCTTCCGCCTTGACCGTCTTACCCGCAACCCTCGTGATCTTTACAGCATGATTGATATTTTCAAGGCACAAGAAGTTGACTTCTTATCCGTGCGTGAGAATCTCGACAGCTCAACAGCGATCGGGCGAGTCGTTATCGGCATCATCGGTCTGCTCTCCGCTTTTGAGCGTGAGCTGACCGGTGAGCGTGTCAAAGCCTCAGCGATCGCCCGGGCGAGACAAGGCAAATGGGTTGCCGGTAGACCACCGTTTGGCTACAAACAAGTCAAAGACGGCGAGCCTCTGCCAAACGGCAGACAGCCCCATAAAAATGAGATCGACGAAACGATAGCTCCGCACATACGGCGCATTTTTGAGTTAGCCTCCGATAATAAAACCTTAAGCGAAATCGGTCAAACCCTCATACAAAATGAAGTGCCTACCGCAAAGAAACTGCTGTGGCGAAAACAAACGGTCGCTAAGATCATAAAGAACCCGTTTTACAAAGGCATAATTTCGTATTCGGGGGAACTCAACAAAGGCAAACATCTTGCGATCGTTGATGAAGAACTCTGGGGAAAAGCTAACCGGGTTATTTCGGCAAACCTCCCCGGCCATAGGTTTAAAAAAATAGCCAAGGATTATAACCAGCGTTTGAAAGGATTACTGCGATGCGGGAAATGCGGAAGTAGCTTCGTCTGCGCCATAGCTCACAGCCATAATGGAAACATTTTTTATTATTATGAATGTAGCCGGGCGAGACAAAGACTCGGGTGTGATACCAAGCGGATATCCGCTACGGCGTTTGATGAAGCGGTGATTGCCTTCTTTAGGCGAGCATCCAAGGATCAGGAAATAATCGTGAAGGCGATGGGTAACGCAATCAAGGACAATGCAACCAAACTGGACATCTACGAAAAAGAAATTAAAACCCTCCAAAAGAAGCTCGATAAAGCCAAAAAAGCGGCGGCTAAACTCTTAAACCTTGCCATAGACAAAGTGATTTCAAAAGGCGTTACCTACTCCGAGAAAATGGATGCCTACGAGAAAGAAGTCACAGTATTGGAAGATCAATTATCGAAAGCTTTGGCACGCCGCAGAGCCGCTGACATGTCGATCCACTCCAGCGAATACTTATACTCAAACCTGCGGTTTGCTATGGCGCATCTGGACAAAGCCCCAGCAGAAGCCCAAATTACCCTGCTAAAGGCCCTTATTAAAGCCATAGACGTCCATGATGACCATGTGATAATGCGGATGTACATTGGGGAACCGTTCGAGGAACTCACCTGCCAAATTGACCCTAAAAAACAGGAAACCCTGCCCGTTGCTGTTACCAGCACCGAACAGGGTTCGCCTGAGCGTCAACAATGGCGGAGAGGCAGGGATTCGAACCCTGGGTACCTTGTGAGTACACACGCTTTCCAAGCGTGCTCCTTAAACCGCTCGGACACCTCTCCGAAAAAAATTTACACATAAATTTTTTGAGGATATCGAATCCTGTTTTTAAGGTGAGATATCTTTCAAATACTCTGTTTCCGCCAATGACAGTTTTTTCTCTCTTCTATATTTTTTGATCTGCGATTCCCTTTTTCTCGCCGATGAATAATCAGCATTTTCTTCGGAATAGATCAACTGCAAAGGTTTTCTATAACGAGTATATCTGCATTTATTAGTCGTATTGTGTTCTTTAATCCGTTTTTTAACATCTATAGCAATACCAACATCCAACGTTTTATCACTACATTGCGCGATATAAACACTCCATAGCTGTTGATATAATACCTTAGCCATAATCTTCGCTAACACTCAGATTACGATATCACAATTATCTTGTAAAATCAAGCAAGGGAAGATATTTAAGGAAAAGTTAAGCAGTACCGCCTATGTCGCCGCTTCAAAAGGATTGAATCTTTCAAACGTACTGGCCAGGGTTTTGATCACGGAGAAAAAATTTCCGCTTTTAATTCCGCAATGGTTTAAAATCTCATCAATGTTTATTTTTAAAGGCTCAACCAGCAAATTATCTTTTTCTACGGAACTGTTTATAAGTTCTACAAACACATCAACTACTTCCGGGTTGTAAAACCGGCCTTTTTTCGCTTCAATCTCCTGGATGGATTTTTCAATATCTTTTCCCTGAGAATTCGGATAAGGCCGCGATCCATGCATCGCGCTAAAAGAATCAACTACCCGAAGGATCTGCGCTTCCAGGGGAATTTTATTTTCCTTTAGTTTATTCGGATAGCCTGTACCATTATAATTTTCGTGATGAGCTAATACTATCTGCAATACAGCATCCCAGTTCATTCCCTTTTCCTTTAAAACACTGTAGGAAAATTCAACATGGTCTAATATTTCCAGGATCTCGATAACCCCTAAATCGCCTTCTCCGTCAACAATACTTTTATCAATTCTTGTTTTTCCGATATCATGGAATCTGGCCGCGATAGCTAAAGCCGCCAGCTGCTTGCTTTTCAATTTAAACAACTCCCCCATCCGGTAACAGATAACCGATACTTCTTTCTCATGATCGATAACCCATTCCGGCATATGCAGACGCTCATAATTTTTAAGCTCACGTATGATTTCGGTTATTTCTTTATTATTATGCGTATCCTTCATCCTGACTGCTCCTAACAGATTATCTTTGTGTAAATTAGCGCCCCATATTTAAAAAGGTGATTAAGTATACCACATAAAATTTAATTCCGCAAGCAGGAATCAAAAAAAATATCCAGTCATAACTTATTATGTCACAACCGGATATGAATAAATCACAATATACAAATCCCAAATTATCCGCCCTTGGCGAGATCTCGCTTCCCTGCGGACAAGCAAATTCCAATATACAATTAACAATGACAAAAGCATTTTATGTTTTTTTGAAATTGAAATTTGTATATTGTTTGTAATTGTGCTTCGCAGAATCTTATCAGTCTTGTTGATTTGTTTATTGGAAATTGTTTATTTTTAAATACTATCTTTTAAAACCCCGATTTTGGATAAGCCGTAGATGAAGAGTATTAAAATTTTTGAGATAAAACTGTTACAAAAAACACAGGCATGCTCACTGTAGCATGTCGAGGCTTTTTGTAATCGTTTTAGCCAAAAAGATTGATGCTATTCGCTACGATCTAATCCAAATTCTGGGTTTAGTACCGCTCCTGTGTCCGCGCTGGTTACAAACGCGGCATAACGCTTTAACCAACCGCCGCTTACTTTAGATTTAAACGGTTTTAACTTAACTTTGCGGCTTTTGATTTCTAGCACAGTAAGCTTTACGTTCAGCTTATGTTTAGGCACATCAATTTCGATAATATCGCCATTTTTTAATATAGCTATTTCTCCTTCCGCAGCTGCCTCTGGAGCAACATGGCCAATACACAAACCCCTTGTCCCGCCGGAAAATCTTCCATCAGTAATTAAAGCAGCTTTTATCCCCGCGCCTCTGATCGCGGCAGTCGGAGAAAGCATTTCCTGCATTCCCGGGCCGCCTTTTGGGCCTTCATAGCGAATAACTACGACATCACCGTCTTTTACCTTTCCGTGCAAAATACCCTGCAAAGCCTCTTCCTGAGACTCAAATATTTTTGCCGGACCGGAAAAAGTCATCATATCCTTATCTACTCCGCTGGTCTTAACCACTGATCCGTTACGGGCAATATTCCCGAATAATAAAGCCAGCCCTCCTTCCGGAGAAAAAGCATTTTTTACCGTACGTAAAACATAGCCGTCCGGTTTAGGAGATTTCTTTACATAATCACCTAAAGTTCCGTAGATAGTCTTAGTTTTAAGATTCAATGATGTCTTCCCTCCGTCATAAACAGATCTTAAGATTGCACCCATGCCGCCGATCTTATGCACATGTTCTAAATGGATCTCCGGACGTGAAGGAGCGATCTTTATTACATTAGCCGTTGTTCTGGAAAGTTGATTTAAACGCGTTAGATCATACTTTATTCCCGCTTCATGAGCCAATGCCAGGACATGAAGCACGGTATTAGTTGAGCCCCCCATGGCCATATCCAGAATAAACGCATTATCAATAGAATCTTTAGTTAAAATATCTAAAGGCCGAATATTATTTTTCTGCAGTTGGACAATTTTTTTCGCGGCCTGCTTAAACAATTCAATACGTTTAGGATTTAACTTGAACTGTCTGGTCTGTCCTTTTACCCGGCTTGTTGCCGGAATCGTCCCATTGCCGGGCAAAGCAAAGCCTAAGACTTCTCCCAGACAATTCATGGAATTTGCCGTAAACATTCCGGAACAGCTTCCATATCCCGGACAGGCAGACTCGGTTAATTGTTCGAGTTTCTTACGGGACATTTTTCCCACGCTATTTTCTCCCACCCCTTCAAAAACCGAAATAAGATCTGTGTTGCCGCAGCCGGCAAGCATTGGCCCGCCGCTGACATACATCGCCGGGATATTTATTCTCACCATAGCATTATACATAGCCGGAACAATCTTATCGCAGTTACCAATCCCGATCCAGGCATCACAAGGATGCGCTCCCATAATCGTCTCTATCTGATCGCAAATCAATTCCCGGGAGGCTAAAGAATATTTCATGCCGAAATGCCCCATGGCAATACCGTCACAAACCGCGGCTCCGATATTGGTATACCAGACATTTACGCCTTGTTTTTCCAGCTCTTTTTTTAAAATAGCTCCCAATTGATCTAAGTGCGCATGTCCCGGAATCTGTGTTGTATATGAATTAACTATCGTAATAAAAGGTTTTTTAAGATCCTTAAGGTTTTTCATAACCCCTTCGGCGAGCATCAAAGATACATTCGGCAGCATATGATTGCCTTCTCTAAATACGCCACTGCCCTTTTTCCTGACATTCTCAATCCCCGGATTAACTGCCTTTCCCTTCATTTCTAGTCTCCTTAATTTGCGTTAGCAAATTAACCTCGAACCCGCCAAAGTGAGAGGTCTTTGCCTTTGAATATTATATCGCCACAATAATTAAATACCAAGGAAAATTTAGGTCATTCTTATTTAGTGTATCTATGTAATCTGGTTTTTAATCACTGCAATCAGGTTCTTTCAAGTTTACAAAAAACAAGAAAGAACCAAAAAATTTGCAAAGTTGAAAATTGTATGGTATATTTTAAAATCTTTTTAAAACAGTTAATTTATCTGATTTTCAAATGGGGGCCTGGAGATGAAAAATTTATTAATTACAGCCATAATATTAATTGTCATTTCAACGGGAAACATCACACAGGCAGCAGAGCTTAATACCGATACAAACAATAGCGTTATACCTTTTTTTGCACAGTCTTTAGAAGCTGTCTATTGCTCAGTAGCCTTACATGAATTAGGCCATTACACAGAAGCTCAGCAGATAAGTATCGCTCCCAGAATAAAACTCGGATTTATCCGCTCCAAAGCAAAAAACGGCAGTTCTTCCTATTACCTGGGGAAAACTTCCTATGAAAAATACCCGGACAAGCCGCAAGTCCGGGCAAAATTAGCGCTAGCCGGACTAGAATCCAGCGGGTTTACCTATGAAACACTTAATCAAAAAGTTAAAGACGGACAAATTAACGACCGGTTCAGCAGCATGCTCGCGCTTGTATGTAAAAATGACTTCCCCAGTTACGCCCTGCTGCATAAGCTAAAACAAACACCTGATCCCAGCAATGATATTGAAAATTATATCCAGAACTCCGGAGCGGATAAAAATTTTGTTTATACCGCGGCTGTTTTGGATATCCTTTTTAATATACGGGAAATCGCCTTTCATACAAAAAGAATTTTTGGACACTCCGCTGAATTTCCCGAAGAAAAAGAATTATTAGGATTCCGGACAAAACCCACAGTATTTGTAAAAAGAAACATGGGTATCGCCATCGGCGTAAACTTGAAAAAAACCTGGTAAGAATCCGGACACAATCCCTAAAACCAAATTCTCAATTATCTATTGATCTTTCGCCTTGCTTCTTTTTTAAATAGGCTTCTAACTCATCCGGAGTAGAAAACATCACATCATAAAATTTTCCGTGAAGTTCACACGCCGGCGGATTATGTTTACGGCATTTATCCGGACGGTTTTCATAGATGGAACAACGGCTCTCCGGAGTCAAATATATACATTTTCCTGCTACCCATTGATACCAGCGGCGGTGGCGGATATATACCTTCACTGTATCAAAATGAAGCTGCCATTTCAAGTCATCTAATTCCTGCCGGTTCGCCGGCCGGCCGATTTGCAGGGCAAGATTATTACAGCATATTGCCGGACAATCATTACAGCCTTTTATTGTTGTTTTGCCTTTTTTAGAACTCATTTAATTGACTCCTGCTCAACTTTGTAAAATACCCTCTATGATCTGCTTATATCATAGAGGGTATCTATATTAAACTTAGACAATCACTGTAATCTGCTTTTTAATCATTGTAATCAGGGGCATTATCTAATTTTTCAACCTAAATAAGAATGTCCCCATTACCAGCGTTTTGGCTGACGATCCTGTCCGCCTCTAAATCCGCCGCCGCTACTGCCGCCGCCAGTAGAATTATCACGTTTTCTGGCCTGACTTACTTTTAAAGCACGGCCGTTTATCTGCTGGCCATTAAGCATTTCTATGGCCTGATCAGGGTTTGCATCTGAAGCGAGTTCCACAAACCCGAACCCTTTGGATCTGTCGGTATACTTGTCTTTTATAATACGCACTGATTGCGCGGTAACACCTTTTTCAGAACAAAAACTGCTTAATTCATCTTCGGTTAAAGTATAATCCAGATTTCCTACATATAATTTATTACCTTCGTCACTCATCGTATCCCTTTCTAATGTCCCGGCCGAATTAACCGTTTTGTTTGTTCCGTATTGTGCGTTTACGCTTCATGGCATCCTGGCGTTTTTGAATCGACGGTTTTGTATAGTGACGTCTTTCCTTAACTGCCTGCAAAATACCTTCTTTTTTACAGCGTAATTTAAAAAATCGTATTGCTTTCTCCAGATCATCTTTATTGTGTACAGTAACTTGTGCCATAACATTCTCCTTTTATATGATTTCTACCACCGTAACTTCAAAATGCAATTCTTTACCGGCAAGCGGATGATTGAAGTTCAAAACTACGGAACCTTCGCTTACCTTATCAATAACCGCAGGGTATGACCCGCCTTCAGGGGTACCCACGGAAATCATTTGTCCTTCTTTTAAAGGAATATTTTCCGGAAATTCAGCCTTGGGAACTTCCTTAAAGGCATCCGGCTTGACTTCTCCGTAAGCTTCCGCAGCAGCAACAACAACCGATTTATGATCGCCAACTTTTAAGCCTTCCATCTGCTTCTCTAATCCCTTAATGATTTTGCCTTCTCCCTGCACATATTCAAGAGGGCCAGTGTTCTGGGAACTGTCTACTTTCTGCCCATCAACTGTAAGAACATAATCAAATTTTACTGTTTTTCCAGCTGCAATCATTTTTTGCTCCTCCTTAACTTCTGTCCCGGCATATACCGGCGTAGTCATAGCAAAACTGCAAAGTATTATACCAGAGCAGAAAATACTTATTAATCGTCTCATTTTATTTTTCTATCCCCCCTTCAAGCTGAAGCTGCCGGACAAATCCCCTTAAGCCCCATTATTGCTTGTACTTAGTAGCTGTTTATTATGTACTACGATAACCTGTTTGTCAAAGGATAATATAATATTATATCCCAAAAACAGCATTAATACAAATTTACCTGATAAGTTTATTTTATTCAGTCTTGCTATAATCCATCTGAGCAAGATACTGATACCTCTTAAACCGGGCTTTTACTTCCGCCTGGGATAAATCAAGCAGCATTTTCGCGCGTTCCGGGTTCATCAACTTAAGAGCTTTAAACCGATTTTCCTGATAGATATACTCCTCTAACGGAATCGTCGGTTCCTTACTATCAAGCTGCAGCGGATTTTTACCTTCTTTTTCCAGGTCTGGATTAAATCTCAGCAATACCCAGTATCCGGAGTCAACCGCCCGCTTCTGAGCATCTATGCCTTTGGTCATATTAATTCCATGCGCGATACAATGTGTATACGCAATAATAATCGAAGGGCCGTCATAAGCCTCAGCTTCCATAAAAGCTTTCTGAACCTGGGCTGGATTAGCGCCCATGGCAATGCGCGCGACATAAACATTCCCATAAGTCATGGCCAAATAAGCCAGATCTTTTTTAAATAACGGTTTTCCCGCGGCCGCGAATTTAGCAATCGCTCCCATGGGCGTAGCTTTAGACATCTGTCCCCCGGTATTTGAATAAACTTCGGTATCCAAAACCAAAACATTAACGTTCTTGCCCGAAGCTAAAACATGATCAAGCCCGCCGTATCCGATATCATAAGCCCATCCGTCACCCCCAAGTATCCAAACGCTTTTTGCTACTAAATATTCCAATATCCCCAACAGCTCTTTTATTTTTGGATTGGCTGCTTTTGCTTCTAAAACTTTTTTTACTTTTGCTACCCGGTCTCTCTGCTCTTCAATCTGCAGTTGGGTTTTCTGTTCCGCGCTAAGTATATCACTACAATCCTGAGTACATTCCGGACACAATTTCGCGTCATTAATCTCTTTAAGCAAAGCCCGCGCTCTTTCGCTAAGCTGATCAACTGCCAGCCTCATCCCAAAACCAAACTCAGCATTATCTTCAAATAAAGAGTTTGACCAAGCCGGGCCTTTACCATCTTCACGTGTACAATATGGTGTCGTCGGCAAATTCCCGCCGTAAATCGAAGAACATCCCGTAGCATTAGCGATCATCGCGCGATCACCAAAAAGCTGGGTCATAAGTTTTACATAAGGAGTTTCGCCGCAGCCGGCGCAAGCTCCGGAGAACTCAAACAACGGACGCATTAACTGCGCGCCTTTTACCGTATTCAGGCCAATCGGTAAATCCTTAACTTTCATATCCGGGATGGACAGGAAAAATTCAAAATTTTTCTTTTCCGAATCACGCAGTTCAACCTGAGAGGCCATGTTAATCGCTTTTTTACCTGTCGGCTGTTTACTCTCATCTTTTTCAAAAGCCGGACACTTATTCACACAGGCGCCGCAGCCGGTACAATCTTCCGGAGCAACCTGTAAAGTAAATGATTTACGCTCTAAACCTTTACCACTAGCCGGGATGGACTTGAAAGTTTCCGGTGCTTTTTTAACTAAATCAGAATCATATATTTTCATCCGGATAACTCCATGCGGACACACAAAACTGCACTGCCCGCACTGAATACAAACTTCCGGGATCCATTCCGGGATCTGCACGGCAATATTCCGTTTTTCATATTGCGATGTAGCTGTCGGCCAGGTTCCGTCAATCGGAAATGCCGAGACCGGCAGTTCATCACCGCGGCCGGCAATAATCGATGCCGTAACATTTTTCACAAATTCCGGAGCATTATCCGGCACAATAGCCGGAATAGTAATTATACTGGTTACTTTCTCCGGAACCGCAACCTGTTCGATCGCGGCAAGTCCGGCATCCACAGCCTTATTGTTCATATCCACAACTTTTTCACCTTTATCACCATAGGTTTTCTTGATCGCGGTCTTAATCGCTTCTACTGCTTTTTCCACCGGGATAATGTTGCTGATCTTAAAGAACGCGGTCTGCATAATCACATTGATTCTTGCTCCCAAACCGATCTTTTCCGCAAGTTCATAGGCCTGGATAACATAGAATTTCAGTTTTTTCGCGATGATTTGCTTCTGCACTTCCTGCGGGATCTTGTCCCAAACTTCATCCTTGCCGTAAGGACTGGCTAAAAGAAATGTTGCCCCTTGGTCAGCTCCGGAAAGCATATCATATTTTTCTAAAAAACTAAAGTTATGACACGCGACAAAATTAGCTCTCTGAATCAAGTAGGTACTGTTGATCGGCTTTTTACCGAATCTTAAATGCGATACTGTTCTTGAACCGGCTTTTTTAGAGTCATAAACAAAATAACCCTGCACAAAATTATCCGTCAGATCACCGATTATTTTAATTGAGTTTTTATTCGCTCCCACGGTGCCGTCCGAACCTAATCCGTAAAAAACTCCCCGGAATGTTTCCGGGTCTTCCGCGGAAAAACAATCATCAGTCACAATGCTGGTATTGGTCACATCATCATTAATTCCGACAGTAAAATGATTTTTCGGCTTTGGCTGTGCCAGATTATCGAATATTGCCTTAACCATGCAGGCATTAAACTCTTTTGAACCTAATCCATATCTTCCACCGATAATCTTAGGCCATTCTTTAAATTTAGCTATTCCGCTTTCTAATGCCTCTCCGATCGCCGAACGTACATCCAGATATAAAGGCTCACCGATCGCCCCCGGCTCTTTAGTCCTATCCAAAACCGCGATCTTTTTTGTTGTCTGCGGAAGAGCTTTAGCAAAATGTTCTACAGAAAACGGACGGTATAATTTAATTTTCACCACTCCGACTTTCTCGCCGTTTTTATTCAACTGTTTAACTGTTTCCTCTACCGGGCCGGCTCCGGAGCCCATGATCACAATAATATTTTCCGCCTGAGGATCTCCGACATATTCAAAAAGCTTATACTGACGGCCGGCCTGCTTGGCAAAACGGTCCATAACATCCTGCACAATACCGGCAGCCTTATCATAATATTGGTTAACCGTTTCTCTTTCCTGAAAAAAAACATCCGGGTTCTGTGAAGTTCCTTTAATCGTCGGGCAATCCGGAGTAAGCGCTCTTTTTCTATGCGCGTAAACAAATTCATCCTTAATAACCGCTCTCATATCATCAAAGCTTAATTCTTCAATCTTTTGAATTTCATGAGAAGTCCGAAACCCGTCATAAGTCATAATAAAAGGAATGCGCGATTCCAATGTCGCGGCCTGAGCAATTAAGCTGATATCCATTACTTCCTGAACATTTTCCCCGAATAATATCGCAAATCCCGTAGACCGCGCCGCCATAATATCCGAATGATCACAGAAAATTGATAAGGCATGCGAAGCCAAAGTACGCGCAGTCACATAAAATACCGTGGGGGTTAATTCCCCGGCAATTTTAAACATATTCGGAATCATTAACAGCAATCCCTGCGACGCGGTAAAAGTCGTGGTCAGGCTGCCCGCGCTTAAAGCCCCGTGCACCGCCCCGGAAGCCCCGCCTTCGGACTGTAATTCCGATACACTCGGGATCTGTCCCCATATATTTTTTTCCTTATTGGCAGACTTCTCATCAGCCATTTCTCCAACTCCGGAAGAAGGAGTAATCGGATATATCGCGATAACTTCATTAGTCGCATGAGCCACATATGCCGCAGCCGTATTTCCGTCAATCGCAATTTTTCTTCGTGCCATTTTTTCCTCCTTAATGAAACCATTATTTATGGAACATCGTGATTATAAATATACTGGTTGAATTAAGCCTCGCCATATTTTTGGCGGGCAAATTATTATCCTAAAACAGTACAAAGGAATCCTATTTATGGATTCCTTTTTCAAACGAAAATTGCCCCTCCTGGGCTAAAGGGCAGCTCGAATAAAGACAAAAGCCCCCCCCCTTTTAGAACTAGAAGATTATTATAGCAAATTCAAAAGGTAAAATCAAGGAGATTTTATAAATTAAGCACTTCTGTCTACCGGTTAGGGTTAGGAAACCCGTATCGGTTTAGGTTCTCCGGTTACGGCTAAAAAGCCGAAAAACTTTACCGTAAAACGATACGGGCATCGTTACCGTTAAACGATAAACGGAGAATAAAGTCTGTCAACTTAAATACACTGAATATACTCTTATAAATAGTACAGTTAGATTACTTAATTTTAAAATAGCCGGACACTAGTGATAAATTAGGCATTATTCCTCGGCAAAGGTAATATCATAAGGTTCCGGACGGCCCAAATTCTTACTCAGGTTATTAACTTCCCGTTTTAACTCGATCATTCTTGTTTCCCGGCCCACAGACATAGACTTAAACAATTGCAGGTCATCTAAGGTATTTTTCATCTTTTCTTCAGCTGATTTACGATCCGTAATCTCAATCCCCATGCCCACAAGATATGCCTGCCCCTTGATTTCGGCAATTAATCCGGTAAAATAATAAGCTATTTTTTTCCCTTGTTTTGTTGTGAAAAAAGCTTCCACCTCCGCTTTGCCTTCATCAAAAACCTTCTGCACAGCTACGACGACCCGCTCCCTATCTTCCCCTTCAAAAAAATCAGCCGGACTCATATCTTTGAGATCTTCAATCGAATATCCGGATACTACCATAAAATTATCATTCCACTGCAATAATTTACCCTGACTATCAAATAGATAAAAAACCCCGGGCAGACTATTGACCAGAGCTTTGGAGAAATTTTTTTCATCAATAAGCGCCTGTTCTGCTTTTTTGTGATCAGAAATATCTTCCCCGGAACTGAGAACCCCGGAAATATTTCCCGCATTATCTCTTAACAAACTATTATGCCAGGCAATAACCCTTTCTTCTCCCGATTTTGTTAATATCGAATTCTCATAATACTCGACCGGCTCTATTTCTCCACACATTAACTTTGCAAAAACTTCTTTTACCGTACCCTTTATATTTTTCGGCACGCAAATATCAAACCAGTTTTCCCCCACAATTTCATCCTCTTTATAACCTAATACTGCACAACCTTTTTTATTTATCCGGACAACCCCTCCCTGATCATTAAGGACAACTAATATTGTCCCCGCCATCTGAAAATACTGTTCTGCTAAAGACGTTCTTTCTTTATCACTTTTCATAATTCACCCCTTAAGGTTAAACTGGTTAATATCCCAGGTTGCGGACATTTTCAGAATATTTTAAAGCTAATTCCGTTTCTCCTCTTGATTCATATAACTTAGCCAAATCATAATGCGCCAATACATACTCCGGCTTAGCGGCAATTGCGCTTTTAAATGCTTCGATGGCTTTTTCTTCTTCCTCCCGGGACATAAAAAGCATCCCCAATTTATGATACACCGACGGATTCCGCGGACTAAGTGCCAACGCTTTTTTCAGCATTTGCTCCGCCGCGGGAAAATCCTGCTGATTCAGATAAAAAACACCCATATTATAATAAGCTCCGGCATAGCCGGATTTCTTATCAACCGCGCTCTTAAATGACGCAATCGCCTGTTTATCCTGGCCTAAGGCTAAATAAATCAGTCCCAGATTATTATAAGCATCCGCGGAATCCGGGGAAATACTGAGAACTTTTTTCAATGTCCGCATAGCCTGCGCATACTCACCGGCATCCTGATAAGCAGTGCCTAAATTCACCAGCAGTTCTGTATTTTCCGGTTCATATTGTAATGAATGTTTATAAAAAGTAATCGGATCACTCCAGCAATTAACCTGCTTAATCGCTAAAAAAGCATATACAATAAGTAAAACAATTCCCCCGCTAAGGCGAATTCTCTTATCAAGCATTGTGGTATCTTTCCTGACTATATTATTCGCGATAACCAGGAAAAAACCGATTGACGGAAGATATAAATAATTTTCCGACATATAAAACGCGATCGGATAGATATTTGAAAACGGCAGTAATGTAATAAAAAACCATAGTATCGCAAATGAATGCAGAGGATTAGATTTTAACTTTTTAAACGCGTAATAAAAAGCTGCGGTAACAAACATAAAACCGGTAATTACCTGCGGGTCAAAAAATGAGAATATTTTTTGCCCGTATCCCATATGCAGCTGAATGGGTAAAATAAAAATACGCAGATAATTAGTTACCGCGGCAAAGAATCCGGGAATTCTCTCCCCCAGGCCGTGCATTGCCGAAACTACCGGCTTTTCCGCGGCTAAAACAAATATTCTCATCATTAAATATCCGGCAAGCACCAGCCCGGCCGGAATAACCGGACGAAGATTCCACTTTCCCTTTAAATAATAATATATGCACGGCAGTAAAAAAATCAGGACTATCGTATTTTCTTTTGCCAGAATGGCAAATAAGTAAGTTATTACCATTGCCCCGGTCCAAAAAACAGATTTACCCCGCAAACTTTTAATATAAACGATTAGGCTAAGAAGCATAAAAAAGCCTCCTAAAAGATTTCCCCGGCCGGAAATATAGGCCACGGATTCAACCTGTACCGGATGCACAATAAACAAAATACTTGTCCAGAAAGCAATTGTCTTACTGCCAAAAAGCAAATAAAGAAATCCAAATAAAGCCAGGCCGGTGAGAATATGCAGAATAATATTGGTAAGATGATATCCCGCGGGATTTAATTTCCATAAGGTGTAATCAGCGAGAAAGCTCAAGATGGAGAGGGGGCGATAAAAGATCGACCCCTTACCACTGCCGATCCCGATATTTTCCGTTAATATGCGCGGGATATTCTGCCAGCTTTTGATATAGGTATTATTCTCGACCAAAGAATGATCATCCCAGATAAAAGCGCCTCCGCAGGCATTCTGATAAATAATCAATCCTGCGGCAATGATCAGAAAAACATATAAGAGTATTTTTCCCTTTTTTTTATCAGCGATCATGACTTAATCAATCACATCCACATTCTTTTTATTCATACCCAACACGGATAATGCCGCCTTGGTTTTTTTAAATAATTCATGCGCGGAACGGATCTTTACGGCCCGGGATAATACATACCCGGGACGCAGATAAAATCCCCGGTAAAATTTCACCAGCAGCCCGAATAATTCCTCACGCTTAAAATTTTCTTCCCATACCGGAAGTTTAAATCCGGGGCGCGGCTCCCGGGAAAATTCCTGCCAAAGGTCTGTTTTAATAATACCCTGCTTTAGCCCCTGCGCATAGAACTCTGTGCCCGGATAAGGAGAAAATATGGTAAAATGCGCGTATGCCGGACGTACTGCTTTAGCCAGATTAAAAGAATCCTGAATATCCGCTAAAGTTTCCGAAGGTAATCCGATCATAAAATAAGCCAGAGTATCTATGCCGGCCTGCCGGGTGAGATTGAATGTTTCTTTTACTTTTTCAATCGTAAAACCTTTTTTTATTACTTCCAGCATCCGGTTATTACCGGCTTCGATCCCGTAATGTATGCCCACACACCCGGCTGTTTTTAAAGCCTTGAGCATTTTTTTCTCAACCATATCCACCCGGGTCCGGATATCCCAGCGGATCTTTAACTTCCGGCGGATGATCTCCTCGCATATCTCAAACACACGTTTCTTATCCACGGTAAAAGTATCATCATAAAACAAAAAATCACAAATCCCCATTTCCACACATTCGGCAAGCTCATCAACTACATTTTTCGCGCTGCGCGTCCGAAACACCGAAGTTACCGGAGAAAGCGGACGGTCACAGAAAGCGCAGTGAAACGGACACCCCCGGCTGCTGATAAATGTTGTCGAAAGCCGGCGCCTACTCAATAAAGAACCGTACTGATTCTTATCCACCATCTCCCGCGCCGGGAACGTGATCGTATCAATATTTTGTATCGGAGCAAAATCATTTTGCACCACTTTTCCCTGCTGATCTTTATACATCAACCCGGGAATTGTTGGGTAATTTTCCGGATTATTTATGTTCTCTAAAAAAGTAATAAAAGACTCTTCAGCCTCTCCTTTTAAAACAAAATCCACACCCTTAAGATTAATCGTCTCCTGAGGATATAAATGAACATGAGTTCCGCCTAAAACAACTTTAGCCTGCGGCAGGTTTTTTTTGACCATGGCAACTGTTTTAAAAACATCGATCAGGGTAAAAGTCATTGCCGTAATTCCCACAACATCATAAGAATCTTTCCCAAGATACGTTTGCAATTGTTCATATGTCCAGTTAAGCGGCTGGGTATCCAGGATTTTCACTTCGAATTTATTATATTTTTTAATTGCCGCGGCCAGATAAAGCAAACCCAGCGGTAAATTATAACCCCGGTGTTTTTCTATAATCGCCGGGTTTTTACCGATCAGTTCATTCGCTCGGGGAGGATTGATCAGAAGAATTTTCATTTTTTAACACATTTCCCAAAATATGGCTGTTACAAAATGCCCCAATACCAACTTTTGCTTCTCTGTAATCTTGTTTAATCTATGTAATCAGGCGCAGTTGCTATTATGCAACAGCGCCATAATTACTCTATCATACCACCTTAAAAAGGTAAAGAATAAAGGCATCTACTTCCGTCTGTCTTAATTCTGTTAACTGTTTAAAGTATAAAGTGTAATGTAAAAAATATTTGTTATATATAGTAAATAGATATGGCAAAAATTCTCTTTGAGCGGCGCTTTCGAGCGTAATCCGCCCATGGATGGGCGAGATAGTGAGAACGCGCGGCCGCCAGGCACGATGCCGCAGCGGGCTTAGCTCAGATACGTGTTTTTGCCATTAGCTATTTATCCCCCTGAAACTACCACGCCCAGAAGATGTTACATCCTGTAACTCGGCCTGGTCATTTCGTCCTGAAACGAAAACTCCCTCTGCAATTAGATTACAGAGGGAGTTAAGAAACATTATTCAATTATCCGCCACAAAACATTGGCGGTTAATCTTCGACGCAGAATCTGCGTCTCAATTAAAACGCCATGCTTAACTGAGCCGTAACCCGGGTTTCTTCCGGAATACTATCTCCGTCAAAGTCGCTGGAGTCAGCAGACATTGCACCGGCAAGCTCAAGCCTTACCCACGGCATGTTTACTCCTAAACCGGCAGTATAAACCCAGCCGATATCACTTTCTTCGGTATTCTTGTACATTCCCGCGCGTAAGGAAAGAATTCGGATAAGCATCCATTCCGCGCCAAACGCGATATTTTTTGTATCATAACCGGGTAATGCGGTTTCGTTTTTCGTAATATCGTAATCACATTCTAAAGTCATACCATTCCACGGCATAAACGCCACCCCGGCAGTAACAGCAGGGTCTAAACTAACATCCTTAAACACGGTTCCGCCGACCGTCGGCCCGTCAAACTCAGGACTGTTTAAATTACGCCCGACAATACCCAAATTGAATTTTCCTAATTTGGCCATTGCGCCTAAGTCCACGCCGAAAGTTGTGGTTTCTTTATAATTATTATCCGCTTCCGATACGATATCACCGGAATCTTTCTTAAAAACTACCAGCTGAGTACCATATACTCTGCCCTTCATTACTTTCAGGTTTCCGCCGATAGATATATTCTCATTTAAAGCACGGCCGTAAGAAATCGGGATCTCATACATGCCAAACCCTTCTAAGGTAGCGCTGGTAGTATTATTTTCAATACCTCCGGTAGTTCCGGTTGTTGCCGCTGCCACACTACCTAAAAGATCTACTGCCTGCTGAAGTTCCGCAGTTCCGGTACTGATACCTGCTTGTCTGGCTGCATAGTCAAGCTTCTGAATTGAACCTCCTGCACCTGCCGTAAAGCCAGCAGCTAACAACTGAGCTTGTTGCGCAGGAGTAAAAAGAGAAGTTAACCCGTCATCTCCGGTTAAAGTTACCGCGACAATGTCGGCATTTAAGGTCGCCATATTCACTTCCAGCCCCAAGTTGGTCGTATCAATAGCAGATACCCGCACACTTACCTGCATCATTCCGCGGACACCAATAGCAAAATTATTTATGCGCACCGCAGTTCCGGCATTTCCGTCAAAAGTAATCGCGTTCCCGGAATCATCCAAACGGCTGATAAATTCCGCGGCTTTGGTCAGATTCTGCAAATCCGCTTCATTCTGAATATCATTTGCTCCTAATTCCGTAATATCGATTTTTGATAAATCATCTAATAATTTCCCGAGATTTTCATGAATCCGATAACCTACCCCAACATTCGTATCCCAGGCAAAATTGCCCGGATCAGTATCTAATTCTCTTTGCTGGGCCATAAACCCAAATGCCGCCGGATTATAATACTGCGCGGTGGTATCATTAACACATGCCACATTCGCTCCGGCCATACCCGCACCTCTTGCTCCGACAAGGAAATTATCTAAAGCAAAAACCTGGCTAGGAACCATTAACATCAAACATAATACAAAAGCCGCTGCCCCCGCAATCCTTACATCTATAAACTTTCTCATTCCTATGTTCCTCCTTTCATTTATTAAAAACCTATTAATCATATATTCAACTATCCTGCCGCCTATAATTTTTTCTCTCTACCCGCCGGGATACTTCTGCGAACTTGCCCACGGCGAGGTCTCGCCATTGTCCGCTTACAGCGGCTACTTGGCGGACTCGCTACTTGCTACTCTTTACTCAAATAATAATACTTCTAATACAGATTATTTTCAAGCAAAACTTTTAGCTCACCGGGAAAGTAATCGTAAATTTTGTGCCTTGTCCTTCTTCGCTTTCCACGGAAATATCACCGTTATGGTTTTTTATGATCCGGTAAACAATGGATAATCCCAGGCCGATCCCTCCGTCAGGAGATTTTGTCGTAAAAAAAGGATTAAAAATATTATTTAAACTCTCCTGAGAAATACCACAGCCGGTATCACTGATCTTTATTTCCACATGTTTTTTATCAGCGGTTAAGGCCGTAGCCACACTTATATCTCCCCCTTCCGGGCACTCTAAGCTGTCGATAGCATCCCGCGCATTTGAAATAAGATTAACAAAAATCTGCTGCAGCTGGTTTTCATCGCCCTGGATATCCGGCAGGTTTTCGCTAAAATCCAGGTTTAACCGGATATTGCGCAGCTTAAGCTGCTGGCTGATTAATGATAATGAATCTTCCAATGGTTTATGAATACTGATTTTTTCCATTTTAAATTTGGACTTCCGGGAGAAAAAACGGATCTCTTTAATGATCTTATCCATTCTATCAGCTTGTTCTAAAATTCTATTTATATCTTCCCGGAAAGGGCTGTTTTCCTCCAGATCCATCTGCATAGCCTGGGCAAATCCCTTAATCCCGGTAAGCGGCTGATTTAATTCATGCGAAATACCCGCGGCCATCTGCCCCATTGCCGCCATTTTCCCGGATTGAATAATCTGTTCCTGTGCTTCCTTTAACTGATTATAAGCCTCCCGAAGTTCCATTTCATTTTTCTTTCTTTCAGTAATGTTCCGCACACTGGACACAATATACTGTTTATTTTCAAACTCCACATATTTAACATTCGCTTCTATGGGGAAAATCGCTCCGTACTTGGTTTTGCTTCGGCCTTCTATCACAAACATACCCCGCGCTCTCACCTCTTCGACATGTTTTTCCCAACTTAATTCATCCGGAAAGATCGTTTCAATATCCATAACTCTCATAGCCAGCATTTCCTTGCGGGAATAGCCGTACAAATCACAGGCCCGGTCATTTAAATCAATAACTTCAGCAGTTTTCGGATCGACGATAAAAATCGCGTCATTGGATTGATCCAGTAAAGCGCGAAATACTTTCAGATCATTCTCTGACTGCTTACGCTGGGTAATGTCTCGGGCATATAAATTAACATATTCTTCTAATACCGGAGTTATATCAAATAAATAAACCTTATCACCGCAGACCAATTCTTCCGCGCAATCCTCTCCGGAAGAAAACACTTTGGCGATCAGATCAGTCCAAAAACCCGGGAGTTTTTTACCTACGGCAGATCCCCATATAGCAAGTAATATTTTTCCGGCGATATTAGAATAGAGCACTGTCCCGTGTTTGTCTATTCGCAATACCGGATTGGGGTTTTCCTCCGGGAACCTTGCCAAGTCCTTGATTTTTTCCTCTGCCATCTTGCGTTCGGTAATATCCTGAAAAATACCCCGGACTTTTACAACCCTACCGTCTGTTTCCACAACTTCGCCGATTGCCTGACACCACTTTAAATTTCCCTTTTTTGTTTCAAGCATTGCTTCAAATACCATCGGCTGTTTTGTCTCGATTAAATCTTTCATTTTTTTCTTTATCATCTCGCGGTACTCAGGAAGATACCAGTCCACATGCTCATTTGCTCCGGGGATAGGCTCATCTTGCTCAATCTCGACGATATCATAAACCCCTTTAGTCCATACTGCTTTGCCGCCTTTTTCTAAATCCATTTCCCATCCGCCGATCCTGGCAATATCTCCGACTTTATTTAACAATCTCTCTCTTTCTTTTAAATCATCTTCTATTTTTCTTCTTTCGGTAATATCCTCATGCATCATTATTACATTACGAATTACCCTATTTTTATCCTTAGTTGAATACATATAAGAACGAATAATACGTTTTCTTCCTTTTATATTAGCTGATGAAGTTTTCTGAGGATCATATTCAAACGGCGGCAGAGAAATGGGTTCACCGGCAAAAGCTCTTTCAATATATGGCATAAACCCCAAACTTTCCACCTGGTCATCGCGAAGAATATTGTATTCTTCGTGTATTCTACTTAATTCTTCACGACTCACTCCCCAAAGTTCTGCATAAGCATCATTAACCTGCAAAATCTGTCCCTCAGGGTTCATTATTTGAATAGCCACAGGAGACTGTTCCATAAAAGCACGAAAGCCTTCTTCGCTTTCCCGAAGCTCTTCTTCGGCTTGTTTACGTTCCGAGACATCCCTGATTACTCTAAGAATTCCCATCGCTTTTGCTTTATCATCAAAGATCAATGCCGCGGAAGTTTCGCCATAAAAAATACTTTTGTCTTTTCTTATATGCTTGTCCGTAATCTGTTTCATTTTCCCATCAGCCACTAAATTACGAAAACGCTCCTGCTCCATACCCCAGTCTTCCGGAGAAATAAGTTCCTTAAAAGAATGTCCAATCAATTCATTATCGCGATCATATCCATACAAATCCAAGGCTTGCGGAGAAAGAAAAGTTAATACTCCCTCCAGATCACTCATAACTATCGCGTCCGGTGAGGTATTTACCAGGGTACGATAAGTCACCTTTTTCTGGGCCAAAAGAACTGCCGACCTTTTTCTTATTAAAATATTGGCAAATAGTTCTCCAATACACCTAAATCTCGACAATAACTCTTTCGGCCATTCCCTGGCTTTAGTTATATCATTAATTGAGATCATCCCCAGAGCTGATCCGGCCACAGCCAGAGGGATAACCACAATACCCTTAAGGCCGTTTTTCTTAAATAATTTAAGTTCCGGCACTGCCGAATCCGGGATATTTTTGGGGTCATTAACCACAATAATTTCTTTTTGTTTTATTTTTTTGATTGTCCAGGAAAAATCTTTTAAGATTACCGGCGGCGGATTAATATCGGGAGGAGCATAGTAATGGGTTGTTTCTAAAGAATTTTCGTCTTGAGAAGGAAACTGCGCCAGAGAAATTCGCTCAATTTGCAAACACTGCGCGATTTGTTCCAACGCGAAAGTTATTTCCTCGTCAAATCTTTCAACCGGAGCATTAATAAAATTTGTGGAAAGTTCATACAGAAGACTGTCCAGGGACACCAGCTGCGCCAGTTCAGTATCTGCCTGCAGGATTTTTTTCGCGCTTTGCGCGATTTTCTTTATCGAAGATACCGTTTTCCTTGCCGGCTTCCTCTTTTTTGTGTTTCTAGACATATCTGTCTCCTAACTAAACATCTATTTCACAAGTTCAATACTACTCCTAGAACTTCTAGTTTGCAACATAAAACAAACTCTTAGAATATTTCCTTTTCCGCTCTATCCAGCTATCAGTATAACTTCAATATTTTTGTTTTCATCTTTCGTTTTTAGTGCTGCACCCCTTCACTGCGTACAGCTTTAAATAAACTTACCCATAAAATTTTTAAATCAAACAAAAATGACCTTTGCAGCAAATAGTAGTCATCATATTCCACTTTAACAGGAATCGGCAATTCATCCCTGCCGTTTACCTGCGCCCATCCGGTAAGTCCGGGAATAATTTTATGCACACCCTTTTTTGTCCTCAGCGCAACTAAATCATCCTGATTAAATAATGCCGGCCGCGGCCCGACAAAAGACATGTCGCCTTTTAAAATATTAAAAACCTGCGGCAATTCATCCAGGCTTGTCCTTCTTAAAAATTTCCCTATGGGAGTTAAAAATTGATCCGGATTTTTCATAAGATGTGTTGCCAACTGCGGAGAATTTAAACACATAGTCCTGAACTTATACATATCAAAAATAGTATTATTAATTCCCACTCTTTCGGAAACATGAAATACCGGCCCCTTAGAAGCAATATTTATTAAAAAAGAAATAATAAGCATCGGAATACTCAGAATAATCATCGCGATAATTGCCGAGATTACATCGAATATTCTTTTAAAGAATTCATAAACTTTTAGACTCTTTGCTCTCTTGTAAAGCTTTACTTCTTGCCTAATCCCTTCCTGAAATGAAAGCGGTGAAAAGTTAAACATACCCGTAGCTGCTGAATAATCAATTTGCTTATCTTCATTCAAACGCATAATCTGTTCACTCTTTATAAACGGTTTTGCTTTTAACATTTCCAATGCCTTAATCCCTAACAGTGATAATCCTACAGGCACATGGACTTTCATTACTTTTCTATTTAAGGCGCCGGAGGTAATATCAACAATATCGTTAAAAGTATACGCCGATCCTCCGCTAATATTAAATTCTTTATTTATCGTATCTTTACTGGTTAAGGCATCCACTGTCGCCTTCGCCACATCATCAACAAAGACCGGCTGCTGCAGATATTCTCCGGAGCCGATAACCGGAAAAACCGGGAAACGATCTAAAAAACGAATTAATCTGATCATGTTCCGATCATCCAAAGCACCATAGATCATAGTTGGCCTCAAAATTGTCCATTCGAGCCGTGAGCCTTTAATACACTCTTCTGCTTGCTTGCGAATGGCTTTTGAATCCGCATTTAATCCTGTAAATATGGCGGTTGTGCTAATAAACACAGCGCGCTTAATCCCCGCATCTTCAGCTGCGTGCACAATCTCAGCAGCATGCCCAAAGCCTAAAGAAGCAAGATTCAGCAGCATATCACAACCGGACATTGCTGTTTCAAGGCTTTGCTTATCAGCTAAATCTCCATACGCTACTTCATAACCTAATTCTTTTATCTGGCTGATATCGCTAGTCGGTCTTACAAAGCAGCGCACACTGCCCTTACTACTAAGTAATGGCAATACTCTGCGTCCGGTAAATCCCGTAGCTCCGGTTACTAATATATTTATCACTAAATTTAACCTCTACCTGTTTCAGGCACATTGACTGCGGTCACAGCACGCTGTGACCCTACTTTTTGTAATAACTGTAAATATTTCAATGCCAATTTTTTTCTATCGTAATTTTTAGCCACAAATGACCTGGCCCTACTTCCCATTGCCTGACACTGCTTGGGATTATTTTTCAAACCCCGGATACTTTTTATCATTTCCTTGGTGTCTTCCGGAGCAACAATCGAAGCGCCCCCGGATTCCTTAAGAATACCTGCAGATTCACCGCGCAGACAAGCAACAATAGGTTTTTCACAAGCCATTATTTCAAAAATCTTAGACGGAATAAATGCACTAAATCCCGGCACATCCTTCAAAGGCACAAGACAAACATCAGATAAATTATAAAAATTAATAACCTTTTCTCGGGGCTGGCTAGGAATAAAACTAACATTATTTATATTCCTATCTTTTACTCTTTTTACCAATCTCTGTTTAACTGCACCTTCTCCGACAAAAAGAAAATGCATATCTTCTTCCTTCTGCAATTCTTCGGCCGCATCAATAACACTGTATAACCCATGAGAAATCCCATGCGACCCAATATAGGAAACAATAAATCTATTTTTTGGAATGCCTAGTTCAGAGCGTAAAGACGTCTCCCCATTGCCCGACTTAAACATTTGAAGATCTACCCCATTAGTAATTACACACACTTTATTTTCCGGAATTCCTCTTTTTATAATATCCTGGGCAAAGCCATTTGTTACCGGAACAACTGCAGCTGATGCCCGATACAAAAATAATTCCATGGCTTTCAGCACCCAAATTAAAAACTTATTTTTCAAAACGCCTAATTCAATGAATATTCCCGGCCAAAGATCCCTAACTTCAAAAACATAAGGAACCCTGCGCAATCGGGAAATTATAAAGGTACTGATAACAGAGAAAAATGCCGGAGAGCTCACCATCAACACATCTGGTTTCTTCCCGCGAAAAAGACTTAGCACAACAACACTAATCATAAATGAAATATGCAAAAGTGTTCTTTTAAAAAGCCCTCTATTCGGTGTATCAAAAAGCCAGTGCCTCCACACCTTAATTCCATCAATCCATTCTTCCATGAATATCTTCCCGCGATATTCTGCAGGAATAACCCCTGTTGGATGATTGGGAAACCCGGTAAGCACGGTTACTTCATGCCCCTGACTAACCCATTCCTTAGCCATTTCTAAAAGCCTGGCCTGTGGCGCCCCAATCTCCGGATAAAAATATTGGCATATTACATTAATTTTCAATGACTTACTTTCACTCTCTTTGCTTTTACCCTTAACCGTAAATCTGGCTCTCACCAAGCTGAAAAACATTACTACCCTCTTTATCAGCACCCCATCCTTAATCGCCTTAATAACCCATTCCTTAAAAAACATCGGATTAATAAAAAAACATTTTCCAAATCGTGCCTGGAATTTCTTATTTACAAAAAATGAAGAAAGATAATAGTAAGCATTAAGGATATCCTTCTGCTGCATTTTGTCAGTTATCATAACCGGCTGATAATTATCCATATATGTCGGAGATGTAACATACCGCGACCAGTCGGTTATCTTTAAATACCCTTTTTCCTTGGCAATCCGGTAAAGCTCAGTCCCGGGAAACGGGCAAGCAATGGAGATCATTACATCCTGCCCAATATCTTTTAATAGTTGCGCTGTTTTCTTTACAGAATTTATATCTTCTCCTAAATTCCCCACCATTGTAAATGTCCCGATTTGAATCCCTATTTTTCTTGCTAATGTATGCACAGCAACTATCTGTTCATCGGTAATTCCTTTTTTAAGCTGCTTGCGCACCTGAGCATCTCCTGACTCCACGCCCACATCAATACGTATGCATCCGCTTTGTTTCATTACTCGTAGCATTTCTTCATCAATTGTATTTACCCGGGCATTGGCCATCCATTTATACTCTACGTCAGATTCTTTAAGCAAAGAACATAGTTCCAGAACCCGATCTTTTTTAAGCGTAATCATATCATCTACAAAATCAAACTGGGTCATCCCATAAGTTTTATTTAAAAACTCAATTTCTGAGAATATATTTTTAGCACTCCGGGCGCGAAAAATCCTCCCAAAGATTGTATGCGAATCGCAAAAAATACATTGGTTAGGACACCCCCGGCTGGAAAGCAATGCAAAAGTATGTCCCTGCGCTACAGAAAATACCGAGTATTTATTAACATCTATCAGATCCCATGCGGGAAAGGGAAGTGTGTTAATATCCTCAATCAATGCGCGCGGCTGAGTAGTAACAAAAACTCCAGCACTATCGGAAAAACAAATCCCCTTTATCTTACTAAAATCATTTTCCCCTTTACTGTAAGCTTTAAGCAGCTCCAGTAAAGTCAGCTCCCCTTCTCCGATAATCGCACAATCTATATCTGCACATTCCTCTAATGTTTCTTTAGGCAATGCCGAAACATGCGGACCGCCGACAAATACAGGAGTCACAAAAGAACACTCTTTTATTAACTCAGCTAAACGTAAACACTCTGTATACTGGTTAGTCATAAATGATATGCCCACAGCCAAAGGCGTATATTTATCCATAAGCCCACGGATTTCTTCCTCTGTATGCGGGGCAGCATTTAAATCAACAATAACCGGATCAAATCCTTCCTGCCTTATATAAGCAGCAAGATACGCCAACCCCAGCGGGGGATTCTTCCGCGGATATGTATATTTCGGATAAAAAAGCAATACTGTTTTAGTCATAATTATCCTCAGGATACAAAACACAAAAATCTAATAAATTGGACAAAATTTCTCTTTTCGCGGCGCTTTCGAGCGTGATTTCGTCACGATGACGAAATAGTGAGAACGCGCGGCCGCAGCGGACTTAGCGTAAAGATGTGTTTTTGCCCAATTTAACATAACCACTTTTGTCTTGTCTCTCATGTTTTTTAAAAATGCCTCAATTTAAAGTAAGCTTTCCAAACCTGTGAAACTGCTCTTTTCCAAAAA
The DNA here is from genome assembly GCA_043826565.1 of Candidatus Omnitrophota bacterium. GTDB lineage: Bacteria > Omnitrophota > Gorgyraeia > B26-G9 > B26-G9 > JBDRPX01. The sequence goes on from JBDRPX010000030.1 coordinate 43,990, forward strand.
GAATTAAGATACCCTTGCCATTTTTTATGATAATCCAAGAAAAATGTTTTCCCGGTCAAGTTGTAACACGCCTGCATCTGCACAGCATGAAGATTTTGATAGTATAAACTAGTCGGCATTACCGGCTGTTTTTTATCATACCCCTGCGGCCAGTCATAGGTAGTCCAAAAACCCAAATCATAGTTTTTAAGATTATGCTCCAATGTCTTTAAACACTCTTTGTATATTTTATGTGCCTGCTTATCATTAAAATAAACCGCATAATCACGAACGCCCCATAGCGCCCAGATAAAACCGTTCAATACATGGTTAGGAGAATTAACAATATACTCTTCCAGCCATAAAAACCCATCCTGAGCATCTAAAACTCCGCCTTCATGCTCTCGCGCTAAAAAATTAAAAGACTTAAATCCTTTATGTGCTCGCTGGGCATACTCATTATCACCGGTTAATTTATGCGCCCGAATCAAAACAGATAATGCCTGCCCCTGGGCAAGCGCCGAACGCCACGGCGCAGAGAGATTATCCCTCATTTCAAAGGGGAAGTTATATTCCCATAGTAAAACATCGTCACGTACCATGCGCCCGAATTTCCGAAAATAATTTGCCTGCCGCAGGAAAGCGTTTTTATCTTCTTCGGCATTACTCCTTAGATACTTATCATAATATCCCAGTGCCTGCTGCGCTATGGCATTAGGATTATACTGAAATCCAATCTTTCCGTAGTAATTCAGCATTATTACTCCATCTTCATCTTTATAGTTGTCATACCATGTCTTAGAAAGAAAATTCATCGGATAAAGATTAACTCCTTTAATATCTTCTTCCTCAGGCTTATTCAAAAAAAGAGGCGTATGCCAAAAAGACAGATTCGAATTCTTTTTATTTAAAATATATGAATTAAATATGCGTAATAAATAATTACTTCTTTTCATCTATTATCCTGTCTCGGGCCGGCACAAGGACGGCCCCTACATTTAAAATAATTCGCTAACTCTGATCCTTTGTATCGTCTGATCACCTTTTATTGATAAAGGCGTAAAAAACAAACAATCTGTTTTATTTGTTCCTTTAGGAAAAAGCACCTGCCCCACCTGGAAAGATTTAATCGGCAGATAGTCTTTTTTGAACCCCGCGACAAACTGCCAGTTATCACCGTCCCGCGTTCCCCAGATAGAAGCACACGAAGATTTATTGACTTTGCTCGGCTCAACCGCGGTGGAAAAAAACAGCCATTTCCCAACCGCACACCACCAGTAAACAGAAGCATTAACCGAAAAAATATTTTCCGTTTTCCCGGTTGCCTTATTTAAGCGAAAAATATTATTCCTTTCAAACGGAGTATCAGTCCCAAAATAAATATATTCTTTAGTAAACATCAGCTGTAAGGCACGGCTCTGCTGCCGCCCTCCCATAACCTGTTTTAACGTTTTAAACCCGTCTTCAGTAACCCATATTCCTGATTCCTTGTCATCATCTCCTGTCGTAATCCAAATCTTATTTTCCTCAGGATCGCAAAAAACTCCGTGAACATGACGAACCTGATTTTTCTTAAAAGTATAGATTTTCCCCCAGGATTGCGCATTATCAAAAGAAACATAAATACTAACTTCTTCTCTGCCCGGATTACGAAAATATTCCCCCCAAAAAAATGCTCCTTCATTGTTTTGGCTCATAACCAGCGGCCGGGAGCCTCTCTTTATCCCGAAACTTTTTTTAATCTTTCCTCCTGGCAAAGTAGTATAAATAGCTTTTCCTCCGACTACCGCCATTTGTCCGTTCTTCATCATCGACAGATGATGAATGCCCTTCCGGGTCAAGCGGGAATACAAACGCGAATAAACCTGCTGATTTGAAGGCAATACTACTGGTAAATCCTCCCAGATATGTCCGCAATCACGGCTCATTGCCAGGCGATTCTCAATCTGCGCATACAGGATATCTCCGTCGACAGTTAAAACTCTACTTCTTTCTTTTACCACTGTTTCCGGGTTCACAGGAAATCCACTCAGGAATTTTCGGCCGTTTAGATTAGCCTTAGCACAGGTTTTATCTTTTTCCGCCATTAGCTGATAAGATACTGATAACGTCAATGCTTTACAGAAAAAAGTATCTGTTGCTAAAACCACCTTTTCCGAAAAATGCTTCCAAGCAACAGGGGGTAATGCATATCCTCCTTTTAAAGAATGGATATTAAAATCCAGCTGCTCTAAATACTGAACAACCACATGCGGAGAAATATCTTCCCCCCTACGAAACACTCGGTTATAGCAATGCAAAGGGTTGGTTTCCTGCATTACCAACCGGCCGCCGGGCCTTAAAACATCATTTATCAGTTTAAACATTTTTTCTGCACCCGGCATATCATTAAAGGAAAAAAGAAAATTGATTGCATCGAACTTACCCCATTTTTCCAGTTCAACCGCACAAACATCATCACAAATTAAAGTAATATCCAACTTTCTTCCGGTAAGGCCTTCATAAAACCTTTTTCTCTGCTTTACAAAATCACAAACATCTTCTCTTATATCACAGCCAACAACTTCCGCTCCAAGCATAGCCATTAACAAAAGCTGGTTTCCACATCCTGACCCTATTTCCAGAATACGCGGCCGCTTTCCTTCTATTCCCATCATAAAATTTATTGCTTGGTTAAGATTATATCCAAAATGGCGCAGAAAAAAATTCCTTTGATCATCATCAAAATATTTACCGTAATAATTGCGCCGATCTTTTAAAAGTAATTTTTCCCTTTCCGGATATCCGGCTTCGGATAGTTCCAACAGCAAATTTGCATACCATTTACTCATACTCTGCGCAGTTAACGGCAGATCCTTTTTATCGGGCAAATAATACTGTGTTTGTTCTGTACTCAACATCATAATTAATAACCTATAGCGTTGTCTTTTGCTTTTGTCTTGAGTCTATTTATTATCCACTGCTTCTTCCCCCCTTTTTCCGCGGGGATGGAATCCACATATTCGTATTTTATTGAAAGCGGAGCTATTCTTTTACGTAATTCCTCAATCAAACATTCCCGATCACTGTCCTTAAACTCATCCTTTACAACTAATTTTAAATTCACTGAATCCATAGCCTCCTGAATTAATTGTGATTCTAAAATATTCTCAGCATGAAAAGCTGTACTTAAAGCCGCACTCCCCACAGTCATGCCATTAGGCAAAGTCAGAAACGACATTTTTCTGCCTTCTAAAGATTTAAGTATCGGTAAAGTACGGCCGCACGGGCAGTTTTTATCCTCCTGGGGATAAGCCGCAATATCTCCGGTGCGATAGCGCACAAACGGCATTCCATAATTAAGAAGCCCGGTACAAACCATTTCTCCTGATTGGCCTCGAGGCACGGGAGCCCCCTGAGAATCAACAATTTCAATTATGCCAACCTCCGGACTTAGATGAAGACTGCCATGTTCACACTCATTCACTGTTGCTACCCATTCTACGCTACCATAATGATTAAACACCTTAACCCCGAATCCCTGCTCAAGTGTTTCCCTTGCCTGGGGTTTTAGATATTCTGAACAAGAAATTACGCTTTTTAATGACGGTATCTTTTGTTGAGTATCAGCTAAATATTTTGCCATTGGATATAATGATCCGGGGTATCCGATTATATATCGCGGCTTAAACCTCATTAGTTCTTCAAAATAAAAATCCATATTGATTTGGCTTAAATGATAGCTGGACATATATAATTGCTTTTCCGCAAAATTATAGCGCCAAAAAGGCGGCTTTGTCTGCGCCACCGGAACTAATACCTTACCGGTAAAATTCGCCCTGCGGTCATTAATACTTACTCCTGCAGAAGCCCGCATCCGCGTCTCATATAAAGCATATATCCATGTGTAAAAATCTTTTGTCCAATAAACAGTCAGCGGCGATCCGGAAGTACCACTGGTTTGCTCGGCTATTAAATCCGATTTGGGGATATTTTTGCTTACAAACTGCTGGGAATTTCCCAATACATCTTTCTTTTCCAGCAAGGGCAGTTTTTGCAAATCAGCTAATGATCTAATATCATTCGGGTTAAAATCCAGTTTTTTAAATAGCGCCTGGTAATAGGGAACATTCTTGCGGCAATGCCTTAACATATCACGCAATAACCGCAATTGCTGTTTCTGGTATGACTCTTTAGAAGCACACTCATTAGCTTTTAGCATATACGAATACCTCTGCTGAGAGCTGTTATAGCGCTTGTCTCGAAGATGATAACCGTATAAACTAAACAGCACATTCTGCAGCCAAACCGGCAATAGATCATATACTTTAGCTATCTTCATTTTAACTCAGCGCACTCCTTATTTTTAGAGTTACGTGATAAACTTTCATAATTCTCTGCCACTGTCCGGCTAAATGTTTCCCATCGAAAAATCTCTTTACCCGAATTATTATCAATTCCACCAAAACACCTCAAAGCTTCTTTAGTTTTTTCCATAAACTCTGCCTGGGTACACCCGGGATCAAGCACAAAACCATTTTGATTATCAACAATTATGGACTTTGCAATCCCCACATCAGTAGTCACAACCGGAACATTCATACAAAAAGCTTCTGCAATACAACAACCAAACGTTTCTGAAGTAGAAGAAGATACCGAAAGATTAGCATTGCTTAATATATTATGCACATCATCCCTATCTATATTCCCGGTAAACACAACATTCTTTCTCAACCCAAGTTTCACAGCAAGTTTCATTATCTTTTCCCGAAGAGGCCCTTCCCCGATTAATACCAAATATGTATTGTCCTTTAAAATAGATTCTAGGGAATGCAATAAAAAATCATGCCGCTTCCATGGCTGAAAACGGGCTGTATAAACAATTATCGTAGCCGCGTTTTCACTTAAAATCTCTTGGCCTTCAACATCTTTGATAATCCCCTTTGCCCCGGAATCGCTCATAAACAATTCCTCTATCCCCAAAGGAAACACACATGTATTATCAGGGAGATCTTTAAACCAAAAGTATTCCTCCCTGCTTTTTGAACACAAAAAATGCCACATATCAACACGCGAATAAAAAAACATGTAGCTAATTAGCGCAACCCACCGGGCATACCAAAGAGCATTACGAAAACAATGCACACTCATCAATATCTTATCAATGGGCCTCGCAATACTAATTGCTTTGCGAAGATGCGAAAATCCCTGACAATGGAATACAACAGGACTATCCTCTCCCTGCCTATTTACAAAATCTTTCAACTCTAAAACATCAATACACTCTATATTGTTTTCATGAAACTTATCCAGAAACCAGTTATTTAATTCTGTCTTTCGATCATATATGATCGAAACATCAGAGAAGCGGGCCGCAGCAATCGCCATATTGCCAATAGGATTTGTTACCCCTACTCTTTTAACATATGCAAAAAATAGTATTTTTATTTTCATTGGATCCTATCGTTATTTTCCGATAATAAAACGTATATTATTTGCCGCAGCGCCACCAATATTTAATGTAGCAACTTTTTCGGCATTCTCTACTTGATACCCCTCAGCTGTTCCCGTAGATATAAATACCCTAAACAGCAGATTATATTTTTGTGCTAACACAGCTTTTAAAATCATCTTCTACCCTCTGACCTCTGTAATTTGTACTAATATATCCTTTACTTCGGCAGCGCGAATCTGCCATGAATGTTTCGCGGCAATCTCTTTTCTCTTCTCAGCCAATTGCCCATCTTCGCGCAAACTCTCCCGTATCTGAGATTCAAAATTTTTATCATTATGCGCAATTCTGACTATTCCCGAAAAATCCGCCACCCCCGGCAAATCAGTAGAAACAACCGGCTTGCCGGTGGCTAAGTATTCATACACTTTTAACGGCGAACAAAATCTGCTAAACATAGAATCCATTTTATAGGGAATAATACAAACATTAAATGCCTTTATATAACTGGGAAGCTTTTCATATGGCCGGAATTCAAATAGATGAATATTCCGATGTGCTGCCTGCAATTCTCTCATTTCTTTATAATGCATTCTACTTCCAATAAAAACAAACGTCCAATCCTTATTTCGCTCCGCTATCCAACTAATTAAGTCCGTATCTATACGGTATGAAAAATTACCCACAAAACCGATGACAGGAGACGGCAGCTGCTGCATTTCTTTAGCCACTACTATGTCCGGATCATCTACTTTGCCGAAATGACGAATATCTGCGGCATTAGAAATAAGGCGAAGATTTTTAGTCTTGGCCTGCTTTGCCTCATAAAGCTCCTGGGAAACAACCAATGTCATATCTGCTGTGGCTAAAATTTCATCTTCTTTGGCAATTAACTCTTTTTTTGTCCGGAAAAAGCGGTTATATACCCGCATTGTATAGTCATCAAAACAATCAAATATTTTTAATACCCCGGGAAATAAATCCGCATAACTTAGTTGAAAGGGATCGGTTAACCAAACAATAAGCGAAGACGGCATAGCAGCTTGTTCTAATATTTTACTAATTTGTCTTTTTAGCACCTTCCTGTTTATATAATCCAAAAATGGGATTTTGACAGCGAAATTAGTATTCAAAAAAATCCAAGGCTGATAAACAAATAAATTCGGCTTGACTGTTCTGACCTTTTTTTGCTTCCGGTGATTCTTGCGCCACTGCCGGTAATTTTTCAGAGGAGAAATCACATAATCTATAGGATTTTCAATACAAAGGATCGCCATCTCCGGCATAAGTTCTGCCAAAGCACTAAGTAAGTAAAAACCACGCCATGGATGACCCCATTCACAAGGTAAAAATACAATAATAGTTTTTTTCATACTAACAATCCAATTTCTTTAATAACATTTTTGGCAATAGTATCCAAAATATTCGTTTTGAACCTAACTATACAACTCTCTTTTGTTTACTAGCCTCTTTCTTTTCATGCAGTCACAATAATTTGATTATATATTCTTTCCAATTGCCTAGTATTGGTTCTTTCATTAAACAATTTTTCGACTCTTTCTTTGCCCTTTTGACCGAAAAGCTTTGCCCTTGCAGGATTATTTATCATTTCCGAAATAGCTTTTGCTAACGCTTCAGGATTGCCCGGCGGAACCAATAAGCCCGTAACACCATCCTCTACAACTTCAGGGGCACCCCCTGAACAAGTGCCAATAACTGGCTTTCCTACAGCCATCGCTTCAATCAAAACACGCCCAAAGGGTTCCTTTTCAGATGGCAACACCAATATATCCATAGTAGAATATAATTCACGTGTATTATTAATAAATCCAGAAAAAACAATATTCTGTTCTAAATTTAAAGTCTTACTCAGTTCTTTCAAATAAGAAAAACAATTAGACTCTTTGCTTATCGAAATATCACCTGCGATAAGTAATCTGACCTGAGAATATTGTTTTACCAATAAATCCATAGCTTTAATAAGGAAATGTATTCCTTTTGCTTTTTTAATTTGCCCTACGTATCCTATTAAAAAAGCATCCTTTTCAATGCCATATTTTTCTCTAAAACTACCTGCACTAGCAGTAGAATAACTTTCATCCAAGGAAACAGAATTATAAATTACTATGGATTTCTGCGTGTTTCTCAAATACTTTGAATAACTTAGTTCCGTAGCGCTAGAATTAGCAATTAATGTTTTTGTAAGAAATAAAAAATTATTATAGTAACAAGGTTTGGTAATAATGTTTCTGATATGACATACTAACGGTACCTTAGTAAATAAGGATGCTATCACTGCATATTGGTTGGATATATACATATTGCAATGAATGAGGCTTATTTTTTCAAGTTTTATTACCTTAATAAGCCATCGTAAAGTTTTTAAATAAGAAAAAACTGTCCCAAGATTTTTCTTTTTTATATTAGCTAAAGGGTATAAATGAGTTTTTATATTCATTGATTTAATCTGCTCTACCAACGGGCCGTTTCCAGTAAGTATAACTATGGGAGTAAATACCTTTTGATCTAAACCCTTTAATAGACAAAGTAAGCTCTTTTCTGCACCAGCTATTTCCGAAGTATGAGAAATATAAAGTATTTTCTTCATATGTTCAAGCCCTTGTCTGTACATTATTTAAAATCATTTCAATTTTATTTCCTGCTATGTTCCAATTCATCTCTTTCTCTACCCTTTGTCTCCCATTTTCACCCAGTTCTTTTGCATATTTTTCGTCTTTCAGTAAACATAAGATTGCTTGAGAAATTTCATCAATATCATCGGGATTAACTAAAATCCCGGTAACGCCGTCGATCACTGCATCGTCTACCCCGCCAGACTTTCCGGCAATAACGGGCTTTCCACATGCATTAGCCTCCAAATAAACAATCCCGAAACTCTCATAATCAATGTCTATCGTCTTAGATGGCATTACAAAAATATCGCAAATGTTATAATACAGCTGTATGTCTTCATGTTTTATTTGTCCAAGGAATTTTACATATTCTTCTAATCCTAATTCTCTTGTCAAGCTTTCAAGCCTTGTTCTTTCTTCACCTTCACCCAAAATTACATACGTAACATTTTCTACCTCTTTAATTACAACAGCTAACGCTTTTAAGATATTTTCGTGGTTTTTTTTCGCTACCAAGCGTGCAACGGTTAGCAATATCTTGTTGTCATTTAGCTTAAGTTCTTCCTTCATTTTGACGCCCTTATCAACCATTTTCAATACTTCTACATCAACCCCGGGATTAAGTATCTGTATCTTTTCCAAAGGATATCCTCGTTCATGGACAAGATTTCTGGTTACTTGACTGTTTGCAATAATTCCTTTCGCATTCTTCAATACTATTCCTGAAGCCCATTTATCCACAAATGTGAACCGGCTAAAATAAGCATTAAATTCTGTGCCATGCACTAAAATTACATACGGAACTTTTAAAATAATCCTAGAAAGAACGCCTCCCAGCCAATGCGTTGATCCAAAGTGACCAAAAAAAACAATATCTATATTATTCTTTAGAACAAGATAGAGCAATTTACTAATCGCCTCTATTGATGTTGGCCTAAGATTTCCCTTTAGCCTGATAATTTCAAATCCCTGCGCTAAATCAAACTTTTCGCTCCCCTTTATACTATTAGCCAGCACCACAAGCTTATGACCTTTTTGATGTAAGGATTTACATATATTGTAATCAAAATTCGCAATCCCTCCATTTAAGGGCGGAAAATTTGAAGTAACAAATAAAATGTTCATATTATTTATCTACCTTTGCAATAAATTGAATATGCCCGGCAAAATCTAAAGGAGCTCTTTTAGCTATATACTCATAAGCTCTTCTATAATCATCTGATAAACGACCACGCTTTATATACGATATCACCGCTCTACAAATAAGTATCATATAAACCAATCCCACGATAATAGTTTGCATTATACAAAATGCCGCTTTTTCTCCTAACTTTCGTGGAAGCAAACGAGTTAATAAATTTCGCATAATCAATGAAAAAGCATTGATCCCGTTTCTTATCTCAATCTGAACATACCCTGCTTTTTTTAATATAAACTTCACGCCCACAGGATTAAATGAATAGTACATACATTTATCATGAGATGGTTCTAAATATGAAACGCTTCCAATTATCTTTCCGCCAGGCATTAAAACTCTCTTAACCTCTCGTAAGAATTTTTCCGGACAAGGAACATGTTCAAGAACTTGCCAGAGGATAATGAGATTAAAAGAATTTTCTTTAAATGGTAATGCCGTTCCATCACATTGAACTATTCCCTGCCCCCGCGAAATGTCAACATCACAACCTGTATAGCTATATCCAGCATTTTCAACAAGTTCTCTGGCCCAACCACTTCCACACCCCACATCTAAACATAAGCCTTTTCCGCGAGGAATGTTAAGCTGAGTATCTTTCCAATTAAATTTCCAATCAGTAAATAATGACATTTTATCCTTTGAATGTTTTTGTAACTGCTTGAAAAAACTTTTCACATACCATATCCCATGAAGATAGTTTGCTGAATTTTGCAAATGAAGCTTGAGACATTTCACATCTCAGTTTTGAATCAACAATTAATTTCCTGATAGCTTTAGCCAATATTTCACTATCTGCCGGCGCAACTAAAATACCTTCACGCTCATTTGTCAATTGCTCAGGAATTCCACCGACGTTACTTGCTACAATCGGTATCCCAAACGACATAGCCTCCTGAATTACCACACCGTAGGCCTCATAAAGAGAAGGTAGCACAAATATATCTGCATCCTTATACATTTGCACTAAAGCCTCTCCCTCTAACCGTCCACACAGCGTTACCTTGTCTACTAACTTATATTTTTCTATTAAACCTCTAAGTTCCTGCTCATATTCTATTTCCTTCACTCCACCAACAAGAGAACATTTCCAATTGTAATCCTCTATTTGCTTTAAGGCTTCTATCAAATACCTTTGTCCTTTCAACTCTCGAATATGTGCCACACATAAAATATTTACCACATTTGTACTTTTTCGTTTCCATTTTTCTTGATTGTTTTTTACTTTAGAAGATGAATAAACTACTTTGATTTTATGTTTATTTGCCTTATAATTGTCGCTCAACTCCTTGCTTAAATATTCACTATTAACAGTCAGCAAATGTGCTGATTGTACATACAAAAACAACATAACATCCCTCAACAACTTATTAATACCCCATTTCAATCTAGGGCTAGGTATTTGCCTGAAACTAACAATAATTTTAATATCCTTTCTAAATAGACGTATGAACCAGTTTGATAAAATAAACGCATGATAAAATGTCCCCTCTTGTAGGATAATAGCTTTTTTTGCAAGACGGGTAAAACGCCGAATAAAATATGCGTTGATTTTAAGGGCATTCTTTGGACGATTTAAAAAATTTATATCAGATTCATCCGGTAAAATAACCGTAACATCTTCCTTGTTTTTTAAATCCTCCAACACTTTGGAATAAAAAAGCTCGCCCCCCGTTTGGGGAGAAGGAAATAAGTTAATACAATAATATATGATCAAATTTGTATTGTGCAAGATTGGCCTGCCTCATTCTGAGTAGTAATACTTTTCTCTATAAAATTTATATTGCATTCATCTGTTGAATAAATATCCTTGAAGTTTTCCTTTTTAAATGGCACCAACTCCGCCACTGAAAAAATAGAGTCCCTTTCATGATTCTTTTCCAATTTAAAATCACTCATTGAATACACACTACAAGGCCCTCTTGGATTGCTTGGAATATCTGTTTTTATTATTTTTCTATACCCTTCTACCCCCCACACCCCAAGATGATTATACATAAACCCTTGTTCATGATTTCTGGAAATAAAACCGCTACCTTTCAACTCAACTTCCCATCCATCGTCACTCCTTGCACACATTGCACTTAAATTTTTTACCTCAATGTTTTTCAATTTATCAAATATCTTCAGCTTTGAAACCATAATAATTCTATTAGAAAAACAATGATATTTTTTTTCAAATAAGAAACTTTCAAATGATTTTCTATAAGTAATTATTGTCGCATATTTTTCTTTTTTTTTGGCAATGATAAGTCCTGGACCATAACAATATTTTCTATTGCCGTCAATCACGAAAAAAGGAAGATCTGTCGTTGGCAAATAGCCTGGTTTTAGATGTTCCAAAATAGGCAATAGACTACCTTTTCCTGGAATACCTAACATCGCTATTCCTGCTATACCAACCTGATGTATTCCCCCCGACCATGCTGCTGCCGCTTCACATCCTCCAAATAGTCCTAAGTAGTAATTCAACCCTCCCACAATGCAAAAATTAGATTCCTCCATGTTAATGATACAGTCCTGCCTTTCCATCGGAATAGCTACATCAGTTGTCGGAGAAATTAGTTTATCGTCGACATTAAAAAGAAAATATCCACATAGCGCATTATAGGTAGTAGCATTGTGATTCCATGCCATTCTAATCTTCCCATATTGATTCATCGCAGTTGGCATAAGTTTATTATCCTCCACCCACCTCTGAAGATATCCTATTGCTTTATTAACCGCCCTTTTAAACTGATCTGATCGAGTTTTATTTTTAGTCCTTTTCGATGCTTCATAAAAAGCATAAATTGCTGAAACTTGGTGATAAATGTTATTTGCTCCTCTTCCCATATATGCTACTTCACCATCTGGGGTTAAAAGATTTAGAGAAAATTGACATCCTTTAAGAAAAATGTTTAACAATTTTGGGTCATCATTGTAAATTAGTGCTCGAGCTAAACACGCTAAGGAGTATTGATGATACGTAATATCCCGGTTGCTTAAATTACTATATCTTTCTCTAAAATTATCGCAAATCAGCCCATCTTTAGATTGATCCTCCTCAAGACGCTTCAAGCATTGACCCACTCTTTTTGACTCTGATTTTCCCGTATAACGATGTCTCGTACTGTGCCAATGAACTCTTAAGGCATATACGTTAGTGGGCTGATAATGTGTAGTTTCTTTCATTTTAAATAAAAACTTGTTATATTTTGTTACGTCCTCATCTTCTGAAAGCAATTTTACACACTCTACAAATACAGGATTTTTAAAATCTGTATTTTGCCACGCAATGGATGATGCTAAATAGTCGCTATATATTCGTATCATAAAATCCATCGCTAATTTCGCGCTTTTTAGAAATTCTTTATCGCCCGTTGTCGCATGGCATCTAAGAAAACAATATGCGGCATAAATCGTAACATAGTGGTCACCTGGTACTTGTGGAGGATACGCACTGCTTTCGGAATCCAGATTAAAATCAATAATTCCGCCTAAATCATAGGATTTCAAAAAAATTTCAATTTTATCAAAATGTTTTTTTAAGGAGATGAATAAAAAGGTGACCCCTCCTAAATTATCGAGATTTTGCCGGCGTTTTCGGGATCGCAAATAACTCATAATGTTTATTTGTCTAGTATCACGCCACTCACCGAAAAATTTCTTTAAAATATAACTCGTTTTTCCGAAATATCTTTGCTTTTTGAGCGAAATTACGTCTTCCATAACTTCTGCATGACTTGGAATCTTTATGTCTTTGCGGAGATCATTAGTAACATTTTTTTCAGCTAATGGAAGCCGAAAAAAATCTCCTTTACACACAGAGCACACTTTTTTTTCTTCCTCTTTGTCATAGATAACTACATGTAACTTCTTCTTATTAAAATAGAATTTAGCTTTAATCGATTTTCCATGGCGATATGTATCTATATCTATCCATTTTGATTCAAAAGATCCACTATCAACCTTAGCAAGTGTTACCCGTTGATCCTCCGCAATAACTTGTTGAGCAAAAAGAATGTTTGAGATATTCAATGCGATTTTATTTAAATTTGTCATTTTTCCCAATTCTCGTGCATTTAATAATAAGTTAATTAAATAAATACGGAATATTTGAGTAATCCACAAGTTTTTTCTTTCCGCGGTCTATTTTATCCTTATAAACAAAATGAAATAGGCTATCAAACAATACTTTTGGATTCGGCAAGAAAAACCCGACTTTATATGCCTTGATTAAGCAGTCTATCGATAGTCTGTTGCGCAATGACTTGTGCGCTAATATTGCCCCTTGATAAAAATATTCTCTTATTTGACCCGTTATAATCTTATTCATTTGTTTAGAAATTTTATTGTTTGATTTAAACTTTTTCAGAACTGCAAGATGAGTTAATGTTGAATACACTGGATCTCTTTTGCTTATCCCCTCTTTATTTATCCTAAATATTACAAGTGGGTCGTCAACATAGTCAAAACAACATACTTGTGCTAAACGTAACCACATATCATAATCTTCAGAAGGACTCATCCTTTGGTCGAATAATCCCACCCTTTGGATCAAAGACTTTTTTACCACAACTGTTGATGTTCTAACAAAATATGACTGGAGCAATTCTAAAAGCACATCTCCTCTGTATGCTTTCTTCCACTGAAATGTTGTTTGCGGTTGTCTTTCTCCATATTCCTCTCTAAAGTAATCAGAATAAACTAAACCAGTTTGTTCATTTTCAGTGAAAAGCTTCATCTGTTTCTCAAGCTTATTTGAAATCCAACTATCATCAGAGTCTAAAAAAGCAACGAATTCTCCTGTGCTCTTCTTTATTCCCTCATTTCTAGCAAAAGCTACTCCTTTATTAGGTTGCCAAATATATTTTATATTTTCAGAAAACTGTGCCACCATCTTATCTGTTCCATCAGTAGACCCATCATCCACAATTATTATCTCTATGTTTGCGTATGTTTGATCAAGCACGCTTTTTACCGCATTTTGAAGATATTTTCTTCGATTAAATGTAGGAATTATAACACTTACTAATGGATAATAATTTCCCATTTCTACACTCTTGTTCCTTTCTCACTATTATTGTACATTTGTATTAAACTATTGCGATGTTTTTCCGGGTCAAATAAATCCAAAGCTATTTCTCTACTTTTCACACTCATTTTTTTTGCCAGTTCTTTATCTTCAAGTATCCTATTAATCCTATTTGCCAGCATTTTCACATCGCATGGTTTCACCAAATATCCATTTTCATTATCAAAGCACCATGATGTTGAAATTCCTCCGACATCAAAGGCCACTACAGGAAGTCCATATGAAATCGCTTCTTGGCCTATTAATCCAAAAGTTTCCGGACAAATAGACGGGACTACCATTACCGAAGCAGTTGTATACTCCTCCTGCAATTTCCGATTATCACCTGCCCCATGAAAAACAACTTTTTCCTCTATATTCAGAGTTTTAGCAAGTTCTTTAAGATTTTGAAGATAATCCCCCTCTCCAATAATGCTTATGGTATGTTTCTCTATAATATTCTGGCTTGCTTGTAACAAAAATTGTGCACCCTTTACATCGCTTATCCTTCCGACAAAGAGAATTTTGTTAAAATCTTTCTTATAACCTTTATTCCTAATATCATAAAGGCCGTCAAAAGATGGGGTGATTATGCTTATTTTTGTCTTTTGTATTTTAATTTTCAATAGCATTCTTTTCATATATTCATTCATAACAACTACCCTTGCCGCATCATTGTGTAATTGTATGTTCTCTTTAACTTTTTGGTATCTTCTCCACATCGTTCTTATCCCTGCAGCCCTTCCGGAAAAAATATATTTACATACGATGCATAATAATCCTGTCTGCCTTTCACATATACGATTACCTTTTAACAGTCTACTTTTTGACTTTGTCGGACAATCAAGATAATGGGTATGAGCTGTTATAACTGTCTTATGCTTATTTATAACTTTTTTAATAGTCTCTACATCCTCAAACACCTCTACGTTATGAAAATGCACAATATCCGGATTTTCTTTCACTATGATATCAAAAATAAACTTGCTTCCTTGTCGTGCAATAGTAAAGTTACTGCTCATGTCTTTTAAATAATACTTTTTCACCATTGGCTGAAAGTCTTCCGGAACTTTTTTATCTCCATAAATAACAACAATTTCACAGCCCTCATCGCTAAGCAGCTGAATATCACTTCTCATCACATTTTCGGCGCCACCGATAGAACCATATTTACCTATAAACAAAATTCGCACTTTATGCTTTCTCCTTTTAAAAATATCTCCTTACTTAAATCTAAATAAATCATCTCTAATCTTTAACAACATTAAGTTAATTAATCGCTGTTTTATTTTCTAAATATTGCCATGTGTTGTTTTCCAACATCATCATCGACTTTTGAGCCCTCTACTTTAGTAATTCTAATTTCTTTAAATCCGCTATCCATCAAAAGTTTTTTAATTTCATCATACCCATAATAAACCATTCTGAGTCTTACTCTTGCTCTGTACCATTTTACGTAAGATTTTATATTTGGATTTGCTTTTTCTTCACTTATTTTATCATTAATTATTAAATGAACAAGAGCCCTTCCCTGGGGCTTAAGAATCCGTGTGAATTCTTTTAAGAAGACTTTGGTTTGTTTTTTCTCTAAATGTTGAAAAACTGCAAATGAATAAATAAAATCAATACTACTATCGCTAATTTTGCCCAAACCCAAGTTTGAATTAGTCATGTATTGTATATTATCCTCTAAATTCAACTCTCGAGCACAGGCTATTGTTCCGGCAGAAACATCTGTAGCCAAAACCTTCGAAACATATTTACTTACTTCCCTCGCAAGATACCCAGGCCCACATCCAAAATCCAAAACAACATCATTTGAATGCAAATAATCTTTAAGAATACTATTGCAAATAGCCTTTCTGGAAATAATATTCCTACTATTTTCCCTGTATAATATTTCCCTGTGCTTCAAATTAGCGGGGTAGCAGCTATCCCACTGGTAAATAAAATAATGCGGGCTCAAAGAAAGAAGGTGCAACGCCAATGTCTCACGAAAAGATCTCGGTACAATTTTAAACAACCAAGAGATCCAATGCCTATTTAAAAACTCATGCTTCTTTGACCCGGCAACTACTAGTCGTAATATCTTATACATCATTGGTTTAGAACGTTTTTTCATCCCGCGACACCACACTTTCTTAAAAAATTTTGCGCTTCTAAAAATACTTCCTCAACTGATATTAACTCCATACATTTATGTTTTTCTTCTGGGCAATGCATAAATTGATGGCACGGGGAACAATCTACTTTATGTGTTATACATTTAAAGCTTGGATAATCATACGTCCATTGCTTGTCAAATGTCCTCCCACTTTCTAAACATATAGTAGGGGTATTATTTATAGCGCACAAGTGCATCGGGCCGGTATCTAATGTTATGAATAAATCTAAGGTAGATACTAAGTAAGCCGCCTGGGAAAGTGTCGCTTCACCAACAAGACTTGTTACTTTTCCTCCTATGCCATCCAGGAGCATAGGAATATCCTGTTTATGTTCCTTTCCCCCGATTAAAACTATATTAGAATCTTTATATCTATTCCCCAGCAGATTAATAAGTTTGCCGAATCTATCATAACCCCACCTATTTACTTTCTTTTTTGCGAATGGGTTTATTCCGATTAAGGTTTTTTGTTTAAAGTTTTTTCCTACAAGCTCATCTACATATTGGGTGTCAGATTTATTCCAACACAATTCCACACTTGCATCGGCCATATCTTGAGCGCCTAACAATGCTGCTAATTTCAAATTTAATTTAAGAAAATTAATATTTCTCAATGGCCCAACATCGATTTCGTAAGTATTGAGATAATTACTTCGTTGAAATTTAAACCCTATCCTGTTTTTTATGCCTGTTGCAAAGGCCAATAAGCTATACTCGAATGCCACTTCAGTAATATCCATTAATACACAATCATAATGCTTCTTCTTTCCAATTTTATGCATTAACCATAGATCTTTCATCACAAGAGGCACACTTCCCGATATACACTTCCAGCCCTTAACAAGATATAGCTTATCAATATTGGGGTTGTCTTTATAAACTTGATAACTGACATCGTTAACAACCGCATCAATCTTACAATTAGGATGTGCAGCCTGAATTGCTTTTAAAGTGGGGGTAAAGATTAAACTGTCTCCAAGAAATTGAAGCTGTAATATCAGTATGTTTTTTACTCCGTTACGCAGTTCTTCTTCATTAGTTTTCTTAATATTTGGGAGAAACCCTTTTAAGAATACTAAACTGATAAACTTTCTTAATAGCCTCCAATGTAACTTCATTAGTCTAATTCCTTTACCGTTACCATTTTGCTTAGTTTTGAAATTATCGACGAATGTATACAAATATTACTAGTCATTACTGTTTACCCCTTGCTCCTCCTGCGTGCTTTGCGAGAGCCCATCCACTCGTTTCATTAACACCAAGCAGCTGAAAACCTGGATCTAGTTTGATTTGTTGTACGCTGCGAAAATGCTTAACATGATGGATATCATCCAATAAAACAATATATGGCTGATCGCCCATGGTTTCCTTCATAATCATGAACTCAAGCATCCCGATACCTCCAGCTGAATCCAAAACAATCAAAGGATTTCTGTTCTTGAACAGCTGAAGCCACTTTTCTAACAATCCCTCGCCGTCGTAATTTAGTATTTTATTAAAGAAATAATGGGGATAGTTTTTTATGCTTATTTTTCTAATCGCTCCTCGGCACTCCTGGGTATAAAACCCAACCGGGTTAGTAACAACGTCGATGAAGATATCCTCATAATCTCTATGGTTAATTAGAGCCTCGTCGTTTGAGATAAAATCAAGAGCTTGTTTTTGCCTAACACTCTGCCCCCAAAGACACTTTACAAAAGGAAAATGTAATAGATTCTTTTTTGCTTCACGCCAGCTCTGCCAGTTTGTTTCAATAGTTACAAATATTTCCGGAGGAGAAGATTTTGGAAATGACTCAGCAATAAATGTTGTAGATCCCAGCCCCTGATATGTGCCTGTTTCAACAACACATTTGATCTTTTCCTCTACCACTACATCCTGAAGCAATTGAGAAAGTTCACTGCTTGCATGCATCGACATTGATGCATCGGGATGTTTTGTATATAATTTCATTTTTTATTCCTCTTATTTATTCTGCACAGCTCTCTTTACCATAGATATTATTGATTTATCTAAATAACAGCCAAAAAGTCTATTTAAACAAATATAAGATGTTGCCCCGAAAATTGTTTTTATAATCAAGTTGCTCAAATTTGCAAAAAAGTAATTTTGAACTGGGAGAAATATTCCTATAAAAAGAATCCCGCCAACCATAACTAACGACATCGCTAAAGGTTTGAGTATTACGATTACCAAACTCTTATATTTTAGCCCGATTATTCGACACATAATATACGGATTCCAGAACATCATACCAATCTGTATAATGACTAGCCCCACAGCCATTCCTATCGCTCCCCAACATGCCCCAATTATAACTGCAACAATCCTCACAATTGAATTAAATAAACCAAGTTTAAAATGAATCTCTGTTCTAGCTGTGGCCAAAAATACAGATCCAACTAATCCTCCTAAAACCATACACCCCCCCGAAACTGATAGTATACGGATAAAGATCACGCTTTGAACCCATTTGGGGCCTAAAAAAAGAAGAACAACTTCATGAGCAATACAAAAAAGTCCAAAAGAAAGAGGAAGAACTATATAAGAAATATGTTTATAAACCTCTACGATAATATTTTTCATCCGTTGATTGTTTTCATGAATAGTTGAAAATGCTGGGAAAAGTACCTTTCCTAAAGGGATGCCCATAAAAGTAAATATTTTTTTACTGACATTATCAGCCATTGAATAGTATCCCAGCATATTTACACCAATACTTCTGCCGATAATTATCTTATCTAATTGCATGCTTAAATAATTGCAAATCCTGAACAAAAAGAGATAAATTCCATAATTAAAAAAGTGTTTTATGGACTCTTTACTATATCCAAAACAATAATGCCACCGTGAATAATAACTTAAAACTCCGACCCTTACAACATGCTCAGCGAGAAAAGCACACACAAGTGCCCACACTCCAAATCCCATTAATGCCATAACCAGCGCAACAACTCCATATACAAAAACCCCGCTTACCTTTGCCTTTGTCAGGCTGCGAAATTGCATGTGTCTTTGAAGAAGCGCATTGTGTATCCCTATAAAAGGGCTTAAAAGAAAAGATATTGCAATTACTTTTAGCAACAAACTCAATTGTGGTTCATGTAAAAATAAAGCTAGTGGCTTCGCTAAAAAAAACATCCCCACAAAAAGTATTGTTCCGACCACACAACTAAATAAAAACGCCGTTTTTTTATCTACCTCCTGCAAATTTTTCTTTTGTATAATTGCCGAACCAAACCCATAATCAGAAAATAGATCCAAAAACCCCACGCATACACAGGCTAAGGCAAATATCCCAAACTCCTTGGGAGACAATATTCGCGCCAAAAAAGGTGTAATAAAAAGCATTATCATTTGAGGAAGAAGCCTCTCTAAAAAAGCCCACCAAGCCCCTTTGACAACTTTAGATTTAAGATGTGGTTCTGTCATAATCTCCTATTCTATTTTCCTTAAAAAACAAAGTTTTATTTTCTTATTCCCATTCTTTTTTTACCTCTACATAAATACAATAAATGAACCCCATAAACAACCAAAAGAAAATTCCTATATCTGGAATATAATGCACGATTCTTAACTGTATTAAATTTTCCGAATAGGCAAAAGGAACCATTGTTCCCCCTGTATTAGCAGCAGCTAAAAAACAGGATATACTCCATAACACAGAAATTAAGACGATTTTTAAAACTTTATCGTTGGCCTTTTTTATTACCTTCGCACCTATTTTATATGTGTACCCTATCAATAGAAACAATGCTCCTGAAGCGACAATCCCAACGGAAGAAAGATAGTGAAGGATAAAATTGTGAGGAGAGACTAACGGCCAAACATTAAACATATAGAATGTTCGTGGCGAATAAAAATCCAGAAACTTCACGTAGTTGCCAAACCCAACGCCAAATAACGGATAATCCTTTATAATCCCTAAGGCTGCTTTATAAGCACACATGCGTATACTATCAGTCTGAAGCGCGTTCCAGGTTAGCGGAATAGCTGCAATATGCCGTTCAGACTGTGCGCCATAGTATAATAGCAAACTTAAGCCGACACTAATCCCTCCTAGGAATATGGCCTTTTTAAATTTTATCGGTAGTAAGAATACAAAAGGAAGAGTAGCAACCAAGGCAATTATCGGCTCACGTTTATCTCCAAAAACAATACCAGTGATTGGGGCTAATAAAAGTAATAAAACGAATAATTTCGTCCATTTGTATCTCGAAAGCAAAAATAATCCAAAGAGCAGAGGGAGAAGCATTGTCGAAAGCGTTGTAATCACCTCTATTTGACTCACTGCGGTTGTAAGGGAGTCAATAAGAATTTTATGTCGCACAGCCATATAAAGTGTGATTAAAATACGAATTGTCATTGCAATTGTGATACTGTAAAATAACAGTATAATAAATCGCTTTTCCCGACAAGCATCTTTAACAAAAAGAAAAAACAGGGGAAATACTATTACTTCTATAATAAATCCGATAAAACTTACGCTGATATCCCAAGCATACAATGTAGAAAAAAGACAAGCCACGGCAAATATCAGGTAATATTTGTTCCCCGTATCGTTAATAAGACTTATATTTTCCCGGTTAGTAATTTTTACGATTACATAAAAGAAAGCAAAAATTCCAATAGCAATATTAGACGGAGTAATAATAAACGGGGTCATCAAAAACCCTGCAAAAGACATATACATTGACTGTAATTCGAGAAATCGTATAAACGGCAAGCTCATAAGTAAAGCGATCAAAGCATATACTTTTTTATTAATCAAAAGCAGCAAGCTAAAAGCAACAATTCCTAAAAAGGAAAAACAGCCAAAAACTCCAGGCACCAGCCCTGGCGGCAATAAACTTGACACAATCAGCCAAGCCGTAACCGTAACTAGTAATATCGAAACATATTGCCAATTACATAATTGTTTAAAATCAGTAAACACATCCGCAGCGAATAATCTCGCCGAATATTTATACAATATATATATACCGGTAATAGCTGCTACCGGGACGACTCTCATTAGAAACGCCCCCATCCCCTCATAATAAACCAAAGCCGGAATAATTGCCGCTGAAAAACAGGCTAAGCTTATTACAAAAAGACCGGTAATAATATTTTCCCAATCAATATTAATTTTTAATTTTAGTTTCTTCATTTTTTCAAATATCTCTAGTCTCAGCGAAAAGTTTGCACTTTCTGATAAACTCTTTAGCCTTTAATTCATCACTTTCGCAAAGCCTTCGCGCGATAGCCCGTTCCAGCTCTTTTACAGACTGCTGATACAGACCTTCATAATAAAGATGCATCCCATAATAAAAATGATAAAACCCATTCTTTTGTTCAGTATTGAAAACTATTTTGTAATGGCTTTGCGTAAAATCCCAATCATAAGACTCATCATAGAAACTATCATGCGCAATCCAAAAATGAAGTTCGCAATTATGGGAATAAGTTTTTAAAAACTTCTCGGCAAACCCTATCGCATAACCCAAGCCTTCCTTATCTTCTAAAAACCTAAAGAAGGCAACATCACTTTCTTCTTTTCCCGGAAGGATGTCGGCCAATTCCGCATATTTTTTTTGATAAGAAAAATAGCTTTCCACGCCTTCTTTAGTAAACTGCGGGTCTATTTCTATTGCTTTTCTGTACTGAAATACCGCCTGAGATATGTTCTCTTTCGTCGGATTATTAAATAACCAACGCGCGTAAGCCCGCCGGCGATACGCATTATTCGGTTCAAGTTTTATTGCTTTCTGGAAATGATATTGGGCAAAATTATTATCCCGGATAGAAAAAACAGTGTTCTGCACATTCAAATTAGCGCGCTGAGCATAGCTCCAGGCCAGAGCCTGATGATACTTCCCGTTTAACGGATTTAATAATACCGCTTTCCTAAAATACTCTATCCGAAAATCAAGGGAGTCTGCACCCGCGGATATTTGGCCCATACGATAATAATACAACGCATTATCCGGATCGAGCTTAACCGCATTTTTAAGCAGTTTTAGTCTCCCCTTTACAGCTTGCTCCGGCTGTCGTTCCGATAAAGTAAAACAATAATGTGCAAGTGCCGGGGTAATGCTAAAAAATACAAATACCACCAATAAGATACAACCCGCCGGATACGCCACAATCCGCATTGACTTTGAAACATACACCATCTGCCCACTCGCATTTTTTGTCTTCCCCCGAGAGTGCAAAGCAGCAATAAACAAGGCGAGAATTATACTCAGCATAACCGCGTTTGCCGGAATATGAAGACTAAAATCAGTAAAAGAATGGACAAAAATACTTATTAATGCCCCCCAGAACCCTACAGACAACCCGACTATCCAGGGATTATGACGATTAACAAAATGCTTCCACAAATAGAGCAAAACCCAAAAACCGAAAGTTACAAACAAAGTAAAACCAAAAATCCCTGTTTCGCTAAGAAGTTCCAGAATATCGCTGTGCGCGTAAGTATAGTGCCCGGACATTATTTCCACGGCTTGATATCGGGGAAATATATAATTAAATGTTCCAAGACCAGAACCCCATAAAGGGTAGTCCCGGACAATCTCCAGCGCCCCCTGCCAAACCGGCAAGCGGCCGCCAAAATACATAGAACTTACTTCAACTTCTTTACTAAATATTTTTTCGACAATCGGAGAAGCACCTAAAGTCATTACTGCTATCGCTACAAAAAAAACAGCCGCTCCAATCACCCATTTTCTACCCTGCATAGATTTTCTTTTCCAGGATATAATACTCACCCCGGAAAGCGCCGCGATAAAACTAAATATCCCTCCCCGGGACATAGTAAAAAATAAAACCGCAGATATAATAACAATACAGGAGAAAAGTAGTATTTTATATTCCCGGCGCACTATATTTTTGTTAGCGGATTCTTCTTTATAAATACTATTGGGAACAAAAATAGGCCCAAAAAGCAAAGGAATTCCCATTCCAAGAAATGCCGCAAGATGGTCGGGATTAATTATTCCTCTGGGAACATTTCCGCCAAAATACCGCAATAAATAAAAAAAACTTAAACTAAAACAAACTATTGTAATAACATTAAGAATAGTTTGGACCTGTCGCTGTTTTTTTATTGTATTAACCGTAACAAAAAAAATAAAAAAATACGCGATAATTTTTAAAAATTCTCTCTGGGTGGCCCATACATAAACAGACCCTGGCAAGCTAAAAGCCGAAAGCACAAACATCTGAACCAAAAGATACCCCGAAAACAAAACAATAAAGATGTTTAATGGACACCTAATAAACTCAAATTGTCCTTTTTTAACCATTTTAAACATCCAGGTAAAGGCCATAAACGCCGCAGTGATTTCAACCACAGCAATACCCCACGGCTCAACCCCGCCATACGCAAACGGCGTGAATGTCAGCAAAAAAATTACGCAGATTTCAACAACCCGATCGTAGATCATAAAAAACCCATCGTTGATAAGTTCATGCCTGCTAAGTTAACTGCCCCTTGGTCAAGCAAGCCTAGCCCCTATACGCCTTCACTAGAACAAAAAAGCTCATAGCTCTATGTCCTCCATGAACTATAAGCTGATACTTGCTTCCAAATAGTACAGTTAATACAACTTTAATCAAACTAAGACTCATCTATTTGTTGTTCCGAAAATAATTCCGTCTGTCCAGATTTACGAATACTACCGCCTTGTCCGTAATAATGATAGTATCTATAATAGTTATAGTAATCATCGTGGAACGCCTGAACTCCGTTAAGAATTACCCCGAGATCTCTGGCTCTAGCATTAATAAGTTTTCCCCTTGCTTTCAGAACAATTTGTACCGGGGAACGTCCGCTGCGCACAACCTGGAGCATACAATCGGCCACATCACTTAAGACTACGGCATCAGTTACACTCACTACCGGAGGAGAGTCAACCAGAACTAAATCAAATTTATCCTTTAGGTGCCACATCAGCTCTTTCATTTTTACGCCACCTAAAATTTCCGAAGGATTATGCGGAATCTTCCCGCTAGTTATAACACTTACACCTTCCATATCTGTTTTCTTTATTATTTCTTCAATCTCAACTTTTCCCATTAAATATTCAGTCACGCCAATATCCCTCGGCAGATTAAATACTTTATCAAGCTGCGGTTTTCGCAAATCACAATCTACCAACACAACTCTATCGCCGCGCTGTGATAAAGCAATCCCCAGATTAGAAACAGTCAGTGTCTTTCCCGCTTGCGGCTCAGCACTTGTTATTAATAGCGATTTTACTCCCTCTCCCTGTGCCATTAATTGACTAATGTCAGTTCGAATAGAGCGGTAGGCTTCGGCAATCGGAGAAAACGGCGCGATTATTACAACTTTATCTTTATCTTTATCTTCTTTCTCATGACTAAACGGAACTGCCCCTAGAAAATTAGCCCTGACTATATCTTTGACGTCTTCCGGAGATTTTATAGTCGTATCCAAGTAATCAAGAAAAAATCCCAAAGCAAATCCCCCGACAATTCCCATCATTATGGCTAAAATCAAGTTCAGTTTCACATTTGGCTTAACCGGTTTCAAAGGAACCAAGGCATTATCAACTATACTGATATTATTAATATTCAGCGTACTGGAGATATCTATCTCTTTAAAGCGTGACACAAGAACCTCATACATACGCTTATTAGACTGGACATCTCTTTCCAAGACTCGATATTCCATAGTCTTACTACCGGCATCAATGTCCTCTAATCCCTGTATCTTATTTTTAAGTGAAGTTATCTGTGCTTCTAATTCGACCATCTTCGGATGCTCATTAGTATACCGCTGGGCATAATTAGCCAACATAGCCTGAGCTTTAGCGTACTCAGATTTAATCTCTTCAATCGCAAATTCTCCGGTCATCTCCGGAAGAATATTAATATCGTTTTCTTCCCGATATTTCTGCAAGGACAATTCCACATCTCTCAGTTTTTTCCTTTGCTCTTCAATCTTCCGGGAAAGCCATAACGCGGCTTCGCTCGAGGTACTCATATTTCTTTCCAAATTCTGATTTATATACTCAGCGGCAACTACATTGGCAAATTTGGCTGCCATTTCCGGAGACGTGCTTTCCGCGCTTAACTCGACTAACTGGCTGTTTTTCACCGGTTTTACTTTCACTTGGCGATCTAATTTCTTTATTGCTTCGCCCTTATCATTCTGCATCCCCAGCAAAAAAGCTGTTTTCTTTAAAAGCGCAGGACTTTTGATAAGTCGATACTGTGTCTCATAATAATCTTTATAAGCATAATAATCATTTGTACCCATCGGAGTCACCTCCTGAACTGAGATTACCCGGGGACTCCGGGGTTCAATTAAAAGAGTTGCCGTTGCTTCGTAGATGGGTGTTTGTCTTATTGTCCCGATCAGAACAGTCGTAACCAGAACAATAAAAAAAGTAATAATAACAAAGCGGCGGCGTAAAACAATCTGAACATAATCCCGCAAATGCATCTGCTGCTCAGGGATTTGAGAAGAAGCTCGGGAAGGCATCATTTTCACTCTCTTTCCTTTTATGGGTTTTTGGTAGCAATTATTAGTTTCTTATTTTTTAGAAAAAAAATTAATAGAACAGATACCTCTATTAATATAAATCAATATCTGTCCTATTAAAAAAGACTCTCCGGCACAAATACCACATCGCCGCGCTCTAAGACAACATCCTCTCTGCCCTTTTTAACTATATCCGCAACTCGCACTATTATTGTTTTTGATTCTCCGGCTTCTGTCCTCATAATCTTTACAGCATTTTGGGCCGCTATTTTTGAAAACCCCCCGGCCAAGCTTATTGCCTCTAAAACAGTTAGATTGCTTTTTAACTCATACTCTCCCGGGCGCATAACTTGCCCGGAAACAGTAATTGTGCTGTATTTCTCGATAAATATATTTACATGAGGATTTTTGAGGTATTTTTTAAGCATCATTTCCATGGATGTCTTAAGTTCCGCAACTGTTTTCCCACTTGCCTCTACCTGCCCGATCAAGGGAAAAGAAAAATATCCATCATGAGAAATCCCTACTCTTCTGTTTAATTCATCTTCACGATAGACGCTTATACTTAAAACATCATCCGGGCCAATTAAATAATCCTGGGCAAAAACAGCCTGCCCCAAAATGCTTACCTGCATCAGCAATGCCATACATAGAGGAAAGATAAAAAAACTTTTTTTCAACGCTCCGCTCCCTTTTTTAAGTTCGTTCTTATCTGAAAGCACCTGAAAGAACCTGATTTCACAGATTAGTATAAGATTATACTGATTTGTTTTGGACTATTTATAACTAAGGTAAGATATCCGAATCATTACCTAGACTTATGCCGATATTAAAAAATCACCTCTTTATATTATTATAACCTTAAAGCATTAAAGAAGCTTTAACAAAAAATTTGTGATCCACGTAATCAAATGCCGCAAAATCAGAATCTCTTTGTTTATACTCATAGCCTGTTTCTAAAGACAGATCTTCCCACATTTGGTAACGCAAACCAATATTTGCGTTCAGGATATCATCTGTTCTCTTTTTCGTTAAAGAACCCTCGGTGGTTTCATCCGGATATTTATTAAACTGATAAGATGTTCCGGCAATAAACAGAAGGCGTTCTTTTAATTCGTAATCCAGATTAAGTCCCGCTTTGTTCATTGCATAATAACTATTGGTGCTATATGAAGATTCTACGGAACTTCTTTCCGCATAAATCTTTAAAGTACTACGTTCTATCACATCGTACTTTAAATTTGCATGTAAAGTACCGCTGGCAAAATCCTTTTTCCCCGCCTCATCATAATCCGTAGCCTTATAACCAACTTTTACCAGGCCGGTTAGCTTAGGGGCGATATCCCCTTTTACCCCTACTCGGAACTGACTATATACTGAATCACTATTGGAAGTCGCAACATCATAATCTAATGTGCCGTAATTATATTCACAAAGCACAGCTGTTTTCGAGAAAAGCTGATAATAAGCGCTCAGAGTAGTAATATGTTCAAATTTATCTAAACTATCAAGATTCTTATAATCATCTCTTATATTCCTGTACCTCAAATCTACTTTTATTGACTCCCTTTCATACCCAATGACCGCACCCGCTGAATTACGCATACGATTTTCCTGTGAAGTCAATTCTGTATTAGGAGGATCCGCGGTTGTCTGGAAATCCTCATCAAGTTTAAATGAGAAATCATTGGCAAAATTTAAATCTACCTCTGCCCCGGCAGCCTGCTCTGCCCTATTTAATGCTGTTTCATCATGAAAAGCAAGTAGGTCTGCTTTATAACGGAGCTTTAGCAAAAAATCATCTTCACGGCCCGCAACCAACGGCATGTTCGCAGAACAGCCAAGAGATGTAGTTGTAATCCAATCCTGGTTTTCCAGGTTTTCCGGCTCCAGATAAATATTGCTATCATATTTTTCTTCTAAGGACACAAACGGGTTGATTTCCAGTCTTCCGACGTGAATATTCCCCTTTGCAAATGCCAATATATTCATACCAAAAATTATGGCAATCATCCCCCCTAAACAAATCAGCAGTTTTGCTTTTTTCATAATTACCCCCTATTAAGAATTTCGCTTTTATTTATTATAACATAATTTTTTTATTTCAAACTATGTTTACCGTGTATGTGGACTAGTTTCCGGAATTTCCGGCTCCGGAGGCTCATCATCAGGAACAAACCCCGCAGCTTCCGGCTCTTCATCAAAAGTCTGAATCGTTCCAGAATCTGAACTTGTAAATTTAAGAGAAACTGCTTTAGCTAATCTTATAACTTCTCCATCCAGGGCAACAACTTGTATCTCTCCGCGAAGAGAAACAATTTCTACTTTTCTTGTTTTCGCGTTTACCTTAATTTTTGCAACCGCATCCTGAGGAATCACTGCTTTAACTCCTACGGTAACCACCTCTACTATCCCAGAGATACTACTTAATTCTACCACACCAGTCTTATTATTAAAATTAATTCTTACAACTTCTCCTTTTTTTAAATACGTAGTTGAATTCCCGCTGATAACAGTTACCTTTTCATTAACAACCTTAAAGCTAGCACCGGCAACCCCTTCTTTAATCGACGCGATTAAACGCTCTCCCTCCAGCACTGTCGCCACAGAATCTGCGGCCACAACTTGAATAAAACCTTCGGTTGAGGTAATGTCAACCGCACCTTCGAGTAACTCAACAATAGACCCGGAAGCTATCCTTGGTAATGTGTCTGATTCTTCTACCTTCATAATGCTGCCATCAGGGGCTGTAATCGTAACCTTACCACTCCTATACATTATTGCAGATTGCACTAATACCGGAAATAAAAGAAATCCAAGTATCATTGCTAACCTCACCCTAAAACACTTACTATTGTTTTTGGTTACAATAAACATTTTTTACCCCTTTCGCCTTAAATACGAAAATCTGTTTAAAGTTGCTACAATCAATATAACTTGCAAAAGATATTTTAAAAAGTAATCATTATAACTCATATTTATATAATAATATAGCACTCAATCATATTGTCAAGTGTTTTTACATGATATTAGTTAAATATGCCACAATATCATATTAATCGCCTGGCAATGCTTCTTATTTTATATTATTCTATGCATTCTCAGCGCACGCTTCAAATGCTGGATAATAAAAAAGGAGCCATTTCTGGCTCCCTTATAAATTATACAGCTTTAAATTCTATTCTTCTTTTAAAATTTCAAGTGCCCTGTAATTATTGGACGTTGACAAAACTATCTTTGCCGGGCATCCCTGTGAACAATTAGTTCCGTAAATATATACGATATTAATATCATTTTGCGCTAAACGCTCTGATATATTTTTTAAAGCACCGGGCCTGTTTTCAACTCCTACAATTATAACATCATTTTCCCGGATCGCTTCATACCCATAATCACTCAAAGCATCAATCGCCGCGAGATTATTACTGGTTACAAACATAAGCCCGGCTTCTTCTCCCATACTTCTGGCATATCCGGCAACTGCCTCAAGATTAATCCCGTGGTTAACCAAAAATGAGGTAATCTTTGCCAATGCTCCCACCTCATTAACAACTGTAACACAAATCTCTTTCCCAATCACTACTTCCTGAATCACTCAATACCTCCTTGTTGTTGTAATTACATCCAATTTTTAAGGCTGATACGGACTCGTTTCCGGAACTTCGGGCTCTGTGGGTTCATCTTCCAAAGGAATCTCACCTGTATCTACCTCATCCTCTTGGGGCACATCCTTTAAAGTATCATCTCCATCAATATCTGTAGCTTTATCCTCATCAACCTTAATTATGTTACCCGCTGAAGATATAACCTGAATTACTCCGGATACCGAAGAAATCTTTACTTTCCTTGTCTTTGCATCTACTTTGATTTTTGCTACACCGTTTTTAGGCACCAAAGCCTGTACACCGCCAGTAGTAGTTGAGATTACTCCATCAATACTCTTTACCTGAACCGTACCATCCCCTTTATTATAGGTTATCCGGGCAATCTGTCCGGCTTGTATTGTTGTAGCTGTATTTCCGGACACAACAGTAACGGCATCAGTAATAACTTTAAAACTTACTCCTTTTTCCTTGCCTTTTGCAGATGCAATTAACCGCCCCCCGGGTTTAACCGTAGCTAAAGATCCTTCGGCAAGAATCTGAACAAATCCATCAATGCCGGTAACATCAATTGCTCCACTAATAATTTCGATTGTAACACCTGAGACTATTTGCGGCATGGGATCTTTTTTCCCAACTACTAAAACTGTCCCGTCAGGCATAGTTACTTTTATTTTTCCGCTACGATACACAATAGCAGATTGCGCCCAAACAACATCCCCCACCAATAAAACTATTAATGCCAAAGATACTACTACCTGTGCTGATTTCCTTAAATACCTATTAAGCATTGATCCCCCTTTTTTATATAACGCTAATAACGCTAAGAATAATAATACTGCTAATCTTTACTGTTTTCAAGAAAAAACAAAATAGAGTCTTTTTACTCCACCCGCAGCTGCGCCAGGCACTCAATATGGGCAGTCCGGCAAAACATATCAAAGATCTTGAACCTATTTAAAACCCAATTGCCGGATGTGGCCAGAATTTTTATATCCCGGGCCATTTTAGCCGGATCACAGGATATATAATAAATCGTAGTAATATCCTTATTTGCCCCCAGCCAAGCCAGGAACTGTTTATCCAGGCCGTCACGCGGAGGGTCCAATAGCAATATATTGCTCTGGGCTTTGCTTTTATTAAAAACATCCGCAAATGATTTTTCTACATCACCCTTAAAAAATCCATACCCTTTCAATCCGTATTTTTTTACTGTCTTTTTCGCGCACTCAATAGACAACCCTTCATAATCTATGCCGACTTTTAATAAATATTCCGGCAGCAAAAACGAGAAAAATCCCGCGCCGCAGTAAACATCAAAAAACACCGCATCTTTACTTGCCTCAGATAACCACTGATTTAATTCCTCA
Source organism: Candidatus Omnitrophota bacterium (assembly GCA_043826565.1). Taxonomy (GTDB): domain Bacteria; phylum Omnitrophota; class Gorgyraeia; order B26-G9; family B26-G9; genus JBDRPX01. The sequence goes on from JBDRPX010000030.1 coordinate 74,910, forward strand.
ATAATTTTTAGCGATATATAGCGGTTGCACTGTGAAAATATCCGCGGAGAAGAAAACATCTCTTTACTATTATAGTTATCCGTAAAAAACTTATCTGTTGTTTTATCTGAACGCCAGACATTCCCCTGATGGTCTTCTTTTAAGGTTACCCGGTCTTTTTGCGCGTCATTAGACAGCTCCGGTAATATTTTATTTATTGCTTTTGAAGCTATAGAACACTCCTGTATAGGAACAACCTCATTCGAGTTATCCCGGCAAAAACCATACCCCTCGGAACTTTTATGCAGAGTAATACTACTGCGGTAATTATAGCAGTCTCCGGAAGCAACAATTTCACTTTTAAAATCCCGCAGGCCGCCGATTCTCTGCATCAGCTCTTCTACCTGCTTCTTTTTATAAACAAGCTCTTTTTCATAACTAAGATGCTGATATTGACAGCCTCCGCAAATACCATAATATCTGCAAACCGGCGCAGTCCGGTCCGGAGAAGCTTTTCGCAAATCGGCAATTGAACCTTTAATATAGCTTGAGGTTTCTTTATCAACCGTAAAAATAACTTCTTCTCCGGGCAAAGCAAAGTTTACGAAACATATTTTTCCGTCAACCCGGCCCACTCCGGCGCCGCCAAAAGCCAAATCATATATAGTCGTTGTATATTTCTTCATCGCCCCACTATACTAACATCAAAAAACCTTAACCACAAATAAAAAAGCCCTTTCTATTTATCGATCATTTCATGATTTGCCGCACCCGGCGGAACCATGGGTATTACGTTTTCTGCATAATGTATCGGGGCATTGACAATACAGCTTCCCGGCAAACATAAGGCCTCGGCTAAAACATCAATCGGCTCATTTGCTTTGCCCAAATCATAACCGCGCAGACCAAATCCTTTGGCGATCGCGATAAAATCCGGTTTTGCTTCAAAGCGTGAAGCAATATAATTTTTCTCATAGAAAAATTCCTGCTGTTGGCGCACCAGCCCTAAATGCTCATTGTTCATAATAATAACCGTAATATTTGAGTTTAGTTCCGCTAAAGTAGCCAGCTCCTGAATGTTCATCAGAAAAGATCCGTCTCCGCTAATACAAATGATACGTTTATCCGGATTTGCCAAGGCCGCGCCAATCGCTGTTGGCAGGCCAAAGCCCATTGTCCCCAGGCCTCCGGACGTTAACAAAATCCGGGGAGACGGAAACGGATACGCCTGCGCTACCCACATCTGATGCTGTCCTACATCTGTGGTAATAATTGTGTCCCGGGCAACCAGGTTAGCCACACTCCTGATCAAATTAAGCGGATGTAGGGGGTCCTTACTCTGCCCTAAAGCCTGGGGATGTTCCTGTTTTATCTGCTCAATGTAAGCTATCCATTCTTGGCGGTCATCTTGCCGTATAGCTTGGTTAAGTTCCCTTAACGCATCTTTTATATCTGCAATCAGGGAAATATCCGCTTTTTTTATCTTATCGATTTCCGAAGGATCAATATCAATATGAATAATTTTAGCCTGCGGACAAAACTTTTTAACATTACCTGTAGCCCGGTCATCAAAACGCACTCCAAAAGCCAGCAATAAATCCGCTTCACGCAAAATTAAATTCGTATGTTTTGCTCCATGCATACCCAACATTCCCAGATAAAGCTCATCCTCCGGAGGAAAACATCCCAAACCCATTAAAGTTACGGCAACCGCAATAGAATTCCTTTTAGCAAATTTATAGAGAAATTCATGAGCCTGCGCTTGTGCAATACCGCCGCCGATATAAAGCACCGGGCGCTTTGCCGCATGGATCATATCCGTGATTTTCCTTATCCCTGATATATCAATCTCAGCAGTGTTGATATCCTGAGAATATTCCGGCCATTGGTCAAACTCAATGATCTCCCTTTGCACATCTTTAGGGACATCAATCAAAACTGGGCCGGGCCGGCCGGATTCGGCAATACTAAAAGCCTGCGGAATTATTTTAAGCAATTCTTTTGCGCAGCGCGCCATAAAATTATGCTTGGTTATTGAGCGGGATATGCCGCAGGTATCAACTTCCTGAAAAGCATCGGTTCCGATCACCGCACGGGGAACTTGTCCGGTAATCGCGATGATCGGAACTGAATCTGCTTTTGCATCCGCTATGGCAGTGATCAAATTAGTCGCGCCCGGGCCGGAAGTCGCAAAACATATTGCGGCTTTTCCCGTAGTGCGCGCGATCCCCTGCGCGATAAATCCCGCACCCTGTTCATGCCGGGCCAGGATATGCCGGATACTGCTTTTAGACAAAGCATCATATAAGGGTAAATTCGCTCCGCCGGGAATCCCGGCGATAATTTTAATCCCATAGCGTTCCAGCAGTTTAATAATAATTTCCGCACCTGAATATTTCATAATTTAACTCCTTTCTTTAATCCTATTAGATATAAAAAAACCTCTGTCGGCTCTCACCGGCAGAGGTTAATAAAAACAATAAAGCCCCTGCCGATTCCCACCGGCAGGGGCTTGAATTAGTACACTTATTAGTACATAGGCATACCCCTACGGCAAGAACCTGCCACGACGACAAGTACTAATAAGACAGCAATATTATTGAATTCCCTGATCTTTTGCTTCATTATTCTCACCATAAGGTTATTGTTAACTCCTATTTGTTAGAAGTATATCATGAACTTTTTAAATTCGCAAGTTTTTGCATTATTTTATTATCAAATTAATAAAACGTCTGTCCTAGGAACAGATATATTCGGCCGTCCGTACTTCCCTCGGCCCGGCCATAACCAAAATACAGCGGCCCCAAGAGAGTTTTCATTCCCACAAACACTGTGCCGTTCAAACGCATATCATCCAGATCAATATCACCGCGCCTGTTCCAGACATCACCGTATTCTACAGCCGCGCCCAGATGAATATTGCTGGCGATCCCGGCATCATCATCACCCAAGGTATAATAATATATCACCCGGCCCAAGCCGCGGTGCATGCCGCGAAGCTGTTTTTCTCCGTATCCGGAAAGCGATAAAAATCCGCCTAAAGTGAACTGATCATAAAACGGAGTATCTTCATCAACACTTGTCCCTGCTTCACCGGCAATTACTAATGTATGCTTGTTAGATAAAGTTCTGGCCCGGGTAAATCCCAATTCCATTTTTTCATAATTAAAATCCGCGCCTACTTTTTTATCGGAAACATAAAGCACTGCTTTTGCCTGGGATCCATGTTTAGGAAAAATATGGCTGTCAAACTGGTCATAAAGTATCTGCGCGGTAAACGCTCCTTCCTGAATACTCTCAAATTCCGGCAAAGCCATACCGCCGACTTCCGGCTCGGCTTCAATACTGCCGCGCTTAACTCCGATTTTAAACTGAGTATATGAACAGAAATTCATGCCCAGGTTTATACCCGCGGAATTATGGTCTACGCGATATTCGGCAATGCGGTGGTCCTCCTGATAGATATCATATAAATACCTCTGGATAGAAAAATTCGGAGCAATAAAAAACCGGTTGCAGACATCTAAGGGCTGGTGAAATTCCGAATCTATTCCGGTATTCGCGCCAAACCCAAAAGTATTTCGCCACTCTCCGCCTAAAGAATTAATCTGGGTCATCCGGAAATCCGCAAGTAAGGTATATTCACTATTACCCGTAGAATCGCTATTCAGATTAAGGCCAAAACGCAGATAATTAGGTCCCCACTCTTTTTCCTTAGTTTTTACATATAAGCCGCGCTGGCCGTCTTTTTCTATAACATCATAATCAATTTTTTCAAAATCACCCATGGCGTAAATCCGGTTAAGATCTTTTTCCCATTTTCTCATATCCAGAGAGTCCCCGGGGTGAGTAGCTATCCTGGCCTTGACAGTTTCCGGGCTTAGTTTTTTGGGTTTAGAAACCTCAACAAATCCCACAATCATCGGATCCGAATCAGCCGGGCGCAGGCGGGAAAGATATTCTTTATACTCTTTTTCGCTGATACTGTATTTAGCAAAACTATCCGCGATTTTTCGCGCGGCTTGTTCTCCGGCAGTTACTGCTTCCGGGGTCTTATTAAAACTCCCGACGGCAATACCCCCTACTTGCGGTTTTACAATAATATCATCTTTATCCAGTAAAGCCAATTGGCGCTTGGCATCATCACTTCCCAGAATATCCAGGGCCTGCATCATGATCGCCACGGCTGACTGCAGATTTTCCGGTTTATCCAATGCCGGGCCGACATCCACGGCAATAATAATATCCGCGCCCATTTTTTTGGCCACATCAACCGGAATATTATTTACCACTCCGCCGTCAACCAAGATCTTTCCGTCAACTTCTATTGGAGAAAATGCTCCGGGAATAGACATGCTCGCGCGCATCGCATCGGCGATATTGCCGTGATCAAAAATATAAACCTCTCCGCTGCCGATATTCGTAGCTACCGCGCGAAAAGGGATCGGCAAACAATCAAAGTCCTTTATATGCGCGGCATCTTTGGTCAGCCGCTTAAGAAAAAATCCCAGTTTTTGCCCGGCAATAAATCCCCGCGGCAGAATGATCTTACCTTTTCGATAACCGGTTTCAAAATTCATAAGCCGCTGTTCATCATTTTTGCGGCGAAACGGCAAATAATCATCGGTAGGCTTATCACTAAAAAAACCGTTCCAGTCAATTTCATCAAATATCCGGGCCATCTCTTCCGGAGATTTTCCGGAAACATATAATCCGGCCACGATCGCGCCCATGCTTGTACCCACAATATAATCAATGGGCACACGCTGTTCTTCTAATACTTTAAGCACGCCCACATGCGCGGCGCCGCGCGCTCCGCCCCCGCCTAAAACTAAAGCGATCTTTGGCCGCGTTATCGGATCCTCTGCCCACACCAAAGACGAGCACAAGATAATTCGGCAAAATACCATCACTAAAACCAAAACTGTGTTATATCGATATTTTTTTTTCATTAGGGTAACGGACAGGTTGCAAACCTGTCCCTACATGTATATTTACATTATTTTCGTCTTCTGCCCATGCGGCAGGATTATTAATTATATATTCGCGAATATTGTTCAACGATTTGTCATTACGTATGATGTGATCATGAAAAGACCGTTGCCATTTAAATTTATTTCCTGTTTTTATTGTTATATTTATTTGTTTTGATGAAAATGTTTTGAAACCACGGATGATTTCCGATAATGAATATGATTTATTATTGTTAACCTGTAGGGGAGGGTTTGTAACCCTCCCTCTAGGATTAACCCTTTTATTGAAATTATCAATAATCAAAATCCCATGAATATGGTTGGGCATAAGAATAAATGTATCGATACTTAGATTATTATAGTGTGTTGGTAAATCTAGCCAAGTTTGCTGGCAAATTCTACCATACAAGTTTATTTGTATCTGATCATTTATAACATTTCCCAGCCATTCTTTGCGACCATCGGTGCAAATAGTTACATAATAATAACCATTAAGCGTATAATCGCAGTGTTTCAATCGATTATTTTTACGTGTATAAAATTTTACCATAACAATATGCCAACATCCTAATTATTTACCAATAAATGCAGCCCCAGATTGTTTTAATTTAGTTACTCTTATTTTTCCGCCGTTCTTTCAAAGACATTCCCGGCACCCCGCAATATACTGTACGCGGTTCAATAATTGTATTTTTGCCCAGCACCGTACCCGCGGCCAGCATCGCCTGATCACCGATCTGGCATCCGGGCAAAACCACAGAATTCAAACCGATCACCGCGCGATTGCCGATCTTAACTTTTTTTAAAACCAATCTTCCCCGCTCAAAAGAATGTCCGATCACCGTAGCATGGCCGCCGATAACCGCGCTATCGCCGATCTCCAAAAGAGACAGATCAGCGCAAAACTTGGAATTTATCTGTACATTCTTACCCAGCTTCGCGCCCATTAAACGGTAAAAAAGATTAATAAAAGGAGTAATTAAAATAAAATCCATAAATGTATTAGCGACTACCAGGACCAGGGAATTGACCAAAGCCCATTTCAAAGCCCCCGGAGAAGCCATGGGATATTCCCCTTCTTTTAAAGTTAGTCCGAATAAAATCCGGACTATTCCGACAATAAAAATCAAACATAATCCATAAATAAAATAAGCCGCCGCGATCCCTAAGGAAAACGCCAGTATCTGCCAAACCAAAGAATATTCCGCCGCCAGATTAACAAACTTAACACACAATAACAGTCCGGGAAAAATCGCCAAGCCGATAACAAATATCCCCACCACATACATGAATAATGTAAACAACAACTGCACAATCGTCGTAATCAACCATTTCATAGCAACCCTCCGATTTAAAGTATTACGTCCCATAAGTACAGATAACGCAAAAATTATCTTTGAACGGCGCTTTGAATCGTCATTTTTGCACGAGGCAAAAATAGATTCAACGCGCGGCCGCAAGGCATGGATGCCGCTGCGGGCTTAGTGAAAAGATGTGTTTTGCGATATCCCTATATATTTCATTATATATTTCCATTCTTTATTACGGGTGCAGGCAAGCAGCGCCCCTACATTGTTTGATTAAACCAATCAAGAATCAATTTCTTCATCAGCTCCGGATATTGCTGAATTAAGCGTTCCGCATGCAAACCATCTTTGATCAGCTCGATCTTATTTTTCCCCGATGCCGCTTTAAATAAATCCTGAGAATGATAATCCTTAATTATCCAATCCCGCGTACCATGAATAAAAAACATCGGAATATTTTCAATATATTTTACCTGAGTAAGCGGCTTGGGTTTTTTCATAAAGATCACATCAACTCTCGCTCCCTTACCTTCCCAGTCACACTCCAGATTATCCTTTAAGTCCGAAAACATCTCCGGCTCCCAGAAATGATAATTGATCTGCCAGAAACTTTCCGGCCCGCTGATCAAAACCATACTCTTAACATTCTGCGTGCGGCTGATCGCGTTAATCGACGCGGCCGCACCCAGAGAATAACCGAGGATACCCACCTCGGCATATCCGCAGGAATAAGCATATTCAAGCACAGCCTCAACATCATAATGTTCTTTCGCCGACCAGGCAAACTTTCCATTGCTGTCCCCATGGCCGCGAAAATCAAAAACAATCGCATCATAACATTCGGAAATAATATTTACGGTCTTTTGTATCCAGCGGTTTTTCTTGCTGTTAAAAAACCCCGGACAAACCACGATCACTTTTTTAAATCCATTTTGGCGATGCTCAAAACTGATTTTAATATTATCTTTGGTTTTTAAAATCCCGTTTATTTTTTTAGACATAATTCCCTCCTGTATTCCCCCTAGACAAATAACACAAAAACTTTTTTCTGACCTCTGACTTCTGTCATCTGTTTTCTGCTGCTTCCTGCGCGATCTTCTTTATCTGCTTCAAATCTAATTTACCGCTGCCTAAAAGCGGGATTTCCTCAACCTTATAAAAACTATCCCGTTTAGGGATCCATAACTTGGGTAATTCCGTAGCATTAAGCTTCTCCCATAATTCATCTGTATTAATATCACCTTTATATAATACTGCCAGGCGCTCGCCTTTTCTTTCATCCGCCACAGACGTTACCGCGCAAACCGTTTCCACCGTACCGAGAATATTAGTTATCTCCTCTTCCACCTTAATATGCGGCACCATTTCTCCGGCGATCTTACTAAACCGGCTTAAACGGTCGGTTATCTGAATAAAACCATCTTCATCCATCATCGCGATATCGCCAGTTAGATACCACCCGTCTTTAATTACTTCCGCGGTTTTCTCCGGCTGATTTAAATATCCCTTCATCACATTCGGCCCCTTAATGACCAGCAAACCTTCGGTATCATACGGCAAAAGCTCAAGCGTATCCGGGTTAACAATTTTTGCCGCCACCCCGGGAAGCGGATGTCCGACTTTACCCGGCTTAAAACCTTTTTGCAAAATATTTTCATTTTTATCAAAACAATCCGGAATGCCCACGGACACAATCGGTGAAAGTTCAGTCGCGCCATATCCTTCAAACGGCACTACATTAAATTTTTCATAAAAAGCCTGCGCTACATTCTGCTTTAATTTTTCCGCTCCGGTCAAAGCATAGCGGATACTGGCAAACTGCTCTGGTTTGCATTTTTTAATATAAGCGGAGAAAAATGTCGGGGTACCCAGCAAAATCGAAGCTTTATACTTATGTACCATTTTACCGATCACTTGCGCGTCCAGCGGATTATTATGATAGACCACTCCGATGCCGCTGCCTACCGGCAGGCATAATGTCGCGGTAAAACCAAACGAATGAAAAAACGGCAATATTCCCATAACCACATCTTTGCCGTCTAACTGCATGATCTGATAAAACCCTTCAATATTCGAAGAAATATTCTCATGCGTAAGCAATACTCCTTTGGGCATGCCCGTACTGCCGCTGGAAAAAATCACTGTAGCCACATCATCGACATTCTGTTTATCTCCGCGCACATACCAGGACCTGATCAGCACAGACGGCAGCAGCAAAGCCGCCAAAAATGACCTGATCTTTTCCCCGGAACTTATTTTCGTCTTCATATCTTCGAGATAGATCATTTCTATTTCCGGAAGCTCCATGGTTACTTTTTCCAAAAATTTACGGGAGGTAATAATCCTTTTCATCCGGCATTGTTCAATAGAAGAAAACACGCTTTCCCGGGAAGCGGTAAAATTAATATTTACCGGAATTTTACCCGCGAATAAAGCCGCGCCGTTTATCATTGAAGCCATGCAGGAAGCCGGCAATAAAACACCCACCATCTCATCTTTTTCATCTTCCGGAAACAATTTACGGGAAAGCAGCATTACGGTTGCCAATACCTCCGCGTAATTAAATCTCATGCCCGTACTGTCGGCCATGCAAAACTTAAACGGATGCTGTTTTACTTCGCGAATAAAAGCAATATGCAGCTTCACTCTGTCCGAACCGCGTTCTTTATAAGCTTGCGCGGAAAGTTCCATTACCTGAGCACGCACTTGATGTACCTTAGAATCCGCCGGCATCTGATTGCCATAACATATTGTAACCGGATAAGGAATGATCTTCGGCATGGTCCACTTATATTTACTGTTCTCAAACCTAAAAAGAGCACCCCAGATACGGTCTATATACATCGGGATTATTGGTGCTTTTGTACCTTTCATAATATGTTCAAAACCCCGGCGAAACGGCTGCATATTTCCGCTTTTCGTCAAATGGCCTTCGGCAAAAATGCACACCAGCTCTCCGTTTTCCACTGCCTCCCGGGCCTCTTGCAAAGACTTCAATATTGATTTCGGAGCATCTTCAAAAGATACCGGGATCACCTGCATGATCCTGGCGATCCAATGAACCAGCGGATGATCATACATCTTACGCCACATTAAAAACCGTACCGGGCGCGGTGATGAACCGAGAATGATCAATGGATCAATAAAAGACACATGATTGCACACTAAAAGCGCCCCGCCGTCCTTAGGCAGGTTATCCATACCCATGACTTTCAATCGGATGATCGAATGGGTGATCACCCAATTAAATAAACGAATAAACGCAATCGGTAAAACCCGAAAAATATATAAAGTAACCAAAATTGATAGGCCGCCGCAAACCACAAAGATCAGTGCCGCATTCAAAGAAAACCATTCCCGCAAAACATAGATCAATCCGGTCCCGGCGAGGATAGCTGAAAAGGAAAAAAAGTTTAAGGTTGCCAATACTTGGCCTCTACGGGTTTGCGGACTTTTTTGCTGAATATAAGTATTTAAAGGAACAATATAAAACCCCGCGCAGATTCCCAGCACAAACAAACATCCCAAAGTCAGAGCAAGCGAGTGATAAGTAAATCCCAGAATTATCGGGAATATACTTAAACCCAGCGCTCCCAAAGGCACCAGTCCGAATTCAACTTTATGATCTGAGAGTTTTCCCGCCAGGATACTTCCGGCTCCAATACCCAAAGCCAGCAAAGTCAAAAGCATCCCGGTATTAAGCTCATTAACTTCCATAACCTTGCGCGCGTAGATCAGAATATTCAGCTGAAAGATCGAACCAAGCAAACTGAAATAGATCAGGCCAAGTAAGGCGAGAAAAATATTCTTTTCCCCGGCAGCACGTTTTACATTTTGGACAACTTCCCGGAAAATATTCCATTCAAATTTACGCGCCGAATATACTGCCGGAACTTTAGTCACGAACAAACTGGTAATAATACCCAATAAAGAAACACCCATAAAAACAAACGCCGCTTTTGCCGGATTCTCTTTAGTTATATAAAAAACAAACCCTCCGAATGCCGTCCCGAAAATAATCGCCAGATATGTCCACATCTGCATGGCCCCGTTCCCCTCAGAAAGATCATCCTCCGCGAGAAGCTCCGGCAGGATCCCGTATTTTGCCGGGCTAAAAAAAGCGCTCTGCATTCCCATCAAAAACAGCACCGCCAACACCCCATAAATACTTCCCGCAGACAAAGCCGTAAATCCCAGCCCCATCACAATAAGTTCGGCAATTTTCGCGCTGATAATTATTTTGCGTTTGCTCACCCGGTCGGCAATAAAACCGGCATACGTGGAAAATAATAAAAACGGCAGAATAAACACCGCGCTCGGCAAAGACAAATACTCAGTTCCGCCGCCTTTACGCACAAACATGTTTACCGCCAATAAAGAAATCACTAACTTAAAAGCATTATCATTAAACGCGCCTAAGAACTGCGTAGCCATTAAAGCCCTAAATCCCGGCTTAGCGACAGAACGTGACATATTTACCCCCTATTTAAAAGTCTGCAGCATTTTGCTCAACATCTGTTTTTCCTTAAAAGAAAACTGCTCACTTATCAAACCATCCACCAGTTCCTTATATTGCGGCCAAACTTTATCCAGCAATTTAGAACCTTTATCGGTAATCCGGATAAGATTTACCCGGCGGTCTCCTTTTTGCGCTAAACGCTCGACACAATCTTCATTTTCGAGCTTATCCACCATGCGCGTAATATTAGACGTCGTTACCAGCAATTGTTTAGAAAGCGCGTTTTGGGGCATCCCTTTATCCAGGCCGACATGCTTGACCATTAATAAGATATTGAACTTTGCCGGAGAAAGATTATATTGATTAAGCAACCGGGATATTCTTTGATCTAAAAACATATATGCCCGGGCCACAGAATAAACCACTTCCTCATTCTGACGGTCTTTACCCTCCCGAACACCCAATTCTCGAAATATTGACATATATTAAAATTTCCTTTAATGAGCAGATTATTTGCGTAACCGCAAATAATAGGATTTTGTCCGTCTGCGAATTAAACCCCGCCCTTTTTTTGCAGGCTTCTAGTTAATCGTTTCTTCAAGTGTCCTAAAGCACTGCCATATTTTTTCAGTTTTACCTCACGTCTCAACGCATCTGACTTATTTAAATACGCCTAGATCTAAGATTTTCCTTCATTTTATTCCGAAAATCTTGATCTAGTATTTAGTTTACCATTCAACTATTGACCTGTCAAGTATTTTTAGGAAATTTTTGCCCTTATTTGTAAAAATTCAAATCATATGGTATAATTTAATAGTTTTAAAAAGCATAAAACATGTTGATAATGCGTTCTATCTCAGGCGGTTAAGATATGGATTTGCTAAAAAACAGATTATTAAGAAATATGTTTGCGAAAATTGCGGCAAGTGTTGTCATTACAACTCTTCTCGCCACAAGCTGTGCCTGGGCCATAGACCTGGATATTGGCCGGCAGACTGAACAATCCACCCTTGCCCCGCACATAAGAATATCCGCGGAATCTTTACAACAAACTTTCCTTTCTTCTGTTTCCGTTAAAGATGCTGAAGTAAATGATGCGGACATCCGCCGGCAAATGGAAAACAGACTCGGCTGGTTTTTCCGAGTTTTGAATCCCTCAGCCAGAACAGAAGTAGAAAAAAGAGTTTTACTGCATCAGGCTGAATCAAAAGCCCTGCTGGAATTAATCCAAGAAAGCATCCCCGACAAAATTGTTTCTATTTATTTTATGGGCAGCACAATGTGGGGCCCGACAGTTGTCGATGAAGCAAAAGACTACCATATTAATGACTTAGATACCGTAATTGTCGTAGAAGGAAAAAAATCCGCGGACTATATTGCCATAAAAAAAGGTGTGCGTAAAGTAAAAAGCCTTCGGGAACTTCGCGCGAATAAAATAGATGTCAGCGTAATCTCAACTGAAGAATTGGCACAGATCAGAAAAACCCCTGAGGAACTGCCTAAAGACCCTCAACTAAGAAAAGTTGCTCAGCTGGCAGCCACAGTATGGGGCGGCGGAGTTTTAGTATACGGAAAAAATTATCTGGATCAGCCCCCATCGGAAAAAGTTTTGATTGAAGGAACCCTGCTAACCAACCTTTTGCATTCCCTGTCTACTGAACTGGGAAAATACCGGCAGATGGCGCTTGAAGAAGAACGCCTGGAAAAAAAGAAAAAAGGAAATCGCCGGCAAAACCAGGAAGCAGTTGATGCCGCGGAACAGAAAATGATTGCCGAACATCTAAGGCTTATTAAACGTCTGGAAGAGATACTTTTAGTTGCCAAATGCATAAATGATCTTTACCGCGACGGAAAATCCCGCCTGCCGGAAGACGACAGCATTATCACCAAAAGAGGAAGAAAAGAAGATCTTTACATTGTTTCCGGCCCAACGCTCTGTAATGAGTTTTTAACTACCGGTGCTGATGAAAGAATATTTAATACTCTAAGCGTAGATGAAATTGAACGGATTTATAACTCACTGAACAAAACCATCCGCCGCGTTGTAGCGGAACTTAAACGCGAAGATCGCGATCCCGCGCTTTTTCCCGGAAGAGGGTTGACTGCGCCGCCGGCATATACTTTCGCCGATTATATCGGCCAGGCCATTTAACCCCCCCTAACCTTGCGAAACCGAAAAAGATATGCTATACTTTGCTAACTCTTTTTTTAACCTAACAGATCTGCGGTATTTACATTGAAAGAACCGGCAAATTTATCATGATAAAACACAGAAAAAAAATCAGTTTAAAAATAGCGATCAGCCTTGTATTGCAGGCACTTACCGGAGCTTCCGGAGCCTGGGCCATGACCTGTGATGCTCAAGAAAAAAATAATAAAAACCATTTATCTCCGCAAATAAATATTAATTCCGCGGTCCTGCAAAACAACTTTACCCTGACTGCCGCGGAATTACTTAGCGCCGACAAAATAATTAGAGCATCAGGTATACGCTTGCAATTAGATAACCGGCAAGGCTGGTACTTTGCTAACTTATCCAACGCCGCCAGAAGCCAGGTAATCCAACGATTAGACTTGCATCTGGCGGAGATCAGCCTGCTGGTAGAAATACTGCGGAATAATCTTCCCGGAAAAGAAATTGAAGCTATTTATTTTATGGGCAGTTCTGTCTGGGGCCCGGACAAAGTCTCGGGCATAAACCGCTATAATTTTGAAGACCTTGACACTGTCGTTATTGTCAAAGGAGCAAAAGGCACAAGTTTTATCTCAATCAAAAAAGGATTAGAAAAACTAACCCATTTGAAAAGTTTAGATGTACATAAAATGGATGTCAGTATTGTTTCCACAGATGAACTGCAGGCCTTATCTTCCGCAGACACCGCGGACAAGAAAGATTTAGATAAAGCATCTCAATTAGCCGCGGCAGTCTGGGGACACGGAGTATTGGTTTATGGAAAAGACTATTTTAGTGAAGCTCCTTCGGTATCCGTATTAATAGACCGGACCTTGCCCAATCTTTTACACGCGATAAGAACAGAAATAGGAAAATACAAAAAAACCATTCGGGAATTAGCCGAAGCCGGGCAAAATAAAAAAAGAAAAAATAAAAAAACCGCCAGACAGCAGGAACAGCAAATCAAGCAATTAGAGAATAAAAGCCGCCGCGCGCATTTACGCGTGATCAAACGGCTGGTGGAAACATTCCTGGTTTGCCGCACGGTAAACAGCCTTTACGCGGAAGATTTGAGCACGCCTCTTCCGAATGAAGATGTGGTTTTTAAAAAAATTGGCCGGCAGGAAAAAATGTTTGAGGTCTTTGCTCCGGACCTGTTTAGCCGCTTTCTAGCACAAGGCGCAAACAGCTATTTATTTGAAATGCTGACCGTAGATGAAGTTGAAAAGATTCATCAGAAAATAAAAGACGGAGTAATCAAAGCATCCGCAGCCATGAACAGAAAAAACCTCTGGATAAAACGCATGGATCTGCAGACCCCTCATAACCTGGAAATACCCCAGCCACAAATCGAACAGTCTATATAAGTTTTAAAGATTAGTCCCTGATCATTTTCTCCGAAGTTCCGATCGGAGTAGGAAGATTCATAACCACGATATAACTTGAGGCAATAAAAGAAAGGATCGTAACCAGCTGAATCATCTGGGACGCATTACTGCTGATATGGCCTAATTGAAAAGCTAATATTGCGATAAGCATGGAAAACTCACTTAACTGGCCTAATCTAAGCCCGGTTTCCCGGGCAAAATCATTTTCTTCCCCGGACCAGATAAACAGCCGTTTAAATAACCAGGGCTTCATAACCGTAAATAATGCCGTCAGGATAACCGCCGGAATTATAATATTTTTCATGACCGTGAAATCAAGTTTAGCTCCTAAGGTAAAGAAAAACAGTACTAGAAAAAAATCCCTTAATGGTTTTAATTTTTCGGAAATAAAAAATGATATCTGATGCCTGGCCAAGGCAACCCCGGCGAAAAAAGCGCCGGTTTCATAGAAAAGCCCCATGCTATTAGAAACACTGGCCACGCCAAAACACCAGGCCAGCCCCACAACAAACAAGACCTCATGCAAACGCTCAACCCTCATCATAATCGGCCTTAATACAAATTGCTCCAGTAAAAACAATATCCCGATAAAGGCTATTAACTTAATGATTAAAAACCCAAAACTAAGGAATACCCCTTGAGGAGCATCAATACAACGAATAAGTGCCAGCACTGCTATGGCCAGCAAATCTTGCATAATCAACACCCCGATACATATTGCCCCCATTTTCTGCTGATGTAATTTTGTTGTCGGCAATAACTTAATCGTTAAAATCGTACTGGAAAACATCAAAGCCAGTCCGATGCAAACACTATCTAACATACTAAATCGAAAAATTAAGGAAAAACAAAAGGCAAGAAAAAATGAAGCCAGACAATTTCCCAAAGTAACTAAAGAAGTCTTTTTAAACAATCCCAGAAGTTTCTGCGGATGCAGACATAGTCCGGCAAGAAAAAGAAGCAGGGTGATCCCTAAATGAGAAATACTTTCTAAAAACTCTCCGTGTTTTATCCAGCCCATGCCCCACGGGCCGGCAATGATCCCGCAAAGTATATAACCGATAACAATCGGCTGTTTTAAAATAACCGCAAGAAAAGCAAGCAGTGCTGATCCGACAAGTACGACACTTAATTCAAAAATAAATTCTTCCATAATAATTAATTTCCTAGCGGTAATTACAAAAAGATAAAGGCACAGGAAAATCAATCCCGCGCAAATGAGTTATAACCTGCTGCAGCTCGTCTTTTTTTGCTGAACTAACCCTTACCTTTTCCCCTTCGATCTGAGATTGAACCTTAAGTTTTAATTCCTTAATGATCTTAACGATCTCTCTGGATTTATCTTTCTCAATGCCGGTCGTGACCATAACCGCCTGTCTTAATGTTCCTTCATGCGCTTTTTCCGGAGTATTAAAAACAAGAGACCGAAGCGATATCCCGCGCTTAACCATACGCGTATTAAGGATATCAGTTAACGCGCGCAGCTTATAGTCATTATCGGCGATAAGCGTGATCTTCTTTTCCTTACGGTCAAAATCAATAGAACACTTACTATTTTTAAAATCATATCTCTGGAGGACTTCTTTTTGGGTCTGATGGATAGCATTATCCACTTCCTGTAAATCAACTTCCGAAACAATATCAAAAGAAAAATTTGCCATACCAATAACTCCTTCTAATCTTTTTTGGTTCTTTCTTATTTTTTGTGAAATTAAAAGAACCTGATTGCAGCGATTAAAAACCGATTACACCGATATAATGTTAATAGAAAACAATCTCTGTAATCCTTTAATAATCTGTGTAATCAAGGGGCATTCTTAAATTCAACCTAATAGCTTGTGAATCATCAAGTTAAAAAATTTTGTTCACATTAATTAAGAATGACCCTCTTTTTTCTCTAAAGTCCGATCTAAAACTTTACTTGCCCAGCCTACTCCTCCTATACCAAAAGATACAACAAAAACAATGCAAAGAGAGATATATATCCCGGAAATGGCAATAAGCATTATCTGCGGGGGTAACCCTATTTCTACCAGGCAGACAATAGATGTAAATACCAGGATCGCGGTTCTGGTAATATTAGCCCAAAGCTCCGGCTTTTGGATCTTAGTATGCTCGGCCACACTTTTAACAATTTTAGAAACAACAAAACTTAAGAACATACCTAAAACAAAGATAACCACCACGGTAAATATGGACATTAAAAACTGCAGAAAATTATCTAAATGGATCGAAGCAATGCGCAAGCGCAGTTTGTTTAAAGCCATAACAAAACTGATGATCATGGTCACCCAAAATGCCAGCAAACCAAACCATTTATGCGGAGCAATCGCATTTTCTTTATTTTCTTCTAAGATTGTCGCCACCCCGATCATCTTGGCAAAGCCGTCAAAACCGATAGATTTAAGAAATCCGGATATAATTACCTGCGCCAGCTTAGCAATGAGCCAGCCGATAAGAATAATAAAAATAGCCAGCAAAAGGTCCGGGATAAATCTTACTGCCTCAATAAACATGTTTTTCAAGGGATCGAACACCAAAACATTCCAATCCAATTTCTGGGATACCGGACATGTTCCGGAATATCCCCAACAAACCGTGGGAAACGCTAAAAGCATTGCCGCAGTTCTTAGAGTTAATTTTTTCATATCTTCCTCCTTTTATACTCCTCACGTATTGTTAAAATTCTAAGTTGATTTAATATTTATCAGTAAGTTTTTCTAACTAACCTGATTTATAAGTCAAAAGTCAAAAATCAAAAGGCAAAATTTAAAACTTATTAATGATCATAAAGTTATATTATTAAAAATAATAAAAATTAAAATCTTTTTGATTATTTTTGACTTTTAACTTGCACTTTTGAGTTTTGACCTTTGACTTTTGAATTCCTCCCTATTATATAGATTTTGGCTTTTTAACGCAAGGATTACTGTGTAGTGTATTATGTAGACGGGAATTATTCTTCAGATTTGTTTGTTTCGGTAGTGCAGAGCCAGCCAGACAGTTTTTTGCTGCGGGTCAGTCCATTCCACCCGGTGCCGGGTATAAGCAGGGATTTTCAGATAATCCCCGGGAGTTAACTCTACTAAGGCAGATTCTCCTTCGAACAATATTTTAGCCCGGCCGCTTAGCAAGATCACCCATTCTTGGAGTTCCTGCTCCAACCAATCTTCCGAAGTAGTTTGCCCTTGTGATACGATTCGTTCCAGTTTAAAATCTTTTGACTCTACTAAGGTATCGAGTATTTCTTCCGGCAGCTTTTCCGGGATATATTTAAATAAATTATCCGCCTGCATAATTATATTGTTCGATCCTTAAGTTAACGCCTTCTTCCCTTATTACTTTTTCTCTCGCTTCTGCCTCCGCGAAAACTTCGCTCTTTTCGTTCACCACCGCTTTTTCTTTCGGTTTTAGCTTTCACGATTGTCAGGTCAGAACCTCTGTTCTTAAAATAGGACAGCACGATTTCCGCTTCCTGAAAAGGCAGGGTGACAAAAGAAAATTTATCCAGAATCTGGATATCCCTTATTTTATCTCCGTGAATCCGGCATTTATCCTGAATTATTTCCACTAATTTTTTCGCGGTCAGGCCGCTATCTTTTCCTTGTTGAACAAAAAGCCGTGTCTTGCCTCGAGTATCAACATCACCCCGGTCTATCCCCTGATCCCTTATTTTCGCGTATTTAGTAACATCGAATTCTCCGCTAAAAGAATGCTGCAAAAGCGCGGCAAGCGCCTCTTCCGGGCTGTTTCTCTTTAAAAGTTCTTCCGATAACTCCAGGTAATCCGGCTGAAGACCAGCCTCGATAATCGCTTCCAGCTGGGTCATTACCCGGCGTTTTTTAACATCGATTATTTCCTCGATTTTCGGCAGTTTTTCCCGGCGGATATCGGTTTGCGCTTTTCTTTTAATAAACTGAAGTTTTCTGGACTCAGACGGGGTAACAAAGGTTATGGCATTACCTTCTTTTCCGGCTCTGCCGGTTCGCCCGATCCTGTGGACATAAGATTCCGGATCCTGCGGGATAGAATAATTGATTACATGCGTCAGATCATGAACATCTATCCCCCGGGCAGCCACGTCTGTCGCGACAAGAATATTAATCAAATGCTTTTTAAATTTAGCCAGTATTTTTTCTCTTAAGTTCTGGGTTATATCCCCATGCAAAGCATCCGCGTCATAGCCGCGTTCTAAAAGGCGGGTAGCCACTGTATCCACATCTATTTTAGTCCGGCAAAAAACCAGGCCGAAAAAGTCCTCCTCAATATCGATAATCCGGCAAAGAGCGTCAAACTTATCCGATTCCCTGACTTCAAAATAGATCTGATCCGTCTGACTAACGGTAAGCCGTTCGTTACTTGCCCGCAGTACTTCATACTCACCCATATATTTTTTTGCTATCTGCATTATCTCCGCAGGCATTGTCGCGGAAAACAACATCGTTCTTTTTTGATCATTGGTCTTTTCCATGATCTCACGCACATCATCTAAAAAACCCATGTTTAACATTTCATCGGCTTCATCTAAAACTAAAAATGATATATCCCCAAGCTTTAAAGTACGGCGCTTAAGATGATCGATTATTCTCCCCGGAGTACCGACAACTATATCCACACCTTTACGCAAGCTTCTTAGCTGCAGGTTTATTGATTGCCCCCCATATATCGGGACAATGCTTAGCTTTTTTTTGCCCTTTAATGAGTGTATCTCCTCGGCGACCTGCACCGCCAACTCTCTGGTCGGAGTAAGCACTAGCGCCTGAACTCTCCCCGCGTTTTCTTCAAGTAATTCAATGATCGGTAAACCAAATGCCGCGGTTTTGCCGGTTCCGGTTTGAGCCTGGCCAACGATATCTTTTTCTCCGTCAAGAATCGCCGGAATTGTTTTTGACTGGATCGGCGTAGGCGTTTCAAAACCCTTTCGCGCCAAGACAGATAATGTCTCTTCAGATAATCCTAAATTATTAAACGATTTCATAAAAAATCAGCTGTACCTTTCTGATAAAAAATATATTGAGTATTGAAGATTGTGAATTGAAAATTGGTTGTTAGAAAAATAACTATTTAATATCTTCTTTTTATCTTTTATTTAGCCTCTAGTATCTTTCTACCTTCTACCTTCTACCTTCTACTTTCTACTTTCTACTTTCTACCTTCTACTTTCTACTTACTACTTATATATTATAACAATAAAATAAAATTTAAATATAAATATAAAAAAATACCCCGTTCAAAGCTTGGCATCCTGTCAATGAACCCGGTCATTTCATCCTGAACGGCCCCGCCTAAAAGATCTTGCGTCCTGCAAGTCGGCCCGGTCATTTCATCCTGAAACGAAAAAAAGAGTCCTTTCGGACTCCTTAACGATAATTATTGTTCCGCCTGCGCTTTAAATAATAGGCCCGGGACAAAATCCCAGGCCTATTTCTTTTTTTAGATTATATTTTTACTACATTAGTAGCCTGATCGCCTTTAGGGCCCTGCTGAACTTCAAATTCAACTGCCTGGCCTTCTTCTAAAGACTTGTATCCTTCTCCAGCAATCGCGCTGTGATGAACAAATACATCACTGCCTGCATCAGAAGTAATAAATCCAAAACCTTTGTGGTTACTAAACCACTTAACTGTTCCTTTTGCCATTATTTACTACACCTCCATTCCAACTAGATTTCCCAAGACACTCTCAGGATGATAGTAAACAACAGCGGAACTGCTTTCTGCGGCTAGCCGCAGAGTATTCAGGTGTTCTCTCTTTTATTCCGTGGAATAAAAAAACCGTCAGGCAAGTCTTTCTACCTCACGGTCATGAAGATACTACTCGCTTATTTACTACTGAAGTAAAGCATACACTAGTTTTCGGCGTTTGTCAACTATATTTATATGAATCAATATTCTTCCGAAGTAACCTCATAAGGCTCGGCCCGGCCTAATTCCCGGGATAACCGGTTAATTTCCCGCTTAAGTTCCACCATTCTTAGCTCCCGGCCCACAGCCATTTTATTGAAACTTTCTATAGCCTGGATCTTTTTCTCTAAGGCTTCCTGCGCCTTTAGCAGATTTTTCTCATTTTCTAAAAGCTTCTTATTAACTGCCGACACTTCCTCCCGATTAGCCAAGAGCTGTTCCGCCATCCCATTGAATGATTTTGCCAGCTGACCAACCTCATCATCCTCTACATCCACTTTATAAGAAAGATCTCCTTTGGTGATCTTCTCGATTCCTTTAAGCAGTTTTATAATCGGACGATTTAATGCTTTATTCATAAATATAGACATAAATAAACTGGCAAACAACCCGATAAGCAATGCAAAAAGCGAAAAATTCTGATTGGCTCTAACCAGACTCTCAATTTCTATCCGTAAATCTTCCACATCCTCAAGAACATCCTGTTCAACCAAAAATAATGTGTCATGTGTTTTCTCCAGCATTGCTAAGGAAAGTTTTTCCAATTCATTTGCTGTTGACCCGGCAGGATCCCACTCCAGCTCTGCCGCATAACTGATCATGGACACTTTAAAACGCTTCATACTCTTTAAAAATTTATTAATATTCAGGGTTTCTTCTTCCCGTTCCTGGGCATTTTCTTCCTCAGCCGCTATCTTTTCAAGAATACCTGCCTGATCAATAATTTCCTTAATCATATCACTACATGAAGCAGTCGATTCGGTTCCCTCGGACTTGACAACCCGGTTAAAAATTACTTCTATTTCAGTAAGCAATTTATTAATTTTTAATACTGTCTGCAGCTCAGAAATCTCCCTATACATATGTTTATGAGACGGCGCGGTTTGAATTAAACTTAAGGAAGGGATCAGGCCGATAATAATAAGGGCTACGACCATTACAAACAATCCGATATTCCGGGTTTTGCCAAATGATAAAGCCATTTTTATCCTGTCTCTTTATATTGCATTATTCATTAAACGATAAACCAAATCTCAAAGTAAGTTCCTCAAATATATCTCCCACTCCATAAAGAGGCTGTTCTGCTTCTGGATCCGGCTTGCGTCCGGCGATCTCATGCCGGGAAACCCCGAATTGATATTTTTTATCCGGAGAGAGTTGGATGTCATCATCATTGCCGGTGCTCAAAGCACGGGAAAATTCAATCGTCCAGATACCCGCTTTCCATATTCCTCTGGCCCGGATATCCGCCCGGCTTCCTGTCGGAGTCTGATTAGCAAAATGCGGCAGATTATCCCCTTTAAATTCATCGAACAAAGTATTCGTATACGCGGGTTCTCCGTCATCTCCGACTCTTAATAAATACATTGTCTTTCCGGAAACTGATTTTATTTCCGTACTTTTTGCCAGCTTAGAAAAACTTAATACCTGTTTTTTATCATCGGCAAAACCGCCGGGATCTGTCCGGCAGGCCTTCCAAAACCAGATATCCGCTACATACGGCTCATCCGCATAAACGCTCAGATCAACCGGTTTATCCAGCATATTCCACTTTAAAATAAAAGTATCTTCCCGGGTCAGTCCGGCTTTATATACTGCCAGTTCTTTATCCCATACCCAGGTCTTATGCCTTCTTGATTCCGTAGGATCAGAAAAAGTAACCAGAAAAAATATTTCCCGGTCTGTATATACCGCCTTTAAAGTTAAATCTATATCTTCAATTTTGTCATGGGTAATTACAGCTTGCGCTTTTTCCCAGGCCGCGTCATCTGCCTGGCCATTGACAACCGGAGGGATATCTACTTTCTGGGCAATGATATCCTGCTTGGCATAACAATGCACACTCAGGCCGCAACTTAACCAAGTTAAAACTGCTATTATGATTATTCTCCTCTGCATACATTATCCCCTTTGGCTTTAAAACTGCACCTCTAACTGGATGACAAATTCCCCATAGTTCTTAGTGCCGGCTGTTCCTTGATCCAGGCGGTCTATAGTATATTCCGTTTTTAGCTTTGTATTTTTGTAGAGATCCGCAAGAATAGCAAAAGTAAATTCCTCCCTGTCCCAGGTAAGGATATCCCCGGCAGCCGGATTGATATCCGTTGATAACCGGCCGTAACGGAACAGCGGTTCTATAGATGAGAAGAAATCCCGATCAGCTAATTTGATCTTATACGACGGCTGTACATACCAGGCATCTCTGTCCATGGCTCCGTCTTGGGCCTGGATTAATTGCGCAAATAAATTCGCTTTACAAATCGCGTAATTAAAATTAATTCCGTATCGCGACTGGTCTCTTTTGCGGGAAGCATAACCGGTAACATTGGTCCGTAAAAACGTTTCATCGGCCGCGCTCATTTTACTTTGATAACCAAAAAGCATTATCTCGCCTTTGCCGCCGAGCGGGCAATCCTTTGTTAATCCTAATCCCACCCCGAATTCCCCGGGGCTTGTATAATTTGTTGTCCTCCGGTCATCGTGAAGCATCATCAGAGAATTATCCTCGGTTATGGCCCGCTGATCAATTTCATATCCGCTGGTATAGGAAATATCCCAGCTTATATCTTCCAGCTGTCCTCCGCAAAAAATTCCCTGGGCCGTATCCCGCCAAAAAGCATTCCCGGATAAGGGGTATCTTTCTGTTTTACGGTCCGGAGCCATAAACCGGTCATCTATTCCTACTTTTAAAAAAGAATCCTGGGGAAGGTTATTGAAACAAACCACCATGTTCCTTGCTTCTAAAGCGGTCCGATAAAATTCAATTACTCCTTTAAAATAAACATCATCAGATAAAGCCGCTTTTGCGGAAAGAACAAACTTATCGAGCTGAAAATACGGAGCTTTTTCATTTACCGCTGCGTGCTTTTTAGTTTTGACAAATTCATATTCCAGCTCTCCGCCGATATCAAGCTTTGCGCCTTTAATAGATATCATTCCCTTATCATCATCCGGCTTGTTTTCTTCAGCTTCTAAGGCGCTGATGCGGGATTCCAGTATCTTCGCATTATTGTCTTTGGCCATATTATCTTTTTCAAGCTTATCAATCTTTCCCTGCATAGCCTGCAGTTGCGCCTCTACTCCGCCGGACTCCTCTGCCCGGGAACTAATACCAAACATTAAAACAACAACCATACTAAAAACCAAACAAATAATCCCTTTTTTCACATTACCCTCCGATATTTTATTATTATAGCATCGAAAAATATATTTATTTCATAATATTATAATATATAATATAATACTTTCTTACTTCATCTGTTAGATAATATTATGGATGCCCTGCTCCTTTTAACATCGCCAGAGCATGCGGAATAATATCTAATATTGCTTCTAAAGATTCTCTTACTCCCTTGGGACTACCCGGCAGATTAATAATCATTGAGCTGCCTCTTACTACGCTTATTGCTCTGGAAAGTACCGCGTTTTGTGTCTTTTTTAAACCTTCGGCCCGGATTAATTCCGAAATACCCGGAATTATTTTATGTGCAATCTCCCCTGTCGCATCCGGCGTTACATCCCGGGGCCCTAAACCTGTCCCTCCGGTGGTCAAAACAACCTCTGCCTTTACATTATCAGTATAGTCAATAAGCTTTTCTTTGATCAAATCTTTTTCATCCGGGATAATATCATATCTAATAACTTCGCCATTAATCGTTTCCATTATTTCTTTTATTAAAAGGCCGCTCTGGTCT
This sequence comes from Candidatus Omnitrophota bacterium, assembly GCA_043826565.1. Lineage (GTDB taxonomy): Bacteria > Omnitrophota > Gorgyraeia > B26-G9 > B26-G9 > JBDRPX01. The sequence goes on from JBDRPX010000030.1 coordinate 98,787, forward strand.
TTCTGCTCGCCCCTTGAACATCGATCACTAATAGTTAATACGGCAACTTTAAATCCATCGACTCTCTCAGGACTTCGCACACTTCGTTCACTTCGCATTTCTGATCACCTCGATTTCATCTCCTACAGCAATTGCTCCGCCCTTAACCACCTTTGCGAAAATGCCTTCCCTGGGCATAATACAATCACCTGTTTTATAATAAATCGCGCAATACTTATGACATTCTTTCCCGATTTTTGATAACTCCAGAACAGCCCCTGAGCCAATATTGAATTTATCTCCAATCGCTAATTCGGCAAGAGCCAGCCCCTGGGTAGTTATATTCTCAGCAAAATCTCCGGCCTTAAGCACTACATTTTCTTTAACCTTAGAACATCCCTGCTGCTTATTAATACTTTCAATCGCCAAAAGACTTACCTGTCTTATCCCCGGGCCTCCGTGGGCATCTGCTTCTACTCCAAAATCCTCAATCAAATTCACTTTTTCAACCGGCACCTTAGGGGTTCCTTTTGCTTTACTTATGTTTAATGAATATATTTTACCTCTCATCTTATTATCTCCTTAATGAGCCCCGCCGCTTCGGGGCGAATTAATTTCGAACGCCGTGAGAAATCTTTTTATATTCGCCGCTTTTACCGCCTATTTTCTCAAGCAGCTCAATACCGGATATCTCTATATCTTGAAGAAACATTTTACACATATCATAAATCGTAACCGCCGCTATTGAACAGGCAACAATCGCTTCCATTTCAACGCCGGTTTTAGATGATGCCTTTACAATTGATTCTATTCTTATCCCTTCAGCTTCTAATTGAAACTCAACGCTGACTTTATTGATTTCGATATTGTGGCAAAGCGGAATCAATTCCGGTGTTTTCTTCGCTGCTAATATACCCGCAACGCGTGCAGTTTCCAATACATTGCCTTTGGGCATATCATTATTTTTGATCCTTTCGACTAACTGGGCATTAAGTTTCACCAGCGCGGTTGCTTTAGCGATCCTTACTGTAATCTCTTTATTCCCGACATCAATCATTCCCATAGCATTAACCTCCCAAAGTGCTCATTTCAATCTTACGATCATCAATAGTAAATTTTGAATATTTTGACTTATTTTTTAAGATATCAGCTATTTTCTCCTGAATCCGATCATCAGCAATATCACCTCGTAATAAAGTACGAGCATCGCAAATATGCCCGGAAAACAAACACGGCGAAATCTTTCCGGCACAATCCACCCTGATCCGGCTACAATCTTCGCAAAAAGTACTGGTCGAGCCGCTGATAAATCCAATCGCGCCTTTTGCTTTTGATAACTTATAATACTTAGCCGGGCCATTGCCCCAAACAGTATTGACCGGCTCAAGCTCTCCTAAACTGTTTATTATATCTTGCTTTGTTTGCTGGCTGGGAACTAATGATTTAAGCAGTTTTTCCGAACGTTGATTAGTATGAAAAAATTCAATAAAACGAATTGATAGCGGATATTCCAGGGTAAGCCGGGCAAAATCAACAATCTCATCATCATTAATTCCCTTCATCGGAATAACATTTAACTTTACCGGATCAAGACCGCATTTAATTGCTTCTTTAATTCCGCGCCACACTTCATCCAATGCGTCTTTTCCGCATATTTTTATAAACCGGTCTTTTTTCAGAGTATCCAGACTGATATTTATTCTGTCAAGGCCGGCAGCTTTTAAATCCACCACAAGATCCTTTAAAAGGATTCCGTTGGTAGTCATGGAAATTTCATCTAAGATCCCAATATTTTTTAGCATCCTGACCAAATCCGCCACGCCTCTTTTAATTAACGGCTCTCCTCCGGTAATCCGGACTTTCCTGATCCCCTGCATAGCAAAGAGCCTTACCAGCCTTGTCATTTCTTCAAAACGTAGCACATCGTCATGATGTAAAAACTGGTCTTTTTCTAAAGGGGTACAATACATACAATTTAAATTGCACCAATCGGTAATGGAAAGCCTTAAATAATCAATTGGTCTTTTTATTCCCATGTTATAAATTTTACCCTTGCCCCCGTTTTAATAACGCGAGCCTTCTCTTCTACAACCATAAATCCATCAGACTTTGCCAGAGATAAAATATCCGCCGAACCATGCGAACCAACCGGCATAAAACTATAGCCGCCGCCTTTTTGGGATATTTTTCCTAACACAAAATGCTTACGTCCGACTTTATGATGAAACGTTTTGCTAATAATTCCCTCGGCAAAACACGGCGCACATTGGTCTCTTCCCATCATTTTAAATAACGCCGGACGTATATATATATGATACGCTAAAAAATTTGATACTGGGTTCCCGGGAATACCAAACACAACCGTTCCTTTGCGGGTACCAAAGAAAAGTGGCTTTCCCGGCTTGATTTTTACCCCATGAAAAACTTCCTTAACTCCGAGGTTTCTTAAAGTATCCGGAATAAGATCATAATCCCCCATGGATACCCCCCCGGAAATCATAAGCACGTCATTTACAAGCCCTTTTCTGATTTCTCTAACCAGCTCATTATGATTATCTTTTGCAATCCCTAGAAAACGCGGCTTAATGTTATCTGCCTTAAGCAATGCCAAGAGCTGCGGGCCATTACTATTATATATTTGTCTTTTATTACGCTTAGTTCCTGCGGGAACTATTTCTCCCCCGGTATTCAACACCGCTACCCGAGGTTGCCGAAAAACTTTGATATCTCCTTTTCCGGCAGTTGCCAGAAGCCCGACATCAGAAATTCCGATCAGCGTTCCCTTCTCCAATAACTTCTGTCTTTTTTTAATATCTTCGCCTCTTTTGCATACATGCATACCTTTCATAGCAGACCGTAAAATCTCTACATCTTTTCCTGACTGACGGGTATCCTCTACCATCACTACCGTATCAGCCCCCTTGGGCAACGCCGCTCCGGTCATGATCTTAACACACTCCCCACGCTTTACTTCTTTTTCAAACATCTGCCCGGCCTGGATCAGGCCAATACTTTTTAATTTTACCGGGACATTTTTAATATCAAGAGTTTTTAAGGCATATCCATCCATAGCCGACTTATTAAAGGGCGGCATTTCTATCTGAGCATAAATATCTTCCATTAATACCCTATCCGCAGAATCCTCAATTAACACTTTTTCTCCGGATAACCGCTTTGTACTATCTAATACCCGTTTAACTGCCTGCTCAAAAGTAATCATTATATGGTTCTTTCTTTTTTAATTGGCAGAAAGAACCTGATTACAGTGATTTCAGTAAGATTACAGAGATTCATTTTCCTCTTTAGACAAACAATCGATGCAATCTATCTTTAATCGTTGTAATCAGGGACATTCTTCATTTTCTATAACTATATTATAATTCATACGTTCAGGGGGAATTCTCAACTCAAATAAGAATGGCCCTTATATTGCCCTCACTGAATTAACTTTAAAACTTAAAACCACCGGCGATCCCAAATTTATATTCATCTCTTTAAAAGACTGCTTTGTAATTATTACATACATATGGATACCAATATCAATCACAACCCGCACATTCGCACCTAAGACTTCAGTTTTAATAACCTTGCCCATAAAAGTATTCCGAGCACTTGTTTTTACTGCGTTCTTAGAAATGATAATATTCCCCGGATCGATCGCGATATAACCCCTGTCTTTTTTTTCAGTAGAAAAAACTATCTCTACCCCTTTACATACTTTCATGCACTGCAAGCCTCCGGTTGCCTCTTTTATCTGTCCGGAAAATACGTTTTCATGCACAAAATCAACAACTCTTCCTTCTCTTATTGAAATAATGTCCGGCGACATTCTATAGGCCTGAGTTAAAGAATGCGTTGTCATCACAACAATAGAATCCATCTTTTTCTGCAGATTCTTCAAGGTCTCTTCGATAAATAAAGTACTTGGCGCGTCAATATTAGCAGCCGGCTCATCCATCAAAATCACCTTTGGCTCCAATACAAAAACCTGGGCAATCGCAACCTTCTGATATTCCCCTCGGGATAAAGACTTCACTCTTCTTTTTCGCAAATGTTCAATATTTAGCGTTCCTAAGATATCATTTACCTTAACCGTAATCTCATCCTGAGGACGTTTCCTTATTTTTAAACCAAGAGCAATATTCTCGGCTACATCTAAATCAAATAAATAAGGAGACTGCCTGATGAATCCTATTTTTTTACGCAAATGATCATGTCCATTTCCAGGAAATACTTCTTTGCCATTCACAAATATATTTCCGCTGTCCGGCCTCTCCAGAAAAGCAATAATATTAAGCAGTGTGCTTTTACCAGAACCATTTGGCCCGACAATAACCTGTATATGCTGATTGTGAAATTCCAGCTCATCTACATTCAGCGTAAACTGAGCTGGGCCGTATTGTTTAGATATCTCTTTTAGCTTAATGGAAGAAATCATGCTTCTTTACTCCTAAAATTATAAACAACTATATTGATAAAAAAAGCTGCCAAAAGAAGCACAATCCCTAAAGCTAAGCCTAATCCAAACGCCCCTCGGGAGGTTTCCAAAGCAATAGCCGTAGTAATATTCCTTGTATAAAACCTGATATTGCCTCCGAGCATCATCGACACACCCACCTCAGAAAAAACCCTGCCGAAGGCAGCCAAGGCACTGGTAATCACGATTAGTTTTGCCTCTCTTAAAAAAAGCAGCGCGCTTTGGATATTTCCCGCGCCAAGCATTCTCGCCGCGACAATAGGACTGTCTCCGAGATTTCTAATCCCTACAGACACCAAGGCAGCCACTATAGGAAAGGCTAGAACACACTGTCCGATAATCATCGCTGTTGGAGTAAAAAGTAATCCCATCTCCCCCATCGGCCCTCTGCGGGAGAAAAAGGAATACAGCAGCAGTCCCACAACAACTGTAGGAAGCGCCATCAGCGTATTCAACACAGTCATAACAAATTCTCTTCCCTTAAACTTCTTTGTTCCCAGAAAAATCCCTGCCGGGATACCCAGGACAGCGGCCAAGAATGTAGAACTAAAAGAAATCCTGACTGAAGTAAAAACAATACTTAAGAACTCTCTATCTAGAGAAAAAATAATCTTAAAAGCTTTAATAAATCCCTCGATTATATAATCCATCTATTGCTTATTTTCCTGTGTTATGTAAAAACTTCTTACTTATTAATAGCGTATAGTTAACCATCTTGTTTCTTGTTCGACCATCGACTATCGACTATTGACTATGAACCTTTTTGGTCTTTTATCTTTTTCCTTGCGGCTTGAGACTTGAGACCTGTATAGTTTGCATGAAAAAGCTGGTTCCCGTTTATCTTATATTGATCAATCATTCCCTGACACTCAACAGAAGTAAGCCACTCCACTAGCGCCATAGAAAGCTTATAATTAACATGGGGATGTCTATCCGGATTCACTGCGATTACCCCATAAGGATTAAGCATCTCCTTATCTCCTTCTACTACTTTTATCAATTTAATCTTATCCTGATTGAATAAAAATGTCGCCCGGTCAAGCATGACATAAGCGTTCTTTTCATCCGCTACCCGTAATGTTGCATTCATGCCCTGTCCGGTTTCCAAATACCACTCTCCGCCAGGAACAAGCCCTGTTTTACTCCATAAATGTTTTTCTTTTTTATCTGTTCCGGAATCATCCCCCCGGGAAACAAAAGTTAGCTTTGCTTTGTATATTTTTTCTAAAGCTGCTGCAGCATCAGTAAGCCCATTAATTTTTGCCGGATCATTCTGCGGCCCAAGCATAATAAAATCATTATACATAACATCGCGCCTGTTCACTCCGTAACCTTCCTCAACAAATTTATCTTCCGCTTGACGGGCATGAACAAGAAGAACATCGACATCCCCGTTTTTAGCAAGTGTAATTGCTTTGCCTGTACCCACAGAAATAATATGCACCTTACAATCATTGTCCTGCTCAAATTTCGGAATAATACTATCTAATAATCCGGTTTCATAGGTGCTTGTTGTCGTAGCCAGTCTTAATGTTTCTGCTGCCTGTCCCTGATGAACAAATATAGACACAATCATAATCATAAAAACTATAATTCGAATAAAATTCTTCATACAATCCTATCTCTTTCACTATAAACATTCATTCTCTGCCCCCGGGCAAATCCGATTAAAGCAATACCGCTTTCCCGGGCATGTTTAATCGCCTGGTCTGTGGGAGCACTGCGTGAAGCAATCACAGTAATTTGGGTTTTTTGTATTTTAAGCAGTATCTCCGAAGATACTCTTCCAGAAGAAAGCACAAGCTTATCATTTAACTCTATTTTGTTCATCAGCGCATAACCTAGGATTTTATCCAAAGCATTATGACGGCCGATATCCTCTCGGATAACCAGAATATTTTCACCTTGAGCGAGTGCTGCTGAATGCACCCCTCCGGTTTCTTTAAATCCATCAGAACGGTTCTGGAAATCACGCATCAGGCTAAAAACATGGTTTCGATCAATTGCGATTCCTGCTCTCTGTTTCTTACGATGCATTAAATCAGCAGCATTATAAAATAGAGTTCCCCTGCCGCAGCCGGAAGTAAACATCCGCTTAAACGCCAGTTGCAAATCAACCTGTTTATCTTTTAAGTGTAAATACACACACCACCGTTTAGTATCCACAGTTGTTTTTTCCACTTGATCAAAACTATTAATCAATCCGGCAGTAAAAAGAAATCCTACAGCCAGTTCTTCAAGATCATCCGGGCTGGCAAGCAAAGTAACCATCTCCTGATCATTGACAAAGATCGTCAGGGGAACCTCTTGAGTAACTGAGTCCATTACTTTTTCTTCTTTATCCGGGAATACTTTAAAAATTTCAAATTTTTCCATCAGACAAATATTTCCTTTTCTTTTTTATCTGCAAATTCCTCTACTTCTTTTTTCAAAAGGTTATATTTTTCGATTAAACTTCTGGCATAATCAGTCAGTTGTGCACCGCCGCCGCCTTTACCCCCCTTTGTCTTTTCAATGAGATTTACCCCCAGCCTTTTTTCAATCTCATTAATACAACTCCAAGCATGACGATAAGACATATCCAGATCTTTGGCAGTTTTGTTAATCGATCCCGTCTCCCCAATAGATTGCAGAATCAACGCCTTCCCACAGCCAAAAACAAGCCTTCCTTCTTTCTCAAGCCATACTTTTGTTTTAATCTTCATAATCAATATCCTCGGGGGTATTAATATTTTTAAATGTATTCCGGTAAAAAGATGTATTCTCCAAGTCCCAATAAGCAACATTAATTGTCTTTAAGAAACTTTTCACTGAATGATCCGGACTGTTTTTAATAAACTGCTCAAGATCATCTTTTATGGATTTTTTATATATAGCATGCAGCGGTTCAACTAAATTCCCGATCCGAGGCAGTAAGGCATCACCTTTTTTTTTATTAAAATAATCTATTTGAGATATAATAATTTCGTTATGCAAATTAGGCATATCGCATGCACTAAAAAAAACAGCATTGTTTTTTGCTGTTGATAATGCGGCGTGAATACCGCCTAAAGGACCAATATTTTTTATTTCATCATTTACAATTACACATTTGTCGCGATAATTACTATACTCTTCAACTTCATTAGTTATAATAATAATCTCATTAAATATAGATTCAAAAATTGCAACTGTTCTATCAATAATAGGATTTCCGTCAATTTCAATGAACGCCTTATTCCGGCCTTTCATTCTCCGATTGCGTCCACCTGATAAAATTGCCCCGGTAACTTGGTTTTTCATAATTTATTAAGTTATTTATTAGGACAGCCGGGTAACACTTTACCCGACTATCCTAATTGATTACAAAAGTATTAAGCTTCTACTTTAGTTCCTCTTACATAGATCCACCAGTAAACAACACCGCAAAGGATCGCACCACCAACTATATTACCAAGAGTAACAGCAATAAAGTTATTTAGAACCATTGATCTCCAGCCGAGCTCAACTAACTGCGCAGCAGATTTTCCAGAAGCTGCTACAGCGTTCGGAAATGCTTTAGAGAAGATCCCAGCCGGGATAAAATACATATTAGCGATAACATGCTCAAACCCGGAAGTGACAAAAGCCATAATCGGGAAGAAAACCCCCCATATTTTTCCGGATATATCCTTCGCGGAAATCGCAATCATAACCGCTAAACAAACCAGCCAGTTACAACCTATCGCTCTAAAAAAGAACCAGCTATTATGCATTGCCGCACCAGCAGTAACTTTTCCGTACGCGATATTGATCGCGGTTCCGCCAACAGCTCCATCAGTTAAACCAGACATCGCCGCAATCATCCATGCCAAGAAGATAGCACCGACAAAATTACCGATAATTACAATACCCCAGTTTCTGAGCATTTGCCCCAAAGTAATATCTTTATTCATTAACGCGATTGTCATCAGGTTGTTGCCGGTAAACAATTCTGAGCCAGGTATAATGACCAGCATAAGGCCAAAACTAAAAACAGCACCGGTAAAAAACTTTTGTAAGCCAAACAAAGCTGCTACTCCGCCGATTGTCCATCCGGTAGAAACAGCTGTCGCCAAATGTGCCGCGAACCCAATAAAAACACCGGCTAAAATCGCCAAAACAAATAATTTTGCTATAGTATTATTAGCTCTTGCTTTACCCCAAACTATAAGGGATGACCTCGCTAATTCAGGCTGTGGTGTAAAATTTGACATCTTTATCTCCTTTTAGTTAAAAAAAGTTATACCCAGTTAATGTTTCAGTTAAAAAACGTGTTCATGATGCGGATAGTTTTTCAGTTCGGTATATTTAAAAACCGGGCCATCCACACAAACAAATTTTTCTCCTACGTTGCAATGCCCGCATTTGCCGATTCCGCATTTCATATAGCGCTCAAGAGTTGTAATAATCTCTCCTTCGCCAAATCCGGATCCCAGCAATTTGCGCATCGCGAATTTTATCATTATCGGCGGGCCGCACACAAAGGCAACAGCATTATCCGGATTGATGTTCGTCTCTTTCCATAGCTCTGTCACCACTCCAATAGTACAGCCCCATCCGTCACAAGGTTTATCAACCGTAAGCCAAACTTCTGTATCCGGAACCTTTTTCCACACCTCAAGCTCTTCTTTAAAACACAGCTCATCCGGAGTTTTTGATCCGTATAAAACTTTAACATGTCCAAAATCAGACCGGTTATCCATGACCATATTTATCAGACTTCTTAAAGGAGCAAGACCAATACCGCCGGCAATAAAATAAAGATTCTTTCCTTTTACTTCCTCATAAGGAAAAGAATTACCATAGGGCCCCCTAACATAAAAGGTATCCCCTGGCTTTAATGCATTTATCGCACGAGTAACCGCTCCACCTGTATCGCGAATCGTGAACTCCAGGAATCCTTTACGGGAAGGAGAGGAGGTAATAGATATCGGAGCTTCTCCTACACCAAGAACAGATATCTGAGCAAACTGCCCCTGCTTATATTCAAAAGATGCCGCTCTTTCCGGTTCAATAAATTTCACCTTAAACGTCTGCACGTCAAAAGTTTCCCTCTTAATATCTTCAATCTTTACTGGGTAAGGAATATATTCATTTCGCATGGCTACATTACACTCCTATTTTCTGTTATCTCCTGAATAAACTTAGACATTCCGATGTTAACAGGACAACTGGAAAGACACCGGCCGCAGCCAACACAACCGCTCGTTCCCGCAACCTTATAGTCATGTCTTAATTTATGCTCATATCTCCGGCTAGCCCGTATCGACTTCTCTTCTCTGGGATTATGTCCGCTTGTTTCCCTGGTATATCCGGCAAAAACACATCCATCCCAATTCCGATAACGTTCTCCTTTACCGTCCTTTTCCTGATCAAAAACATTAAAACAGGTACAAGTCGGACAGACATAAAGACAGGCTCCGCAATAAAAACATCTCTCACTGATCCGCTTGTAATTTTCTTCCGGCATGAAATTACTGCCTTTCATGATCTCCAGCGCTTTATCAAAGTCCACTTTTAATTCCACAGCTTCAGCAGCCTTTGATTTCACTTGTTCAATCATTGCGTCCGCGTCACCGGAAGCCTCTTTAAAAAATGTTCCGTATTTAGCCACAAATTCTTCGCCTTCTGGCGAACCTGTTTGTACTAAGTATGAATCACCGGTATCAACCAGCTGTAAATCATATCCTCCGGCTGCAAAAGGCCCGGTTTTTGCTGATGTACAAAAACAAGCTGACGGACGCGGCGGCTTCACACAACCGATCACAACAATAAGCCTCTTCTGAGCGCGGCTTAGATAATATTTGTCTTCAAAATTCCGTTTAAAGAACTCATCGGCAAAGAGAATACCTTTTAAATCGCACGGTTTTACCCCGAACAACAACTTGGGAGATGCTTCAACGGTTTCTTTTATCTGTCCCTGATCGAATTCAAAAAGCGCTTCGCTCTGAGGGAAAAAGATATCTTTCGCAGAAACAATAATATCCTCATTTCCTAAAGCAATGTTCTCTAAATCTTTGGCTCCTTTAGGTATATTCTCAAATAATACATCCCCGCCTAATATTTTCTGAGGAACATATGCGCGCCATTCTTTCGATGCTTCTCCCAACAACCCTTTAATGTCATTTTTTGTAATAGTTTTTGCCATTATATTTTCTCCACTTTTACGGCACACACCTTATATTCTGGAATTTTCGCAATCGGGTCAACCACCGGATTAGTAAGAATATTCGCCGCCGCTTCTTTAAAATGAAACGGAATAAAAACAGAATCCTTGACTACCTGATCTGTTACCTTAACTTTAACATCAATCGTACCTCTGCGGGAAGTTACCTTCACAAGACTTCCGGTTCTTACTTCCAGCGCTTTCGCGTTTTCCGGATGCATTTCAATATAAGCCTCGGGAACTTCACGATCTAAAGTAGACGTCCTTCTGGTCATGGTACCTGTGTGCCAATGCCAATAGACTCTTCCTGTGGATAATGTGAAATTATATTCACTATCCGGTAATTCAGCCGGCGGCTTATACGGACAAGGTAAAAATGTTCCTTTTCCTTTGGAAAATTTACCTTTATGCAAAAACTTTGTTCCCGGATGCTCTTTTTCCAGACAAGGCCATTGCAAACCCCAAGGATCCAGACGGTTATAGGACATCCCGCCGTAAATCGGAGTAACCCGGGAAATTTCATCCATAATCTCTGATGGGTGACTGTAATTCATACCCTCATAACCGCAGCGCTTGGCTATTTCACAGATAATCTCCCAATCCGCCTTTGACTCACCCACACAATTGATTGCTTTACGCACTCTTTCACAGCGCCTCTCTGTACTTGTAAACGTCCCGTCTTTTTCGGCAAAGCTGCAACCCGCTAAAACAACATCAGCGTATTCCGCTGTTTCAGTCAGGAAAATATCCTGCACTGCAAGAAATTCCAGATTTTGCAAAGCCTTTCGAACATGAGTGCTGTCCGGGTCACTGATTACCGGATTTTCGCCCACGATATAAAGACCCTTTATTCTTCCGGACTCTGCCCCGGATATTATCTCTGTTACGGTTAACCCAACTTTTTCAGGCAGATTTTCAACTCCCCACTCTGCTTCAAATTTCTTTCTTGCGGCCGCGTCAACAACTTTCTGATAACCGGAAAAAACATTCGGTAACGCGCCTAAATCACAGGCACCCTGCACATTATTCTGTCCCCGCAAAGGATTAACCCCTGTGCATTCAAGTCCGACATGCCCGGTCAACATCGCCAAATTAGCCAGTGACTTTACATTGTCTACACCGGTAGTATGCTGGGTAATTCCCATAGCATATACGATCATCGCCTTTTTTGCTTTCGCGTAAATACGCGAGGCTTCGATTAACTTCTCTTTAGGAATAGCTGTAATCTCTTCTACTTTTTCCGGAGTATATTCTTTAACCAGTTCTTTTAATGCTTCGAACTCCTCTACTCTTTCCTCTATATACTCTTTATTATGGAGATCTTCGGAAATAATAACATTCATCATCCCGTTGATCCAGGCCACATCTGTTCCATTTTTCTGAGCACAGTAAACCTGAGCATATTTAACCAGCTCTATTTTTCTGGGATCAATCACGATTAATTTAGCATTGTTTTCTAAAACAGCGTTGATCATTCTTGAGCCGATCAACGGATGCTGTGCTGTAGTATCTGATCCGGTTACAAGAAAAACTTCCGCTTTTTCAAATTCATCTATTGAGTTTGTCATTGCTCCTGAGCCAAAAGCAGCCGCCAGCCCAACAACTGTTGAAGCATGACATAGCCTCGCGCAATGATCGACATTATTTGTTTTAAAAACAGCCCGAGCTAATTTCATCATTAAAAAATTTTCTTCATTTGTCGTCTTAGCTGAACTTAAAAAAGCTATTGAATCAGGCCCGTGTTTATCGCTGATCTCTTTTAACTTTTTTGCCGTAACAGACAATGCTGTTTCCCAATCCGCTTTCTTAAAGCCATTATTTTCTTTTACTAGCGGGCCAGTAAGCCTATCACTTTTATTTACAAATTCATAGGCATTCCACCCCTTAACACATAATGCCCCCTGAGAAACCGGGTGGTTTTTACTAGGATAAGAGCCGATTACCTTATTACCCTCAGTAACCAGATGTAATCCGCAACCGCAACCACAGTAAATACAAGTTGTTAATACATGTTTTGTACACATAATATATCTCCCGAGTTATATTACTTAAAACGAGTAAATAAACGAAGTGGTCAGTCTGTTATTGCTTCCTCTGTCAGCTCCTACGTATTCTGTAAACATATTAGCGTATTCTACGCCAACTTTAACATCTGTAACTATCGTATGCATATAGTTGACAACAATCATCTGATTACTGGATCTATTACCTGCATTAAGGTCTTTCTTCGCTAATCTTTCTGTACCATAGATTAGATTAACCTCACCCTTATCTGAAACTTTATAAGTTAACTGTGTCCATCCACCCATAGTATCAACACCTTCTGCTAAAGTTGTATTGATACCATAGCCCAAGCCAGCAAGTAATGCATTTAGATTGGATCCCTGAAAGAACTCACCTTTTAAAGAAAGTTTAGAATTAAGAGCCATTGCCAAGTCTAAGCCAACGCCCCAGGCAGGTACTGTATAGTTAGTTTCATCAACACCATCATTTCTATTAATTTTTTCCAGTCCATAAAGACCGGCAACGCCAAGTGTTGTTTTCTTTCCGCAGCAAGTAGTAAAGTCATAAGCAACTCTTCCCTGAACCATTGGCTGGCTGGAATTTTCACCGGTATTAACAGTACCGTTGGTCATCCCGATATTTCTGTTTAAACTTAGCTGGGTGGTTATTTTTTTATCTGTATTGATGTCAAACTTGTTGGTTAAACGTACCTGAGGTCTTCTGACTCCGATATTTCCACCATCCCATAACCAAGCACCAGTGTTCAGAGTACTTGATCCTAAAGGACCAAATACATCCCAAGTCTGTCCTGCAAGAAGATCCCATTTTGGGAACTTTACTTCAAAAAAAGCATGACGCATGCGAGGCTTCTGAGCATTATCCGATGCTGTATCTAAAAAATCTAACTCGATATTACCAAAAACATCTGCTTCATCTGTTTCCGGTCCAAAAAATTTTAAACCAAGGCGGGTATTCATAGCGGTCATCGTATATTGACCTTCATTTGAGGTATTTCCTTCTGACGATGCATATCTAGGAGCATCAGGATCATTTGTTTTTGAATCATCAAGACTTGCATCTAATTTTACGAATCCATAAATTTCTACTTTTTGCTTTGAAGTTACTGCTTCCCCTTTACAAGCCTTTGAACTTCCGCTAAGACTATCAACTTTAATAGCAACTGCATCCTGTTTTGCCTGCAGATTATTAATTATCCCGTTCAACTTTGAAACTTTCCCCTCAAGATCCGCTGTTCTCTTTAGAAGCTCTTCCTGTGAAAGATCTTCTGCTGAAACATTTAAGCTCAATCCAAACGTCATTACCAATACTACCACTAAAAATACATAAAATTTCTTATCCATCTTTAAATCCCCTTTCATTCCATTAGAACCAATTAACAATTTTAAAAACAGCATACTTTATGTTGTTTTTCCTATTTCCTATATAGAAAGATTTAAAAAAAGACCTTTAATTGATATTTTTTTAACGATTTTCAACAGGAAAAACTCTAAAAACATGTAACGTTGATTTATCAATATGATTAAAAATATGTTATCTGGGAACCACACTCATGACAAGAAATGTAGATTGTAATTACAAGTGCGACAAGAAAAAGCTCCACAGATCGTAAGAAACCTGTTATTTTGTAAGTGACAAACAAAACAAAAAACAGGAGATCATATGGAGCAAGAAAATTGTAGCATTAAAAGGCAAAAATAT
>JBDRPX010000031.1:0-58313 GCA_043826565.1 Candidatus Omnitrophota bacterium
AAAAAATCGAAAAATGGATAAATAATTATCCGAGAAAAATTCATGGTTATAAGACAGCGAAGCAAATGGTAAAAGAGCATTTTCAAAATAACAGTGATCAAAATCTTGACAATGTCGCACTATGAGTTACAATTCACTAATTATTGCCTGCTTTTGCTTTTTTCTTGCTAAAATTATTTTTTTAGACTATAATAAATACCTGTATTTGCATTAAAGTTAATGTAACTTTTTTATTTGTAGTGGGTTGAGGTTATGAAAGAGAAAAAGACAAAAAAAAGTAAGCGTTTATGGGATTTTACCAACGGATCAGGAGATTTTGTTGTTAATAATGCTGACACTATTAACAGGTTGTATTTTCCCCTGGCAAATGAAGCTGAATTTATGTCTTCGGTAACTCCTTTACTGCAAGGAGATATTAAAATTAGTCAAAACCATTTTCTGACCCATCCGATCACTACTGAGTGCCTGTACAATATAAAAGCTAGCCGAAACTTCTGGATTTATATTAACGATAAGAATATTTGGTCGGTGACCGGAACATCTTACTGCCGGTGTGAAGATGATAAACTGGTGCTTAAAGCCGGAATGATCTGGCATACAGTTATCCGAGAATGTAAAAAGCTGGGATTAAAGGCCGAGGTTACTAATTTTATTCCTTCCAGCGGTGAACATGTTGAGTTGATGAGTATTAAGCTTACCAATAATTCCTCAAAGATGATTTCTTTTACGCCGACTTCGGCGATTCCTATTTTTGGGCGTTCCGCGGATAATCTGCGTGATCATCGGCATGTTACCAGTCTTTTAAACAGAATTGAGTTTTTACCGCAGGGAGTTCTGCTTAAACCGGTTATGTCTTTTGATGAGCGGGGACATGAAATAAATGAGCATTCTTATTTTGTTTTTGGTTATGAAGGTAAAGGAGTATTGCCGCTAGGATGTTTCCCCACGGTGGAATCATTTATCGGTGAAGGCGGTTGTCTGGAGCATCCCCGGGCGATTATTGATAATCTTAAGCCGGTGAAGAAAATTGATATGGTTCATCAAGGAAAAGAGGCTATGGGAGCTCTGCGTTTTAAATCAAAGGTATTAGCTCCGGGAAAATCTGTAACTTATGTACTTATGATGGGAATTGCGGAAAATCCGCAAATTCCGGGGAAGGTTTTTAAGCGCTTTGGTTCATTGTCAAGGGTTGAAGATGCTCTTCAGGCAAATAAGTATTACTGGAAACAAAGAATTGATAAAATTAAATTTCATACCGCGGATAATGTGTTTGATAATTGGCTGCGCTGGGTTACGTTACAGCCGATTTTAAGGAAAATATTCGGATGTTCTTTCTTGCCGGATTTTGATTATGGAAGAGGCGGAAAAGGCTGGCGTGATTTATGGCAAGATTGTTTAACCTTAATATTTATTCATCCTAAAAAGATGCGGGAAATTTTATCCGCCAATTTTTCCGGAATCAGGATTGATGGAACTAATGCGACAATAATTACTAAAAAGGCCGGTTGTTTTGTTGCTGACCGTAACAAAATCCCCCGGGTGTGGATGGATCATGGAGTTTGGCCGTATTTTACTTTGCAGCTTTATATCCATCAGACCGGAGATCTGAATGTATTACTGGATGAACAGCCGTATTTCTATGATAAATTACTTTCCCGGGCCAGAGAAATTGACTATGAATGGGATTCCCAAAGTGATAATAAACAGCATTTGCTAACTAAACAAGGTCAGGTTTATAAAGGCACTATTCTGGAACATATATTAGTTCAGCATTTAATATCGTTCTTCCATGTAGGCAAACATAATAATATTAAGCTTGAGGATGCAGATTGGAATGATGGTTTGGACATGGCTTCTGAAAAAGGGGAGAGTGTCGCGTTTACCTGTTTTTACGGCTGGAATCTGTGTAATTTAACTGTTTTACTACAGGAATTTAAAAAGAATAAAAAACAGAAAAATATTTTTTTAGCAAAAGAACTTGTAATTCTTTTGGATAGTCTGCAAAAAACGAAGATTGATTACAATAGCGTAGATCAAAAAAGGTATCTTTTATCCCGTTATTTTGATGCAGTTAAATACAAGGTGAGCGGGAAAAAAGTCGCAGTTAAAATCGATGACCTGGTGAAAGACTTAAACTGTAAATGGAAATGGCTGTTTAATCACGTTAATAAAAAAGAGTGGGTATCTTTAGATAAGAAAAATGGTTTTTTTAACGGATACTATGATAATAAAGGCCGACGTGTAGAAGGAAAATCCGGAAGCCAGATAAGAATGACCCTTACCGGTCAGGTTTTTCCGCTGATGAGCGGTATTGCTACTCAGGAACAGATAAAAAGTGTTTTTAAGGCGGCAAGCAAATATCTAATGGATAAAAACAGCGGTGGGTTTAGGTTGAATACTGATTTTAAGTCACTACAGTTTGATTTTGGCCGAGCTTTTGCTTTTGTTTACGGCAGTAAAGAAAACGGGGCTGTGTTTAGCCATATGTGTGTTATGTTCGCGAACGCGCTTTATCAGCGTGGTTTTACTCAGGAGGGGTTTAAGGTGCTGAATAGCCTTTTTAAAATGGCTAGTAATACAAAAAACAGCAAAATTTACCCATGTTTGCCGGAATACTTTGATATTGAAGGCAAGGGGATGTATTCGTATTTAACCGGATCGGCAAGCTGGTACATAATGACCGTGCTTGCGGAGATGTTTGGAGTAAAAGGGCACTTTGGAGATCTGGTGATAGAACCGAAACTGGTCCGTGAACAATTCAAAACGTCGGACACACTTTCGGTTTCTTGCTATTTTGCGGAACGTGCTTTGCTTGTTAGCTTTAAGAATTCCCAAAAGCTTGATTACGGTAAATATATAATAAAGAACGTCAAGGCTTTGCCGAATAATATTCCTTTTATCCGTATTTCTTCCGGAAAAATTATTATTGAGAGAAAGCATTTGCAGAAGCTTCCGAAAAATTTGCGTATGAAACTGGAAATAACTTTATCTTGAACTGAGACAAAACTCTATCCCGTTGGAAATTGACACTATTCTGGTTAAAGGAGATGTTATGAAAATATTGGTTACCGGAGGATTGGGCTTTATCGGCAGCAATTTTATCCGATATGTGCTGGGAAAGTATCCCAATCTTTCTATTGTTAATCTGGACAAGCAAACATATGCTGCTTGCCCGGAGAATCTTAAAGATTTAAAAAACAGTCCCCGATATATATTTGTTAAAGGGGATATCTGTAATTTGAAAGCTGTGGAGAAATCCCTGCAAGGATGTACTGCGGTTGTGAATTTTGCGGCGGAAACCCATGTGGATAGATCAATAGACAGTGCTGAAGAATTCTTAAAGACTAATGTTTTTGGTGTGCATGTACTATTGGAAGTTGCTAAAAGTAAAAAGATAAAACGTTTTATTCAGATAAGTACCGATGAGGTTTATGGATCAATCCTGAAAGGTTCTTTTACCGAAGAAGATCCCTTAATGCCGAACAGCCCTTATTCCGCAAGTAAGGCTTCGGCGGATATGCTTACGCGGTCTTATTATCAGACATTTAAAACCCCGGTGATTACGATCCGGCCGACCAATAATTTCGGGCCTTTTCAGTTCCCTGAGAAGGTAATCCCTTTATTTGTCACTAATCTTCTGCAAAATAAGAAAGTTCCTTTATATGGCGACGGGAAGAATGTCCGGGACTGGTTATATGTTTTAGATAATTGCCGGGCGATTGATTTAATTTTGCATAAAGGTAAGATCGGAGATACATATAATGTCGGAGCGGGAAATGAGGTCCAGAATCTTTACTTAACAGAACTTTTGTTGAAAATCATGGGAAAGCCAAAATCCTTTATTAAACCTGTAAAAGACAGGCTCGGACATGATCGCAGATATAGTTTAGATATCACGAAAATCCGCAAATTAGGATTTAATCCGGAATACGATTTCTCAGAAGCTATCCTAAATACAGTAAATTGGTATAAAGAAAATCAAACATGGTGGAAAAAGCTAAAAGAAAGATCATAATTACAGGTGTAAACGGCATGCTTGGTAGTGACTTGCAAAAGCAGTTTGCCGCGCATTACGAAATTTGTGGTACTGATATTACTTCTGTTCCAGCTCAAGCCAGGGAGTTTTTTTGTTGCGATATTAGGAGTGTTGATCAGGTAAAAGAAGTTTTTTCTTCTGTGAAGCCCTGGCTGGTTATACATGGTGCTGCTTATGCAGATGTTGACGGATGTGAAACAGATCCTCAAAAAGCTGATCTTATTAATGCCCAGGGGACAAAAAATGTTGCGCAGGCTTGTTCTCAAATTGGGGCGAAATTGATTTATATAAGTACTGATTATGTCTTTGACGGAGAAAAAGGGGACTCATACCTGGAAACCGATGCGGTTAACCCGATTAATGCCTATGGACGTTCCAAATTAGCCGGAGAAGAGTTTGTCCGTTCTTTGGTAACTGAATCACTGATTGTCCGAACCAGCTGGCTTTTTGGCAAAACGGGGAAAAATTTTGTGGAGACAATTATCAGCCTAGCAAAGCAGCAGAAACAGCTGACTATTGTCAGCGACCAGCGCGGATCACCTACACATACAGTGAGTTTGGCAAAAGCTATAGAAATGCTTATTGACTCTGTTTTTTGTGATTCTGGGAATCCTGTCAATAGGGGAGTCTATCATGTAAGCAACAGCGATAGCTGCAGCTGGTATGATTTTGCGAAAAGAATTGTTGCATTAAAGGGTATTGAAGTTGAAATACTACCGGTAGATTCTAATACTTTTATGCGTCCGGCAAAGCGCCCGCAGATGTCAGTTTTGGATAACTCGCGTTACCAGAAGCTTACCGGAGATATTTTGTGCAGTTGGCATAAGGCATTAGAAAATTACCTTTTTGCCGAATAATAAGAAGAGGAAAGATGACCAAAACTCAAGAGGAAATTTCCGCCGGAGGAGTTGTTTTTCAGAAAACTCAAGAGCAGATTAAACTTATCCTGATCTGCAGAGATAGTGGTACTGTTTGGTGTTTACCAAAAGGAAAGGTAGAAAAAGGGGAAGCTCTGGAGCAGACAGCTATTCGTGAAGTAAGCGAAGAAACCGGTTTGAGCGGAAAAATAAATTCTTTTTTGAATAAAATACAGTATTCCTATTATAGTAAGGAAAGAAACGCAAAAATAGAAAAAACTGTTCATTTTTTTTTGATTAAGTGTATTGGCGGACAACTTAGTAACGCTGATGCTAAGGTAGAAGATGTTAAGTGGTTTGATCTTGAAGCCGCGCTGGACCGGGTTAATTATCCCGGAGAGCGGCAGACAATAGAAAAAGCAGCAGTTTTGCTGAAAGAAGGTTATGAAGTTTAAAAAATTAACAGCCTATTTTGAACAGATGGAAGCAACGACCAAGCGTCTGAAAATGACAGATATCCTCGGAGAGCTGTTTAATGCTGTAGATGATAATTCGGAAATTGATAAAATAATATATTTGTGTCAGGGGCAGTTATTGCCGGTATTCAGGAATATTGAATTTGGCATGAGTGAAAAATTAATTGCCAAAGCTTTGGGTGAAGTGTCGGAGGGATCATCCGGACTGATTAAGGATTTATTTAAAAAAACCGGAGATTATGGACAGGTTGCTGAGCAGGTTTGCCGGGAAAAGCGGGATGTGCCGACAATTACAGAAGTTTATAACTCTTTAAAGGAAATAACCGATGTTTCCGGTGAGGGGTCTGTGAGTAAGAAGGTTGGACAATTAGCGAAGCTTTTAAATGACGTTAGTCCGATTGAGGCAAAATATGTTGTGAGAATTATTCTGGGAAAAATAAGACTGGGAATAGGCGATCCTACAGTATTAGATGGTTTATCTTTAGCCTATTGCGGAAATAAATCATTACGCCGGAAGCTGGAACGCGCGTATAATCTTTGCTCGGATCTTGGGCTTGTGGCAAAAATTCTTTTTACCAAAGGATTAAAGCAGATTGAAGAGTTTAAGGCTATTGTGGGATGTCCGATCCGAGTGGCTTTAGCCGCAAGGTTGAAGAACGCTGAGGAAATTATTGAAAAAATCGGAACGTGTGCGATTGAGGCCAAATATGACGGTTTCCGTTGTCAAGTGCATAAGAACGGGGAAGAAGTTTCAATTTTTTCGCGGAATTTGGAAAATATGACGGGGATGTTTCCCGAGATTGTTGCCGCGACAAGAGAGCAGATAAAAACTAAAAAGGTGATTTTTGAGGGTGAAGCGATTGCCTATGATCCCCATACCGGGCAGTCGCAGCCGTTTCAGGTAACCGTGCAGCGAAAAAGAAAATACGATATTCCGGAAATGTTGAAGCAGTGTCCATTAAGACTGTTTATTTTTGATATCCTGCATGCTGACGGAGATTTGACCAATGAGCCTTATGACCAGAGAAGAAAAATAATGTCAAAAGTTATTAAGCTGGGAAAAGTACTCCAGGAATCACCTTTTGAGATAGTTAACGACGCTAAAAGATTATCGGAAATTTTTGAAGAAGCCGTGGGCGATGGTTTAGAGGGAATTGTGGCCAAACGTTTAGATTCTCCTTATCAGGCCGGCGGAAGGAATTTTAATTGGATTAAGCTAAAACGTTCTTATGAAAATGCATTAGCCGATACGGTTGATTGTGTCGTAATCGGATATTTCTTTGGTAAAGGTACCCGGGCAGCATTTGGTATCGGTTCTCTTTTGGCTTGCGTTTATGATAAAGAAAATGATAATTTTAAAACCATAGCTAAGATTGGCTCAGGGTTAAAAGAGGATGAATGGATTAGAATAAAAAAAATGCTGGATAAGTATAAAGAAAAAGTGCAGCCTTCGCGTGTGGATTCAGGAGTTATTCCGGATGTTTGGGTTAGTCCTAAATTTGTTGTAGAAGTCCAGGCTGATGAAATTACTAAGAGTCCGGTGCATACTTGTGGTAAAATAACAAACAGTGTTTCCGGATATGCGCTGAGGTTCCCGAGAATGGTGAATTTTGTTAGGACTGACAAGAACCCTGAGGATGCTACTTCGGTAGAAGAAATTATAGAGATGTTTAAATTGCAGGGGAGGAAAAAATAAGATGCTCAAAGAAGCTTTATTTTGGGAAAAAGCAATGGGTAATTCGGTCTATTGCGGATTATGTGCAAAGAAATGTTTAATAGATGAAGGCCATACCGGCTGGTGTGAAACCCGGATTAACAAAGACGGAGTTTTATATTCAATAACTTATGGGCAGGTGGCATCAATGACAATATCGCCTATTGAGAAAAAACCGATGTACCATTTTTTCCCCGGCACATTATGGCTTACTCTGGGAGGGCTGGGGTGTAATTTTAGATGCCACGGTTGTCAGTCCTGGGATGTTTCTCATTGTGATGTAAAGAAAAAACTTCCTCAGACTACTTATATGAGTCCGGAAATGGTTGTCAGAAAAGCTAAAAAGAATAGATGTCAGGGCATTGTGTTTGCTTATAATGAACCGACAATGTGGTTTGAGTATACTCTTGATGTATTTAAGCTGGCTAAAGAAGAAGGCCTGGGTACTGCATATATCACTAATGGATATATGATGCCTAAAGCGTTGGATATGATAAGTAGACACTTAGACGGCTTTTGTATAGATATTAAAGGCTCATTTATTGAAAGTTATACTCGAATCGCCGATATTGCGGATATTAATGTCATTTTTTCCAATGCCAGCAGTGCCAAGCGGCATCATGCTATGCATGTTGAGGTTGTAACAAATATAATTCCCGGCTATAACTCCAATGAAAAAGAATCAAAAGAAATTGCGGCTTGGATGTTTGCCGAGTTAGGTAAGGATACTCCCTGGCATTTAACCAGATTTTTCCCCTATGGGGATTTTAAAGAAGTCCCGCCGACTCCGGTCGGTCTTTTAGAAAACCTGCATAAGGTGGGAAAACGTGAGGGATTGTATTATGTGTATATCGGCAACATTCCCGGGCATGCGGCTAGTCAAACTTATTGCCAGGCTTGTAAAAAAATGGTTATAAAGAGAAAAGAATATGATGAGACTGAAAGCATTTTAAAAGAAGGGCATTGTCCTAATTGCAATGCGTTAATTTTTGGCAGATTTCCTTTTTAATATAAAGTATTACTCGCAGAAAGAAAAATTCAAAAGCTAAACGTCTGTTCGGTGAAAATTCTTTCCCTGACCTTAAATTTATAAGAAAAAAGATTAAGTAACTTAATTTGTTTTAAAATATAACGCTTAAGGAGTTTAATTGATGAGAGTCTTGTTAACTAATGATGACGGGATCTATGCGGATGGGTTGGATGCTCTTTATCAGAGATTCAGAAAAAAATTTAAAGTAACTGTTTGCGCTCCGGAATCAGAGCGCAGCGCAATCGGTCACGCGATAACACTTAACCGGCCCTTAAGAGTAAAGCAGGTTAAGAAGAATGCAGAATTTTTTGGTTATGCGGTTGATGGTACTCCGGCTGATTGTGTGAAAATTGCCGTCAGAGCGCTTTTAAAAGAAAAACCACAGCTGATAATTTCCGGAATAAATCATGGTCCTAATCTTGGTTCCGATATTATGTATTCAGGTACAGTATCTGCGGCAACAGAAGGGACGATTCTAAAAATTCCGTCAATTGCTGTATCATTAGCTACCTACGATAAGCATGATTTTAAAACAGCCGCCGACATCGCATATAATATAGCTTTAAAAATAAAAAAAAATAATTTACCGGAAGGAATTCTTCTGAATGTCAATGTTCCTCCGATTCCCACAAGCAGAGTTCGCGGATATCTTATTACTGAACAGGGCCGCTCTTTTTATAAAGAGAGTTTTGTTAAACGTTCGGATCCTCGGGGGATGACATATTATTGGCTAACCGGAAAAGCAAAATGGCTTAAAAAGCCGCAAGGATCTGATATCCGGGCGATTGAGGATAATTATGTTTCAGTTACGCCTTTGCAATTTGATCTTACGGCTTACAATTACTTAAATGTGATTAAAAAATTAAATTTAAATTCATTATGAATCCTGAAGAAGACTTATATTCGATTATTGAAAAAATTATGCAAAAAGACAGCCGGTATGCTCAAGAGGCATATGTGTTTGTTTTGACGGCACTTAATTACACAATGCAGAAGCTTAAGCGTAAGGGGCATGTGACCGGCCAAGAACTATCGGAGGGAATTAAACAATTTGCGATTAAAGAGTACGGAAGATTGTCCCGAACGGTTTTTGAGCATTGGGGAATTAGCACAACTGAAGATTTTGGCAATATTGTATTTAACTTAATAGAAGAGAGGTTATTAGGTAAAACGGATAATGACAGTATTGATGATTTTAAAGGAATTTACGATTTTAAAGAAGTTTTTGAAGATAAATACCCCTATTAGAATAAAATTTCAAGCGGGTATTGAAAAATGTAACAGTCTGTGGTATTATTAGTTATAGAGTCGATAAAGGCAAACCTGCCGAAAGACAGGGACGGTGCGATAGGTCAATTACGATTGACGTTGTACCCCTGATAAGAGAGTCGCAAGATTTTCTTAAAGGGCAAAGCTCCAGGCCTAAAGCGGTTGTTTAATCTGCAGCTGACAAAATCAGTCTCTAGAACCCCGCTAGAGAGGAAGCCGTAAAGCAAAGTTGCAGATGGGGTGACAGAGCGCAATGGTGGCTGAGTTGCCAAGAAGATCCAAGATTCCCCTTTATCGGCTTTTTTTATGTGTTTTTCCTCTTAAATCTCGTTATTTAGATGAATTTTTCAATTCCTTAAAGGAATATCTACTAATCAACAAATCCCTAGTTCTGTACTATTAATCAAAAAGTGTTGAAGAATTAAATAAAATGATATATACTAAGGAAAGTTTAATACATATTTTTGACATTAAAATGAGTTTTAGTTGACAGACTAAATGCAATGAATGGAGGTAAAAAGTGTTTTTAACGACTTTAGCATTTGCCCAAGGGGCTGGCGACGGGGCGCAGCTTGCCGGCAAGGGCAGCATAATGGTTTTACTCCCCATGTATATTATTATTTTTCTGGTTTTTTATTTTCTTATGATTAAGCCACAGCAGAAAAAGCAGCAGGAACAGCAGGATATGATCGCAAAAATTAAAAAAAATGATGAAGTGATTACTTCCGGAGGCATGCATGGAACAGTAGTCAATGTTAAAGAAAAAACAGTAGTACTTAAAGTAGATGATAACGTTAAAATTGAATTTGAGAAAAGTGCTTTATCTTCTGTGAAGAAGTCAAGGCAAGCTTAGAGGATGATCAGGAGGAGAATATGCCGAAAAACCTTAAAATTAAATTATTACTTGTTATAGGATTAGTTGTTTTTTGTACTTGGGTTATTTATCCGCTTAACCAGAAGATAAATTTAGGACTTGATCTTAAAGGCGGGATGTTTCTTACTTTAAGTGTGGATATGTCAAAGCTCCCGAAAGGAGTTAGTGATGATGCCCGTGCGGGAGTAGTCGAAAGAGCAATTGAAATTATAAGAAAGAGAATTGATCAGTTTGGTGTTAGTGAACCGATTATTTCCCGACAAGGTGCTAATCAAATCATTGTCCAATTGCCGGGAGTTACCGATAGAAAAAGAGCTTTAGCTTTAATAAAGAGTACCGCTCAGCTTGAATTCCGCTTGGTTTCCGATGATACAGACCGGCTGAAGGAGGCAATTGCGGGAGAAGTCCCCGGCGGTTATGAGTTAAAAGAAGATGATGACGGAAATCCTCTTTTAATCGAAACTACCCCGGTTATGACCGGAGATAGTCTTGCGGATGCGATTATCGGCCGGGATAGTTATGGCCGTTCAAGCGTTAAGTTGTCTTTTACCAAAGACGGCGCGAGAATGTTTGGGAATATTACCGGAGCTAATGTGGAAAGACGTTTAGCTATTGTTTTAGACGGCGAAGTATATTCTGCGCCGGTTATTCGGGAACGGATTTCTCAGGGGGAGGCGGAGATATCCGGTAATTTTAGTGTCGAAGAAGCACGCGATTTGTCGAATGTATTGCGTGCTGGTGCATTACCGGCACCGATAATAGTCGAAGAAGAGCGCACGGTTGGCCCATCAATGGGAGCGGATTCGATTAAAAGCGGGGTAGGTGCGACGATAATCGGAGGCATTGCGGTTCTTGTTTTTATGGCTGTATACTATTTTGTCGGAGGTGTTTTGGCCAATGTGGCACTTTTATTAAACATTCTCTTAATTTTTACGGCACTGGTTATTTTAAAAGCAACACTGACTTTACCGGGGATTGCCGGTATCGGATTAACAATCGGTATGGCCGTGGATGCCAATGTTTTGATAAATGAGCGTATCCGTGAAGAATTAAAGCTTGGAAAATCTGTCCGGACCGCGATTACAAATGGCTATGGACGCGCATTTCCGGCGATTATTGATTCTAATGTTACGACGATTATTGCGGCGGTTCTTCTGGTTTGGCTTGGTTCCGGGCCGGTTCGCGGGTTTGGATTAACCCTGATCATCGGTTTATTAGCAAGTATGTTTACCGCAATTTTTGTTACCCGGCTATTAATCGATATATTAACCCTGCGTTGGAAAAATCTATCTTTAAAAATGCTGCAGCTTATTCCGGAGACAAAGATTGATTTCATTAAAATCCGCTGGGTTTGCTTTATTCTCTCTATCGTGATGATCGGTGTTGGTCTCTTTAATTTCGCACAGAGAGGTGAGGATAATTACGGTATTGATTTTAAAGGAGGGGCTTTACAGGAATTTAAGTTTGAAAGGGTAATCCCGATAGAAGAATTACGTTTGGCTATGGAAGAAATCGGTGTGCGCGATCCGGTTATTCAGCCGGACAAGGAAAACCCGCAAATAGTTATAATTAAAACCGAACAGAACTATGCGGATAAGATTACCGATGAATTAGGGCAGAAATTCCCGGATAATAAGGCTACGATTATGAGGGTGGAGAGTGTCGGTCCGGTAGTCGGAAAATTATTAAAAAAGAATGCAAAAATTGCTTTGTCTTTGGCTCTCTTAGGCATTTGTATATATATTTGGTTTAGATTCAAGGATCTCACCTATGGCGTTGCCGGTGTTGTTTCATTGTTTCATGATGTATTGGTGGCAATTGCCTGCTGTGCATATTTTAAAATGCCGATAGATTTATTAATTGTTACTGCTTTTATGACGGTAGCTGGTTATTCGATCAATGATACGATTGTTACATATGATCGTATCCGGGAAAATTTACGGCTTATGCGCAAGACGAGTTTTAAGGATATTATAAACATCAGTATTAACCAGACTCTTGGCCGGACGATATGGACATCGGTAACTACTATTGCGATTGTTCTATCTTTGAGCCTGATGGGTGGTAAAGTTCTGCAGAATTTTGCAATTGTCCTGCTTATCGGGTTTGTCAGCGGAGTTTACTCTACGGTATTTATTGCCAGCCCGTTAATTTATAGTTGGGGAAAAAAGTGATTTAATATTCGCGGAGAATAGATAGCGTGAAAAAACTGGAGTGTTTTAAAAATTGTTTCTATAACGGAATTTGTGCGGAAAACCCGACTTTCAAATTGATGTTGGGTTTGTGTCCTACGCTGGCGGTAACTGTAACCGCGGAAAACGGATTGGGCATAGGGATTGCGGCAACTTTTGTTCTTTTGGGATCAAATATTTTCGTTTCCCTGATTAAGAATTTTGTGCCGCCGCAGGTAAGAATTCCCTGTTATATTTTGATAATTGCTACGTTTGTTACCATCGCTAAGCTGGTGCTTCAGGCTTATTTCCCGATGCTTTATGCTAAACTGGGATTGTTTGTGGATATTATGGTTGTTAATTGTATCATCCTTGGAAGGGCGGAGGCTTTTGCTTCCAAGAATTCAATTACCTTATCTGTAGCAGATGCCTTAGGTATGGGGGTGGGATTTACTTTAGCAGCTACATTAATCGGTGCGGTCAGGGAAATATTAGGCTCCGGAAAGTTATTTGGATTTGCTTTGTTTGGTGAAGGGTTTAATCCGGCAATTGCGATGATCCTTCCTCCGGGGGGTTTTTTAACAATAGGTGTGATTATGGCGATTTTGAGTCAATTAAATAAAATGCAGCAAAATAAACCTTCCCTTTCTAATTAAGGAAAAATATGGATATAAATTTTGCTAGAATAATGTCAATAGTGATTTCCGCTATTTTTGTAAATAATTTTGTTTTGGCACGTTTTTTAGGATTATGCCCATTTATTGGGGTTTCCCAAAAACTGGATGTCGCCGTAGGTATGGCGATTTCCATGACCTTTGTGGTGACGATGTCTTCGGCAATAACCTGGCCGATTTATAATTTTGTTTTAGTGCCGTATAATCTGGAATACTTAAATATTATCTCTTTTATTTTAATTATCGCTTGTTTCGTTCAGCTTGTAGAGATATTTGTTAAAAAGTTTAATCCCATTCTATATAAAGCGTTAGGAATATATCTGCCATTAATTACTTGTAATTGTGTGGTATTGTTTGTGACTTTATTAAATGCCCAAAACGAATTAAGTTTCTTAGAAAGTGTGGTGCAGGGGTTTAGTGCGGGAATTGGTTTTGGTTTAGCGCTTGTTTTGATGACAAGTATTAGAGAAAGAATGGAACTGGCGGATATCCCTAAAGCGTTTCGGGGGGTTCCGATTGTTTTTATTATTGCCGCGCTGATGTCGCTGTCCTTTTTGGGGTTTAGCGGTCTGATCGTTGAATAGAGAAAAATATGAAAGCAAAAATCCGTAATTACTTTATTACCGGCCTTGTGGTTCTACTGCCTATTGTTATTACTCTAAACATTCTTTTTATTTCCATTAAATTTGTTGATAATATTTTGGGACGTTATATTAACCCCCTTTTGGAACGTAATTTTGGGATTTCAATTTTTGGTTTGGGTTTTCTTGCGGTTATTATTCTTATTTTTATTACCGGAGTTTTGACGGCTAATGTTTTTATCAAGCGCGTGCTTCCGTTTGTAGAGCGGGTTTTCTTACGTTTTCCGCTTGTTTCTCAGATATATCCGTCAATCAAACAACTGGTTAAATTTTTATTTTCTAAAGAGAAAGTTGCTTTTAAAAAAGTTGTATTGTTTGAATATCCCCGAAAGGGTGTTTATACACTCGGATTTGTGACCAATGAGTTTTATTCTGAAAGCGCAAAAGGGGCGGAGTCTGATATTGTATGCGTTTATATTTCCTCGGCACCTAATCCGATAACCGGATTTTTTGTGATGCTGCCTAAAAATGATGTTATCTTCCTGGATATTTCTATTGAAGAAGCTTTTAAAATGATCGTATCCGGCGGGGTGCTTATGCAAAATGATTTTCTTAAAAATAAACTTAATTTCGAGGAAATCAACAAGGGTGCCGGAGTAAGCCACAAGGTCAAACCTTAAAAAAGGATAGGGAAGTGAAAATTCTGATTATTCACGCCTCGGCAGGCGCAGGGCATGTTAAGGCTGCGGAAGCGCTTTCACACGCGTTCAAAAAAAATTGTCCGGAAGGTTTAAGTGTTATTACAATCGATGCGCTTGATTATACTAATGCTGTTTTTAAAAAATCCTACCCGGCGGTTTATATTTTTCTGGTAAAGCATTTTCCGCTTTTATGGGGAGCTTGTTTTCACTTTCTAAACTTTTCGCCATTGATGCCGATTATTACTTTTTTTAGACTGATCTTTAATAAATTTCATGGGCGGGGGCTTATCGAGTATATCCTTAGAGAGAAGCCTGAGGTAATTATCTGCGAGCACTTTTTTTCCGCACAACTCGTATCATATTTAAAGACTGCGGGAAAGTTTAAAGGTTATGTTTTATGCGGTATTACTGATTTTGGGGTGCATCGTTTTTGGATTAATAAAGGAACAGACTATTATCTGGTTGCTAGTGAGAGTACTAAAAGAGAACTGCTTCAAAAAGGGGTAGAGCAGGAAAAAATCCTGGTTACCGGAATACCTATTGAGCAAAGATTTTCCCGGCAATGTTCAAAGGACCAATTGCGGGATAATCTAGGCTTGGATAAGAATTTATTTACAATATTAGTGACCAGCGGAGGCTTTGGAGTTGGACCTATAGAAAAAATTGTCTACAGCTTAGATGATATGAATATAGATTTACAGATATTGGTTATCTGTGGAAAAAACAATCAGATGTATGATTCCTTAAAGGCGAGAGATTTTAAAAAGAAAGCTGTGGTTTTGGGGTATGTAACAAATATGGATGAGTGTATGGGAGCTGCCGATATGATTGTTTCAAAATCCGGCGGCTTAACGGTTTCGGAATCGCTGGCTAAAGGTCTGCCGATGATAATCATTAAGCCTATCCCGGGGCAGGAAATGAGAAATGCTGAGATTATTGAAGAGAATAATATCGGGGTGCGTCTAATTGATCTAGAAGAAATCACAGAAAAGATCACATTGTTCTTAAAAGATGATAAAAAAATATTAAATGAAATGAGAAAAAACACAAAGGTGATTGCTAAACCGGATGCGGCAAACAGGATAAGTCAATGGGTGATAAAGGATTTACTGTTAAAAACTTAAGAAGTACGATAAATAGCCTTAAAAAAAGAATTGATTTTGAGTCTTGGTTTTCGCCGGATATGCTAGAGACAGATAAAAAAAATGCTGACATAGCTCCGGATATGCCGACACTTTATGCGCAGGTTCAAAACTGCTGTTTATGTGAACTTAGTTCGACAAGGACGAAGGTTGTCTTTGGCGAGGGTAATCCTAAAGCGGAAATCGTCTTTATCGGAGAAGCTCCGGGAAGAGATGAAGATATTTCCGGACGGCCTTTTGTCGGAGCCGCTGGTCAGCTTTTGACAAAGATTATTCAGGCCATGGGGTTTACTCGGGAAGATGTTTTTATTAGCAATATTTTAAAATGCCGGCCTCCGAATAATCGTAATCCTTTGCCGGAAGAAATCATCCAATGTAAACCGTATTTAAGGCAGTTGTTAAGAATAATTAAGCCCAAGGTGATTTGTACTTTAGGTAAAGTAGCGACTTTGGCTTTATTGGAACAAAATTGTCCGATTTCTAAATTACGGGGTAATTTTTATGATTTCCAGGGAATTACGGTGATGCCGACATTTCATCCGGCTTATTTGCTGCGCAATCCCAGCGATAAAAAGCTGGTCTGGCATGATATGAAAAAGATCATGGAATTTTTAAAACATAAGTCTTAAAATTAGAGTAAATCCCTATTTTTTATGTCGACTATTCGTTTTATTGAAGAATTTTTGGATTATCTTACCTTAGAAAGAGGATTATCTGCGAATACTGTTTCTGCTTATAAGCGGGATCTTGTTAAATTTTATAAATATACCCAGCAACAGGGATTTTCCGATATTCAGACAATGGCCCACAGTGATATTGTCGGTTTTGTGTATGTTTTAAAAAACAAAGACCTGAAAACAAATTCAATTGCCCGCAATATTGTCGCGGTAAAGGTATTTTTCCGGTATCTTGTTAGTCAGCGGCACATCAAAACGGATCCGACCGAGCTTTTAGAATCTCCCCGTCTGGCTAAATATTTACCCGAGGTGCTTTCTGTTGCTGAGGTGGATAGATTTTTAAAAATAATCAGAGGGGAGAAAGTCAAGCAGATAAGAGACCGGGCTTGTTTTGAATTGATGTATGCTTCCGGGCTTCGGGTATCTGAGCTTGTTGGGTTAAAAATGCTGGATATGGATTTCAAATTAGGAGTAATCCGTTGTCTGGGAAAGGGGCAGAAGGAGAGAATTATTCCGATGGGGCGTTTCGCCCAGGAAGCTTTAACAAAGTATATTGCAGAAGGCCGGCCGACTTTGCTCAAAGGCTCAGAAAGTTCCCATGTTTTTATCTCAAAAAACGGAAGTAGAATTTCCCGGCAGATGATTTGGAAGATAATAAGACAATACGCAATACTGGCTAATATAAGGAAAAAAATATCTCCGCATACCTTGCGGCACTCATTTGCTACTCATCTTTTAGATCGGGGAGCAGATTTGCGCATAGTTCAAGAGCTGCTTGGACATAGTAATATTTCGACAACTCAGATATATACTCATTTAAATAAAGACAGGCTTAAATCTATCCATCAGAAATTCCACCCGAGACCATAATTATAGCGTTTAGCGCATAGCGTATAGGGTGTATTGAAGATATCGGGGATATCTTTTTAATTGATAAATAGGCTATAATACCATATAATTAATAATCTATTATTAAACAATCAGCCATGGACTATCGACTATGGTCTAATAAAAATGCCCCCTTAGCTTAACGGATAAAGCACAGGCCTCCGGAGCCTGGGATGAGAGTTCGATTCTCCCAGGGGGCGCCATTTAGGTCGCAGAATTCAGATGACAGATGTCAGAGAACAGAAGTCAGTAGAATTTTGAATAAAGATTAATTTGCAATTTGGAATATGCAATTTTTTCATGACACATAACACTTTTAACAAGTAACAATAAAAAATAGACAGATGGAAGTGGATAGCAAGAATAAAAATTTAAAGCGGCAGATGCAAGACACTTTGCCTGAAGAAACATGGAAGTTATTAAAAAAAATCGGTAATACCGCAGATGCAAACGGGGTAAATGTATATGTCGTCGGAGGATTTGTCCGGGATATTATTTTAGCCCAGGAAAATTATGACATAGATATTGTTGCCGAACAGAATGCATTTGAATTTGCGAAAAATCTAGGCGAAGTTTTCTCGGTCAAGGTTAAACTTAATAATCGTTTTAAAACAGCGAAAATTCTATTGCCTGGGAAAGTTTGTCTGGATATTGCCGCGGCCCGGGTCGAGACCTATGATCATCCGGCGGCTTTGCCAAGGGTGTCAACAGTTGATTCAATATATGATGATTTGAAGCGCCGGGATTTTACAATCAATGCCATGGCGGTTAATCTGAATCACCATGATTTTGGAAGGCTTTTGGATTTTTTTAACGGGTATGATGATATAAATAAGAAAAAAATCAAGGTGTTGCATGATTTAAGCTTTGTCGATGATCCGACTCGGATATTTCGGGCGGTTCGGTTTGAACAAAGGCTGGCTTTTTTTATCGATGATTATACGGAGCAGCTTTTGCGCCAGGCAGTTAAACAGGGATTTTTAAATAAGCTCCAGAGCTATCGTATAAATAAAGAAAGGTCTTTAATTTTGCAGGAGCCTAATTCGGCGCAAATACTAAAGAGAATGAAAGAGTTTAAAATAAAGCTTACCCGGGCTAAAGACCTCTTACCATAAGGTTCGAGGTTAATTTGCTAACGCAAATTAAGGAGTGTTTATAATGAGTCAGCGACAAGAAAAAGTATCACAGGCAATAAAAGAAGAAATAAGTAGGATTATTCATGACCAGATAAGAGATCCGAGAGTGGGATTTTTGACCATAACCAGAGTCAAGCTGACTGCTGATTTGCGCTTTGCCAGGGTATTTTATAGTATTTTGGGCAATGAACTGCAGAAAAAGGATGCCCAGGAAGGGTTGGACAGTGCTTTGAAATATATCCGCCGGCTTCTGGGGGAGCGGGTGAAACTTCGTTATACTCCGGAAGTTTGTTTTACCCTTGATGAATCCGGCGAATATAGTATCCGGATGCAGGAGATATTTGATAAACTGGACAAGGAAAAAGAAGAAGGTGCAAGACATGGTGAAGAATCAGGTCCTGAAGAAGATAAAGAATAGCGAGAGTATTTTAATTTCAACGCATGTTAATCCGGATGGGGATGCTTTGGGATGTCAATTAGCTTTGGCCCGATTGATAAAAATAATGGGGAAAAAGTTGCGTATTGTTAATGAGGATTCTATTCCGCAGGTATATGAATTTTTGCCTGAATGCAATATTATAGAGAGGTATGATACTATTGATCCGGCTAAGCTTGATTTTGATCTTGTTTTAATTGTTGATTGCCCAAATTTAAAAAGAATCGGCCGGGTAAATGATCTTATAAAAGATCAGCCGGTTATTAATATTGATCATCATGTGAGTAATGAAAAATTTGGAGATATTAACTGGATTGATCCCCACGTGTCTTCTGTCGGAGAAATGGTATATGATTTATTTAAAACCAGCGGTATCGAGCTTGATGACTCTAGTGCTTTGTATCTATATGTTTCTATTATGACTGATACCGGATCGTTCCGCTATTCTAATACGACATCAGCAACGCACACTATCGCTGCCGATTTATTACCGTTTAATATTCATCCCAAGGAGATATACGGTTATATTTATGAGAAAAAAAGTTTTGCTGAAATGAAATTGCTGGGGGAAATCCTTAATGGGTTGCAAAGAACAAATGATGGCAAAATCGCCTGGATAAAGCTTACAAATCAGATGCTGCAAAGAAATGATTTAATGCCGGAAAGTGCGGATGATGTTATTGATTATGTGCGCATGATCGAAGGTGTTGAAGTCGCTGCTTTTTTAAGAGAGTTAGATGTGGAAAATTCAGTCAAAGTGAGCCTTCGCTCAAAAACCAAGATAGATGTTAATGAGATTGCTGCATATTTTGGCGGGGGCGGTCATTCGGCAGCCGCTGGCTGTGTGATTAAAAAAGATATGGCCGAAGCCGAACATATTATTATAGAACAAATTAAAAAGTCTGTGGAAGCAAATGCCGCAGAATGAGATCAACGGGATTTTACTTGTTGATAAACCTAAAGGGTTTACTTCACATGATATTGTTAACAAGCTGCGATATGTCCTGCAGATCAAAAAGATCGGACATGCCGGCACCCTGGATCCGGAAGCTACCGGTCTGCTAATTATGTTAATCGGCAAGGCTACTAAAAGTTCTGCAGATTTTTTAGGCCTGGATAAGATATATGAGGTTGAGTTAACCTTAGGTGTTAAAACGAGCACGGCAGATCATACCGGAGAGATCTTAGAACAAAAAGAAGTTAAAGAGTTTTCTCCCGATGCTATTAACGGCATAATAAATACTTTTAAAGGGGTTTCGGAACAAATACCTCCGATGATGTCTGCGAAGAAAATCAATGGTAAAAAATTATATGTCTTAGCTCGTAAGGGAATTGAAGTAGAAAGAAAACCTCAGAAGATCTTAATTTCAGATATTAAAGTGACAAAAATTGATTTACGGAACATTTGGTTTACGGTTCATTGTTCAAAAGGCACATATATCCGTACTTTATGTGAAGATATCGGAGGTAAGCTCGGCTGCGGCGGACATATGAGCGGATTGCGCCGTACGGCTATTGGAAAATTTAAAGTGCACGATGCGTTTGATGGTCATAGATTGCATAGAGAATTTAAGCAGGAAATCGAAGAAAAGGTTATAAGTCTTTAGAAAATCATGGAAGTAATTAGTGGTTTAAATAGATTTAAAAAAAATGAATATAAAGGGCCGGCTGCAGTTGCGATCGGAACTTTTGACGGAGTGCATCTGGCTCATCAGGCCATAATCAAAAAGGCAGTCAAAGTTGCAAAAAAATACAAAGGTCACAGTGTCGTCCTTACTTTTTTTCCGCATCCTTTGAAAGTTACTAATCCGTATTTTACTCCGGCATTATTAACAAGTCTTGACCACCGGGTGAAGCTGATCGAAGAATTGAATCCGGATATATGTTTGGTGGTGAATTTCATGAAGCGTTTTTCGGGTTTTTCTCCGGAAGAATTTTGTGCTAAGGTGTTAAAGGGGAAGCTTGATTCTGCGTTTGTGATTGTCGGAGAAAAATTTAATTTTGGTAAAGATAGATTAGGAAATGTCTCTCTGCTTAAAAAATACGGGAAGCAGTTGGGTTTTCGAGTTGAAATCCTAAAAGCATTGAAAAAGAAAAAACAAATAGTAAGTAGTTCTCTTATTCGCATCGCAGTGGAAAACGGGGACTTGAAAAAAGCCGAGGCTATGTTGGGAAGGCCATTTAGTGTGTTGGGCACGGTGGAAAAAGGTGATCAGCGGGGGCGTGATCTGGGTTTTGCTACGGCTAATATTGATTCGCATCAGGAAGCTGTTCCGTCAGACGGTGTCTATGCTGTCACGGCAAAGCTGAATAAAAAATATTATAAAGGAATGCTTAATATCGGAACAAGACCGACTTTTAAAGATAAATTGAGTCGTCATGTGATCGAACTTCATATTTTTAGTTTTAACCAGGATATTTATAGCCAGAATATTGAAGTGTTTTTTGTCAAAAAGTTTAGGCAGGAAAGAAGATTCGCGTCAGTCGACCTGTTAAAGAAGCAACTTCATAAAGACAAGAAAAAAGCCTTAGAAATACTTACCTAGAATATCTGCAAAATCGATATTTAGTTTTATTCCTCTAACTTATTTAATAGTAGTTAGTTATGTTAATGCTATTTTTTTCTGTGCTCTTGCGGGAAGATTGAATTTATGATAAACTTTAATGATTTTTTATATCTTTTAAAGTTAATTTTTTAAAGTGTTTTATAATAAAAAGCTGAAAGAAAAAACTATGAATTGTCTGTTTAAATCTAAAATATTTCTGAAGATCTCCGGGATCATCGTAATAAAATTTTTTTTGATTTCCCATCCTGTTTATGCCGGGAGTATGGATTCTAACTCTAAAATTAAAAGCACTCTTTCTCCTTCGGTGCAGATAAGTGATGTTTTTCTGCAGAGTATCTTTTCTGATTTAATAAATAAAGGGAGTGATGGGGAAAGGTTATTTAAAAAAACAGTAGTGCCAATTCTCGATAAAGAATCATTACTGGAAGTTCTGATTATTACAAAAGGAGAATGTTTCGATGCTTTAGAATATTTAGAATTACATGAGCGGGTGCGTAAGCAGTACCCGGAATTGCTATTACCTGACTTGTCTAATATTGATAGTACGGAACCGGTCACGGAGTTTTTGGAGCAGATGGTCAGAAAGAATTTACTTCTTGCGGATATGCGTGATGGCCGAACTGTTTATTATGTTACTGAAGCAGAACATCAGCAATCCCGTCAGATGCTTGAATCCGGACTTGATGATATCGGATCACGAGAGCAGGTCATGGCGGGAAGAAGAGAGGATTTTGCGGCGGTTGTAGCTGATGGATTAGTAACATCAGGAATTGACCCGGAAAACCGGACGCTGATCTTTGAAAAAGTTTTTCCGGAAGTGCAAAGGCGTTTATTAGCCTATGTCGCCAAAGCTGCATACTATTTGGCAATAATGAAGAAGGTCCCTCGAAATAGTCAGCTTGATGATATTTCCTTTGCTTCGGGCGCAAATTTTCAATATATTACTCCCATGCCGCAAATAAGCAGTTCCTTTGATGCGGGAATACGCGGCGAGGCGATTGCGATTCTAATCAAACTAATGGAGCCCTCAGCTGATCCGTCGATGGTTTGCAAGCTGCGTGAAAAGAAAATTCATGCCCAGCATACGGAACACATTTGTTGTGTGCATGATCTGGAAGACATTTATTATTTATGGGCAGATTCATTTCTGCGTTATTACGGAACTGATTCTGTGATGTTTATTCATGATTCAGAATTTCTTGAGGAGGTTTCTTTTTTCATTTCTCCGACAGAGGATTCTGAAGAAACTGAACCTGAATCGGGAACGATTCTATTTTCCCCCTCATTAGCACCCCGAGGGCCGTATGCTCCAGCAGCGTTGTCTGATAAGCAGCTACACCTGATTCCATTTCCCGGGCTGAGAGATGGTCTGCAGTCAACGGAGCAGCTTGCTGCGCAGTCAATTTAAAGTTTTATCCCTTCTTGACTAGAAAACTAATTTATTGTACAATTATAATCTATTATGAATAAACTAATTGTACAAAAATACGGTGGCACATCGGTAGCCGATCCCCAGTGCATTAAAAATGTGGCCAAACGGGTTGTCGCTACACGAAAAAAAGGGCATAATGTCGTGGTTGTCGTTTCAGCTTTAGGAGATACAACCGACGATCTTATTGCGCTTGCTCGTCAAATTACCGAAACTCCTTCGGAACGCGAATATGATATGCTCGTTTCTACCGGAGAGCAGGTATCGGTGGCATTGTTAGCGATGGCTATTCATAAGCTTGGGGTTGAAGCAATTTCTTTTACCGGAGCTCAGGTTGGAATAATCACTGATTCTTCTTATACAAAGGCGCGGATTATTAAGATAAATACAAAAAAAATGGAATCCGAGCTTAAAAAAGGGAAAATTGTTATTGTGGCTGGGTTTCAGGGGGTTAACATGGATCAGGAAATAACTACCTTGGGACGCGGCGGTTCGAATTTAACCGCAGTGGCAATTGCCAAAGCTTTAGACGCAGATGTCTGCGAAATGAATACTGATGTTGAGGGTGTTTATACCGCTGATCCTCGTGTTGTTCTGAGTGCAAAAAAATTGAACTGGTTAAGTTATGACGAAATGCTGGAAATGGCATCGTTGGGTTCACAGATATTACAAGCACGGTCAGTGATTTTTGCGAAAAAATTTAACGTGCCGATACATGTGCGTTCAAGTTTCAGCAAGAAGCAAGGCACATTTATTACTAAGGAGGCAAAAGCTATGATGGAAGGTGTTGTTATTTCCGGAGTAACCTGTACGAAAAAAGAAGCAAAGATGACTATTTCCGAGGTGCCGGATAAGCCGGGAATGGCGGCTAAGATTTTTAAAGTATTGGCGGAAGCGGAAATTAATGTAGATATGATTATTCAAAATGTCAGTCATACCGGGCTTACTGATCTTTCTTTTACTGTGCCTAAAGAAGATTTAACAACCGCCTTACGTACTGCTCAAAAAATTGTTAAACATATTAAAGCGGAACGCGTTACCGCTGATGAGGATATTGCTAAAATATCGATTGTCGGGGTGGGAATGAAGAGTCATCCCGGAGTAGCGGCAAAAATGTTCCAGGTATTAGCAAAGAACAAAATTAATATTGAAATGATTTCGACTTCAGAAATTAGTATTTCCTGTGTGATTAGAAAGAAAAAAGCTGATGCTGCAGTAAAAGCGCTCCATGACGGATTCGGATTAGGCCGAAAGCGTTAACCTTAAGGAGTTATTATGAAAAAAATCTCAATTTACGATACTACTTTAAGAGACGGAGCCCAGACTGAAGGTATTTCATATACCGTAAATGATAAGATCCTGATTTCTCGAAAACTTGATGAGTTGGGAATTGATTATATTGAAGGCGGTTGGCCGGGATCTAATCCTAAAGACCTGGAATACTTTCAGAAAGTAAAAAAGATCAAATTTAAAAATTCTAAAATTGTTGCCTTCGGAAGTACTTGCCGGAAAAATATAAAAGCATCGCAGGATGCCAGTGTGAAAGCACTAGTTAAGTCCGGGGTAAAATACGCAACAATTTTTGGGAAAAGCTGGGATTTGCATGTAAAAGATGTACTTAAAGCATCTTTAGATGAAAATTTGAGAATGATTTCTGATACCGTAAAGTATCTAAAGTCAAAAAAACTGACGGTATTTTATGACGCAGAACATTTTTTTGATGGATATAAAAACAACCCGGATTATGCGCTGAAAACTCTGGAAACGGCAGCGGATGCCGGAGCTTCTGTCATAATTCTGTGTGATACCAATGGCGGAACTTTAACATCTGATCTGGTGGGAATTATTCTGGATGTCCAATCCCGGATAAAAACTCCTTTAGGGATCCATACGCATAATGACAATGCTATGGCTGTAGCTAATAGTGTTGTTGCTGTCGAGGCTGGTTGTGTGCAGGTGCAGGGAACGATTAACGGTTATGGTGAACGTTGTGGTAATGCTGATCTTTGTGCAATTATCGCTTGTTTGGAATTGAAACTCGATAAAAGATGTATTGGTAAGAAAAATCTTCGGGAACTTACGGAAATCTCACGGTATGTAACTGAAGTAAGTAATATGAAACAGCAGGATAATCAGCCGTTTGTCGGTACTTCGGCATTTGCTCATAAAGCCGGGGTTCATATTAATGCGATGGTTAAAACCCCAAAATCATATGAACATGAGATCCCTGATGCAGTGGGAAATAAACGTAGATTCCTTGCTTCTGAACTGGCCGGTAAAACCAGTATAATGTTTAAAGCCAAAGAAATGGATTTTGATTTAAAAAAAGAAGACAAGAAGACACATGATCTGCACAAATTAATACAAAAACTTGAGTATGAAGGATACCAGTTTGAAGCTGCGGGAGCATCATTTGAGCTGTTGATTAAAAAAGCTCTCAAAAAGTATCAAAAATTCTTTGATTTAGAAGGTTTCCGGGTTACGGTAGAAAAGCGTCAGGATGATACTTTGATCTCGGAAGCAACGATTAAGATTAAAGTAAATAATTGCTTAAAACATACCGCCAGTGAAGGCGATGGCCCGGTTAATGCTTTGGATAGCGCATTGCGTAAAGCTTTATTGGATTTTTATCCGGAGTTGGCAAAAATGCATTTGTCTGATTTTAAAGTACGTGTTTTAGACAGTAAAGCCGGTACTGCGGCAAAGGTTAGAGTTTTTATTGAGTCCCAGGATGAGAAAAATTCCTGGTGGACAGTTGGTGTTTCGGAAAATATTATTGAAGCAAGTTGGCAGGCATTAGTCGATAGTATTGAATATAAATTATTAAAAGAACGAGAAGGAAAGTAAGTAAGTTGGATTATGGCAGACCTTGCTACAAAGTACAGTTTTAAAGACACCGAAGCCAAATGGTATAATCAGTGGGAAGAAAAAAAGTTTTTTCACGCCCAGGTCAATTCTGATAAAAAACCTTATGTAATTGTCATACCTCCGCCTAATGTGACCGGAATCCTGCATATGGGGCATGCCCTTAATAATACCATTCAGGATATTCTAATCCGTTATAAAAAAATGAATGGTTTTGAATCTCTCTGGATGCCGGGCACAGACCATGCCGGTATTGCTACTCAGAATGTTGTTGAGCGTCAAATTGCTAAAGAAAATTTGACCCGTCAGGAATTAGGAAGAGAAAAATTCTTAGAACGTGTTTGGGGTTGGAAGCAGGAATACGGTTCTACGATTATACGTCAGTTAAAGCGTTTAGGTTGTGCTTGTGATTGGGAGCGTACCCGCTTTACGATGGATGATGAATATAGTGATGCGGTCTTAGAGGTTTTTGTGCGCCTTTATAAAAAAGGTTTGATTTACCGGGGAAATTATATTATTAATTGGTGCCCGCGTTGTCAGACGGCTCTTTCGGATGAAGAAGCTCCGCATAAAGATTTAACCGGCGCCTTGTATTATCTAAAATATCCTATTAAGGATTCCCAAGAACATGTTGTAGTCGCTACTACTCGTCCGGAAACTATGCTTGGCGATACCGCGGTAGCGGTAAATCCCAAAGACGAAAGATATAAACATTTAATCGGGAAAACAATAATATTGCCGCTTATGAATAGGGAAATTCCGGTTATAAGTGATGACTTTGTGGACCCGGAGTTTGGTACTGGAGCAGTAAAGGTTACGCCGGCACATGATCCTAATGATTATCAGATGGGTAAACGTCATAATCTGGAATTTTTAAATGTTATGCATCCTGATGGAAGGATGAATGAAAATGCCGGAGATTATGCGGAAAGTGATCGTTTTGATGCCCGGGAAGCAATTATTAAAGATTTAAAACAGCAAGAGTTATTTTTAAAGGTTGAAATGCATCAACACGCGGTAGGTCATTGCTACCGATGTCACTCTGTGATTGAACCGTATCTTTCCAAACAGTGGTTTGTGCGTATGAAGCCGCTTTCTTTGCCGGCGATTGAAGCAGTTAAAGACGGAAGAATTAAATTTCATCCTCAGCGTTGGACAAAAGTATATCTTAACTGGATGGAGAATATTCAGGATTGGTGTATTTCCCGGCAGATCTGGTGGGGGCATAGGCTCCCGGTTTATTATTGTTCGGATTGTTATGATGATTCTGTTGACGCGAAAAAAGGACTTGTCGTTGCTAAGCAAAAACCGGATAAATGTCCTGATTGCGGTTTTCTAAATATGGTTCAGGATGAAGATGTCCTTGATACTTGGTTTTCCTCCTGGTTATGGCCGTTTGCGACTTTAGGCTGGCCTTTTACTCAGCGTGGAGCGGATAGCGTAGAGCGTATAGGAGAAAAGAAGAAGGAATTAAGTTATTTTTATCCGACTGATGCTTTGGTTACCGCTCAGGAGATCATCTTTTTCTGGGTAGCACGCATGATTATGTCCGGTTTTGAATTTATGGGTGATATACCGTTTAAAGATGTTTATATCCATGGAACTGTGCGTGATGAATCAGGAAAAAAAATGTCTAAGTCATTGGGCAATAGTATTGATCCTTTGGAAATAATTGATGAATTCGGTACGGATGCTTTACGATTTAGCCTGATATCGCTAACTTCCGTAGGGCAGGATGTATATCTTTCTAAAGATAAATTTGAAACCGGCAGAAATTTTGCCAACAAGATTTGGAATGCTTCGCGTTTTATTATGATGAATTTGGATAAGTCTATGATAGAAGACAATATTGATGAATACTTAATGAATGAAAATCTTGACTTAGCAGAATCATGGATATTGAGTAGGTTTAATTCATCTTTAAAAGAAATTAATAAAGCTTTAAGTCTGTATCGTCTTAATGAGGCAGCAAATTTACTCTATGAGTTTTTCTGGCATCAATTCTGTGATTACTATATTGAATTGGCTAAGCTCAATATTAAAGAAAGAAGAACACAGAATGTACTTTTTTCTTTACTTGATAAGTCATTACGGATGCTACATCCATTTATGCCTTTTTTGACAGAGGAAATATTTAATAACCTCCGACCTGAATTAGGATCATTAATGCAGCAATCCTGGCCGGAAGTTGATGAGAAATTAATTGATGAAAATAGTGTTTTAAAAATGGAAAGAGATGTAATAGAACCCAACGTAAAGAAAAGAAACTTGCGTAATGAAAATAACATTAAACCAAAAGAAAAAAATTCGTTATATCTTTACACAACTGATGATAACGTAAAACAAACCTTGATAGCACATGCGGATTATTTTGCTGTGTTATCAAACACAGACAAAATTGAATTTTTGGTCAAAAATGAAGCTCCTGGTCCAAACTTTGTTTCAGCAGTTACTTCTAATGCGGTGATATTTATGGATGTGGGGCAGAATGTTGATAAAGAAGGTGAATTAAAAAAAATAGAACAGCAGATAACTGAAATAACTCAGCACCTTCAGCGTAAAAACAAGCTTTTAAGTAATGATAATTATGTAAAAAATGCACCGGCTGCGGTTGTTGAGAAAGAACAACAGAGCCGGGATGAACTTCAGAAAAAATTAGACGAGCTGAATAAAATAAAAAATGCGTGCAGCTAGAAAAAAAATACAAAAAATACCGCAGGTATCTTTAATTATCACCCGGGCATTATCAGAGGATATTGGGGGCGGTGATATGACCACTGCTTCTTTGATCGACAAAAAAACTAAGATTAAAGCAGAAATTATTTCTAAGCAAAATAATATAGTAGTTTGCGGTCTTAATATTGTAAGGGATGTATTTCGTCAGCTTGATCCCGATGTGAAGTTTTCTCCTCGGGTTAAAGAAGGAAGTTTCTTAAGAAACAAACAAACGATTTGCGAGCTTAACGGCAATGCATATGCTATACTATGTGGAGAGCGGGTTGCTTTGAATTTTCTGGGTAGACTTTCCGGGATAGCCACAAAGACATTTGGACTTACCCAAAAGATTAATAGATTTAAGACAAAAATTTTAGATACCCGTAAGACCACGCCCGGACTGCGGCAATTAGAGAAATACGCAGTCAAAACAGGAGGAGGATATAACCATCGTTTGGGACTATTTGATCAAGTGCTGGTAAAAGATACTCATATCGCGATGATAAAGAATCTTAATGGAAAATGCGGGATTAATGATATAGTTGCTCAAGTAAGAAAGAAAGTTAAGAGCAAAACGATTGTGGAAA
Source organism: Candidatus Omnitrophota bacterium (assembly GCA_043826565.1). Classification (GTDB taxonomy): domain Bacteria; phylum Omnitrophota; class Gorgyraeia; order B26-G9; family B26-G9; genus JBDRPX01. Next base: position 28,826 of record JBDRPX010000031.1, read on the forward strand.
TAGAAGTAAGTGATTTGAATGAATTTAAAGAAGCTATATCCGCAGCTCCGGATATTATCATGCTTGATAATATGAATTGTAATCAGATGAAGAAAGCGGTATTGATGAGGAATAAGCTTAATAAAAAAATAAAGATTGAAGCATCAGGGAATATTAATGAACAAACATTAGTTGATGTCGCTAAGTGCGGAGTTGATTACATTTCTTTAGGTATGCTTACGCACTCGGTAAACTGTGCTGATTTTAGTCTAAAAATAAAGTCGATTTGTTAAAGAGAGGGAGTTTTATATGAATATCCATGAATTACTTAAGCTTGCTGTTGAAAAAAATGCTTCTGATCTGCACATTGTCGTTGGATCACCGCCGACCTTGCGAATAGATGGTATCGTGCAAACATTGGATATGGCTGCATTGACTCCGGATGATACCAAAACTATGCTGAACAGTTTATTAAATGAAGATCAGGTTGAAAAGTTTGCCGAAGATCTGGAGCTTGATTTTTCTATAGCTGTTCCCGGATTAAGCCGTTTTCGCTGCAATATCTATCGCTCCAAAAATTATATGGAAGCGGCGTTCCGTGTTGTGGGGTTAAGAATTAAGCCGCCGGAGGAACTGGGATTGCCCATGGTCATCGCCGAATTTTGCCGGAAGATTTCCGGGCTGGTTCTGGTTACCGGACCTACCGGAGTGGGTAAAACCACGACGATGAATGCGATGATCGACTTAATTAATAGAGAACGTGCCTGTCGAATAATAATTATTGAAGATCCGATTGAATATATCCATGAACATAAGAAAAGTGTTATTATTCAGCGCGAAGTATATCAGGATACCAGGTCATTTGCCAAAGCTCTGGTGCATACCTTACGTCAGGATCCGGATGTAATTTGCGTAGGTGAGATGCGCGACTTAGAAACAATTCAGACCGCACTGACTGCGGCGGAAACAGGGCATTTAGTTTTGGCGACTTTACATACTCCGGATGCGATACAGACTATCGACAGAATTATTGATGTGTTTCCATCGCATGCGCAGGAACAGATACGTATTGTACTTGCGTCATGTATACAGGGGATTATATCGCAGCAGTTATTAACGCGTATTGATGGGGTCGGGCGGGTATTGGGGACAGAAGTGCTCCTGGCTACCCCGGCACTGAGAAATGTAATTCGTGAAGCAAAAACTGAGCAGATTCCCACGATTATTCAAACCGGGGCAGACATGGGAATGCAATTAATGGATACTTCTCTAAAAGACCTCTATGCAAAAGGTGTTATAAGTTATGAGACAGCTTTAAGCCGAGTCAAGGATATCCAGCATTTTAAAACACTGCTTATGAAATCAGGGAAAAGACAGATTCGGTAATTTATGGGAGATTTTAAACTCCAGAGCAAGTTTAGTCCCTGTGGAGATCAGCCGAAGGCGATAGAGGAATTATCAAAAGCGGTTTTAAACGGAAAAAAACATCAAACACTTCTGGGTGTTACCGGCAGCGGTAAGACTTTTACAATGGCTTCGGTTATTGCTAAAGTCAATAAGCCTACTTTAGTTATTTCACATAATAAAACACTTGCGGCGCAGCTCTATGCGGAGTTTAACGAGTTTTTCCCCAGTAATGCCGTGGGATTTTTTATAAGTTATTATGATTATTACCAACCGGAAGCATATATCCCTCAAACAGATACTTATATTGAAAAAGATGCTTCGATTAATAAAAGAATTGACCGATTGCGTTTAGCCGCAACGACAGCATTAATGACGCGAAAAGATGTTATTATCGTTGCCAGTGTTTCGTGTATTTATAATCTGGGATCTCCTGAGGAATACCGTAATCAGTTTGTTTTTTTAAAGACCGGGCAAATTCTATCCCGTGATGAAATTTTAAGCAGGCTTATTCATATTAGATATGAGCGTAATGATATTGAGTTTGTGCCGGGATTATTCCGGGTAAGGGGGGATGCGGTAGAGGTTTTTCTTGCTTATGAACAACAAGCGATTCGTATTGAATTTTTTGGTGATGAAATTGAAAGGATTTCGGCTATAGATCCGGTATCCTTAAAAAAAATAAATGATCTTGAAGAAGTAGCCATATATCCGGCAAAACATTTCTTGGTTGATGATCAGCAACTGGAAAAGGCTATCCGCAGCATTGAGATCGAACTTAAAGACCGATTGCATGATTTAAATGCGCAGGGTAAACTTTTGGAGGCCCAGCGGCTGGCATCAAGGACTAAATATGATATGGAGATGCTCCGGGAACTTGGTTTTTGTCATGGGGTTGAGAATTACTCCCGTCATTTAAGTGGAAGGCCTTCGGGAAGCCGTCCTTATTGTCTTTTTGATTATTTTCCGGAAGATTATCTTGTTATTATTGACGAATCTCATGTGACTGTGCCGCAGATAAGGGGGATGTTTAACGGTGACCGGGCCAGAAAAGAAGTCTTGGTTGATTTTGGATTTAGATTGCCGTCCTGCCTGGATAACCGGCCATTACAGTTTGAGGAATTTGAGAAACTTACTAATCAGGTTCTTTATGTTTCGGCAACACCTAACGATTATGAATTAAATAGAAGCGGTGATATTGTAGAGCAGATTATTCGGCCGACCGGTCTGATCGATCCGAAAATTACTGTAGTCAAAACAAAGAACCAGATTGATGATCTGATCGAAAGAGTTAGAAGCGTTGCGCAAAAGAATGAGCGTATATTAGTGACGACATTGACTAAACGTATGGCTGAAGATTTATCCAGGTATTTGCAGGAAGCCGGATTAGCTACCAACTATATTCATTCGGAATTGGATGCTTTAGAGAGGATAAAAGTTTTAAGTGATCTGAGGAAGAAAAAATTTGATTGTGTGGTTGGGGTAAATCTTCTAAGAGAAGGGCTTGATCTGCCGGAAGTATCACTGGTATGTGTAATGGATGCTGATAAAGAAGGTTTTTTGCGTTCGGCAACATCTTTAATCCAGGTTGCGGGCCGGGCGGCAAGGAATATTAACGGGGAAGTAGTAATGTATGCCGATAAGATAACAAAATCACTGCAAAAGGCTATTGATGTGACTTTGCGCCGGCGGGCGATTCAAATGAAATATAATAAACAGCATAATATTACTCCGGTATCTATTGAAAAAGCGATTAAAGACTGGATTGAAATTGAAGAAGATGCCCAGGAATTTGTTCGTGATATTGTTGCCGAAGATCTGGAATCATATGCGCAGCTGGAATTGGTTGATGAATTAGAGCGAAAGATGGATTTAGCGGCAAAAAATCTGCATTTTGAAAAAGCAATTGAATTTCGGGAAAAAATTAAGAAGTTAAAAAACGTGCTTGGTAAACAGAAAGAGAGAAGTTATGGAAACAGAAATTCTTGATTTTTTAAAGGAAAATAATGAATTTTTTGTTTCGGGAGAAGATATATGTAAAAAACTTAATGTGTCCCGGACGGCGGTATGGAAGCATATTCAAAATTTAAGAAAAGCCGGTTATGATATCGCGGCCCAGCCTCATCTGGGGTATCGTTTAGAGAATACTCCTGATGCAATGCTTCCGGATGAAATAAAGTACAAGCTGAAAACTAATAAATTCGGGAAAAAAATAATTGCTTATGCTTCGATAACCTCGACAAATGACGCTGCCTATACTTTAGCTGAGCAGGGGGCTGCTGAGGGGACTTTGGTTGTTGCTGAGCAGCAAACAAAGGGTAAGGGGCGGATGGGCCGGACGTGGAATTCTCCGCATGGTGAAGGGATATACGGATCATTAATTTTACGTCCGGAAATAACTCCTGACGAAGCGGGTAAAATTACGCTAATGGCTTCGGTCAGTATTGCTCAGACAATAAGACAGCTTACCGGATTGGAAGCGGAAATTAAATGGCCGAATGATATATTGATTGGGAAAGATAAGATTTGCGGCATTCTCACGGAAATGAGTGCTGAGCCGGATATGGTAAAATTTATAATCCTGGGGTTTGGAATTAATGTAAATACAGATAAACGGAAACTTCCGCCGCATGCGACTTCAATCAGTTTGAAGCTTGCCAGAGATATTCGCAGGGTCGATTTTTTAAAGGAACTGCTGCAGGGAATGGAATCCCATTATGAAAAGATCAAAAAGAAAAGATTTGGATTAATCATTGATGAGTGGCGTAATTTATCATCGACGCTAGGTAAAAGGATAAAAGTTAAGTGGCGGGGAGCGATGATTGAAGGCCAGGCTTTGGATGTGGATGAAAGAGGAGCATTAATCGTTCGTGATGATGTCGGTTTTTTACATCATATTCTGAGCGGAGATGTGCGGACTGTACTTTAAAAAATGATTATTGATTTATTAGAAAGCAGGGGGGAATGATAAATAAAGTAGAAGTAATAAACTTAGCTGATTGCGTGTCTTACCAAAAAGGGGCGGTAGTAAGTAAGACCCTGATCGATAAAAAGATCGGGACAGTGACGGTGTTCGCGTTTGATCAAGGGCAGGGGTTAAGTGAACATACGGCACCTTATGATGCCACCGTTTCTGTTATCGACGGAGAAGCAGAAATTGTTATCGACGGAAGTGCTTATAATGTTAAAGCCGGGGAAATGGTGAGTATGCCGGCAAATAAGCCGCACTCGGTAAAAGCGGTTGTCAAATTTAAAATGATGTTGATTATGATTCGTGCTTGAGTAATGATTTGATTTGTTTTTTATCGACAAGCGGAGAATAACGGTATAGAATATTAACAATTTAGCGGATTCGAAATGCTGAATTGTTCGAAAAGGGGATGGTTATGTCATATAAATATATGTCACCGTGCATAAACACAAAAAATATTGATAAAAGTCGTGATTTTTATTTGAAATATTTTAATGCAAAAGTCATATTTGATTGCGGCTGGTATCTGAATCTTCGTTTTTCAAATGCGGTCAGCGCGATAGAATTGTGTTTTATGTCCCCTCAGAATGAATTATGTAAATATTTTAGCGGGGAGGGGTTGACCTACAATTTTCAGGTAGATAATGTGGATCTTGAATTTGAGAGATTGTCCGGGAAAGGATTGATCCCGGTAGTGCCTTTAAATAATCATCCTTGGGGGGATCGCGGGTTTGCGGTGCAGGATCCTAATGGAATTATTATTTATATATTTACCCCAATCGAACCGGATGGTGAATTTAAAAAATTTTATAAGGAAAATAAATAATGTTTTTAGCTGTGGATGTGGGAAATACAAGCATAACTTATGGATTAAAAAAAAGAAAAAGCTTTAAGGTTTGGCGTAGCCCGACGAGGAATGTCCTTAAGCAAGCCTTAGTACATGCGGAGATTTCTAAACAATCTAAAAAGCTGGGTTTTGCTTTAAATAAGGTTGAACTTGTGGTGATCTGTTCGGTTGTCCCGTCAATAGATAGGGATTTTAAAAAAAATCTTAAAAAAATATTTAGCAAAGCAAGGATTTTATTCCTCGGTAAGGATGTCCATATTCCTATTATAAATAAATATCGATATCCACCTCAGGTGGGAAAAGACAGATTGGTAAATGCGTTAGCGGCAAAATATTCACATAAACTGCCGGCAATTATCGTGGATTTTGGCACGGCAATCACTATTGATGCTGTTTCAAGAAGCGGAGAATACTTGGGTGGGGCTATTGCTCCCGGAGTATCCATATCATTAAATGCTCTTTATGAAAAAACCGATTTGCTTCCATTAGTAATCTCCCGTAAACCGCGCAATGTTTTAGGCAAAAGTACGAGCGATTCGGTTTTAAGTGGGATATTCTACGGCTTTGGTTTTCTGGTTGACGGCTTGATCAAAGGCTTAAAAAAGGAATTAAAAGGTGAGCCTATTGTCATCGCTACCGGCGGGAATTTAAAGCTTATGAAGCAATTTTGCCGAGAAATTAAAGTTTATATGCCGTTGCTTACGCTCTATGGAATAGAAATAGCTTATAATTTATCGAAATCAAGAGAAAATCAGAGAAATGAAGGCTTAAAGTCGAAAAAAATGTCAAATACAGCAAAAAATAGCACTTGATTTAAATTTGGGGATGTGTTATTTTTTTAATTACAAATTTAGCACTCCTCATGCGAGAGTGCTGATAAAACGAAACATAACCAAGGAGGTGTATTTATGAAGTTAAAACCGTTAGGTGATCGCGTGATTGTAAAGGTTTTAGATGCGGAGTTGAAAACAAAAGGTGGGATTGTTTTGCCTGATTCTGCGCAGGAAAAACCGCAACAGGCAGAGGTTGTTGCGGTCGGCAAGGGGAAAACGCTGGATAGTGGGAAAGTTGAGGCTCCGGATGTAAAAGTCGGAGATAAGATTCTTTTTGGTAAATATTCTGGTACAGAAGTTAGTACAGAGGGTCAGGATTATTTAATTTTAAGAACAGATGATATTTTAGCTGTCGTTAGCTAAAAAAATTTCTAGGAGGTGAATTGTGGCAAAGCAATTGTTATTTAGTGATGAAGCAAGACGCGCAATATTGCGCGGGGTTGAACAGCTGGCGAGAGCTGTAAAAGTTACTTTAGGGCCAAAGGGCCGTAATGTGGTTCTGGATAAAAAATTCGGTGCGCCGACTATTACTAAAGATGGTGTAACTGTGGCAAAAGAAATAGAGCTGCAGGATCCATATGAGAACTTGGGCGCAGAATTGGTTAAAGAAGTAGCTTCCAAAACCAGTGATGTTGCTGGTGACGGTACTACAACCGCTACAGTTTTAGCAGAAGCAATTTTTAAAGAAGGACTCAAGAACGTTACTGCCGGAGCAAACCCAATGTCTTTAAAAAGAGGTATTGATGCAGCGGTTGCGGTTGTGGTTAAAGAATTAAAAAGTCTCTCACAGTCAGTGAGTGACAGCAAAGAGAAAATTGCTCAGGTAGCAACTATTGCTGCTAATAGTGATGCAGAAGTCGGTGATTTAATTGCCGAGGCAATGGAAAAAGTTGGAAATGATGGAGTTATTACTGTTGAAGAAGCAAAATCAATGGCCACGACGCTTGATGTTGTTGAAGGTATGCAGTTTGATCAGGGATATCTTTCGCCTTACTTTGCGACAGATACTGATAAAATGGAATGTATGCTTGAAGATCCGTTCATTCTTATTTATGAAAAGAAAATCACGGCGTTAAAAGATCTTCTCCCTTTGTTGGAAAAAGTAGCGAGAGCGGGAAAGCCGCTTTTGATTTTAGCGGAAGATCTTGAGGGTGAAGCTCTGGCAACACTTGTTGTTAATCGAATTCGCGGAACTCTTTCTTGTTGCGCGGTGAAAGCTCCGGGATATGGTGATAGAAGAAAAGCGATGATGGAAGATATTGCGATTCTTACCGGCGGCCGGCCGATAACAGAAGATTTAGGCGAAAAATTAGAAAACGTTGAAGTCAGTGATTTAGGAAGAGCGAAAAAAGTAAGAATCAACAAGGAAAACACAACTATTGTTGAAGGTGCGGGAAAGACTGCCGATATCAAAGCAAGAATTGCCCAGTTAAAGAAGCAGATCAGCGATACAGATTCTGATTATGACCGTGAAAAACTGCAGGAACGTTTGGCAAAATTAGCTGGTGGTGTGGCGGTTATTAATGTCGGTGCCGCAACAGAAACAGAAATGAAAGAGAAAAAAGCCAGAGTCGAGGATGCTTTACATGCGACCCGAGCGGCTGTTGAAGAAGGTATTGTTCCCGGCGGTGGAGTTGGGTTTATTCGTGCGTCTGTTGCTTTGGAAAAAATGAAAGCAAAGGGTGATGAGCAGATTGGTATAGATATCATCAGAAGAGCTTTAGATGCTCCGATTCGCCAGTTAGCTCAGAATGCTGGTTTAGAAGGTTCTGTTGTTGTCCAGCGAGTGAGAGAAGAAAAAGGAAATATCGGCTATGATTTCACTAAAGATGCTTATGTTGACATGATTAAAGCCGGTGTTCTTGATCCGACTAAGGTAACCCGAAGTGCTTTAGAAAATGCAGCTAGTATTTCAGGGTTGCTCTTGACTACCGAAGTATTGATAACTGATGTCAAAGAAGATGAAAAAGCATCTGCTATGCCGCCGCAGATGGGCGGAATGGGTGGAATGGGTGGTATGTATTAATACCCCATAAAGGAGTGAAAAAGCCCGCAGGAATCAGCTTCCTGCGGGCTTTTTTTATGTTGGAGTAAATAATTGACATTATACATCATTTATGTTATATTAAATTTTCATTAATTTATCAAAACCTTATAATAAAATAGTACTAAAGTTATTGTAATTTAAAGTACTTAACTAAATTCTAAATCAGGAGAATTTTGATATGGCAGAATTTATTGGCAGGGGAAGAAAAGCACGCAGATGTTATGGTTTTGATGAGGTGGCATTAGTACCCGGAATGGTGACAATTAATCCTAATGAAGTTGATACCAGCTTTAAATTAGGCGATAAAACTTATAATGTTCCGATCCTGGCTGCGGCTATGGACGGTGTCGTTGATGTGAAATTCGCGATTGAAATGGGAAAATTGGGCGGCTTAGCTGTGTTGAATTTAGAAGGAGTTCAGTGCCGTTATGAAAATCCTAATGAAGTATTGGACCGCATTGCCCAGACTACTCCGGAACTAGCTACAAAATTAGTGCAGGAAATTTATCATGAGCCAATCAAAGAGAATTTGGTCGGGAAAAGAATTGAAGAGATTAAGAAGGCTAAAGTTCCGTGTATTGTTAGTGCTATTCCTCAGAGAGCGGAAAAGTTCGGTGCTTTAGCCCAGGATGCCGGAGCAGATATTTTTGTTATTCAGGCTACGGTTACTTCGGTTAGTCATATTTCAACTGAATATGCGGTTTTAGACTTAGCTAAATTCTGCAAAAACATGAAGATCCCGGTTGTCTTGGGTAATTGTGTAACTTATGATGTGGCTTTGGAACTTTTTGAGGCCGGAGCCAGCGGATTATTAGTAGGAATTGGGCCTGGAGCAGCTTGTACCACTCGGGGAGTATTAGGGATTGGAATGCCTCAGGTAACCGCAACATGTGATTGTGCGGAAGCCCGGGATTATTTCCATAAAAAAACCGGAAAGTATGTTCCGATTATTACCGACGGCGGAATGAGTACCGGGGGAGATATTTGTAAAGCATTTGCCAGTGGTGCTGACGCAGTAATGGTGGGATCTGCCTTTGCCCGGACAAAAGAGGCTCCCGGCAGAGGATTTCATTGGGGAATGGCTACGCCTAATGCAAATTTGCCGCGGGGAACCAGAGTGCGTGTAGGCACAACCGGCACCCTGGAACAGATTTTATTTGGCCCGGCAAGCTTGGATGACGGGACTCAGAATTTAGTTGGGGCATTACAGCTTTCCATGGGATCCCTGGGTGCAAAAAATATTAAAGAAATGCAGCTTACGGAAATTATTATTGCTCCGTCGATTAAGACTGAAGGTAAAGTTTTTCAACAGGCACAGCGTATTGGAATGTGCAAGTAAAAAAAATAAAAGATCAAAAATTAAAATGCAAAATGACAGTGCAAAATTAAAAAAGAATAAATTTAAAACATGCGAAATTAGCAAGTATAATAGTTATATTCATAATTAAATATTTTATTTATTTTTCTTTTTTTGACTTTTGATTTGTCTTTTTGATTTTTGAGTTTTGCATTTTGAATTAACAAGGAAGAATATATGTATAGAACACATAATTGCGTTGAATTAAATGAAAAACACCTTGATCAGGAAGTAAAACTTTGTGGGTGGGTTCATGCCCGCCGTGATCATGGAGGATTAATTTTTATTGATTTAAGAGATAGAGAAGGAATTACTCAAACAGTATTTAATCCCGAGACTCATAAAGAACTGCATGAGAAAGCGCGTATATTACGCAGTGAATTTGTGATTGCGGTTAAAGGTGTAGTTAAAATGCGTCCGGAAGGTACAGAAAACATAAAGATTCCTACCGGGAAAATTGAAATACAAGTTACCGAACTGGAAGTACTAAATACCTCTAAGCCGCTGCCATTTGAAGTTAGCGACGATAAGGATGTGGGAGAAGAAATTCGTCTTACTTATCGCTATCTTGATCTGCGCCGGGCTAAGCTGAAACGGAATATTTTACTCAGGTCTAAAGTTTTTAAAGTAATTCGTGATTATATGGATCAAGAGGGGTTTGTGGAAATTGAAACTCCGATACTTACTAAAAGCACTCCGGAGGGTGCCCGGGACTATTTAGTACCTAGCCGGTTAAATCCCGGAGAGTTTTACGCTTTGCCTCAATCTCCCCAGTTATTTAAACAAATCCTGATGGTTTCCGGTTTTGATAAGTATTATCAAATCGCAAAATGTTTTCGTGACGAGGATTTAAGAAAGGACAGACAGCCTGAGTTTACACAGCTGGATATTGAGATGTCGTTTGTTGATGAGGAAATAATTTTTTCTTTGATAGAAAGATTAATGGCAAAAATTTTTGCGGCAGCTTTAAATAAAAAAATTAAATTTCCGTTCCCCCAAATTCCTTATGCAGAGGCTATGCGCAGATTTGGTTCTGATAAGCCGGACACCCGTTTTGGTATGGAATTGATTGACCTTTGTACTGTGTTTATGGAAAGTTCTTTCCGGGTCTTTAAAAATGTTCTTGAATCTGGTGGTAAAGTAATGGGAATCAATGCCAAGGGCGGGGCAAGATTATCCGCAAAAGAGCTTGATGAATTAACGCAGTTTGCTGTTGCTTGCGGTGCAAAAGGGTTGGTATGGGTAAAGGTGCATATCGATGGAATGCAGTCGCCGGTAAAAAAGCATTTAGGTGATGAGTTAATGAGTAAACTTACTCAGCAATTACAAGCAAGTGAAGGTGATTTGATGTTAATTGTTGCGGACGCGCCAAGGACAGCGATGTCTGTGCTTGGGCAAATCAGAACGAGAATTTCGCAACAGTTGGATATTGTTAAATCAGATAATTTTAATTTTCTTTGGGTTACGGATTTTCCACTATTTCAGTATAATGAAGAAGAAAAAAGATGGGATTCGGAGCATCATCCTTTTACCGCTCCTCGGCAGGAAGATATCGAGTTTATGGATAAGGATCTTTCGAAAGTAGTATCCCGGGCGTATGATCTAGTTGTTAACGGGGTGGAACTTGGCAGTGGTAGTATTCGTATTCATAAGCAGGAATTGCAAAAGAAAATATTTGATATTCTGGGGATGGATGAAGAGTCTACTAAAATGAAATTCGGCTTTCTGCTGGAAGCATTTAATTATGGGGCTCCGCCACATGGTGGTTTTGCTCCGGGGCTTGATCGTCTGATGACTTTACTTACGGATAGTCCTAGCATTAGGGATGTGATCGCTTTTCCGAAAACTCAAAAAGCAATCTGTCCGTTAACATCTGCTCCGTCGGAAATTGCGCAAAAGCAATTAAATGAGTTACATTTGACAATAAAAGAGTAATGAACTATAATATTTTTCACAGAAGTTATCGCCGGATAAACACATACCAAAAAACTAATAATGGGGTCTAAGTGCTCTAGGAGGGCTGCATAATGAAAAGTTTATTGATTGCGGTTTTAATTGTTTCTATGCTTAGTGTTAGCGGTTGCGCGAAGAGAATAGAGATTGTTACAGTTGAGAAAGAGCGTGTTGACCAGAACCTTTCGCAGGGGAATAAAGGTTTCTTCATGGGAACCCCTCCTCCGGAAGATACACCTAAAGAACGTCTTAAAACCCGTAAAGTATATCAGGTTACAGTAGAACTTCCGGAATATATGTATAAAGACTGGGATAAGTATAAAACTGATGACAAGGAGTTGTGGGGAAATCGCGGGTATATATGCGGCGGACCTAAAGCAGGGAAAGAGCCTACACCTCAGAAAAGACTTAAAAAGATTGCTCCGATTGAATTGCCAAATGAAGAGTCGGGTGTAAAAGAATTTGAAAAAGACCCAAAAGTTACCTTGCCTCGGGAATCGCAAAGAGAACCGGTTTCATATTCTACATATATTGTTCAAAAAAATGACACGCTTGGGAAAATCTCAAAAAAAGTTTATGGGACGTCAGTCAAGTGGAATGTAATTTATGAGGCCAATAAAGACACCCTCAAAAATCCGGACAAAATATATCCTGGTCAAAAATTAAAAATACCTCAAGATTAGAATAGTTGATTAGCGAATATTAGAATAAAAAAGGTAATTAATTTAGAAAGTGACAAGGGAGCACATAAATTATTTGGCCGGGGAGATAAAAGCTCTAGATTATTGAAAAAGAACTCGCCATAAAAATAATTGCCTGCGGTCAAAAGCATATCATAAACGGAAAATCAAATGGAAAAACTGGAAAATAACGAAAAAGAAAATAATAAAACTAGAAATGCGGTGCAGATAATCATTACCGTGTTTCTCTGTCTGATCGTCTTAAGCATTGTTTTAATCGGCAAACAGTCTTTTTGGGGCGGCTTTCAAATCAAAAAAGGACAAATAAGCCAAAGGAATATGTATGCGCCTTTTGATTATACATTTAATGATATTGACGGAGAAGTTATTGAGATTAAGAAAGAAGAACTTATTGCCCAGCGAGGTGAACGTATTAATGCGACTCAGGAACTGGCTTTTGAAAAACTTCAAACTGTCCAAAAACAGCCTAAACGGCTTTATTACATTCTCGGGTTGCTCCTGCTGCTGATAATTTTTTCCGTAATTACCGCGACATTTCTAAACGTATACGCGCCTAATGTAATTTTTAAAACAAAAAATGTTTTACTTCTTTGTCTTTTGACGCTATTAATTGTCTTGGGTGCAAAGGGTATTCTGCTTTCCGCATGGTCAGTATATCTTATCCCTTTAGCAAGCGTATCTATGCTTGTGGCTATGTTAGTTGACCCGGGAGTGTCTTTCTTGCTTACGGTAATCCTGAGCGTGTTGATCGGAGCTATCTGTGGGGGAAGATTTGATTTGGCGGGAACTATGCTTGCCGGAGGGATTGTCAGTATCTATTCTGTTCTTAATGTAAGGCGCAGACGAGATTTAACTAAAGCCGGTATTTTAATCGGGTTAACCAATATGGTCGCGATAGTGGCAATCGGTTTAATAAATTTCATTTCTATACAAGAACTTATTCTCGATGGTGTTTGGGGAATGGCAAATGGGATTGTTTCGGCGATTATCGCCACAACAATTCTGCCGATTTTTGAAATATTGTTTGGGCTTACCACGAATATTAGTTTACTGGAATTGTCTGATTTAAATCAGCCGCTTTTTAAAGAGTTGGTATTAAAAGCTCCGGGGACCTATCATCATAGCTTGGTGGTGGGAAATTTGGCTGAGTCTGCATCTGAGGCTGTTGGGGCAAATAGTCTAATGGCCAGAGTCGGAGCATATTTTCATGATATCGGTAAGATAAGAATGGCTCCATATTTTAGTGAAAATCAGCCGCGGGCGGAAAATAAACATGAGAATTTGACCCCGTCGATAAGCAGTCTTATTATAATTAATCATATTAAAGAGGGTGCTGATCTGGCAAAAAAATATAAATTGGGAAAAACATTAATTGATATTATTACACAACATCATGGTGATGATGTTGTGTATTATTTTTATCACCGGGCATTGGAGCAACATGGGGATGAAAAAGGGAAAATTATGGTCGAAGATTTTCGTTACCCCGGGCCAAAGCCGCAGTTTAAAGAAGCGGCTATTGTGATGCTCGCTGATTCAGTAGAAGCTGCGTCCAAGTCCATGCTACAGCCGACGCCGGCAAAGATTAAAGAAATGGTCAATCGAATCATCAATAATAAGTTTATTGACGGGCAATTGAACGAATGTAACCTAACATTAAAAGATTTACACATAATTTCGGAAGTTTTTACCCATATTTTAAACGGGATATTCCATACTCGAGTAGAATATCCGGATTTGACGCAGATTCAAAATGAACAAAATAACGATAAAAAACTTACAGAAAAAAGCAATGGTCAGTCAAATACAACTTCGGAAACTGGCGAACAAAGTTCTTAAGCACGAAGGGCTGGATGGAGTTGAGATAAGTGTTTTACTGGTTGATGACGCCCAGATCAGGAAATTAAACAGAAAATATTTAGGAAAAAACCGATTTACCGATGTCTTGGCTTTTAGGATGGGGGATGGGGAATTTCGCCAGTTAAATTCACAAGTTTTAGGTGATGTTGTAATTTCTGTGGAAAGAGCCAAAAAATGCTCAAGTATCTTTGAGACAACTTATGAAAAAGAGCTCTCACTTTACCTTATTCATGGAATCCTGCATTTAATAGGATATATTGATACTACCAAACGTGGTTTTGCCAAAATGAAAAAAAATCAAGAGGAGATATTGGAAAAAAGTGCATAAACGAAGATTAGTCGACAGTTTTAATTACGCCATAGAAGGGTTTATGTATGTTTTGAAGACTCAGCGGAATATGAGATTGCACTTTTTGGTGGGTATCATTGCACTCTTGTTGGGTCTTTATTTTAATTTTTCAAAATCAGAGATGATTCTTTTGCTGATTACCGTATGTTTTGTTTTTATGGCGGAAATGTTTAATACAGTTGTGGAAATAGTAATTGATTTGATAACTGACGAATTTCATCCCTTGGCGAGAATTATTAAAGATATTTCTGCCGGAGCAGTTCTGGTTGCGGCAATAAACGCTGTTTTTGTTGCGTATATTTTATTTGCGACAATTATTCCCAAAAAAAACATACAAACTGGAATTGACTATATCAGAGAGCAGCCGCTGCATGTGACATTTATAGCCTTAATTACTGTTCTGGGTACCGTTATTTTTTCAAAAGTTAAATTAGGCAGAGGTAAACCACTTCGGGGCGGGATGCCGTCAGGACACTCGGCGGTGGCTTTTTCGTTCTGGACAGTTAGCCTGTTTATTTCACATAGTAAATTGATAATGTCAGCTGTTTTTATCATGGCGTTGTTAATTGCGCAAAGCCGTATTAGGCCAGGATATCATACTTTAAAAGAGGTGGTAGCCGGAGCGCTGGTAGGCATAAGTATAACAAGTTTAATATTTTTTGTGCTGACTTTTTAAAATGGCAATTCATAAAACTACGGCGATTGTTTTAGAGCGAAGAGATTATCGGGAATCGAGCTACCTGCTTAGTTTTTTTACATATGAGTTTGGCAAAATCAGCGCCCAAGCTAAGGGGGCGAGAAGAAAGGTTGATAAATTCGGAACGAGTTTTCAGCCGATTAGCCTGAATAAAATAGTTTTTTATGAAAAGCAAAGAAGCGATTTGCATATTATTAGTCAGGCAGATTTATTAGATAATTTTGACAATCTTAGCCGGGATATCGATAAATTCAGCATTGCGGCCTATTTCCTGGAACTTGTGAATGCCGCAATGCCGTTTGAAGAAAAAAATTGCGAAGTTTTTGAATTACTTTTGGAGTTTTTGACTTTTGTAAATAATGAAGAGGCAATTAAGCATATTGCGGCGATTTTTGAGGTCAAGTTTCTAAAACTTTCCGGGTTTAAGCCGAGTTTTGATTGCTGTGTGAGTTGTAATGGGCCTATAGTAGAAAAAAGCAAATTTAGTTTTGTGCTCGGCGGGCTTTTGTGTCCAAAGTGTTTTGAGGCCGATAAGTTTGCCAGTAGTGTGATGAATGGAACTATTGCTTCGATAAACCATATCGAAAAAATCGAGTTACGGCAAGTCCCCAATTTTAAAATGGTGGGAAGTGTTAGTAAGGAATTGGGCCAGGTGTTGCGTAATTTTATAGATTTTCATGTAGGCCATCGGTTTAAATCACTGGAATTTATAAAAAAAATTAAATATGCTGTTGTTTAATATTTAACTTGAATAAAAATATAACTAAAAAGGGGTGGATATTTTGAGTACTGTGTCGATGGATAGTATAGTTTCTTTGTGTAAAAGAAGGGGTTTTATTTTTCAGGGCTCGGAAATTTACGGGGGGGTTGGCAGTATCTGGGATTACGGTCCTCTGGGGGTTGAACTTAAACGCAATGTGAAAGAAGCTTGGTGGAAGGCGGTTGTCCATCGGCGTGAAGATATGGAAGGGCTTGATGCGGCGATATTAATGAATCCTAATGTTTGGAAAGCTTCCGGGCATGTTGATGGGTTTACCGATCCTTTGGTCGATTGCAAAGAATGTAAGAAACGGTTTCGAGTAGATCATTTAAAAGGAGACGGGGATATTAAAAAATGTTCCGGTTGCGGTGCAAAAATCGACTTAAAAGAAAATCCTCCGCGCCTTTTTAATTTAATGCTCAAAACTTTTCTTGGTCCGGTTGAAGATTCCGGTGCGGTTACGTATTTGCGTCCGGAAACAGCTCAGGGGATTTTTGTAAATTTTACTAATGTGGTTAATTCCCGCAGCAGAAAACTTCCCTTTGGAATTGCCCAGATCGGAAAGAGTTTTCGTAATGAGATTACTCCGGGAAACTTTACTTTTCGTACCCGGGAATTTGAGCAGATGGAAATAGAGTATTTTGTTAATCCAAAAAATGCGGACAAGTTCTATGAGTCTTGGATTCAGGAGAGATTTAACTGGTACTTAGCGTTAGGTATGGATAAAGAAAAGCTTCGCTTACGTGCGCATGGGGATGATGAACTTGCGCATTATGCAAAAGGGTGTACGGATGTGGAATATTTATTTCCTTTTGGGTGGTCGGAGTTAGAAGGAATTGCTAATCGTGGAGATTTTGACTTAAAACAGCATGCTCAGGCCAGCGGTAAGGACTTAACTTATTTTGATCAGGCAGATAATGAGAGATATTTACCATATGTTATCGAACCCTCCGGAGGAGTTGACCGTGCGACATTAGCTTTTTTAGTCGACGCTTATCGTGAAGAAAAAGTTAATGATGCGACACGGGTGGTATTGGGGTTTGATAAAGACCTTGCTCCGTATAAAGCAGCAGTATTGCCTCTTTTGAAAAAAAATACTGAAGTTGTGGAAAAAGCGAAAAAAATTTGTAGTAGCCTTAAGGAAAAGTTTGTGGTAAAATACGACGATACTGCTTCTATTGGTAAACTTTACCGCCGACAAGACGAAATTGGAACATTATATTGTATTACCGTGGATGTCCAGTCATTAGACGATGATCAGGTAACGATTAGAGATCGTGATACAATGCGGCAGGAACGAATTGCCGCAGATAAGGTGCAATATTATTTAGAAGATAAACTTCGATAGAAAACAAGATGTAATGGTTAGAAAGGAGAACGTAGTAGCAATGGGTAAGAAATATGTATACTTTTTTGGTAAAGGACAGTCTGAAGGTAATCAAACAATGAAGGATATTCTTGGAGGCAAAGGTGCTAATCTTGCTGAAATGGCTAAGATTGGAGTGCCCGTACCTCCGGGATTTACTATTTCCACAGAAGTTTGTGATTACTATTATAAACATGGTAATAAATATCCGCCGGAGCTTCAAAGGCAGATTGATGAAAATATCGCAAAGCTTGAAAAAACAATGGGTGCTAAATTAGGCGATGCTAATAATCCGCTCTTAGTATCGGTTAGAAGCGGTGCTGCGGCATCAATGCCGGGAATGATGGATACAGTGCTTAATCTTGGGCTTAATGACGCAGCCGTTGAAGGTATGGCTAAAAAGACAAAAAATCCAAGACTTGCTTGGGATGCATATCGTCGTTTTATTGATATGTTCGGCGATGTTGTTATGGGCGTGCATCATGAACATTTTGAAGAAAAGATAACTGCCATAAAGAAAAAATACAAAGTGAAGTTAGATACTGATCTAAAGGCAGATCAACTTAAAGAGCTTTGTGGAGAATATAAAAAGGTTTACGAAAAGCATGTGAAAAAACCTTTTCCCAGCAGTGCCAAAGAACAGTTAATGGCTTCAGTTAATGCAGTGTTTGGTTCATGGAATATTCCTCGGGCTGTAATATACCGAAGAATCAATAAGATTACTGGTTTGCTGGGAACAGCGGTAAATGTTCAGGCCATGGTATTTGGTAATATGGGTAATACATCAGGAACTGGTGTTGCTTTTACTCGTAATCCTTCTAACGGCGGTACTGAATTTTTTGGTGAATTCTTAATTAATGCACAGGGTGAGGATGTTGTTGCGGGAATTAGAACTCCTGAGCCGATTAGTGATCTTAAAAAAGAATGGCCGGCGATTTATAAAGAACTTAATGATATCCGTCATAAACTGGAAAAGCATTATAAGGATATGCAGGATGTTGAGTTTACTATTCAAGAAGGAAAGTTGTTCATGCTTCAGACTCGTACCGGAAAACGTACAGGTCTTGCGGCAGTTAAAATTGCCGTAGATATGGTTAATGAAAAAATGATTACAGATAAAGAAGCATTAATGCGTATAGAAGGAGATCAGTTAAATCAGCTTTTGTTCCCGATTTTTGATCCTAAAGCAAGCGCAAATGCTAGAACCATTGCTAAAGGTTTACCAGCAGGTCCGGGAGCAGCATCCGGGCAGGTAGTTTTTACAGCAGATGTAGCTGTGGCATGGAAGAAAAAAGGCAAGAATGTGATTTTAGTGCGTCATGAGACTTCTCCGGAAGATGTTGCGGGTATGTCCGCGGCTGAAGGCATCCTGACCTCAACTGGCGGAGTAACTTCTCATGCCGCGGTTGTTGCGCGCGGATGGGGGAAATGCTGTATTGCTGGTTGCAGCGCTTTAAACATAAACTATGCTAAAAAGCAGATAACTGTTGGTAAAACAGTAATTAAAGAAGGCGATTGGATTTCACTTGATGGAACTTCAGGCCAAGTTATGTTAGGTCATATTAAGACTTCATCTAGTCCGGTAATTGCCGGAGTTGTGGAAAATAATGCTGCGGCAAAAAAGAACCCGACTTACAAGATGTTTATGCAGATAATGACCTGGGCGGATAAGTATCGCAAACTTAATGTTAGAACAAATGCTGATACTCCGAAAGATTCAATGGCAGCGCGCAAATTGGGAGCAGAAGGAATCGGTTTAACCAGAACAGAACATATGTTTTTTGAAGGTGAAAGAATCTGGGCAATTCGCGAGTTTATCCTTGCTCAGAGCCTTGAAGAACGCAAAAAGGCCTTGAAGAAATTGCTTCCATTTCAACGTAAGGATTTTGAAGGCATATTCAAAGAAATGAATGGATTGCCGGTAACGATTCGTTTACTTGACCCGCCTTTGCATGAGTTCTTACCAAATGATGCTGCCGGTCAAAAAGAAATGGCAAAGCGTTTAAATATCTCGACAGCAAAGGTACTCGAATTTGTAACCAAGCTGCATGAATTAAATCCAATGCTTGGACATCGCGGATGCCGTTTGTCAATTACATATCCTGAATTATGTGTAATGCAGACTACCGCGATTATCGAAGCAGCAGTTAATATGGCAAAAAAAGGAATTAAAGTTCTTCCGGAAATCATGATTCCTTTGATTGGTACTAAGGCAGAATTTGATTTCCTTGAGCCGATTGTTAGAGAAACTGCAGACAAGATTATTAAAGCAGCAAAATCAAAAGTTAAATACATGGTGGGAACAATGATTGAGATTCCTCGTGCAGCATTGATTGCTGATGAAGTTGCCGAAAAAGCTGAGTTTTTCTCTTTTGGAACTAATGACTTAACTCAGATGACTTTTGGATATAGCCGTGATGATGCCGGAGTTTTCTTGCCGGATTATATCGAAAAGAAAGTATTGCCGGATGATCCGTTTATGACTATTGATCAGAACGGAGTTGGTAAACTTGTGCAGACAGCAGTTCAGTTAGGTAGAAAAACCAAAAAAGATCTCAAATGCGGAATCTGTGGAGAGCATGGTGGTGAGTCTGAATCAGTAAAGTTCTGTCATCGTGTTGGCCTTAACTATGTGAGTTGTTCTCCTTATCGAGTTCCCGTAGCTCGTTTGGCAGCAGCTCAAGCTGTAATTGCTGAAAAATAAAAAAAGGAAAAAATAACACTATGGCAATGGACCCAATTCGTCTTTATTTAAAAGACATAAAGAATATCCCGTTGTTAACGCCTTCTGAAGAGCTAAAAGTAGCCAAAAAAGCGAATCGTGGTGATCCCTTGGCACGTAAGCTGATGATCCAGTCAAATTTGCGGCTTGTTGTTAATATTGCCAAGAAGTATAGCTTCTTAGGCGTACCGATAACAGATTTGATTGAAGAGGGTAATCTCGGGCTTATGCGTGGTGTGGAGAAATTTGATCATAAAAAAGGATATCGCTTCAGTACCTACGCTGCCTGGTGGATTCGGCAATACATAACTAGGGCAATTGCTAATCAAAGTAAGACCATTAGAGTGCCGGTTTATCTTACGGAAACAATAACGAAATGGAAAAGAACCAGTGAGCGGCTGACTCAAAAACTAGGCCGGACACCAGATGATAAAGAGATAGCTAAAAAAATGCGTATCTCCTTAAAAAAAGCCAAGAGTTTAAGTGAAATAGTCACCCGGACTACTTCTTTGCATAAGCCGATTGGTGAAGATTCTTCCGGTGAATTTATGGATTTAATTGAGGATGAATCAGTAGCTTCACCGTTCGAGGAACTTAGTCAGCTTTTGCGACAGGAAAAAATCGCGGAACTGCTTAGTCGGATGAATGATCGAGAACGGCAGATATTAATATTACGTTATGGGTTAGAAGATGGTACCTTCCGTACGCTTGAAGAGACAGCAAAGAGTTTTAAAATCAGTAGGGAACGTGTGCGTCAGATTGAAAATAATGCTTTAAAAAAACTTAGAGTATTTATGGAGGAAGAAGATTGAAGAAAATAGTAGACATTCTTTCTGGATCAATTAGAGATATCCCGGATTTTCCTAAAAAAGGAATACTTTTTAAAGATATTACTACTCTTTTACAGGATCCCCGGATGTTTAAAAAAGCAGTAGATACTATGTATAAGCAGTATCGAGACGAGAAGATTAATTCTGTGGTTTGCGTCGAATCAAGAGGTTTTATTTTTGGGGCGGTATTAGCATATAAATTAAATGCCGGACTCGTATTAGTAAGAAAAAAGGGGAAACTGCCGTACAATACTTATAGTGTTACTTATTCATTGGAATACGGAAAAGATACCCTGGAAATCCATCGTGACGCGATTAAGCATAATGCCCGTGTTTTGGTTGTTGATGATTTGCTGGCGACAGGCGGAACTGTGTCGGCTGTCGGCGAATTGCTGAAAAAGGCAAAAGCAAAAATCGTGGGAATGTCATTTTTAATTGAACTTGCTTTTTTAAAAGGACGAAAAAAATTAAAAGGTTACCCGGTAACTTCGGTGATAGTCTATTAGTTTAAAAGCTATGGAATTTAAAGCATAGGTAGCAGGCAAACGCTGTGATAAATACACTAGTTTGCCTGTTTTTTTTGGGTCATTCTTAATTAAGTTGAATGTATTTCTGTAACTCAATGATTTGCAAGTTATTAGAACAAATTAAGAATGCCTCATGATTACACAGATTATTAAAAGATTACAGAGATTAATTTCTATTAGTATATCTTTATAATCGGGTTTTTTAATCGCTGTAATCAGGTTCTTTCAATCAACCTAAATAAGAAAGAACCTTTTTTTTTGATCTTGGGGCGTCTATTGATTTTTGCCGTTAATGTGCTAAAATATAATAAAACTATTAGGGTTCTTTCTCAAACTTTGTAATATTTTCTTTTTTTTATTTTATATCCAGTTGCCAAATCAAAACTCAAAAGGCAAATGTCAAAAATTCAAGGCAAAATTAAAAAGTTATTCATCTTGTTGTCATTTTTACACTTAGCATTCTTGTTTTCAATAATTTTATACGCAATAATATTCAACAATTGAATCTTTAAACTTTTGATTTTTTAATTGTAATTTTGAATTTTGGATTTTAGCTTTTGAGTTATCTGTAACTTCTTGATATTTAATATGTTAATATGTCTGCAATCACATTTTTCAAGAAAACTCACTATTATTTGTGCCCCTGTAGCTCAGTAGGATAGAGCATCGGTTTCCTAAACCGAGTGCCGGACGTTCAAATCGTCTCAGGGGCACCATTTTCCCTTATTAGAGCCCTTTCGGGATATCCTTCTTGATTTTTCTATGTGGTATGATAAAATATAAATCATTAGCAGAAGATAAGTTAATTATATTTATTAATAAAATAATAAAAAATTTTAATATACTTTTTTTATATGAAACTTTCAAAAAAGGGAGGTAAGGGGTGAGTATAAGAAAAAGTGTGATTATACTAGTGTTAATAGTGATGGTGGGAATTTTTGCCGGAGGGTGTGCGGGGTTAACTCCTAGTGGCGGCAACAGCAGTAAAGCAGACAATTATCCGGAATCAATAGTGGAAATGTCGACGGAATTACGTTTCGATGATTTGCCGGTACCGGCGGGATTTATTCTGGTGCGTAAGGACTCATTTGTTTTTCAAAATAGTCAGACCCGGATGGGAACATTAAATTATAATGGGAAGGCGGATATTAGTGCTTTAATAAATTTTTATAAGAGAACGATGATCTTTAACGGTTGGGATATGATCAATTCTGTTGAGTTTGGTACAGTAATAATGAATTTTGAAAAAGGAAACGAAAGTTGTATTGTGGCTTTTCAGCGTAAAGGAATGAATAATATTAATGTGGTTATGAGTTTAGCGCCGATGTCCAGCGGGTCTATCCCCCCGGGGCGAGAATCATATATTAAAAAAGAGACAGTTGAGGACGAGGGTTCCGAGTAATTTTATTATATTGGCAAGGAGGCTAATATGGATGAAAGAAGATTTTCAAAAAGAAAACCGGCATCATTATTTGTTAGGTTTCAAAGTATCGAATCAAGTGATTTGCAATACGGTTGTTTTTCGGAGGATATAAGTGTCGATGGAGCGCGTTTTTATTCACCGTTTCGGCTTGGCCGGAGCACACGCTTAAATGTCAATATAGATATTCCGAATAATCCGGAGATAACTCAGGTGGAAGCAGATGTTAAATGGATTGGAAAAGAACCATTTAATGACGAACAGGGTAATCGTGTTTTTCCTGTTGGAGTAGAGTTTACCTATCTGGATAATGAAGATAAATCATACTTAGAAGAATTTCTAAAAGAAATGGTATAATATATTTTCCTTCCTGATGTAAATCTAACTTTAAGGTGAGATTTTATGTTTTTTTTACAATTACGCATGTATATTTTAGTAATGATAATGTGTGCATTGGTATATGCGCTGATTACCATGATAGCCTATTCTTTAGGTGTCTATAATTTTTTCTTTTATGCTCTGTTGACGTTTTTTATTATGGCTATTCAATTTATGGTCGGCCCGAAAATAGTTGAATGGACGATGCGGGTTAAGTATGTTACCGAGGCAGAGTATCCTCAGCTTTTTGAATTGATCCGAGAACTTGCTCAGGCGGCAAGGATTCCTGTGCCGCGTATTGGTGTTTCTCCGATAAGCACGCCTAATGCTTTTGCTTTTGGACGGTGGTTGAGTGACGGGAGGGTTTGTGTTACCAAAGGAATTCTTAATTTACTTGATAGAAATGAGCTGAGAGCTGTGCTGGGGCATGAAATAGCCCACATCAAGAATAGAGATGTGGTAACCATAACCCTGCTTTCCGTTATACCTCTTGTTTTATATCGAATCGCTTTTCATCTGCTGCTTTTCGGCGGCGGAAGAAGCCGGCGTAACGGACAGAATACGGCTTTATTGGGATTAGCGGCTTTAATTTGTTATTTTATTACGAATCTGATCGTGCTTTATGGCTCCCGCGTAAGAGAGTATTTTGCCGACCGGGGCTCGGTGGTTTTAGGAAATCACCCGCGTTATTTAGCCTCGGCCTTATATAAGCTGGTTTATGGAAGTGCGCGGATAAAAAGAGAGGATCTAAGGGAAATAGAGGGTGTAAAAGCTTTTTTTATCAACGATCCTTCGCGTGCACTTGGCGAGCTTAAAGATTTGAGCCAGATTGATATTGATAATAGTGGCAGTATAGATACTGATGAATTGAAAGCTTTACGAAATTCCGGGGTGAAGTTGCGTACGGCGGATAAAATATTTGAATTATTTAGTACTCATCCGAATATGCTTAAACGAATAAAAAAACTTTCCACGTATATTAAGGCGTAATCGCGGATAAAAAGATTATATTGGAAAAAATAGATGTTTTTTGGTAGAATTTATTGTGTTTTGTCAATTATGGAACAATAAAGGAAGAGACAAGGAGACTGGAAAAAATGGCTAAGCAAACTAGATGTGAGCGAAAAGTAGAATATTGCATGCAGGATGACGGAAAATTTGTGATTACAAATTATGATCTGGCAAAACCTTTTGCCAGCTTCTTTCCCGGGATAGCCGGGCTTTTTGGTGTTCCGATGTGGGGATTTTATGTCAACCGGGGCCAGGGAGTTGTCAGCTTTGGCACGAAAAACAAAAATCGTTCAATATTGGAATTCTTCCCGGCGAATAAGGCTTGGCAGTTGGTTTCCACCCATGGTTTTAGAACTTTTTTAAAAGTAAAAACCGGGAATAATGTAGATTGCTATGAGCCGTTTAAGAATAGTCTGGATAATAATCAGTTTTGTATTGAAAGGAAAATGAGTATTTCTCCTTTTGATTTAAGATTAATTGAAAAAAATGATACTTTAGGGCTTTCCGTTGAAGTTAGTTATTTTACGTTGAGTAATGAGCCATTGGCTTGTTTAATAAGAAAAGTAACGGTTAAAAATATTTCAAATAGTAAAAAAACTGTGGAAATAATAGATGGTTTGCCTCAGATCATTCCTTATGCGCTGGGAAATAAGTTTTTAAAGGAACTGGGCCGGACAATGGAAGCCTGGATGCAGGTGAAGTTGGTAACTAAATACGAGGTTCCGTATTATAAATTAGCAGTTGATCCGACCGACAGGCCGCAGGTTATCTATATCAAAGGAGGTAACTTTTATTATAACTTTATCGAAAAGAATTCGTTGCGCAAAAAAAGTGAATTTATTGTGGATCCTGAGGAGATTTTTGGCCCGGTTACGGATTTTAGTTTCCCGGAAAGCTTTTATGCTCAAGGGTTTAAAAGAGCTGATTTTCAGGCTAAGAGCAATAAGACGCCTTCGGCTTTTGGTTATGGAAATATCACGCTTAATGCTGAAGAAGAATTTTCCATGGATAGCTTAACCGGTTATGCCCAAGATGAGAGACATTTAAGTAATCTGATTCACAAAGCTCAATCTCCAGACTATTTAAAAAATAAATATGATGAAAACAGGATGATTCAGGAAAAAATACAACATAATGTTTTCACGCTCAGTGATGATGTTATTTACAATTGCTATTGTGAGCAGACATTTTTGGATAATGTTTTAAGAGGCGGCTATCCTTTGTCGATTAAAGCTAAAGATAAGTCTTTTATTTTTCACGTCTATTCGCGTAAACATGGTGACTTAGAACGGGATTATAATAATTTTCTGACCGAACCGACATATTTTTCACAGGGAAACGGTAATTTTCGTGATGTTAACCAGAATCGCAGGAATGATGTATGGTTCAACACGGAAGTTAGAGACAGTAATGCGGTTACATTTTTCAATCTGCTGCAGCTTGATGGATTTAATCCGCTTGTCGTTATTGGAACGCGTTTTAATTTAAAGAACGAGAAGGTGTTTAAAAAGTATGCCACCCTGTTTAAGAAAAAAGATGATTATGTTAAATTTGTGGGTTTTGCGAAAAAAGATTTTGCCCCGGGTGATGTGTTTACATTTTTAGAGGAAAACGATATTCATTTAAAAACGAACAATGAAAAGTTTTTTGAGGCATTAATGTCTTGTTGTGAACAGCGGGCCAAAGCAGAACATGGTGACGGTTTTTGGATAGATCACTGGACTTATAATATGGACGCTTTAGAATCATATTTAGCGATATATCCGGAAGGCTTGCAGGAATTGCTTCTTAAAAGTAAATCTTTTGTGTTTTTTAATAATTTTGTAAAGGTTAAATCAAGAGATGAAAAGTATATCCTTTTTGAGGGCAGGGTAAGGCAATATCATTCTGTAACCATGGAAGAAATGGAGGAAGATTCCCAGATCAGCCATAAAATTAAAAAGGATGATTGGAGAGTTCGTACCGAGCACGGAAAAGGCAGTGTTTATAAAACGACATTACTGGTTAAAATCATCTGTTTAGTAGTCAATAAAATGGCTTCTTTTGATCCGTTTGGATCAGGCATTGAAATGGAGGCAAATAAGCCCGGTTGGTATGATTCTCTTAATGGCTTGCCGGGTCTTTTCGGCTCTTCGACATGTGAAACCATGGAATTAAACCGACTGATTTCATTTGTTTGTCAGGCCCTTGAACAATTGCAGGTTGAGGATAAACAATCTTTTGGGATCCCCGAGGAAATCTATGAATTTCTTACTTCTTTGGAAAAATATGTAGGTAATTATTTATCAAGCAAAAAATCTAATAAGGATATGATCTATTGGGATAAGACATATACGCTTAAAGAGTTGTATCGTAAAAAGATACATGATGGAGTAAGCGGAATTGAACAGAAAATGACTATTGGCGTCTTAAAATCAATATTTGAAAAAATGAAACAAAAAGTTGATTTGGGGATTATCAAAGCTAAGGATAAAAATAACGGATTATACCATACCTATTTTATTAATGAAGTTACAGATTATGAAAAGATTAAAAACACTGAGGGTAGCGGATACAAAATCAGTCAGGACGGTTTGTTTTGTGTCCGGCCACAGAAGTTTAAACAGGTGCCGCTGCCTCTTTTTCTGGAAGGTCAGGTGCATGCATTGAGAATCGGGAATTCCCCGGAAGATGCTAAAAATTTATATGAAAAAACCAGAGGAAGTCTTCTCTACGATGAACCTTTGCAGATGTATAAAGTTAACGCTTCACTTAAAAAAATGAGTGAAGAGATCGGCCGGGCCCGAATTTTCACTCCGGGATGGCTGGAAAATGAATCGATCTGGCTTCATATGGAATACAAATTCATATTAGAATTGCTGCGAAACGGTTTGTATGATGAGTTTTTTGATGAGTTTAAGAAAGTTTTAATTCCGTATCAGCCGCCGGCACGTTATGGCAGAAGTGTGCTGGAAAACTCATCGTTTATTGTGAGTAGTGCTTATCCGGACAAAAGACTTCATGGAAACGGTTTTGTGGCACGCTTAAGCGGGTCAACAGCAGAATTTGTAAATATGTGGCTGTGGATGAATGCGGGGATGAATCCATTTCGATTAAACAAAGATAAAACAATAGAGCTGGTATTTAAGCCTATTTTACCGGCCTGGATGTTTACAAAAAAAGATTGTTCCTGTAAATATTATCCGCAGGAAGGCAAAACAAGGGTTGTTAATTTAGGTGAAAATTATTATGCGTTCAGTTTCCTGGGCTCAACTTTAATTGTGTATCATAATCCTAAAAGAAAAAATACGTTTGGTAAGGAAGCTGTAAAGATAAGCAAAATTGTTCTCCAGGGGCGTGAGGGGAAAAAAATCAATATAGACGGAGAAGTTATCCCCGCGCCTTATGCTGAAAAAATTAGATCCGGGGAATTTACCCAAATTGATATAGAATTGAATTAATCAGGACCAGTTAAGTTTAATCTCAACATTCGGAGATAGATTATGCAAAAAATCTCGGAAACAGATTTAATGTTTCAATATGGTGACCATGGCAATAAAAAATTATTCAACAATGATAAATACGAATGGGGCATTCTGGTTTTACAGTTTGACGGAGAATCCGGATTATATATAAATCAGGATTCTGAAGAAATAATGTTTTATGTAGTTAATGGCTGCGGGACAATAAGGGTTAATGATAAGTTTCTCCCGGTATCTGAAGGTGATGCGGTCAAAGTTGAGCCGGGTGAAATGTATAATGTGATTTGTACCAGTCCGGAAATTAAGGTAGTTTATTTGAAATATATTCCTACTAAAGTTTAATGTAGGATTTAACGTATTTTCTGAAAAGCTGTTTATAAGAGCGGCTCATGCTTGTCCTTTCAAGTACTTGTTCTGCTTTTGTGAGCAGCTTTTGTATTTCCTGTTTAGTAGCTGCGTAAGCTCCGGTCTCTTTTATTATTTTTCTGATTTTTTGCAGGTCAGCATAACAGAGATTTTTATTTCCCAGGCAGGTTTCGATGAATTTTTTTTCAAGTTTACTTGAGTTCTGGTATGCCCAGAAAATCGGTAGTGTCTTTTTTGCTTCCATAATGTCACTCAGAACGGATTTCCCGATAACCTTGCTTTTTTCAAATATACCGATCAGATCATCTTGTATTTGAAATGCCTCACCAAGATATTGTCCATATTTTTCAATTTTTTTAGCTTCGGAAAATTTTTCACCGGCAAACATGCATCCACAGAACAGGGGAGACATAAAAGTGTACTCAGCTGTTTTTAAAAGATAATTTAAGCGAATTTGTTTTTCTTTTATTTTATTTATGCTTATTAATCCATTTTTAATGTCAATAAATTCCCCGGCGCCGGTTAATATTGTTGATTTTAAAAATGATTTAAGCACAACTTTGGTCACTTTTAGCGGGGCATTAAATGATAAAAAGGCATCAATGGCCATAGCGTAAATAATATCTCCGGCAACAATACTGAGGTCTTGGCCGATTTTTTCGGATTCATTTAAGCCGCGCTGAAATATCCTGTGCAGGGTAGGTTTGCCCCTCCGGGTGTCGGAATTGTCAATAATGTCATCATGTACCAGAAGAAAATCATGCAGTAGCTCAAAAGCAATAGATGTTTCAACTAAATCTCGGGGCAGGCGTTTATTCCGGGAATATCCCAGGTAAGAAAGCAGAAAGAAAGTAGGCCGTACGCGTTTACCATCGCGTAAGATAAATTCTTTGATGCCGGCAAAGAGCATTGGATCAATTTGTTCAAGCTTGTATTCTTTAGCTTTTTTATTGGCAAAGCTCTTTAATTTGCTGTTAATTTTAGAGTTAAGGTTGACTTTCATAGGGTATATCCTAGCACAGTTATTTATTTTAGACAATTATTAATTGAAAAAAAGGTTAAATATGGTAATATATAGATTCGTTTGGTAATTGTTTTACCCCGAACCAGTCCCGAGGTTTCGGGACGATTCAGGGGTTAATTCGCAGACGGGCAAGGCCCTATGCTTTGCGATTCCGCAAAGCATCTACTCATTAACGGAGGTAACAAAATGCTGGATAAACTTAAAAATATGTTTGAAGCGCAAAAGAAAATAAGTGAAATAAAAAAGGGATTAGAAAAAGTAGAGATTCAACATGAGGCCTTGGGAGGAAAGGTGAAGGTTGTGATGTCCGGGACACAGCGGATAATCTCAATAAGCATAAGTGATGAATATGCGGTTTTGGATAAAAAAGATGTTTTACAGAGAGTTTTGGTAGAATGTTTGAACGCTGCTTCGGAAAAAGTTCAGAAAGTGGCGGCACAGCAGTTAAAAGCTTCCATGGGAGATTTGAATATACCTGGTCTATAGTGTAGATTGTAATTACAAGTGCGACAAGAAAAAGCTCCACAGATCGTAAGAAACCTGTTATTTTGTAAGTGACAAACAAAACAAAAAACAGGAGATCATATGGAGCAAGAAAATTGTAGCATTAAAAGGCAAAAATATA